>DASWZL010000059.1:0-19617 GCA_036404475.1 Thermoplasmata archaeon
TGTCGCTCGGACCGGTGATGAAGACCCCGGGCGTGTTCGACATGCCGCTCGCGGCGAAGGTGCTCCTGGGCCGGGACGACGTGGACGCTCTCGTCGCGCTCGGCGCGGTCATCGAGGGCGAGACCCAGCACGACGAGGTCGTGATGAACCAGGCGGCGCGCAAGCTCGCCGACCTCTCGGTCGAGCACGGGAAGCCGATCGGCCTCGGCATCTCGGGACCGGGCGAGACCCGGCTCCAGGCGCAGGACCGCATCGAGAACGCGGGGAACGCCGTTCGGGCCGTCGTCAAGATGGTCCGTCGGCTCCGGGAGCTCGCCTAGACGACGGGCCGTTCCGGGCCTAGAGGCCGATCCGGCCGCGCAGGTACTCGAACGCCGTCTTCCCCTTCGGCGTGTGCGGGGTCACCGTCTGGGGCCCCGGGGGCACCTGACCGCGCGACCGCGTGCCCAGCGCGGCCTCGAGCCGGTCGTGGGAGGTCTCGATCGTCACGTCCGGGTGCGCCGCGGCGCCGGCCGCCACCGTCACCGCCCCCGTGACGTCGACGATGAGCGAAGCCTCTTCGCGCTCGGTCTTGAAGACCCACGTCTGCGGAAGGTAGGCCCGGACGACGCCCCCGAAGAACCCGCCCAGCTGGGAGCGGAGCTGCGGCTCGACGTCGCGCGCGACCTGTTCGAGCAGCGGGACGAGCGAGGTCATCGGAGTTCCCCGCCTCTGCGCGGATATATCTAGTCACCGGTCCGGCGGGTCCGACGCGAGGGCGACGGACGGCCGCCCGTCGAGGCCCGTTCGGCCATCCCCAACCGTTATTGGGCCGGGGCCCTCGCTCGCGCTCGGGGAGGAACGCGGGAGTGGGCCCTCGTGAGTTCTACGACACGCTCCCGTCGACCCAGGACCGGGCCCTGGCGCTCGCTCGCGACGGCGCGCCCGAGGGTACCCGGGTCGTCGCCTGTCGCCAGACCCACGGCCGGGGACGCCTCGCCCGTTCTTGGGAGTCGCCCGAGGGAGGCCTCTACTGTTCCGTCGTGCTTTCCCGTCCGACCGAGCATCCCGGGCTCCTCCCGCTCACGGTCGGGGCCCGTCTCGCGTGCGCGCTCCAAAAGGAGTATGCGGTCCTGCTGGCGCTGAAGTGGCCGAACGACCTCCTGGTCCGCGAGGCCGGCCGACCGTTGCGAAAGCTCTCGGGGATCCTCACCGACGAGGTCGGTTCGCCGACGCTCGGACGCGCGGTGGTCGCGGGGGTCGGGGTGAACGTCCGCCTCGACCGAGGCTCCCTTCCCTCTCCCTTACCGGAGAGCGTCGCCGCGCTCGAGGAGTTCGTCTCCCCGCCTCCCGGGCTAGAGGACGTCGAGGAGATCGTCGTCGCGTCGGCGCTCGGGGCCGCCGAGTGGCTCTCGACCGCGGGCGGTGCGCGGAAGGCCCGCGACCTCTGCCGGGAGCTGCTCTACGGGGTCGGCCGCCCGGTCACCGTCGACGGTCACCCTGCGGGTACCCTCAAGGCGATCGGGGACGAAGGGGAGCTCCTGCTCGCGACCCCCACCGACAGGGTGGCGATATGGGCGGGCGACGTTCGGGTGGAGGAGGCGCGATGAGCGAAGCGTTCGACCGCTGGGCGGTCCTCAAGAAGAAGGTGCGAGAGGGCGGGGGGGCCGAGCGCGTCGAGCGCCACCGGGCGGCCGGCAAGCTCACGGCGCGCGACCGCCTCGAGGCGTTCTTCGACCCCGGGACGTTCACGGAGATCGACGCGTTCGTGACCCACCGCGTCGATAAGTTCGGGATGGAGGAACGACGCGTGCCCGGGGACGGGGTCGTGACGGGCTGGGGGGAGGTCGACGGGCGACCGGTCTGCGCCTTCGCCCAGGACGCGACGGTCTTCGGGGGCGCGCTCGGGGAGGCGCACGCGATGAAGATCGTGAAGGTCATGGAGACGGCCCGCAAGGCCGGGGTCCCGATCGTCGGGCTCGACGATTCCGGGGGAGCCCGCATCCAGGAGGGCGTGATCAGCCTAGGTGGGTACGGGGACGTGTTCTTTCGCAATGTCCTCCTCTCGGGGGTCGTCCCGCAGCTCTCGCTCATCCTCGGTCCGTGCGCGGGAGGCGCGGTCTACTCGCCCGCGATCACCGACTTCGTCATCATGGCGAAGGGGACCGGCCAGATGTTCATCACCGGCCCCGACGTCGTTCGGGCCGTCACCGGCGAGGAGGTCACGATGGAGGCGCTCGGCGGGGCCGAGACACACGCCGCGGTGAGCGGGGTCTCGCACTTCACCGCCCCGACCGACCGGGACGCGATCGCGCTCGCCCGGCGGCTGCTCGGCTACCTTCCGCTCAACAACCTCGAAGACCCCCCCGCGACCGCCCCGGTCGCCCCGAGCCACTCCGCCGCGAGCGAGCTCGCCCGCATCGTCCCCGAGGAGGCGAACGCTCCCTACGACGTGCACGCGGTGGTCGAGCGGGTCGTCGACCCCGAATCCCTCCTCGAGGTCCAGTCCGCCTGGGCCCCGAACATCGTCATCGCCCTCGCTCGGCTCGCCGGACGGTCCGTGGGCGTCGTCGCGAACAACCCGGCGGTGTTGGCGGGCACGCTCGACATCAACGCCTCTTCGAAGGCCGCGCGCTTCGTTCGGTTCTGCGACGCGTTCAACCTGCCGCTCCTCACGTTCGTCGACGTTCCGGGGTTCCTTCCCGGGACCGCCCAGGAGCACGGAGGGATCATCCGCCACGGCGCGAAGCTCCTCTACGCGTACGCCGAGGCGACCGTCCCGATGCTGACGGTCATCCTCCGGAAGGCGTACGGCGGCGCGTACGATGTCATGTGCTCGAAGCACCTCGGGGGCGACCTCAACCTCGCCTGGCCGACCGCCGAGATCGCCGTCATGGGCGCCGACGGCGCGGTCAACATCCTCTTCCGCCGGGACCTCGAGAGCGGGACGGCCGAGGAGCAGGAGAAGCTCCGGGACCGCCTCACGGCCGAGTACCGCCGGGAGTTCCTGAACCCGTACCTCGCGGCCGAGCGCGGCTACATCGACGACGTGATCGACCCGGCGGAGACCCGGGCCCGTCTCGTCAGCGCCCTTTCGCTCCTCTCCTCGAAGCGCGACGATCGACCCGGCCGCAAGCACGGGAACATTCCTCTCTAGCCGCGGGGTCCGGATGGTCGAGATCACCGAGACGGTCCTGCGCGACGGTCACCAGTCGCTCATCGCGACCCGGATGCGCACGCGCGACATGCTTCCCGCCGCCGAGCGGCTCGACGCGGTCGGATACCGATCGCTCGAGGTCTGGGGAGGCGCCACCTTCGACGTCTGCCTGCGCTTCCTCCGCGAGGACCCCTGGGAGCGGCTGGAATCCCTCAAGCGGGCGATGCCGAACACGCCCCTCCAGATGCTCCTCCGGGGCCAGAACCTCGTCGGCTACCGGCATTACGCGGACGACCTCGTCGAGAAGTTCGTCGCCCAGGCGGCCCGGTGGGGCATCGACATCTTCCGCGTCTTCGACGCGCTCAACGACCCGCGCAACATGGAGGTCGCGCTGCGCGCGGCGAAGAACGCGGGAGCGCGGGCCCAGGCGACGATTTGCTACACGACGAGCCCGGTCCACACCCTCGAGGCGTTCGTCGACCTCGGGAAGCGCCTCGCCGCGCTGGAGGCGGACGAGCTCTGCGTCAAGGACATGGGCGGGTTCATGCCCCCGACCGAGGGCGCCGCGCTCGTCCGGGCGCTCGGGAAGGAGGTCGGCCTGCCGGTCGTGGTCCACACGCATTCCTCGAGCGGGATGTCGACCCTGACGTGCCTCGCCGTGGCCGAGGCCGGCGCGGTCGCCATCGACACGGCGCTGAGCCCGTTCGCCGGCGGGGCGAGCCAGCCGCCGACCGAGACGCTCGTCGGCGCGATGAAGGGAACCGACCTCGACCCGAAGCTCGACCTCTCCGCGCTCGCCGACCTCGCCGGGTACTTCCAGACCGTGATGGACCGGTACCGGCCCCTCCTCAACCTGCGTTCCCTGCAGACCGACCCGGGCATCCTGACGCACCAGATCCCGGGCGGGATGCTCTCGAACCTCCTCTCGCAGCTCGCCGAGCAGGACGCGCTCGGCCGCCTCACCGAGGTCCTCGCGGAGGTCCCCCGCGTCCGCGCGGACCTCGGGTACCCTCCCCTCGTCACGCCGACGAGCCAGATCGTCGGGATCCAGGCGGTGATCAACGTCCTCACGGGCGCTCGCTATCAGCAGGTCACGGGGGAAGTCCGGGACTACGTCCGCGGCCTCTACGGGACCCCGCCCGCGCCGATCGACCCGGAGCTCCAGAGGAAGGTCACGGAGCACGCCCCGGCGATCGTCGGCCGACCGGCGGACCTCCTTCCGCCGGAGTTCGAGAAGATGCTCGGCGAGGTGCGCGCGTTCGTGCCGGCCGCGGACACCGCCGAGGCGCTCTCGTACGCGCTCTTCCCCGCGGTGTACAAGTCTTACCGGCGGGCGGTCGAGCACGGCCTCACCGGGGACGTTCTCACGACGGCGGCGCTCGGCGTCGTGGGCGCTCTCCGGGCGCCGACTCCGTCCGCGCCGACGCGCGCCGTCCCCGCGGGCGAACCTCCCCCGGGGATGAGCCCTTGGGCCTACGAAGGGCGAGCGCGAGGCCATTCCCAACGGAGGTGGGTCGATGCGGGTCGTCCTCGAACGCGCGGGTAAGAAACAGGAGGTCGAGGTCGCCCCCGACCTCTCCTCCGTCGCGGTCGGAGGCCGGACCTACCCCGTCGTCGTGGTCGCGACAGGCGGGAACCGCGTGGAGCTCGAGATCGACGGGGAGAAGGTCGTGGTCGAGAACTGGCCCGAGCACTTCCCGGCGCCCTACGGGCCGGTCGACGTGAACGGGGAGCGCTGGGAGGTCCGAGTCGAAGCCGGCCCGGCCGAGCTCGCTCCCCCGTCGGCCCCGGCCCCGGGCTGGACGTCGTCGGCTCCGGCCGGCGGGGCCGCCACGGCCCCGGCGCCCGGTGCCCCGACGGGCGAAGGGGTCCCGGTCGTGCCGTCCATGCCCGGTCGGGTGATCGAGCTCCGGGTCGCCGAGGGGGACCGCGTCACGAAGGGGCAGACGCTCCTCGTGCTCGAGGCGATGAAGATGCGCGGGGAGGTCGCGAGCCCCGCTGACGGGGTCGTTCGAGACCTCCGGGTGTCGGCCGGCGCGAACGCCCGGGCCAAGGAACCGATGATGTGGATACGGCCCGACGCGAAGAGCCCCTAGGCCCCCTTCAGCGGGACGCGGGGGGTTCGGGCAGGAGGTCGTCGTCGGGCGCGTCCTTCGGGTCCTCCACCGGTGGGTCGTCGGCCGCGTCCGTCGGCTCCTCGGGCGTCTTGTCGTCGTCGATCGAGTCGTCCCACCGGTCCGCCTCCTCGACGGGGTCCTCGAACGGCTCCTCGTCCCCGGACACGGGGGCGGGGGCTGGTTGGGGTAGCCGGGGCTGGTAGAGGAGAGTACGATACCAGCTCAGGTAGGCGACGGCGAGGGCGAGCGGGACCGCGAGCAGGAAGAGCGTGTACAGGCCGAGGTTCCAGTACCACCTTCCGAGCAGCATCAGGCCGAGCGTCAGGGCGACCAGGAGACCCATGACCACCGGGTACGATAGCAGGAAGGGCGGACGATCCGTCATCGATGGACCGATCGAACGACCGTCACCTCCTCACCAACCGGGCAGGGCATGGCCGCACGCGGGGCAGGCCCGTGTGCCTGGGGGAATCGGGGTCGCGCAGTAGATGCAGAACCCGATCGTGCTCGCGCTCTCCGAGCCGCTCGGCAGGGGGGCGTTCGCGGGCCGGGTCGAAGGGAACGGGCTCGGCTCCGCGGAGGCGTTCGCAGGGACCGACGGTAGGCGAGGACGCATCGCATAGAGCAGCACGAAGCCCACGACCATCCAGATGATCAAGAGGTAGAAGGCCTCGTCCGAGTACTGGGGGAACTCGAAGAGGATGACGAACGCGATCGCAATCGCACAAAGGTTGGCGATCGACACCAGGACCCGCCGGTTCACGTCCGCCCCCGTCGAGGCGTATCGACCGGCAGTTACTTGGCGTTTTGTCCGACCCCGTCCGGCGGACCAGGACCTTCCGAGAAGACCAACGTAAATAGGGCCCTCGGCTCGCGCCGCGCCGTGCCGAAGGTCCCCCGGCTCATCGCCCGGGACGAGTTCACGTACGAGATCCCGGTGGACGAGGTGCCAGGGATGCGCGTTCCCGGCGTCCTCTTCTCGGACGCGGCGCTGCTCTCGGGCGTCGAAGGGGACCCGTCGCTCATCCAGCTCGCGAACGTCGCGACCCTTCCCGGGATCGAGCGCTGCTCCCTCGCCATGCCCGACATCCACTTCGGGTATGGGTTTCCCGTCGGAGGGGTCGCCGCGTTCGACCTCGCGGACGGGGTCGTGTCGCCGGGCGGGATCGGCTACGACATCAACTGCGGGGTCCGCCTGATCCGGACCAATCTCACGGTCGAGGAGGTCCGCCCCCGTCTGACCGACCTCATCGAACGCCTCTACCGCGAGGTCCCGTCCGGCGTCGGCTCCCACGGGGGCTACGCGCTCCGGCCGGCGGACCTCGAAGAGGTGCTCTCGAACGGCGCGGCGTGGGCAGTGGGCCAGGGGTACGGGCGCCCCGAGGACCTTCCGGTCCAGGAGGAGGAGGGACGCCTCGCCGGGGCTCAGCCCGGGGAGGTCTCGGAGACGGCCCGGAAGCGGGGTCAGAAGCAGCTCGGCACCCTGGGGTCGGGGAACCATTTCCTCGAGGTCCAAGCGGTGGACGAAGTCTTCGAACCCGAGTTCGCGCGGGTCATGGGCCTCGTGCCCGGCCGCGTGATGGTCATGTTGCACACGGGCTCGCGGGGGCTCGGCCACCAGGTGGCCACCGACTGGATCGGGACGATGGACCACCGGCTCCGGGAGGAGAAGGTCGAGCTCGTCGACCGGCAGCTCTCGTGCGCCCCGGTCGCCTCCGACCCTGGCCAGCGGTACCTCGGGGCGATGGCCGCCGCCGCGAACTTCGCGTGGGCGAACCGGCAGGCGATCACCCACTCCGTGCGTCGCGCGTTCTCGAGCGTCTTCGGCCAGCCCGACACGTCGCTCGACCTCGCCGTGGTCTACGACATCGCCCACAACATGGCGAAGGTCGAGGAGCATGCGACCGAGCGGGGCCGAAAGAAGCTCCTCGTCCACCGCAAGGGCGCGACCCGGTCGTTCCCCGCCGGTCGCGAGGAGGTGCCGGCCGTCTACCGCGCCTACGGCCAGCCGGTCCTCATCCCCGGGGACATGGGCACGGCGAGCTACGTTCTCTCCGGCCTTCCGACCGCGATGGAGCGTTCGTTCGGTTCCTCTTGCCACGGCGCCGGACGCCGGATGAGCCGGCACGCCGCGGTGCGCGCGTTCCGCTTCGAGGAGGTCATCCGGAAGCTGGCGAGCCGCGGGATCGTCGTTCGCTCGAGCTCCCGGGAAGGCGTGACCGAGGAGGCGCCCGGCGCGTACAAGGATGTCGAAGAGGTCGTGCGCGTCGCCGAGGGCGCGGGGCTCACCCGCCGGGTCGCCCGGTTGGTCCCCCTCGGGGTCGTCAAAGGGTAGCGGCTCCGCCGGGGGACCGGCGCCGGCTCACCACCGCGGCGAGCGCCGCGCCCGCCCCCACGACGGCCCCGACGACCAGGAAGACCACCGAGGGAAAGCCGGTCGCCCCCGGTGTTACGGTCACGGTCCAGTTCATCATCGCCGAGTCGCCGCCGGGGTCGGTGACGTTGAGGGTGACGTTGTACCTTCCCGAGGAGCCGAACGTGTGCGTCGTGTTCTCGGCGGTGGCGACCGCGCCTTCCCCGAACGACCAGCGGAACTGGTAGGGCGGACCGAGACCGCCGGTCACGGTCGACACGCACGTGACCGTGAGAGGTGCGGCGCCGGCCGTGGCCGAGAGGGACGCCGTGAGCCCGAGCCCGCCCGACACCCCGACCGGGAGCACGTCGGTGGCGCTGTCGCCCCAACTGTCGGTGGCGGTCACCACGACCGTGTACAGACCGGATCCGAAGGAGTGCTGCGTGGTGAGGTCGAGGTCCTCGCTGCCGTCACCGAACACCCAGAGTACCGACACTGTGCCGGGGCCCGTCACGGCCGCGGTTCCGGTCCACGAGAGCGGAGCGCTCCCGGACGCGGGCCCTCCGCTGTCCGTGAACTCGAGGGCGTCGACCCGAGGCAAGAAGGCGCCCGGTTCGACCGCGGCAAAGCCGGGGAACTCGAGGGTGGCGTGGACGGCCTGGTCGGTCGCGAGGTCGGTCGCGCTCACCGTGACGGTGAGGGACCCGTTGGCCGCGAGCGAGGACGGGGAGGAGTAGGTCCAGTTCAGCAAGGCCCGGTAACCTCCCGAGTCGGACCCGAGGCTCCAGCGGACGGCGGACGGGACGACGGAGCCGTCGGGCGAGACCAGTCGCGCCGTGAGGTTCACCGTCGTCCCCAGCGACACGTCGACCGCGGGCGTGACCGTGGCGACCAGGAACGGCGGGAACGGAAGGGACGACGCTCCCGCGGGTTCCACGTCGATCAAGAACGCCTCGCTCGCGTTCCCGTCCCCGAGGTCGGAAAGATGGCCGACGGCGACGTAGAGCCCCGGAGCGGAGTACGTGGTGGACACGGAGGCGCCGACCGCGCCCACGCCATCGCCGAACGTCCAAACGGTCGTCGTCGCATTGGCCTCGTAGCCCCCCGTCGCGCTCGCGTGGAACCCGACCGTGAGGGGGGCCACGCCGACCGTTTGGTTCGCCGTGAAGGTCCCGACAAGAGCGGGAGCGACCGTGACGTTGGTAGTGGACGTCGTTTGCTCGTTCTCGCTATCATTGGCGTACCCGTTCACCGGGTACACACCCGGGGTACGGAAGATCGCACATCCGCACGCCGCGAGGTACGGGTCGCTCGAGGAGAACTGGAGGGAGGGCGGGAGGGTGCTCGCGGCCGTCGACCCGCCCGAGACCGAGAACAGGTCGGCGAAATCGGCCGGGGCGTCCCTCACCCCGAGGTTCGGGGTCGGGGTCATCGTGAGCGGTAGGGTATCGTTTCGGCAGTCGGGAAGGGGAGCGCTCCCCACACCGATCGCCACGCGGGCGCTCGCCCCTCCGTCCATCGGGGAGGCCGAGTCCGAGACCACGACCGCGGCGCAGTAGCTTCCGTTGGCGCCGAAGACGTGGTTCGTGGCGGAGAGCGGAGAACCGTCGAGGAACGTCCCCTCCCCGAAAGAGAAGTTGTACTTGTACGGGGCGACCCCGCCGGTGGCCGCGGCTGAAAAGAGGACCGATTCCCCCCGAACGGGGACGTCCGTCGAGGAGGTCAACGTGACGGAAAGGGCGTTCCCTCCTCCCACCACGATCGCGAGCGGCGGGGAGACCGAGTAGTTCCCGGTCGAGTCCGCGACGTACGCCTGCGCTGAATAGACCCCGGGGTCCTCGTAGGTGTACTTCGCGGCCCCGCCCGGGGCGAACGATGCGTTGCCGTCCCCGAACGAGACCCCTTCGAGGGGGTACGTCCCGGCGCCCCCGGTCGCATTCACGTGGAAGGTGACCGTGGCCGGCGCCCGGCCGAAGCGCGGGGTGGCGTAGACGAACGACCCCAGGTTGCTCGAGGTGACGGGAAAGCGGTGGGCCAGGTCGACGACGAGCGCCGCGACCTGGGGAGAGCCAAGGCCGGTGACCGGGTCCCACCCCGCGGCGGCCGGATACCCGTTGCTTCCCGATGTTATGTCGTGGAGGTCGGTCGAATCGTTCGGCCCGGCGGCGATGGCGTACAGGGACGGGTCGAGAAGACCGAGCGGACCCCCCGCGTACTGGTCGGCGATCGCGGCGATGCCGGCCCACACCGGGGTCGAAACGCTCGTCCCTGCAGAATCCCACTCCTGCCCGTGGAGGATGAGGCCGACCGGGTTCGCGGCGTCGAGGGCGACGTCGGGCACGCCCCGCGTCGCCGGGCGGGACGGGAGGCCCTCCTGCCACCCGGGTCGAGGGAAGGGCGAGTATCCTCCGCCCGACCCACCCTGGTTCTGGCAGCCGGGTCCGCGAGCGCCGCTCGAGTTGCCGCTCCAGGCGACCTCCCCGAGCCAGTCGCCGGTCGGGCCCACGGTGAGGTCGGTCCCCCCCACCCCGGTGACGTCGGGGTCCGACGCGGGGAAGTTGGTGGAGAGACCCGACGTGCCGTCGGAGACGCCGCAGTCTCCGCTCGCGGCGAAGACGCTGATCCCCTCGGCGGCCGCGAACTCGAGGACCGGCGCGAGGAGGCCGTAGGAGCCGTCGGTGGAGGCGTTGCAGGCGACGGCGCAGGGCGTTTCGGCGGCGTTGAAGACCCCGACGTCCGGTTCGCCCCAGCTCATCGAGATCACGTTGGCCGCTTGGTGGGCCACCAGCCAATCCACGGCCTCGTAGAGCCCCACGCCGGCGTCGGGCGAGAGCGTCATGTCGATGGTCGCTCCGGGCGCGGCGGCGCGCGCCCACTCGAGGTCGAGAGCGTCCTCGACGTTCCAGGCGAGGTTCGAGCTCAGATTGAGATTCCCGGGAGGCGGGTCGGGGTACACGTAGTTCACCGCCCCCGGGGCGATCCCGTTGGAAACGGCGAACGTATCGAGGTCGGACGCGAGAAGGGTCTGGTTCTCGTCCGAGCTGTACGCGTCCACGACCGCGAGCCGGATCCCCGAACCGTTCGTCCCGCCCGAAATGAGCGAGGTCATGTTGTACGCCTGCCAGACCTCGCACGGGTCGAGGCCGGCGCCCAATCCGACACAGGTCGCGTCGGGGGTGGTCCCGGCCCGCGCGAGGGTAGGAGCGGTCGTCGAGGGAACGAACGGAGTGGCGTTCCCCAGACCGTACGCGCCCGACCAGGGAGCGAGGGCGGGTAGGGTCGCGGGCGTCGGGTGGCTGAAGAACCACCCGCCCCCGGTCTCACGGTACTCCTCGAAGGTCGTTCCGAACGCCGCCCCGACCCGTGCGCTCGGACCGGTCACCGTCAGCAGAAGATGGTCCGGGCTCGCGCGGGCCGTGAGGTCGAATCGTTCGAAGTAGGTCTGGGCCGCCGAGACGGTCGAAGGGGAAGGACCGAAGCGCTGTGCGAGCTCGGAGGTGGCGAGGAAGCTCTTGTACTCGGGGGTCCCCGGCGAATAGAGGGCCGACACGAGCCCGGCGAGCGCCGAAGGGTCCGGAAGGGCGAGCCCTACCTCCACGGTGACGGGGTCGGTGGGCGGTTCGGGTCCCAGCGCGACCACGTCGGAAGGGGTAGAGAACGCGGGAGCGACCTCCACTTCGGTTCCTGCTCGCGTCGACGACGCGCTGAGTGCGACGGTGGGCGATACGAGGACCCCGCTCACCGCGGAGGGACCCGGACCGCTCGCGGTCGTGCGCTCGGAGGGCGTGACGGACCCGACGAGGACGACCGCCACCACGACCGCCAGGATGACCCCGAGTCTCAACGACCGGTACGCCATGTCCCTGCCGAACCCCATCGAGGCACAGGCATAATCCCGTTCCCGACGCCCCGGTCCGCAAGAACTCTTAACCCGGTCGAGACGTGGGTGCCTCGGAACGCGCCGTGAATCCTTACTTCGGCTACGAGATCGCGCTGGCCGTCGTCCTGCTCTACGGGGCCGTCGTCTACGCGCTCTACCGGACGGGTCATCTCGGCCCCGGCCGACCGCTTTCGCTCTTCGGACCCGCCCTGATGATCAAGACCCAGCGGGGTCGCGCAGCCCTCGACCGGTGGGGCCGGTTCAAGCGGTTCTGGACCGCAGCCGGCGACCTCGGGATCGGGCTCGCCATCGTGTCGATGGGAACGATTCTCGTCCTCCTCGTTTTGTCCACGGTCGCATCGTTCTGGATATCGCCGGCCCAAGCCCCTTCCGCCTCCGAGGCGCTCGCCCTCCCGGGGATCAACCCGCTCATCCCGATCGGCTACGGCATCCTCGCGCTCGTGGTCGGGATCGTGCTCCACGAGCTCAGCCACGGCGTTATGGCCCGGTCCCAGGGCATCGGCGTGAAGACCATCGGCATCCTCTGGTGCGTGGTCCCGGTCGGCGCGTTCGTCGAACAGGACGACACCGACATGCTCGCCGCTTCGCGACGGCGTCGGGACCGGGTCGCCGCGGCGGGGGTCCTCGCAAACTTCGCGCTCACTATCCTGTTCTTCGCCGTCCTTTCCGGTCTCGTGGCCTCGTCCATCGCCCCGAACGCGAACGGGGTCTCCGTCACGTACGTGCAATCGGACACTCCCGCGGCGAATGCGAGCCTTGCGGTCGGGGACCTCATCACCTCCGTCAACGGCTCGGCCACGACGACCGCGACACAGTTTCAGGCGGCTCTCGAGAATACGACGCCGAACGAAACGATTGCGCTCGTCTACTACGCTTCCGGCCTCGGACGGACGGTCTCGACGACGGTCGTCTTGGCGAGCAATCCGAACGTCAAGACCCGAGGGTTCCTGGGGGTCGGTTACGGCCTCTCCCCCTCCGAGCTCAAGCAAACGCTCGTCTGGCCACCCGGAAGCGACCAGGGGCCCACCGTGGGAACCATCGTCTGGCTCCTCCTCCCCTTTGAAGGTCTCGAGCCGGCCTCCGGGTCGACGACGCAGTGGTACCACCTCACCGGCCCCCTTGCCGCGGTCGGTCCGAGCACCTTCTGGATCGTGGCGAACATCCTCTACTGGCTGGTCTGGATCAACCTGCTCCTCGGGCTCTCGAACACGCTCCCGCTCGTCCCGTTCGACGGAGGGCTCCTCTTCCGGGACTTCGCGGCGTCGGTCGCGGCGCGCTTCCGTCGCGGCTGGTCCGCGGCGCGTCTCGACCAGTTCGCCGGTCGCGCGGTGACGGTTTCTTCGCTCCTCGTCGTGTTCCTACTCGTATGTCCATTCCTCGTGCCTCGGCTCCTTTAGACGAGCGTTCGCTCTTCGCGGAGTACCCGTTCCTACCGGGGGCGGAAACGCTCCTCGGCGAGCTGGCGGTGTCGGTCCGCACTCTCCTCTCGGACGGCGCGTTCGCTCCGGCGCGCGCGCTCGGGCGGGCCCGCATCCTCGCGGCCGCGGACGACCCGCGTGGCACCCGCGACCTCGAAGAGCTCGCGCGCGCGGACCCGAGCGTCCGCCTGCTCTCGTTCCTGTTCGCGCGCCTCGTCCTGTCGGCCGCCGCCACGCCGGCCGCCCTCCGGCGGTGGGCCGTCGCGGAAGCCAAGCGCAACCACGCCCGCCTCTTGACCGTCCCGGTCGAGGAGCTCTCCGAGGTCGCCCGTCGCCTCGGTTTCTCCCTGGCGCCGGGCCCGGATGGGGTCGAGGTGCCGCTCGTGGACTACCTGCGTCTCTCCGTGCCGATCCGGGAGGCGGAGTTCCGTCTCCCGAGGCAGGCGTTGCGACGGGGGTCGGTCGCGGTCCGCCCGGCGCGGGCCGCCCGCCTTCTCCAGGAGGCGGTGCGCCTCCGTCTCGCCGACCCGCTTCCGCTCGCGGACGACGTGGTCCGGGAAGTGCGGGAGCGCGAGACGGACCTGCTCGAGGAGCTCGCCCGTCGGACACCGGCCCCCGTCGCGCGGACCGAGCTCCGCGGAGGTCCCCTGCACCCCGAGTTCTTCCCGCCCTGCGTCCGCAAGATGCAGCGGACCCTCCAGAAGGGCGAGAACCTCTCGCACTCGGGGCGGTTCTGCCTCGCGGCGTTCCTCCACCGGGCGGGAGCCGACTTCGAGACGATCGTGGACGCGTTCCGAGGGGCTCCCGACTTCGACGAAGCGGTCACCCGCTACCAGGTCGAGCACATCACCCTGCACGACGACGGTCGCGGCTACGAGCCGCCCGAGTGCGAGACGCTGCGGAGTCATGGGCTCTGCGTGCGCGACGGCGACCCGACGGCGGACGAGCCTCGCGACAAGGCGCGCGATGAACGGTGCTTCGAGCCGTCGCTCCGCCACCCGCTCCAGTACTACCGACGCCGCGGCGGCACGACCGTCGAACGGGACCCGTCCGACGGGGCCACTCCTACCCCGACGGGGGGAGGGCCCGATAGACCCGGAGCGCCCGCGAGACCGCGGTCCACTGGCCGGCGATGACGAAGTAGGCGAGCGCGGCGTCGATCACCGTGAACTCGACCCCTCCCACATGGAACCGGGACCACGACTGAGCGGTGATCCACGGCCAGGGAACCGACCAGTCGAATTCGAGGAACGCGGCGACGGCCAGGACAATGAGCCGGTCGGCTCGGGACAGAAGACCGGCGTAGAGTCGTCCTTGTCCGACGGCCTGGGCCTGGGTCCCCATGTAGCTCGTCAGGAGGAGGCTAACGAGGGCGAGGAGTCCGAGGAACGGGTTCGCGAACGTGGAAAGGGCGATCCCGAGGAGGATGGCGACGTCGGCGTACCGGTCGTATACGTGGTCGACGAAGTCTCCCCGGACCGAAGCGCGCGCGGTCCGACGGGCGACCTCCCCGTCCAGGACGTCGAAGAGGCCCGCCAGGAACACGAGCACGGCGACCGCGAGGAAGAGATAGGGCGTGGTCCAGCGGACCAGGAGCGCGACCCCTCCCGCGGCGACCGCGCAGAGGAGAGCCAGGAGGCTCACGTTTCCCGGACTCCACCCGAGGAACGGTCGAGCGAGCCGGGCGACGTAGGGTTGGACCTTGGCGCGGTACGATTCGAGGACCATCCGAACCTTCCTACCCTTCCTACCCCAAAAGGTGCTCGGTGACCGTCGGGTCCGCGAGCCAGTCCACCCGGCCGTACGAGGGGCGACCCCGTTTACGGATCCGCGCGGTCACCTCGCGGGCGACCGAGGCGGGGCTTCGGCCCGTGGTGTCGATCTCCCAGACGCGGCGACGGAGACCGACCGCTTCGGATAGGATCACGTCGGTGGCCTCCGCGACGAGGTTCGCCCGCCGGTCCTGTTCGGTGCCGGGGCGAGAGCGGGCCAGGCGGCGGGCGAGCTCTCGAGGGTGGCACCGCAGCACGATCACGTCGCGAAGGGGAAGGAGGTGCGCCAGATGGCCCACCAGAACGTCCACGGGGGGAACGCGACCCGCCCGCCACGCGCGGGCGGTCGCTGCGAGGTCTACCACCCAGCCTCCCTCCCGGCGGCGCCCGGTTCCCAGCCGCTGGGCAAGCTCGGCAACCTCCAGGGTTCGCCACGATGCGCCCAGCCGTCGGGCCACAGTTGTCTTTCCCGTGCCGGGCGTGCCGGTGAGCGCCACCGACGCCATACGACCCCGGTCGAGGTAACGGAGTAGATGAGCCCACCGGCAGGTCGGCTTCCCTCGTTCACCGGTCGGTCGACGATCTCCCCGGAGAAGAAGAGACCGGGGCCGGCCGAACCGCCGCGGCCGGCGCCCGCGAAAGTCGTGGACCGAACAAGAACCCGGCTTTAGGGGGATCGCATGATCCAATGGGTCATCTCCAGCAAGCAGAGGGGACCGTTTCCCCGCGGTGGGTCGGACCGTCGCTGGCAGCGCGCAGGTTGACAAGGCTGTGAGCGGCCGGAGAAGAGCGTGTGGGATTGGTGGTTCGGGCAGGAAGACACGGGAGCGGTGGGAAAGCGTCGTTCCCCTCTGTCAGAAGGGGTGGGACTAGCCCCTCCGTAGCTGTGCCCTAGCTCCGCGGGAAGCCGAGCCGGCGGGAGGTCCGGAGAGAGCCGTCGGCTCCCGGAACCCGCGTTCGGCCTCGCTTGCTAAGCCCCGGACGCCGAGAGAAGGGCCCCTCTCGGAGGGCAGGAAATCTACGTTGAGTTT
This sequence comes from Thermoplasmata archaeon, assembly GCA_036404475.1. Lineage (GTDB taxonomy): Archaea > Thermoplasmatota > Thermoplasmata > Lutacidiplasmatales > UBA184 > Lutacidiplasma. Next base: position 15,729 of record DASWZL010000059.1, read on the forward strand.
AAGTACGGGAAGTCACTCGCGAACCCCATGCATCGTGTGACCGGGGCCACCTTGGGGACCGTAGCAATTGGGCTTGTGGCGATCTTCCTTGTGGCGGGGATGGTTGGAGGGGGCCTTTTCGGCGCGCCTCATTCGGCGTCGGGACAAACCGCCAAGGGATCCCCAGCCGGTTCGGCGGGGAAGAGCACGGTTCCGCTTACGCCTGCGGCGCGAACCTATACTACGACGGTAGACCTGGTCTTTACCACCTCGGGTGGGGCGCCCGTCTTCCCATCGGACACTCCGGTCCCCCAGAGCTTCTCGTTCTACGCGAATGTGACCTGGGGTTCGATCGACAACACCAACACCCACGTTTGGGTGGTCGTCTACGACCTTTCTACGAGCACCGTCTTCGCGACGTATACGTTGAACGGCACGGTGACCGCCGCCAACGTCGTCCCCTTCTATAACAACGGTGTTTCCTACGAGAACTACACGTGGCTCACCTCTCTCGACGAGACCACTCTCGGCTGCGCGATGGTGTCGTGCGCGGACATGATCCCCGCGGCCAACGACTACTTCGCGATCACGGCCTTCGTCAGTGAGAACGGCGCGTCCATGGGCGGAAGCCTCACAAATGCCAGCGTGTCGGCCTACACCACGTTGGTCTCGACCTATGCCTCGGTCGGGTTCCTCACTCCCTTCGGATTCCCGTACTCCCTTAGCCCTGTCCCGGTCGCGGTCGAGTTCTACACCAACATCAGCTGGGGTTACACGTCGAACGCTACCACGAGTGTGTACCTGCAAGTCCAAAACTACTTCACCACCACTCCCTTTGCAAATCTCTACTTCAGCTTCAACGGGACCGTCAACGCAGCGAACGCAGAGGGATACAGTTCGGTCTCCGGCTTCAATGGGACAGTGGCCGGAGTTCAGTACTCGTACACCACCTGGATGCTAACCCTCAATAACACGACTCTCGGCTGCGCGACCGTTTCGTGCAACACGACGTTGCCGATTCAGACGGCCGGGTACCAGGGATTGCCAACCTATCTCATCGCATGGGTCAACGAATCCGGCGCCTCGGCGGGAGGGCTAGCCAATGCAACAGGGCCGATGGCCTCCTACCCCGATGCCGTGATCCTCGGGTCCACGTTGATCAACGCCGGGGTCAACGGAGGCCCGCTTTCCTACCAGCCGTTGCCGTACGTCGCGACCGGCTGGATCAACGTGAGCTGGGTGAACCCCTCTGTGACAGCCGGGGTTGGGAACTCGACGGTCGGAGGCTACGTTCTCATCTGGGACAGCGCGACTAGCACGTACCTGGGCTCGCTCACCGTAAACAACAGCGTCGACACCACGCTCGCCGACGGTGTGAGCTTGATGGTGGCGGCCAACGGCACGGCATTCGGCGTCCCGTTCCAGAACTATACTTGGACGTGGGACCTTAACGCCACCGCGGCGTCCTTGGGAGCGAACGTTCCGTATGACCCATTGACCTTGTGGGTCAACGTGTCGGCCAATGGCAACGGCTACGGAGGCGTGAGCCAGTATACCGGGTTGATGCCCTTCGTATCGGCTGTCTTCGTGCAGTACCCCACGACGGTCTCGGCCGTGTTCACGTCGAACTTCTCGGCCTACATGTCGCTCCCGATCGTGGTGAACTTCACGATCGCGGTGGGCAACGCGCCGATTAACGCGGCCACCACCTCGATCGAGGTGGACGTCACCGACCTTTCGCTGGCGACCTCCCACCACCCGACGGGGATACTGATTACGGCGACCTTCATCACACCGGCCGACAACCAGACCGCGTACACGTTCGTGGTCGACTCGTCGACCTTGGCGTGCAACGACCCGAGCTGCTTGAGCCTGGCGCCGAATGTGTACGGCGTCTACGTCTATGTCACCGTCGATGGCACCAGTCTTCCCACGGACGGCTCGGTTGCGACCACCCATATCTCGCAATCGTTCTTCCTGATCACGACCCCGCTGTCGGCATCGCTCATATCGCCCGCGCCGGGGGCCAGCGTGTCGGTCGGAAACGTAACGGTCTCCGTGGCCTACCTCGGTTCGTACATCGCCGGCGCTGTCCTCAACATCTATTCGTCGTCGGGCTCGTTGGTCTTCTCGAAGAGTATGATCGAGCTGACCCCGGGTGTCCCCGTGAGCGCGACGTGGTTCATCGGACAGACCGGAACGTACCCGTACCAGATCGTCCTGACCACGGTGTACCTGCCGACCACCCACGTCTTCTCCGGGAACATCACGGTGATCACGAAGGGAGGAACGGTCTTCTCCAACTCCACCCAGTGGTCGAACCAGTCGGCGATCTCCGGGCTCTCCGGAGCGGCCGCGGGAACGCTCCTTCTGATCGTTGGGCTGATCATCGGCATGATCGTGGCGTTCATCCTCGCGGGGGCGGTCATGGGTCGCCCCGCCACGACGCCCCCCCAGCCGTGGGAGGGCAAGCCCGGGGCGACCGGTGCCGTCGCGCCGAACACCTGCAGCGTCTGCAATAAGTCGTTCAGCACTCCCGAGGAGCTCGCCGCCCACGGGAAGGCCGAGCACGGGATGCAGTAATCGGTCGCTGAGGTCGGCCTCCTCAGACCAACCCTTTCCCCCCCTCTCTTTTTTTGTTTATCTATCGACCGATTCGTTCTTGTCTCGTTGGCCCCGAAGCCTAACGGCCCACTCCCCGGGCCGATCCCGATACGCTACGCGAAGCGGAGCTTCCGGAACGTCCGGCGCCACGCGAGCACGTCTCGACCCACCCGCTCGCCCCGTATTCCCGCACGGACGAGCAGGTCGGCGAGCCGCGGCATCTCCTCGGGAACGAGGCCGAGCCGGCTCACTTCGGCCGTCCCGACACGACCGACAAGGTCGATGAGCAGCCGCTGCCGCTCGAGCCGGCGAGCCAGCTCCCCGGCTCCCAGGTTCGCCTCGCGCCTCAGGCGGTCGCGGTCGATGTGCAGCTGATGGGAGCGCGTGAACCCCTCCGCCTCTCCGATGAGCGGGAACCCTCCCCGAGCGAGCTCCGGACCGAGCGCCTGGGCGTTGGCGACGACGGTCCGGGCATACTCGGGGCCGCACCGTTCGAGCTCGAGAAGGGTCTGGCCGAGCGCGGCGATCCGGTTCCAGTGCGCGTTGTCGAAGACCCGCCAGACGAGCGCGGGGTCGAGCTGCCGGAACAGGTCCTCCCGGTCCGTGACCAGGAGGCCGCCCTGGGGCCCCGGGAGCGATTTGTGGGTGCTTCCGTACAGGACGTCGGCGCCCTCGCGCAGCGGGTCCTGGAACTGGCCGCCGGCAATCAAGCCGAGGACATGGGAGCCATCGTACAGCACGAGCGCGTCGACGGCGTGCGCGGCTTCGGCGATCTCCCGAAGCGGGTAGGGGAACAGGAAGAAGCTCTGGCCGAGCACGATCGCCTGCGGACGCTCCCGACGGATCGTGTCGACCGCGGCGTCGGCGTCGACACGATGCTCCGGACCCTCGGTGGGCAAGGGCCGGACCGTGTAGCCGACCACCGCGGGGATGTAGCCGGGAGCGTACCCGTCGTACCCCCCCTCGTCGGGGGAGATAGCGAGGATCCGCGACTTCGGGGGCAGCAGCGGAACGAGGGCCGAGAGGGCGGCGATGTGCCCCGAGAGCGGTCGGGTCGTCGCGTAGCGGCCGTGGAAGAGGCGGGCCGCGGCGGCGTTGGCGAGGGCCTCGATCCGGTCGGTGTAGCGGGTACCGGTGTAGCTGTTGTCGATCACGTCCCCGTGGAAGTCCGTCGTGATGGGCAGGGTGTACCGGCCGGCGAGGTCGCTGCCGAGGTACCGTCGCGCGACGGGCGAAACGGCGTTCTCGCTGGCGAGGAGGTTGAACACTTCGCGGCCGCGCCAGCGGTCGTGGGCCCGGACGAGCG
>DASWZL010000060.1:0-55710 GCA_036404475.1 Thermoplasmata archaeon
CGGCTGGCCCGAGAGATTCGCTGCGAGAACTGGTAGGAACGTCTTTGGAAACGGGTTCCCGTCACCAAACTAAGCTACGGGCCCCAACGTCAGGGAATCTGCCGCCATTTGAGCCTTTCAGGGCAAGGCATCCAAGCCGACCTCTCTCGTCAATTCGACCAGATTGCCGAGCACACACGCTCCCTTCGGTCCTCCGCCGACAAGGAGCTAACCTCTTCCGCCCTCGGGCAACCCGGGACGCATTCTTCTTCTGGCCGGGTCGAGTGTCCGGCACAACGGGCGGGGGGTGTCAGCCGCTCGCTCTCGCCCCACCGAGCTCCTTGGATTTCTGATCTCCGCGGCGTATCGCTCGTTCCTCGGAGAATTCGCGAACTGAAGACACGTTCGCACGCGTGTCCTCCCCCCTCGCCATCGTAGGTCCCTGTCCAATCTAACCTCATTCAGCCACAATCGAAAGACTTAACAGCCGACTAGAATCCTTCGAGCTCACGAGTCCAGTCTCGTGCGGGGCGAGATATGGGAAAAGAAGAGCTTCACGGGGCGGCTAAAGCCATAGCAGTAGGCGTCCTTGTACTGGTGGTTCTCACACTGACTTTCAGCTCGTTCACAGTTTTGTCGGGTTCGAGATTCGCTAACGAGTCGACCTTGCAAACATCGGCATCGTCTGGAGTCGGATGGATTTTGAGTCCGGGAGGCAATTTTCCAACCTACCTCGGTTCGATTCAGAGGACCGACAACGCGTCGGAAGGCGGCGGGATTCTAAACCCTACCAACACTCCGAGCCTTCAGCGGCTCTGGCACTTTGGGACGGGCGCGACAATCGCGACGCAACCGATTGTGGCCAACGGGATCGTCTATTTTGGTTCCTGGGACGGGTACGAGTACGCCCTGTATGCGACCAATGGGACGTTGCGCTGGAAGACCTTCTTGGGCTTGGAAAGTCCCAACCCCTCGTGCGGCATGGGGAGCTTGGGAATCACTTCAACTGCTACCTACGCCGGCGCTTACCTGTTCGTCAACGGGGGGACACCGACCTTGTTTGTACTGAATAGCTCCACAGGCAAGATGCTCTGGAACCTTGGCCTCGGAGGCCCCGCATCGGCGGGCTACTACCTCTGGTCAAGCCCCCTGGTGTACGGAAGTGAGGCGTACGTCGGCATCTCGAGTGAGTGCGATGGACCCCTTGTTCCGGCGGGACTCGCCGAGATTTCCACGAAGACGCATCACGTGGTGAGTTTCTTCAATTCGAGCGTGCCCAACCCGAACGGCTCCAGCATCTGGGGTTCCCCCTCGTTAAACGTCTCGTCCAACACAATATACGTGACGACCGGCAACGCGTACAGAAAGCTGAGCTCGACCTATGGCGAATCGCTGATCTCGTTGAACGCATCGACACTCCAAGTGGAGCACTCGTGGAGCGTTCCGTTGGTCCAACGGGTCGCGGACAGCGATTTCGGTTCGACGCCGACCCTTTTTACTCCTAAAGGAGGGCCGGCGATGGTGGCGGCCATCAACAAGAACGGCTACCTCTACGTGTGGTACCAGTCGAACCTCACGCTGAAGTGGTCGGACCAAGTCTCTACTGAGACCTCAATTACGTCCGCGGCCTTCGCGGCGAACCGACTCTACGTGTATAGCCCGTCCACGGTTATCAACGGCATCGCCTACAACGCAAGCATCCGGGCCATCAATCCGTTGACCGGTGCCTATCTTTGGCAAGTGGGCTTGGGGCGGCATTTTGTGGGATATTCGGCTCCCATCTGGTTCAATGGCATGTTGTTCGTAGCGGCCAACACTCAACTCCTGGTTCTAAACAGCGCAAATGGAGACATCCTCAAGACATTCACGTGGAATCTGGGGGGCCAGATCTTCCCTTCGCCTTCCATGTCCCGGAGCGAGGTCTTTGTCGCAGCCGGCTCCGACCTTACTGCCCTGGATCTCCCGTTAACGGTCTCCGCCAAGGTCGTTGCGAATGGATCCGGTAACACGGAAACCTTCAGTGCAACCGTTCGAGGGGGACTACCACCCTACGCCTACAATTGGAGCTTTGGAGACGGGACTTACTCCTCGGCCGCTTCTCCCTCTCACATGTATTCGGGCCCAGGTACCTACCACGCAACGCTCGATGTGACCGACCTCGCGCATTCTTCTGCCACCGCGAAACTCACACCGATTGTTTCAGGTCCAGTAAACATAAACCTGACAGGAATGAACTCGTCGGTTGCAGTGGACGCCTTCTCGGCGAGTAACCCAGGCCAGCAACCCGGGTCGCTCTTTCTCATAGCACGACCTCGTTCGGTCTGAAGAAGATTCTCCCCAGTTTGAGTGCGCGAATGGTTCGATGTAATCCGGGCCATTCGCATTAGAGTCGGGTTCATCAACATGCGGAATCCTCACCTCCGCCCTCTAGTTGGATCCCTGGCATTTGGGGCGGGATTGCGGGTTAGGTAGCGATATTGGCCTTGTATCGAGGGGCCGTACTAAGCTACGAGCCCCGCCGTCAGCAAACCTACCGCCATTTGAGCCTTTCAGGGCGAGCCGCCGTGGCCGACCTCGCTCGCCAGGTTTGAAAGCGGTTGTCATTCGAGAGGATGCGGCCGTCCTTGTCGATGCATCCCATTGGCACGACGGCCTGCCCCTCGTCATGGGCGTTCGTGACAACAAGGAGGCCAGGCAATCCTCGAAAGTGGGGTGCGAGTCAGTGAACGGGTCGAAATCCTTCGAGTGATTCTCGGGGCCCACCACGGGCAGCACGCAACAGTGAACCTGGGGGGGCCGGCGCGCGAAAGCGTGGAGGGAGGCACGCAACTCGACAGACTCAGTTCGGGCGGTAATTCGCGATGAAGGTACCGTTCGCACTGACGACCATCAGGCCCTTGCTAGGAATGTGGATCGCCCCCTCGCGGCTGTAGTTCGAGAAGACGTACCCCTTACAGGCCTGGAAACTGAACGCATACGGGTTCGGAGAAGGGACGACTGTCGCCGTCTGACCGTCGCGGTAGACTGTCCTGTTAAGCGTGATGGTCCCGCATGTGAAGGGGGTGGTGAAGATCTGAATCGCTGCGGTCGCCGGGTAAGCGAGGGTCACGCGCTTTGAATAGAGCATCGCGCCGCAAGAGTCATGGATGTGGACGAGGTACTGCCCGGGGTAGAGGTAGTTCAGGGACGCTAGGAGAGTGATATTCGCTTCGAACGTCGCGTTCGTTGTCGAGGTGTCCTCCACCCACTCCGTCGCCTTGACGGCTCCGCTCGCGTTCTCTAACTCGATGTAGAACGACCGACCTGCCACGTCGCCGCCCAAGTTCATCGTGTAGTTTGAGCCGATTAAGTCATGGGCGGGGCTCTCCGATTCGAGGGCGACGTACGGCGCAGGCTTGAAGACGCTCGGCAGCCAGACGTTAACCTTTATCGTGGACGTGGGCACGGTCCATGGTCCCTGGACGTAGCTCCCGTTCGGAGAGGTGACGTTCCAGGTCCAGCGCCACTCCAGCATCAGGGTCCCGTACGGGGTGTCGGCCATCGTGCCGACCTTTTGGGTGCTGAGGGTCGCGTTCTTGGCCGGGTCGAACTTGAAGTTACTCGACACGAGCTTACTGTAGCTGAGGGAGGTCCATCGCGGGCCCGTCATTGTGAACGTGTGATTGTTAAACGTGACAGGGAAACTAGGTCCACCGACCGTCGGCATCGTGACGAACACGGTGGGAGTGTTCACGTTGAGGCCAGCCACCAGAACGGTCGTGGCGCTCACGTTGAATTCGAAGGTCACGTCGACATGATCGCCCACGGTAACGTTCGTTGCAGGGTTGTAGTTCGGGATCAGGAGCGCGGTCCGTGTCGGGAATTTCACGCCCTGAGTGGGGTTACAGCCGGGCGGGATGGCGCTCGCGGGAGTCAATCCCGAACCAGGGGGGGAGCTGGGAGTCGCCACGAGGTTGCCGAACGACGGGCCGCCGAACAACGTTACGTACCCTGTCGCCACGACCATGACTATCACTGCCACCGCGAACCCGACGCTCACCTGCGGGTGGCGGGAGGACACGCTCGTCCCGTCGGTTCCGCGCTCGGACGAAGACGAACGGCCAATCGGGGAAGTCGTTGACATCGCGCCGGGAGATTGAGCGTACGTGGGCTATTCGATGTGTGCACTCCGACCCGGAATAAAAGCTACCGCTTGCGATTCGGGCGTTTCATTGCCTCATCGAGCCACTTGGACATCCTGGTCGTCGGACGACAAGCGGTTCCGTCGTCCGCACGTGGGACCCTGGTCGGCAGCGCAGCTTGCGCCCGCTCCCCCGGGATAGTTCGAATCTCCCTTACTTGGCATAGGGAAATGATAATCGGGACCAAACTACGCTACCAGCCCCGCCGTCAGAAAATCTGCCGCCGATTGAGCCTGCCAGGGCAATTCAGTCACGCCGACCTCTCCCGTCGATTCGACCGAATTGCCGAACGCATACGCTCCGCTCGATCTTCCACTGATTGGGAATATGCACGTCCGATTCCAGCAAGACCTGGACCCGCCAAGCTTCCGAGGGTACCGTTACTGGTGGGGAGGCGGGGGGGAACGGAGCAAGTACGGCCCGCATCTTGGCCGAGAAGCGGGATGACCGTGAACCTCAAACCGTGGGGGAAGTTGGGCAGGGTCACCTCCCAATTCGGAACGGTCGATCCTCTGGGAAGGGCCGATACAGTGAGATCGGCGTAGGCCGAAGACTGACCGAGCGAGCCATTGACATCCACGAGCAGCACCGAGGCGGGTCCGAGCGTGTAGTTCGCGGGCAACCAGCCGTATGGGGTCACCGTCGGAATGCTTGTCGTGTTGTCCCAATACACCGTCTTCCCCCCGTTCGATAGCGGTAGCGGCAGACTGATCGAGATGTTCTCCGATACCGTCGCGTTGGCGTTAACGACCACGAGACTGCCAGATTCCTCCGGAGAGGGACCTTGAAGGTACGTGGCGAAGGAGGGCTCGTACGGTGGGGCGTACCGAACCGAGTAGAGCTGGCCGCTCGTGATGTTCGGAGCGAAATACGAGTACCAATAGAACGTCGGTCGCACGCTGTAGTTAGTGGTCACTATCGCGTAGTGCTGCAGGCCGCTCGGCCAATAGGCAAAGAAGAGGTAGTGGGTCAGGTTCACGGTCATCCCGCGCACCGCCGAGCCGGCCGTGAGGACGAAGTCGGGGTAACTCGACATGTAGGCATTGAACCCCGCGGGTACGGGGCCACCGATGGCGTTGAACTCATCGACCCACGCCGCCACCGAGCACGTGGGGCATCCGTAGGTGATGCCGTCGCGCACCTTGGGGACGTTCGTGGCGAGGTTCGTCCCGTTCGACGATAGGGTGTTGTAGAACTGCTGTAGCCCGGCGCCCCTTTTGTCCTGTGAGTTCGCCGAGTAGGCATGACAAGCGATCGCGCTGATGTTCGCACCATCAACCTTGGCTACCTGCTGAACGAACGAGTCATTCGCACATTGGTTGTCCTCAAGCCCTATGATCTTCGCGTCGGGGACAACGGAGCGCACGATTGGAATCATCCTCTGGACCTCTCGGGCATACTGCGTAGCGGTCGGGGAGCTATCGTCGCTGGAGCTCCACGAGGTCCAACGGATGGCAAAATGAAACCAAGCCGAGGGTTCGTTTCCAATCGAGTAGTAGTTGGGGTCGATTCCGTGCGAGCGGAGGTAGGACACAGCGGAGAGAACATCCCCCGGGCTGTTGGTCTCTCCGGGTAGCTGGGCGATGTAGACACACTTGGTGGTAAGTGACTCGCAGAACTTCCAGTCGGACGTGACATTCACCGCTATCGGGCCGGCGACCCCGTTATTTGAATACGAAACCCCGAGGCTAAGATTGGTTGAATCCATCCCATCGCCGAAACGGAACACGTTGATGGCGGTGTAGTCCGTGAGGGTGGTCAGCGTTGGCGATGGTACCGCTGTCCCGAACTCTCCCACCGCCCCAAAGTAACCGCTCAGGTTCTCCGTGTACAACGCAGAGCCCACGGTGATCGGAACGGGAGTCTCGCCAACCTTGCCGGTGTACGGGTTCAGCGGTCCCCCCGGCCGGTATTCGTACCAGAAGACTGAAAGCCCAGCGACAACCACCATCACAACGACCAGCAGTACACCGAAGGTCCTGCGGGAAACCCGACGCCGAGCGACCGGTGGGGCGGCTTGGGGGGTGGATGATGGAGAGCCTACCGCGGAGATGGTCGCCAGCGCAAGACCCGAGAGCATTACACCACACTTGGCGCAGATTGCTTCGCCCGGTGCATTGCGGCATCCGCACCTCGGACAGGGAGTTGCAGCCACAGCGAGAGGCACCGGGGCCCAAGATTTCTAGATGCCGATAGGAGGCTTTCGTTAGGCCCAGACCATCGTGCGGGAAGGAACCCCCCCGGGACCCGCGAGACTATCGTCGGTCACGACCACCACCGAATGCATCTGGACGATGGCCTCACAGATATCGTGAACGTGGATCAGGTAGTTCCCGGCGGGCAGCGGGGCCCCGTTCCGGTAGGAAAGAGGGACGGTGGCGTTGAAGAGAGTGGCTCGGACGCTGCTGTTTTCCCAAATTGACTGGATCTCGGTCCCGTTGTTGGGGTACTCCAAGACCATCCGGAACGATGTGTTCGCGACAGTTCCCGTGAGCTCTACGTTGAAAATCGTCCCGGCAACTGCCGGCGAGGAGGTTGTGGACACGATACCCACGTAGGGAGCCGGATAGAAGATGCTGGGTAGGTAGGGGGACGTCGCATTCCTCGACGGCACGGACCATGTCCCGTTCTGGGCTGCTCCGCCTTTCGCCGGGACGAAGCTCCAGTGCCAGCGGAACTCGAGGGTTAGAGATCCGGAGACAGCGTTGGCCATCACCGCATACTTGGAGGACGTCAGGTAGGCACTAGCCGCGGAGAAATTCTCCTTGGAGGTAAGTTTCGTGGTCTCGCTCAAGAGAGTGGGGGACGACCACCCGTTTCCGGCGATGGTCACGTTCTTGGCCGGGAGGGTGAGCGAGAGGCTGCCTGTCGGCGTTGTCGGCAACACCGCCTTGGTGGTGGGGAGGTACACGGTCGTTCCGAGGTCGGACTTGACGTACCCCACCACTTTGAACTCGTAGGTGACCGTGAGGCTTGCCTTGGGGTACCTGGGGTACATCGGGTTCGGAACGGGAATGTTGAGAGCCGCGGGGCTCGGGTTGTTGGGATTGCACGTCCATGTGTTCCATGGCGGGATCGAGGCGCTCAGGGTAAGTCTCGGCTGGCCGACGGGTGTTGCCGGAATCAGGGACGGTACGAACAGGACCCCCACCAGCAGTATCACCGCGCACACCGTTAGCCCGAAAGGGAGCTGGCGTCGCGACGCTTCGCGAGGCGGTCTCGGTGCGCCCGATGTCGACGTAACCATGAATGTCCTATCTGCCCGTATTGAGGGGCGGCCTGACCCGACGCACACCCTTCGATGCACATGAATCCTCGGATGCGCCGGGCGCTGTCCCTCGTCCCGTGCTTTGTGGGCTTCTGTGGAAGTGCCGCGCTATCCATCCCCAGACGCCTAGCCACGATCTTCTGGGCCACTCTCGGATATCTCACGCTTCGGTTCTTCGGCACCAACTAGAGTCCGGTTCGGAGGGCGACCGCTCCGCGGAGGGATTCCCGGGTCGATGGAGCCGACCCCTTCCCGCCCTGGGATACCTCGGGACTGTGTCTTCCCGACCGCTTCCCGGCTAGCAGGAAGGCGGAGGCGGCGCGGAGGGCGTGCTAAACGGCAACGAAACGGGGCTCGGCAGCGGACGCGGGGTCCAGAGCATGGCTAGGACCCCACCGATTCCAGCCAAAATGCCACCGAGATAGAATCCCCCCGAGCCGAAGAAGAAGGTCACGAGCGCCACGAGGACACCCTCTGCGAAAATGAGACCCTCGAAAAGGAGAAGGACCCCTCCCACTACGATGAGGACCGCGGCCGCGAGAGGTTTCTGCTCGGTAGGAGGCGTCGAGGAAGCGAGGGGGGCCACCACGAGCGGTCATTCCGGTGGCTCGATAGAATGGCTGCGTCCGACCTCTCGGGCGACGATTCGTGTCACCGGTCTAACTCATTCGAGGGGTCCTTCGGGCGAAGGCCGAACTCATGCCGAGGAACATGGTCCCGAGCCCGACGAGGCTGAGAAGACTGCGATGCAGTGGGAATGGTCAGACGAGGTGGTCTACCGACGCCGGCCGAGGAGGCTAGGGAGTCCGCCCCTCAGTAGTGGCCCGCGCCGATACCAGCTTCAAGGAGCGACTTCGAAGTTCCGACCTCTGGAATGGGGGAACCGAGACCGGGGATGCGGCGAGTCTTCTCGACATAGGTCATCACCCGACTCAAGGTGACGTTGACGACCAGGTAGAAGATCGTCAGCAGGACGAACGCTTCGATCGGTCGAGCGTCGGTGAGCGCGATGTCCGTGCGGGACCAGTCGAACAGCTCAAAGATGCCGATGACGCTGAGGATGGTCGCCGTCTTGAAATTGCTGATCCACTCGTTGGTCAGGGGCAGCGTAATCAGCCGAAGGGTCTGGGGTAGGGTGATCCGCGCGAAGGTCTGAAGTCGGCTCATCCCGACCGCTTTCGCCCCGTCGATCTGACCGACATCGACCGACTGTAATCCGCCACGGATCGCCTCGGCCTGGTACCCCGTGGTGTTGATGAGGAGGGCGAAGAACCCGGCCCAGTAGGCCGCGTCCCAGCCGAGGAACGCGAACCGGGGGAACGTGAAGATGATGGCGAAGTACACGATGAAGAGCTGAACGAGGAACGGAGTCCCACGGACCGCCGCGACGTAGCCGGAGGCGAACCCGTACAAAGGCCACCGCCACAGCCAGGAGAGCCGGGTCCGCAGGCGCTTACGGCTCGCCGTCGGGTCGCGTTGGGGCGGGTGGGCCCGGACCATGCCGAGTCCGACTGCGCCGACGAAACCCAGCAAGAACGTGAAGGTCGTGAATTCGAGAGAGAGTTCGCAAGGGCCCACTCCTTGGGGCAGGGTCCGAATGATGAACGAAAGACTGTACACGCCCGCGGCTCCGAGAAGAAAGAAGAACCCGATGGCACAGGCCACTCCAATCCCGAGGTACAACGGCGAGGAAACGGAGGCCCAGTTGCGGGGTTCTCGGACGCGCCCCGGCTGGAGCGCGGAGAGGTCGGGGGGAGGCTGTTTTGGGCCGGACGCGAGAGGGAGGGCGGGAGACCCCGCCGAGGACGCCCCTCCTTCCGACCCGGATTCCGGATTCCCTGCCACGGACCTCTACCTTAGGATCTTCTGCATGAACGCCTGGGTTCGCTCGTGGCCGGCCCGGTCAAAGATCTCCGTGGGAGAGCCCTCTTCGAGGACCCGTCCCCCGTCAAAGAACACGACCCGGTCCGCGACCTCCTTGGCGAACCCCATCTCGTGCGTGACGACGGCCATTGTCATCCCCTCCTCCGCCAGCCGGCCCATCACCGCGAGGACCTCGTGGATCGACTCGGGGTCGAGCGCCGACGTCGGTTCGTCGAAGAGCATCGCTTTCGGGTCCATCGCGAGGGCCCGCGCAATCGCCACCCGCTGCTGCTGACCTCCGGAGAGCTGGGCCGGGTACGCCTCCATCTTGTCGGCCAGGCCCACCCGGGTGAGTTGGTACACCGCCGTCTTCTCCGCGGCGGCACGGTCGATCTTTTTGGCGTGACGCAACGCCAGCATCACGTTCTTCTTCACGGTGAGGTGCGTGAAGAGGTTGAACGACTGGAAGACCATCCCGATCTGCTGGCGCACCCATTCGGGCCGGAGGTGCGGGTTCGTGAGGGCGACTGAATCAAGGTAGATCTCCCCCTCGTCCGGCATGACGAGGAGGTTGATGCACCGCAGGAGCGTCGACTTCCCCGAACCCGAGGGTCCGACGATGCACAGGACCTTCCCCGAGCCGATGTCCAGGTCCACGCCCCGAAGGACCTCGAGCTTTCCGAAATTCTTCTTCAGACCCCGAACGCGGATTTCGCTCATGTGTGCGCGACCTCGAGCCCGGGAACCTTGAACAGGTCCTCAATGCCCCGGACCGATCGTGTGACGAGATAGGTTATGACAAAATAGAGGAAGGCGGCCTCGAACCAGATCACCAGCGAGCCGTAGAGGTAGACGGTGTAGGCGAACGAGGTTTGGATCAGGGCGGCCCCGCTGATCTCGACCCAGCCGATAGTGTAGAGGAGGGAAGTGTCCTTGATGGAGGAGGAGAACTCGTTTCCGAGGGCGGGCAGGGAGACCCGGAAGGCCTGTGGAAGGACCACCACGAACATCGACCGGATACGGGAGATCCCGACGGCATCCGAAGCGTCCGTTTGGCCGGCCGGCACCGATAGGATACCGGCCCGGACGATCTCCGCCTGGTAAGCGGCCGTGTGGAACCCGAGCACAAGGACTCCGAGCCAGAGGGTGATGTTGTGGATCTGGTAGGGGTTCAGATTCGAGCCCTTGAGCTCGATCCCACCGATCAACGCGGCAAAGACGATGAGGGCAATCGGGGGCATGCTCCGGAAGAAATCGACGAAGACCGATCCTAGCCCTCGGAGGATCAGGAAGCGGGTCGTGCGAGCCCAGCCGACCACGAATCCAAGACCGAAGCCGAGCGAAAGGATGACCGCAACGACCTCTAGGCTCGTGTAGAATCCTCCGAGGAGGGGATTGACTTGATCGAGGGCAAAGGAGAGTCGATAGACCCCGAGGTTTCCGAGCTCGATTAGGAACAGGATTCCTCCGACCGTGGCCGCGATCCCGTAGACGACCGGCGACCAAGCTCTCCAGGTCAGGAGCCGCCGGAAACCGGTGACTCGGCCCGGTTCAGGTGAGGCAGGGGAAAGGGTTCCGGTGGGGGGCAGACCACCCGTCACGGGACGCAGTGGTTTCCCCCCTTCGAACCGTCAGGGCCTGGCGGAAAGAAGCGGGGGCCACCCCGGAGTGGCCCCCACGTTGCGCCGCACCGTCCTCCCGCCCTCAGGACCCGATTCCGCGCTTAGCCGAACCACTCCTTGATCAGCTTCGCGTACGTCCCGTTCTGTTCGGCGGTGGTGATCACGTTGTTGATGGACGGGAGGATATGCTCCGGATCCCCGTGGGCCACCGCAAATCCGTAGAGTTCGTTGGTGAAGATATCTCCCGCGAGCTTGAGGGTCCCGCCCGAACTTGCCACGATGGAGTTGCCCGGCCCAAGGTCGATCATGATGCAGTCCAGCGCGCCGGCGCTGAGCGCAAGTATCTCGGTGTCGACCGTGGTGTAGCCCGTCACCTTGCCAGACTTGGTCTCGTTCGGAATCAGATACTGCGTGAGCCAGCTTTGGCTCGAGGTGCCCGTCTGGACTCCGATCTTGAGCGAAGCCAGTTGCGCTACGGTGCAGCCGGTGGCCACGCACGACAGGCTGCTGCTGCTCTGGACCACAATGGCCTGGTTCGCGTCGTAATAGGGGATCGAAAAGGACATCGACGCGTTCCGAGCCGCGCCAACGGCCCCCGATTCGGTGATCGACGATGCCGCCATGTCGACGACACCCGCTCCGACGTCCGCCAGGAGGACGGAGAAGTCCGCATAATTATCGATAACGAGCGTGCGGTGGAGCGCGTTCGCGATCAGCATCGAGAAGTTGATGTCGAACCCAAAGTAGGCGCCGGAACTATAGTTGTAGTCCTCGAAGGGCGGGAACGGTATATTCGTCCCCACCACCAAGTAGGAGGACGACGAAGAACTGCTCGACCCGAGCACCGCCTTTCCGACATACATTCCCCCAATCAGGGCGATGACCGCGACGATGACCACCGTCGCGACGAACACGCCCCGGCTCACCCCACGTCGCATCGCCTCAGGAGGCGGCGACGCTGTACCCGCAGCTGACATCTGTTTCGTATCATAGTTTCCGTATTTTAACCTCCCTAGAAACCCATTCGCGGGTCGCCCGGGAATCTACTCGCTGACGAGCCTGTTCTATCGCTTTCGCTGCGTGCCGTTGGGGCGATGTGACATGCCGAGGGCAGGGGGTCCCTCCTGGGGGCCCTCTTAAGGTCCGGCGGGGCTGGCCTCGGCGTTCCGAGCACCCGATGACCGACCCGAACGTTGTTCCGACAAAGGCTTCGAAGGCGGGCGGAGGGACCTTCGAGGACCTCCCGCTCCACTCGAAACTGCGTCGGGGAATACAAGAGATCGGGTACACGACACCGACCCCGATCCAGCGGGACACGATCCCTCACGCGGTCCTGGGTCGGGACATCATCGGCACCGCTCAAACCGGCACCGGGAAGACCGCGGCGTTTCTGTTGCCGATCCTGGAGCGATTGCTCGAAGAACCAACGGGCAGGACCTACGCCCTCATCCTCACCCCGACGCGCGAGCTGGCGCTGCAGGCGCATGCGTTCCTACGAAAGCTCGCGGGCCACACCCACCTCCGAGGCGCGGCGGTGTACGGTGGGGTCGGAATGGCGGACCAGGAGCGCGCTTTGCGCGGCGGCGCCGAGATCATCATCGCGACGCCGGGCCGCCTCCTCGACCACATGAGCCGTGGGTACGTCAACTTCCAAGAGCTGAAGATCCTGGTCCTCGATGAAGGGGACCGGATGCTGGACATGGGATTCTTGCCGGATGTCCGCCGGATCCTGCAGCGCCTCCCGCGGGTCCGGCAGACGATGTTGTTTTCGGCCACGATGCCGCCGGAGATCGTGGCCCTGTCCCGCGAGTTCCTGCGGGATCCCAAGATGATCCAGGTCGAGGAACGAACCGTCGCCGCGGTCGGCGTGACGCATTTGGCCCTTCCCGTCCCCTCCCACCTGAAGACCGACCTCCTCTCCGAGCTTCTCAAGGACCAGATGATGAGCAGCGTCCTCGTCTTCGCGCGGACCAAGCACCGGGCCGACAACCTGGTCCGGCAGCTCCTCCACCGTAGAATCAACGCGGCGGTCATTCATGGAAACCGGAGCCAAAGCCAGCGCGTCCGGGCCCTGGAAGGGTTCCGAACCGGCGAGTACCGCGTTCTCGTCGCTACCGACATCGCGGCGCGAGGAGTGGACGTCAAGGACGTGAGCCATGTCGTCAACTTTGACGTGCCTCACGAGCCCGAGACGTACATCCACCGGGTCGGCCGCACGGCCCGCGCCCAGCAGCGGGGAGATGCCTACACCTTGGTCATGCCCGAGGAGGAACACGACTTCGCCCGGATCGAGAAGCTGATCGGCATGAAGATCAACCGAGCGAAGATCCCCGGCTTCCCGTACGACGCCCCCCGGCCGGCACCCTCCCTCGCGGCCTCCCCGGGAGCCCAACGTCGGTTCCCGCGAGGAGCTCCCCGGTACGATGATCGCGGAAGGCACCAAGACCGCGGGCGGCGCCCAGACCGCGGACGCAGGCGACCCTAGGCACGGCGCCAGGCGACCACCTATTCCCTTCGCCAGCGAGCGGGGAAAAGACAAGGGAGCGAGTCGCCCCATAGTCGCCCTGACAGGTGAACCGGCGCGCGCCCGCATCAACGGAGTATCGCCCGGGCGGTCCGAAGGCAGCGGGACCGCTGGCCTCGGGACAAAGTCCCGTCGATTCGTCATCCTCAAACTTATATCACGGGGGTCCGTCGCGGCCTCGGCGTAACGTCATGGTCGAGCCGGGTACGCTGTCAATGGCGCCGACGGCCTCCGGGACGCCGGCCTTCCCGAACGAGGGGCTTCGGGACGCCTACCAGCTGATGGCCCTGGCTCGCGCCATGGACGAACGTTGCCTAATGCTCCAACGGCAGGGCCGCATCGGGTTCTACGCTCCCCTGATGGGGCAAGAGGCCGCCCAGGTCGGTGCGAGTCGCGCTCTCGCTCCCGGGGACTGGGTCTTCCCGGCCTACCGGGAACTGGCGGTGGCGCTCGCCCGAGGCGTTTCGTTGAAGGCGATATTCGACCAACTTCTCGGGAATGCGGACGACGTGATCAAAGGCCGCCAGATGCCCAACCACTTCGGCTTTCGCGACGTGAACTTCGTGGTCGCATCCAGCCCGATCGGGACGCAGATCACCCAGGCCGTGGGCGCGGCGATGGCCGCGCAGCGACGCAAGGACCCGATCGTGACGATTGCCTTCTTCGGCGACGGCGCGACCAGCTCCAACGACTTCCATGCCGGCCTCAACTTCGCGGGGGTGTTTCAGTGCCCATCGATCTTCTTCTGCCAGAACAACCAGTGGGCGATCTCCATGCCCCGCAAGCGGCAGACCCACAGCGCCACCTTGGCCGAGAAGGCCGCGGCCTACGGAATCCCCGGGGTGCTGGTGGACGGGAACGACATTCATGCCGTCTACGGGGCGGTCCGAGAAGCGCGAGCGCGGGCGGTCGCCGGCGGAGGTCCGACGATGATCGAGGCCGAGGTCTATCGGTTCGGACCCCACTCGACCTCGGACGACCCGAAGCGGTACCGGACGGACGAGGAGCTTTCCGCGGCGAAGGAACGCGACCCCATCGGTCGGCTCAAGGGGGAGCTGATCGCCGCGGGCCAGTGGAACGAAGAGGCGGACCGAACGCTCTGGGAAGAGGTCCGCGCTCGCGTCGCCCGTACGTTCGAGGCCTCGGAGAAGGCGAGGCCGCTGGACCCGAGGTCGGTGTTCGACGACGTCTTTGCGGACCTTACGCCTCGTCTCGCGGAGGAGAGGGCGGAATACGACGCCCGGGTTCGGGAGGGAGTTCTCAAACCGTGACCGAATTGAACCTCGTTCAGGCAATCAACCGGACCCTTCGCGACGCGATGCGCCAGGACCCGAACGTTCTCCTTCTCGGCGAGGACATCGGCGTGAACGGAGGCGTCTTCCGTGCCACGGAAGGGCTGTTCAAGGAGTTCGGCGCCGACCGCGTGATCGATACTCCTCTCTCGGAGACCGGCATCATCGGGGCCGCGATCGGAATGGCGCTCTACGGCCTCAAGCCGGTGGCCGAGATCCAGTTCCTGGACTTCATCTACCCCGCCTTCGACCAGATCGTCAGCGAGCTCGCGAAGTTCCGGTACCGCTCGGGAGGCCAGTATCCGGCCCACGTCGTGATCCGGTCCCCCTACGGGGGCGGCATCAAGGGCGGTCTCTACCACTCGCAGAGCACCGAGGCGTACTTCTGCCACACCGCCGGGATCAAGGTTGTCGTCCCATCGACGCCCGCGGACGCTCGAGGCCTTCTCCTCAGCGCGATCGATGACGAGGACCCGGTCCTGTTCCTCGAGCCGAAGAGGATCTACCGATCCCTGACCGGCGAGGTTCCTGACGGCGCCGAGCGTGTCCCGTTCGGGCGGGCTCGTATCGTTCGGGAGGGCTCGGATGTATCGCTGTTCGCTTACGGCGCGATGGTGCCGCAGGCCACCGACGCCGCGGAGACCCTCGCGCGAGACGGGGTCTCCGCCGAGGTGGTGGACCTGCGCACGCTCGTGCCGTTGGACGAAGCCGCCGTGGTCGCATCGGTCGAGAAGACCGGGCGAGCCGTGATCGTCCACGAGGCGGCCCGGTTCTGCGGCTTTGGAGCGGAACTGGCCGCTCTTCTCGCCGAAAAGGCTCTGTACTCGCTCAAGGCCCCGGTCGTCCGAGTGACCGGCTTTGACACCCCGTTCCCGTACGCCCTCGAGAACGTGTACCTCCCGAACGCCGACCGGATCGCCCGCGCCGCGAGGAACGCGGTCCGAGCGTCCTAGGAGCCCACGATGACGTTCGAGTTCCGGCTCCCCGACCTCGGCGAGGGCGTGGCCGAAGGGGAGGTCGTCCGCTGGTTCGTCAGCGTAGGGGCGACGGTCCGGGAAGATGACCCGCTCGTGAGCGTGCTCACCGATAAGGCGAACGTCGAGATCCCCTCCCCGAAGTCGGGCCGCGTGCTCAGCCTCCACGCCCGGGTCGGGGAGAAGGTGAAGGTGGGAGGCCTCCTCGTCACCATCGAAACCGAGGGAGCCACCGGACCCGCTCCGGCCAGCCCGCCTCCGGCCACCGCGGCTAAACCACTGCCCCCCGCCCCGCCGAGCCCCCCGTCCCTGAAAGGCGAGGGAGGGGACCGAGCCCGCCCTTCTTCAGCTCCCGTCCTCGCTTCCCCGTTCGTCCGGCGACGTGCGGCCGAGCTCGGCGTGAACCTGACCCGGGTCAAGGGGACCGGCCCGGGCGGCCGGATCACGGACGCGGACCTAGACACGGCGAAGGCAGGCTCCAGCGACGCGACCTCCTCCCCGATGTGGCCGGCCCTCTCGGCCCCGACCGGACCGGCCCCCACCCCCTCGCCCGTTGCACGAGCTCCCACCCCCGTATCGGACGATGTTCTCGAACGGATCCCCATCCGCGGAATTCGTCGGGTCATCGCCGAGCACATGACCGAATCGAGGCACCGGGCGGCTCACTACACGTACGTCGAAGAAGTCGACATGAGCGAGCTCGTCACCCTTCGGGACCGGATGGCGAAGCATGTCGAGAAGCAAGGCGTGCGGCTGAGCTACCTCCCGTTCATCGTCAAAGCGGTCGTCGCGGGGCTGAAGGCGTACCCGAAGCTCAATGCGACCGTGGACGACGCCCGCGAGGAACTTCTCGTGCGATCCAGTTACCATATCGGGATCGCCACCGCGACTCCCGAGGGGCTCATCGTGCCGGTCGTCCGAAACGCCGACCGGAAGAGCGTCGTGGCTCTGGCGCGCGAGATCCAGGACCTCGGCGAGCGGGGCCGGGCCGGGACGCTGACCCGGGCCGAGCTCATGGGGAGCACCTTCACGATCACGAGCCTGGGGGCGCTCGGAGGACTGCTCGCGACGCCCATCCTCAATTACCCGGAGGTCGCGATCCTCGGGGTGCACAAGATCCAACGGCGTCCGGTCTACCGTTCGGACGGGTCGCTCGGTCCTGCCGACATGATGAACCTCTCCATCTCGCTCGACCACCGGGTGGTGGACGGGTTCGAGGGGGCCCAGTTCGTGGCGAAGGTCAAGTCGTATCTCGAAGACCCTCACCAGCTCTTCGCCGAGCTCGCATGACCTCCGCGAGCCCGGTCGAACCCCTACCCTACGAGGCGGCCGCCGTCGAGGAAGCTCTCGGGCCCGGTTGGTCGGAGCTGCTCCGGTCAGCGTACCGTTGGATGATCCTCGGGCGGACGCTCGACGCCCATCTAGAGACCCTCCAGCGCGAGGGTCGGGTCGACTTCTTGGGGGCGGCGCCCGGACACGAAGCCGTCAACGTCGCGGCCGGGCTCGCTTCCGCCCGGGAGGACTGGGTCTTTCCGGGACTGAGAGAGCAGCTCGTGGCCCTGGTGCGGGGGCATCCTCTTCCGACGTACGTCCACCACCTGTTCGCGGACGCGAAGGACCCTGCGGTCGGCCGGAACGTCCCCGGCCATCCGACCGCCCGCGAGGTCCACTATGTCTCGATGTCCTCGGTGATCGGGACGCAACTGACCCAGGCGGTGGGCCTCGCGTACGCCCAGAAGCTGCGGGCGGAGGCGGCCGCGACGCTCGTCTTCTTCGGCGACGGGGCGACCAGCTCGAACGACTTCCATGCCGGTCTCAACTTCGCGGGGGTCTTCCACCTGCCCGTCGTTTTCTGCTGTGTGAACAACCAATGGGCCATCTCGGTCCCGGTCTCACGGCAGACCGCCGCCGCTTCGCTCGCCTCGAAGGGGGCCGCGTATGGGCTCCCCGGCCGACAGGTCGACGGGACCGACTTCGTCGCGAGCTTCCGAGCGCTCGCCACCGCCCTGAAGCAGGCACGATCCGGAGAGGGACCCGTTCTCCTCGAGTTCGTTCTGTACCGGATGACTCCCCGCTCCGAGATCGAAGACGTCGGTCGCTACCAGCCCGCCGACTGGATGACCCGGGCCGCGCGACTCGACCCGGTGAACCGGCTCCTTTCGTGGCTGCAGTCCCACGGTCAGTTGACCGAAGGGGAGCGGTCCCAGTGGGAGGCGGACGCCGAGCGGGAGGTGCGGGCGGCGATTGAACTCGCCGAAGGCACCCCGCCACCCCCCGCGGAATCGGCCACCGAAGACGTCTATGCCTCACGGCCGTACGCCCCCCCAGGATCGGGAGGCTGACCGGGGAACACATGGCGGGAACCTACTCTCGGTCGACGGACGTACTCGTTGTCGGTGGCGGTCCGGGCGGGTATATGGCAGCGATTCGGCTCGGCCAGCTCGGTCGGAAGGCGCTGGTCGTCGAGCGGCAGGAGCTGGGCGGGGAGTGCCTCAACCGCGGCTGCATCCCCTCGAAAGCGCTGATCCACGTCTCCCTCCTCTACCACTCCCTGCGGACCGAGGGCCCGGAGGTCGGCGTCACCGCCACGGACCCGAGGTTCGACCTCACCCAGGCGATGCGCTGGAAGGAGGAGGTAGTCTCGAAGGAGAGGCAGGGCGTGGCCTCCCTGCTCAAGTCCGCCGGAGCGTCGGTTCTCGTGGGGACGGCCAAGTTCACGGGCCCGAAGTCCGCGGACGTCACGGCCCCCGACGGGGGCCACGAGCGCATCGACTTCGAGCAGGCGATCGTCGCGACCGGAGCGCTCCACACCACGATCCCGGGGTTCGAGATCGACGGGGAGCGGGTCGTGAACGCGTGGGACCTGCTGTCGCTGAAGACCCTGCCTCGGTCGATGATGATCCTCGGGGGCGGGGTTTCGGGATGCGAGCTCGGAGAGTTCCTGGCACGGGTGGGCGTCGAGGTCACGATCGTCGAGATGATGTCCCAGCTCCTGCCGGGCCTGGAGCCCGACCTGGCCCGGGAACTGACGGGCACTCTGGAAAAACTCGGGATCCGGGTGCGAGTCGGGACGCGAGCGCTGTCCTTGCGACGGGAGCCTCAGAGCCTCACCATGACCGTGGAGGGAGGGGCGGGACGAGAGGAGCTCTCGGCCGAGCGCCTCTTCGTCACGGTCGGTAAGCGCCCCCGGACCCAGGAGCTCGGGCTCGAAGAGGCCGGCGTGACGTTCGACCCCAAGACCGGGTTCATCGCCGTCGACGACCAGATGCGCACGAACCAGTCCCACATCTTCGCGGTCGGGGACGTTGCGCGTCCTCCGATGCTCGCCCATAAGGCGTACCGGGAGGGGGTCGTGGCCGCCGAGGCCGCCGCGGGCCTGCCCACCCGGTTCCAGTTCCAGGCGATGCCGTCCGTCGTGTTCACCACCCCCGAGCTCGCGACGGTCGGTCTGTCGAAGACGGAGGCCGAGGCCCGCGGATACTCGGCCCGCGAAGCGCGGTTCCCGTACGTCGCCCTGGGGCGGGCCGTGGCCAACCACGCGGTTCAAGGCTGGGTCAAGGTCGTCGGCGACGACAAGAGCGGCCTCCTTCTCGGGGTCCATGCGGCCGGGATGGACGTCGGGGAGTTCATCGCCGAGGCCGCCCACGCGATCGAGATGGGAGCGACGGTCCGGGACGTCGCGATGACGATCCACCCTCACCCGACCTTCTCCGAGACGTTGCAGGAGGCGGCGCTCGTGTGGCTCGGGGAGCCGATGCACGTCGCGCGCCGGAGGTCCGATGCCGGCGGTCGTTGAGTGGGGCCGGCGGGACTACTCGGAGGCGCTCGATGCGATGCGCTCTATGGTCCGGGCTCGACGCGAGGGCACGGTCCCCGATACGCTGATCCTCGTGGAGCATCCGCCGGTGGTCACCGTCGGCGTCGAGGGCGACGACGGCTCGGCAGCCACCGCGGGCCTTCCCACCGTGAACGTCGAGCGCGGAGGGCGGGCGACCTACCACGGTCCGGGCCAGCTCGTGGGGTATCCCATCGTCGACCTCGAGCCTCGCGGCCGGGACGTTCGACGGTTCGTGCACGACGTCGAGGAGGTCGTTGTCCGGTCGCTCGCTCCGTTCGGTGTCACCGCTGGCCACGTCAGCGGCCGGCGGGGGGTCTGGGTCGCCGGCGAGAGGAAGGTCGCCTCGATCGGGATCGCGGTGGACCACTGGGTGACGTTCCACGGCTTCGCGCTCAACGTCGACCCCGACCTCGAGGCGTTCGAACGGTTCCGTCCGTGCGGGTTCTCGGGGTCGGTCATGACCTCGGTGTCGCGCGAGGTGGGCCGGCCGGTCCCGATCGCGGAGGTGACGCCGCATGTCGTCAAGGCATGGCGCGAAGTCTTCGCTCCGGTCGTTGGGGCCTCGACCACCGTTGACTCGGTCCCCGAAACCCTGCCGACGCGCGCATGACCGACGGTCCTTCCCGGCCGCGTCTCCTTCTCGTGGGTGGAGGGACCGGCCTGGTGGGACGTCACATCGTGGCCGAGTTCGGTCACGACTGGCATATCGTCTCCCTTCATCGGCACACCTCCCCCGACGAGGTGGCGGCGGGCGTCGAGTTCGTGAACGCCGACGTCGCGACGGTCGCCGACTGGGCCCCCCTGCTTCGGGGCGTCGACCTGGTCATCAACGTTGCCTGGTACCGGCCCGGCTCCGACCGACGGTTTCGCCCCCTTACCGAGGGACTGCTCCGGCTCGTGGCGACCGCGGACCGGGTCGGGGTGCCGCGGTTCGTGCACATCAGCGTCCCGGATGCGCCCGCCTCGCTCGAAACGGGCCTACCCTACATGGCGCTCAAGCGTCGGGTCGACCGGGCGATCGAGCAGAGCGGGCTCTCCTACGCCATCGTCCGACCGACGATGCTGTTCGCTCCTCGGGACAAGCTCGTGACGGTCATGCTCCGGACGATGGCCCGGTACCACCGCTTCCCGATGTTCGAGGGCGGAGAATACCACATCAGTCCGGTCGCCGCCCCGGACCTCGCCCGGATCGTCCGGCACGAGGCGGCGCGCGCCGAACGGCGCAACGTCCCCGTGGGCGGACCGAAACGGTGGCGGTACCGGGACCTTACCGACGCGATGTTCGAGGCGCTCGACCTGCCCCCGAAGTACTTCACGCTCTCCCGCCGGGGCGCGGTCCGGCTGTCGTGGTTGCTCGAGCGTTTGGGCTCGACGCTCCTGTACGTCTACGAGGTCGAGTGGCTCCTTTCAGACATGCTGGGGCTCCCTCCCTACGAGGGGCTAGAGGAGTCGCTGCTCCCCCTGGAGCCGTTCCTCGCGGAGGAGGCGGCTCGTCTGCGGAAGACGCGGCGGGCGGCCCGGGGGTAATTTTAAGGCCGTCCCGCTCCATTGGTCCCCTCGATGGAAGCGGTCGACCTCAGCCGAAGGCTCGCCGATTTTGCTCAAGTCGCCGGAGAAGTGCTCCGCGACGTTCAAGACGTGACCGAGCAGCAGATCCGCCACTGGATCGTGAACCCGTTCCTCGTCGCGCTCGGATGGGACCCGCACGACAAGAAGCAGGTCTTCTTCGACTTCCCGTCCTCCACCGAGGGCGGTCCCATCGACTACGCGCTGTTGAGCGCCGACGGCAAGCCCGGGCTGTTCCTGGACGTGCGAGAGCGCACGGCCAACGTGACGGAGCCGGGCTCGATCGTCGAGGCGGCGAAGAGCGCGAAGGTCCCGCTCGTTCTCCTCACGAACGGTCGGGAGTTCTCCCTCTGGTACATCCCTTCCAGCGAGCCGGCCGCTCCCCTGTTCGTCCTACCGCTCAAGGACCTCTCCGACAATTCCGAGAGCCTCCTCGGTCTCACCGCGGAGTACCGGTTGAGCGACACCGGGACGAAGCAGCTCCGCCGGAGCGCGATCCGCCTCGCGGTCCTCCAGATGCTGGAGGACAATGCCGAGAAGACGTTCGACGCCCTCGTCGACTGGGTCCAGGCACAGGTCGCCCCGGGAGCTCTCGACGACACGACCCAGCAGGCAATCCGCGATGCGACCTTGATCTGGCTCACCGAGGAGCACCTGACGATGCCGGCGTTCCAGCCGACGGAGGGGAAGCGGATTCACGAGCTTACGCCCACCACGCCGCGCGACTGGGACTCGTTCCCGCGCGGCCCCTCGGGGACCTTCCAGTACAAGTACGATACCACGAAGACGCTCGACCTCCGCCAATCCGCGAAAGAGGTCCGCGAGCAGATGCGCCTGCAGGGACTTCGGACCCCGAACGCGACCAGCTTCGGTGGGTTCTACCACGCCCTTCGGACGAAGGCCGGGCTCTCTAAGTAGGGGACCGGACGGTCGGTCCGCCGAGGGGGCGGATCCCCCCCGCCGGTCGGGGTACGTCTACCGAAAGCGGTGAGTTGGTCTGGAAACCCCTCCCTCAACGCCCGCTGACCGTGCAGGACGTCCGTGGGCTCGAACCCACGGGGCACCGGCGAGCGAGGTCCCATCGGAATCGTCAGCTTTAATACGCATGGATGCGCATTGTACCGTGTATGACGGCGGAGCGCCCCTCGCATCCGTGCCTGGGCCGCGGGTGCCGTCACCCCGATTCCGAGCACGTGGCGACCCCCGAGCTCGCGGGCCCCCAGGAAGTCGTGGTGTGGTGCTTCGCGTGCCAACGCCACGAGACCCGGACCCCGCGTCGATGGTTCCCCCAACGTTCTTCGAGCGGTTCCTCGGGCTACCGCGGCTTCAGCACGAGAGCATCCTAGCCGCCGGGACGCCGGGCGCGCGGGTTCAGAGCAGACCCGCAAAGTGACCGATCACGAGTCCCGCGAACCCCGACGCGAGTCCGATCATCGTTATCCGGAGCCCGCTCCGCCAGACCGACCCGGCGGTGACCCGAGCCTCGTAGCGGCCGATCCCGAAGAGCATGACCGCGCTCAGGAGCGTGGCGATGATCGCCGCGTTCACCAACGTGAGCTGGTAGAAGAAGAACGGGACCAGCGGAACAATGGAACCGAGAATGGTGGCGGACCCAACCAGGGCGGCGCTCCGCCGCGGAGCCTCGGGGGGAACGTACGACAGGTTGAGCTCGAACGCCATCATGAGGTCGAGCCAAGCCTTCGGCTTCGCCTCGATCCGGCCCAGCATGTCCTCGAGCTCCGCGCCCTCGAACCCCCAACCGCGCAGGATGACCCGGACCTCGTCGCGCTCGAGCTCCGGGACCTCTCGCATTTCCCGGATCTCCCGTTCGCGCTCCGATCCGTAGAGCTTCAGCCGGGAGTACGTGGAGGTGTAGGCGACGGCCGCCATCGAGAGCGCTTCGGCGGCCAAGGCGGAGAGCCCGGCGACGATGATGATCTGGGCCGTGACATGGGAACCGGGCTCGACGCTGGCCGCGACGAGCCCGAGCAGGATCCCGAGAACGTTGACGAGCCCGTCCTGGCTCCCCAGGATGAAGTCCGAAAGGAGCGTGGGATGCGGGTGTTGCTCGTCGGAAGATGGCATGCCCAGAGGGGGTCACTTAGGCCCCCCGATAATAGTCTGCCGGTATGGGCTCATTCGAGCACCGACTCCGGCGCCGGTCGCCGCAGGACTGCCCGGGATCACGTCGCGCCGAGTCGAGAAGGAGCCCGAGCGAGGCGACGGCCGCGTCGCCGTACCGTTCTTCGATGAAGCCGCTGCGCGTCCGCCAGTATCCGCTCGTGGTCGAAGGCGAGCGGGCGGGCCTCGGAAAGACGGACCCAAGCGGCAGCGGCGGCATCGTCGTGAGCCGCGGGACTCCCTCCCCGGCCGCCGACCAGGAACGCCACGGTGGTCGTGGGTTTCCGTGGGTCCCGGTCCGGCCCGGAATACACTCCGACGACCTTCAAGGGGTGGCCGGACAATCCGGTCTCCTCCCGGAGTTCGCGAACGAGGGCTTCCTCGACCGTCTCCCGGAGCTCGACGAACCCTCCCGGGAGCGCCCAGAAGCCCCGGAACGGAGGGTTCCCCCGACGTACCAGGAGCACCCTTCCCGACCGAATCCACACCGCGTCCACGGTCAGCGCGGGGTTCTCGTATCGTCGGCTCACTCTCGCCTCGAGACCGACCGGGTATTAGGATTCGCGCGGTCCCCGCGACGAACCGAGTCGGGCGGTCCCCTCGAGGCCGAACGGGATGCTCCACGCTCTCGATAGATAAGCATTAAGTCGGGAGGCCCGGTCTCGCGTCCGATGCAAATCCTCCGGAGCAAGGCCCCGCTCCGAATCAGCTTCGCGGGTGGGGGAACGGACGTTTCGCCGTACCCCGAAGAGAAGGGCGGTGCGGTCCTCAACTGCACGATCGACAAGTTCGCGTACGTTACCCTGGAAGCCGTGGCGGACGGGGCCGGAACCGTCACGGTCGAGTCGCTCGACTATAACATGACCCTCAATTTCCGGCGCCCTTCCGACCTGGTGTATAACGGGGACCTTGACGTCGTGAAGGCCGCCCTCAGGGTCCTTCGGCCGGACGACGGAGGGGGGGGAAAGAAGGACTCCCTCCGCCTGTTCCTTCACTCCGACGCTCCCCCCGGGACCGGGCTTGGCACATCGTCGACGATGTGCGTTGCCCTCGTCGGCGCGTTCCAGCACTATCACCGCGAGCCATGGACGTCCTACCAGGTCGCGGAGCTCGCGTACCGGATCGAACGGGAAGAGCTCGGGCTGAAGGGGGGACGCCAGGACCAGTACGCGGCCGCGTTCGGCGGCTTCAACTTCATGGAGTTCGCGGGTTCGAAGACGATCGTCAACCCGCTCCGGATCGACCCGGAAGTGGTGAACGAGCTCGCGTACCGTCTGTTGCTCTGCTACACCGGGACGAGCCACTACTCGAACGACATCATCGAACGGCAGCAGCGTAGCTACTCGGAGAAGCGCGCGGACACCGTCAGGGCCCTCGATGCGACCAAGCAGCTCGCCATCGACATGAAGAACGAGCTGTTGCGTGGGAACCTCGACGAGATGGGGCGGCTTCTCGATGAGGGGTGGCAGCACAAGAAGCAATTCACCGAGGGGATCTCGAACGAGCAGATCGACACACTCTACAACCGGGCCCGCGAGGCCGGCGCGATCGGCGGAAAGATTCTAGGGGCCGGCGGAGGGGGGTACATCCTCCTCTTTTGCGATTTCGCACGACGTGCGAAGGTCGCCAAAGCCGTGCAAGCCGCGGGAGGCCGGGTCACCGACTTCGCCCTGGAGACGGAAGGCCTCCAGACCTGGTCGGTGCTCTCGTCGCGCTGAGCGGCGATCGGGACCATGACCACCTCCGCCCCCTCCCGGACGGAACCCGCCGGAGGAACCCCGGTCGTATCCGTCATCCTTGCGACGTTCAACGAACGGGAGAACCTCCCAGAGCTCCTCGACCGCCTCTGGGCTGTGCCTCTACCCCCGTTCGAGGTCCTGGTGGTCGACGACGGTAGCACGGACGGCACTCGGGAGTACCTTTCTGGAGCGGCCCGGTCGGAGCCACGGCTCCGGCTGCGCTGGCACGAGGGCAAGCAGACCACGCTCCGAGCCCAGTGTCAGGGGATCGCCGAGTCGAGGGGCAGGTTCGTGATCGTGATGGACTCCGACCTGCAACACCCTCCCGAGGTCCTGCCCGCGATGGTGAACCTTCTCGTGGACGGGGCCGCCCTCGTCGTCGGCAGCCGGTACGCGAAGGGTGGCTCCGCCGGCGCTCGCGACGGGGTCCGCGCGGCGATCTCCCGGGGGGCCGAGCTGACCGCGAAGATATTCCTCTCCGAGGCCCGGCCGATGAGCGACCCCGTATCGGGTCTGTTCGGGTTCCGACGCGAGGTCTTCCGACCCCTTCCTCCCGGATGGCGGGGCTACAAGCTCCTCCTGTTCCTGCTCGTCATGGCCCGCGGAGAGCGCGTCGCTGAGGTCGGCTTTCGCTTCGAGCCGCGCGGAAGCGGTGCGAGCAAGGTGACTCAGAACTCCCGGTTCATCCGGTTCTTTCTCACCGAGCTTCTGCTGGCCAAGAGGCTCGAAGGCTACCTTCCCAACGAGGGAAACGGTAGGTCCACCCCTCCGCCCTCCCAGGGCTAGGCAGGGGTTCGTCGGTCTCCCAGCAACTTCTATAACGGGACGCGAGCGTCCCGCCGCTCGGATCCCCGCCCGACGGACGCGAGGGCGGAGCTCCGCAAGGTAGGTCTCTCTACCACCAAGGGTGTCAGGGATGCGGGTACTCATCACCGGCGGTTCGGGGTTCATCGGGCGACACCTCTCCCAGAGCGCCACCGAGCGCGGCCACGAGGTGGTCGGGACGTATCTCGCCCCCTCGGAGCTGGCCGGGAATCCTTCCCTTCCCTCCGGCATTCGGTGGGAATTGCTGGACCTCCGGGACCGGGCCCGGGTCGACCAATTGGTCGAATCTACCCACGCCGACGCGGTCTTCCACCTCGGGGCTCAAGCGTACGCGGGGAAAGCGTGGCAGTCGCCCGCCGAGACGTTCGAGACGAACGTCCTCGGGACCGTCCATCTCTATGAGGCCTTGCGCCGCCATCCGCCCCGCGAAGGCGTGTTCCTGGCGTCCTCCGCCGCGGCCTACGGCGCCGTCGACCGCCTTCCGATGACCGAGGAGGCCCTGCTCCGGCCGGTGAACCCGTACGGCGTTTCCAAGGCCTGCCAGGACATGCTCTCGCTGCAATACTCGCTCAACTTCGCCCTTCGTATCGTGCGCGGTCGTCTCTTCATCACCACGGGACCCGGGAAGACCGGAGACGTCCTCAACGACTTCGCCCAACGGGTGGCCCAACTCGAGCGACACGGTCAGCCCGGGAAGCTCCGGGTCGGCAACCTCGACGTCCGACGCGACATCTCGGACGTTCGGGACGTCGTCCGTGCGATCTGGACCGTCTTCGAACGGGGCGACCCCCGTCAGCCGATCAACATCGGAGCGGGGCAGAGCTTTTCCGTGCGCTCGATCGCGGAGTCGTTGGTCCGTCTTTCGCGGGTCCCGCTCACCCTCGAACCCGACCCAACCCTCTTCCGTCCGACCGACGAGCCGGAGATCCGGTCGGACATCTCACGCCTCCGAAGCCTGGGGTATGCGCCGACCATCCCGCTCGAGCGCACAATCGAGGACTCGCTCGGGCACTGGCGCGAGTTCGGCACCGGATGAACGGGGAAACCGGGGACACCTTGGAAGGTACCGGGTGCACACGAAGCGATAGGTTCTAAAGGCCCAAGCGACCCTCTCCCACCGATGACGGACACCAAGGCCCAGAGCGTTCCGAAGCCGTTCCTGGGGGTCGGCTTGCCCCCACCCGACTCGCCGGGGGGGCTCGTGGTGCTTGCCGCCATCATCCTCGGGGCGGCGTATGTACTGCTGCTGGTGGGAGCGTACTCGTCCCTTTCGGCGGAGGCCGGGTGGGTCGTGCCCCTGAACCTGGTCCTCGGGGTCGTCGTATCGTTCTTCCTCGTTTCCCTGATCGGGTCGGACCGGGCCCGAGCCACCCAGTTCGAGCTCGAGTTCGCGCGGACGGTCGAAGCGCACCTGGCGGCCGGGGAGACCCTGGTCGAGGCGAGCCCGCTCGGTGGGATCCTGAGCGAGTACGCGCGCGCCGCCGACGAGCAGCGGCGGTTGGCGAGGGAGCACGTCTACGCGGCCGGTCCGGCCCTGTACAGCACCCTGCTGGCCCTGGCCGCCACCCTACTCATCGGGTTGGCCTACGCGACGGGAAGTCCTTCGGCCCTGATCGGGCTCGGTTTGCTCGCCGAGCTGGGCGCGTTCGTTCTGCTCGCTCTCTCGGCGGGAGCCCTCGCGCTATCCATCGGCCGGGAATCGGAGGTCCCCGGATTTGATGCGATCGTTCTACGCCGGTGGTCCCGCGTCGCGGACCCGTCGTTCCCCTTCACTCACGCGCTGACGGAGGTCCCTTGGGTGGCGACCGCGGCCCACCTGCCCCATTCCTCCTCGTGGGACGAGTCGACGGTCAAGACCTCGACCCGGCCGTGAGCGGTGCGGGGTCAACTCGAATTAACTGGGCCATGAAATAGCCCCCGGACGAACACCGGCGGGACCGGGTACGATGTGGGTGTACGTGGTCGTAGCATCTCCCTGCGGAGTTACGGACACCGTCGCTCGCGCGGTCGCGCGGGCGGTCGACTGGTCGTACGAGCATCACGCTCGGCCCGCGAACGAGGTCGACCCGGTCGAGATTCGAACTCCCTCGGTCGTCTTCTTGGGCGGACCCACCCACCGACGGGAGATGGGGGATTCGCTCCGGTGCTTCCTCGACCACATGCCCGACCGGATGCTCTCCCAATGCCTCTTTGCGGCGTTCGACACGCGCTTTCACGACTCCCCCATCGTCACGGGCTCCTCTGCCCGTCATATCCAGCGGGCCATCGAGGGCCGCGGCGGTCGGAACCTCGTGCCGGGGGAGAGCTTCTTCGTCATTCGGCGGGACGGACCTCTGCGAGAGGGTGAGGTCGAGCGGGCTCGGATGTGGGCCAGCGGCGTGATTGCGGCCGCGGTCCGCGAGCTCCACGACGTCGAGGTTCGGCCGGGCACGCTGGCGACCTCCGCGCCGCATTCCTGGGTAGAGGCCCTCGTCGCCGCGCCGTCGTAGGGCGGACCGGACGTCCTCCGGGCCCGAGCAGCCCGCACGGCATCCGGATTCGGTCGCCCGTGTGGAGGCGAACGCTCCAGGTCGTTCGGCTCAGGGACCGGAGGTCGACGGAAGGGACCGAGCGACCCGATCCGCCTTCAGGTTGCCCCAAGAAAGCATGGCCAACGACCCCACCAGCGGTAGGGTAGCGAGGGTGGCGTAGGGGAAACGGGAGTCGAAATACCCGAGAAGGAGGCAGCCCACGAATCCGGCGAAGAGCACGGCGGCGAGCCCGTCGGTCGCCGCTTCGGGCAGCCAACGTCGGGGCAACGTGGGTCCGGTCACGGAGGGTCGACCCTCTTCATCTCTCCCTCCCAAGTAACCCTTCCGCGTCGCGGGCAAGGCCCGTTGCCACGCTGGCCCGAAGGAAGGGGTGAGAATGCCCGTTCCGCACGAGAGGCGGACGTCTTGGGGTCAAGCGCCCTTGACGCCCCTTAGATGGCCTCCCCGGTGGTCGCGGGGGACATGGCAGCTGCGCCGGCACCTGCATCGCATTCGACGGTCCGCAACGGGGCGAAACTCTCGAAACTTCCCCGCTTGAAAGGGATGGACATCTTGGACACTCCCCTCCTCAACAAAGGAACCGCGTTCTCCTACGAAGAGCGAACGGCCCTGGGGCTTCACGCCCTGTTGCCACCGCAGGTGGAAACGCTCGACCAACAGGTCGTTCGTGCCTACGAAGCCTACCAACGCAAGACGGACGACCTCGAACGACACATCTACCTGAGGGCACTCCAAGACAACAACGAGGTCCTGTTCTATCGACTCCTGGTGGACCATCTGGAGGAGATGACCCCCGTAGTGTACACCCCCGTGGTGGCGGCGGGCTGCGCGGAGTTCAGCCACATCTACCGTCGCCCTCGCGGCCTCTTCATCTCGTACCCGCTCCGGGATTCGGTCGTAGAGCTGCTGCGCCACCGTCCGAACCCTGAGGTCGACGTGATCGTCGCGACGGACGGGGAGCGGATCCTGGGTATCGGCGACCAGGGGGCCGGCGGACTGGGGATCCCGATCGGCAAGCTCTCGCTCTACACCCTCTTCGGAGGCATCGCCCCGGAGAGGACGCTCCCGATCGTGCTCGACGTGGGGACGAACAATCAGGACCGCTTGAAGGACCCCGAGTACCTCGGTTGGAGGCACGAACGGGTCACCGGGGACGACTATTACGCGTTCATCGAGCGGTTCGTCCAGGCCGTGAAGCAGGAGCTTCCGAACACCCTCCTTCAGTGGGAGGACTTTGGCATTCAACACGCTCGGCCGATACTGGACAAGTACCGGGACCAGTTGCTCACGTTCAACGACGACATCCAGGGCACGGGAGCGATCAATCTCTCGGTGATCCTCTCGGCCTCGGAAGTGACCGGAGTTCCGCTCGCCGACCAGCGCTTCGCGATCCTCGGGGCCGGCTCGGCCGGGATCGGCGTGGCCGACCTATTGACGTGCGCGCTCGTGGAGGCCGGTATCCCGCAGGCAGAAGCTCGCCGGCGCACCTGGATCGTGAACCGGGGCGGTCTCCTCCACTCGGGGCGGACGGACATCAAGGACGAACAGAGGGTCTATGCCCATCCGTGGGACGACGTCAAGAGCTGGGCGCCGACCGGCGGCGGGAAGATCGGCCTTGAGGAAGTGGTTCGCGAGGCGCGCCCCACGGTCCTCATCGGCCTCTCGACCCTCAAGGGAGCGTTCACGGAGTCCATCGTCCGGACCATGGCCCGCTGGGTATCCCGACCCGTCATCCTCCCGCTCTCGAACCCGACCGCGAAGTCCGAAGCGATCCCCGAGGACCTCATCAAGTGGACCGAAGGACGCGCGATCGTCGCCACCGGTTCTCCGTTCCCACCGGTGAAGTACGGCGACACCACCTACCCGATCGCCCAGTGCAACAACGCCTACATCTTCCCCGGCTTGGGCCAGGGATTGGTCGCCGGGCGTTGCCGCAAGGTGACGGACGCGATGCTCCTCGCGGCCGCGCGAGCGCTCGCCGAGCGTTCGCCGGCCCGGGAGAACCCGCACTCGCCGCTCCTCCCCTCGCTCCGCGAGCTCCGCGGAGTGGCCGAGGAGATCGCCCTCGCGGTCGCAGTGGAAGGTCAGCGGAGCGGGCTCGCTCCGAAGATGTCCACCGACGAGCTGCGGACCCGTATCCATCAGACCCGCTGGAACCCAGAATACCCGGTCTACGCCTGACGGGACGCTCCCGACCCGTCCGCCCTGCGGCAACGACTGCGGGAGGGGCCGGGTCCGCCGGTCGAGGCGGGACAGGCGGACCGGTTCCGGTGCGGAGGCTAGGCTAAGTGGGAACCCCCCGTCGGGGGAGTGAACCGGGGACACCATGGCCGACCGAACCCGCGTCGCCCGTCGACGACCGACCTCCCGTCGTGTGTCGAGGCATCGGACACCCGCTCGCCGAAGGACCCGTGCCGCATCGGATGGCTCGGGCTGGAGCTACGTGCGCCTCGAGATCGACCTGGTCCATGAGGCGTTCCGACGTCGGGGACTTCCGTTCGTCCGCCGGCTCGAGGCGGTCTTCCGAGAGCAGGAGGTCGTGGAGGTCGAAGGGTTCCTTCGCCCAGCCGCCCTGGTCTTGCACGCCCTCGCCTCCTTCGGGTTTTCCCGAGTGGACCACTGGGAGGTCCGGCCCGGAGGTTGGCTACCGCTTCCCGAACCCGCGCACGAACGGCTGACGGAACCGGTCGGTCATCTTCTGCACGCCCTGCATAGTGATGCCTGGAAACGGGTGGCGAACGCTCGCTCGTTCGCGGTCCGCCT
The DNA here is from genome assembly GCA_036404475.1 of Thermoplasmata archaeon. Classification (GTDB taxonomy): domain Archaea; phylum Thermoplasmatota; class Thermoplasmata; order Lutacidiplasmatales; family UBA184; genus Lutacidiplasma. The sequence goes on from DASWZL010000060.1 coordinate 31,087, forward strand.
CTCCGGCTCTGGCGAGACTCGGGCGGACGTCACCGTCCGCCGTGTCCACCGCGAACGAGCGCACGCGATCACCTTGGAGCTCTTCGGTCCGGTGTCCGAAAGGGAGCTCCACGCGATCGAACGGGCTCTTCGCGAGGAGCTTTCTATCGCTCGCCTACGCCGGGCCGAGTCCTCGCCCGCGGAACCGCAAGACGCCTGAGCCGTCACGCAGAGGTTGCCCCTGGCGGGCCGAAGGAGCGCGGACGCCTCGCCCTTGATGTACTCGGTTGCCTAACCCGGTTACCGAATGCTCCAGGTCTACGTCCCCGCACTGGTCGTGGCGTTCCTCATCACCGTCCTCGAGATGACCGAGGTCGTCGCCCTGGTGTTCGCCTTGGCCGCCGACCATTCCACGGTCCGCCACGGCGCTCTGGGCGCGGTGGGAGGCACCGCGGTGGTCGCGGCCATCGCCCTGGGTTTCGGAGCGGTCCTTATCGCCTTCCCGAGAGCGTACCTCCTCTGGGGGTCGGCCGTTGTCCTCGCGGCGTTCGGCGTCTTCCTGTTCCGCAGCACGCTCAAGACCTACCGTCGGCGCCGAGCCGCCGCGAGCGGTGCCCTCGCGCCTTCGGCCGGCCGTTCCGCCGCTCAGTTCGCCGGAGGGTTCTCGGTGGGCGCGGTGGAGGCCACGGAGACTGTGGTCGTCCTCCTTGCGCTCGCTGCTGCGGGGTATGGGTTCTCGGCCCTTCTCGGGGCCGTGATCGGGGGGGCAGTCCTCGTCTGCGCGGCCCTCCTCGTCCACGACCGGATCCGCCGGATCAAGGTCCCGTGGCTCAAGGTCGGCGGGACCTCGCTCGTCTTCACGTTCGCGGTCTTTTGGGGCGGGGAAGCGGCCGGGGTCAACTGGCCGGGCGGGGACCTGATCCTGCTCCCGCTGGTCGTCCTCGCGGTCCTCCTCGTCCGAGGAGGGGTGGAGCTCGTGATGCGCGCGTCCGCCCCGCCTCTGACGCCCGCTTAGGCGACCTCTCTCCGTTCGCTCGGTGAGGCGAGACCGCCCGGTCCGTTCTCATGGTCCCGCTGTCCCCGGTGAGGGCGATGCGCTGGGAGGATCCTGGGATAGGTGCGAGGAGTTAACGCGGTGGAACGGCACGCGTGCCCACACTGATCGCAGAGGGCCCGTCCCTGCACGGGGGTCGCCTCGGAGGCGACCTCGCATTCCTCCGGAGTCCGATGGCGACAGACCGGACATGGATGGGACGGTCGCACCGGGTTCGACCCCCCCTTACCTACGGGCCTCGGGCCCGCTACGCCCGCTCCTTCGCCGGGAGGTGACTCTAGGACGGGGGCCCTTCCCCGGGGGGCGACCGCGGTCCGGCTCCGGGAGGAGCATGAGGCCCTCGGTCGGGTCCCCGATAAGGAGCCCATCGCCCTTTCGGAAGTTCCACCCGACGAACGCGATCGTGACGGCATCGAGCTCGTCGTGCGTCAGCAGCCGCCGGCGTACGTCTCCTCCGAGTCCCTCCCGTCGAAGGCGCCGCTGGAGGACCTCCACTCCCGCCTTCTTGCGCGGCCACCCCAAGATGTCCTGGGCACCGCCGGGGTACCCTTCCAGGACCGGGAAGCCGAGACGCGAGATCGCCCGAGCGAGCGCCATCCCACGGACCGTGAGCATCCGCATTGGGCCCAGCGTCAGTGGGAAGAACGGCACCTTCCGTCGAAGGAGCTCTCGGTCGCACTCCCGTAAATGCGGTCCCGAACGGTCCTCGATGGAGCGCCTTCCGCGAGGGAGGGAGAGCGGGGCGTCGATCACGACGAGCTCGGGACGCGCGGACCGGACGAACTCGAGGATCTCCCGGTCCGAATGGAGCACTGTCGTTCGCAGCCGACGAGGTCCCGCCATCACGCAAGCCCCCGTGTCCCGCTTCGGTGAGCCGGCCAGGTCGAGGCCGGCGACCCGCGTCGTTCGGGAGGTCGACCCAGGAGTTCGCGGCATCGAGCGGGTCCTTCGTTCTATCGGGATGACCGCCGGTTCGTCGCGAACGGTCGCCCCCTATCGTGCCGGCTCCAATGTGTTGACCGCCACTGAATGGATTGCCGGGAACTGGTACGGAACGAGGCTCCACCGCCGACCCGCATCGGCACTCCAAAAGAGCTGCCCCGTGGTGGTTCCGATATAGAGCCCCGACGGGTCGAGGTCGTCCGTCGCGAGGGCTTCGCGGTGCGTCCCGTAGCCTCCAGGCCACGTCCCTTTCGCCACGAGCGGGGTCCACCGACGTGCGCGGTCGGTCCAGCGGTAGACCTGGAACTGGCCGCCGAGCATGAGGCGCGCATCCTCCCGAAGGGGAGCGAAGAACGCCTCCCCGGGTAGGTGGGCGGCGGTCGCGACCACCATGCCAAAATCATCGGCCAGGCCCCGGCCGATGCGGGTCCAGTGGTCGGCGCGGTCCCGGCTCACGTAGATCCCGCCGTGGTCCTGCCGATAGAGAACGGCCGGGTTAACTGGGTCGAGAGCGAACTTGTGGACGCACTGTCCGACCTCGGGCTTGGGGTCCGGAAGGAACGGGGCGAGCACCCCGTGGTTCCGCGGCGTCCAGTGCTCTCCCCCGTCGTCGGTCCGGAACGTTCCCGCCGCCGAGATCCCCGCGTACATCCGGCGCGGGTTCTCCGGGTCGATCACGAGCGTGTGCAGACAGAGCCCTCCGGCCCCGGGCATCCAGGCCTTCCGGGTCGGGTGGTCGTTGAGACCGGGCACCGGGGTCCAAGAGGCTCCCTCGTCGTCCGACCTCCACAGCGAAGCCGGGTCGACGCCGAGGAACACGGTCCGTGGTTCGTTCGGGGGACCCGGCGTGACCTGCCAGAGGTTCGTGATCGGGAATCCGGTCGAGGGGGTCACGACCGGAGGCTGGCGTCGCCCGAGACGAGGCGTGCCGGGGACCGAGACCTCCGTCCACGAGCGACCCCCGTTCCGAGATCGGAAGAGAAGCGGGCCCCACCAGCCGCTGTTGGCGGCCGTGTACACCGTTCCCGGATGCCGTGGGTCGGGGGCGATCCGATAGACCTCCCGTCCGACTTGAAACGGAGGATGGACCGTCCATTTCCGCCGTCGCCGGTCGCTTTCCAGCAGATAGCCGCCTTTCCGAGTGCCGACCCAGACCTGAGCCTTCCCGTGTGCTGCCACGTCCTTCAACCTCCTTGGATGGAATGTAGAATGTCGACCTCGTCCCGGGGCCCGAGGAGCCGGGCGCGCTTTCCGTTCGGCCGAACCTCCTCACCGTTGACAAAGACACGAACGAACGGCCGGAGGGCCTCCGTCTCGTCCCGGAGCCGGTGTCGGAGCCGGGGGTACCTCGCCTCTAAGTCGTCCAGGAGCGCGTCCAAGCTTCGGGCGGCTGAACGAACGGTCCTCTTCGGCACGAATTCCGAGAGCATGGCGTCCAGGTGGACCTTGGCCAAGGGAGCCCCTCACCTCGCCCGAGCGGAGAAGCGAGGTAGTCCATAAACCCCGGGCCTCCGCCGGACCGGGGTCCAGCGGCCTCTAAGGCCCTAGCAAAAAGGGAGGAAGGAAAGGGTTGGCCGCCGCTCCGGTGCTCTTCCCTAGGCGGGGAGCACCGTCCGGCCGTAGTTCGCGTTGGTCAGGTGGGCGGTGGCGACGTACCAGGCGATGAGCCCGACAAAGATGATCTCCCCACCCACGGCCCAGTTCGCGCTGCCGTTCGCGAGGAAGGTCGGCGAGCCGGATGCGATGCTCCAGAACTTCACCACGAGCAGGATGAACGCGATGAACAGGAAGAGGAACAGCATCAGGAGTCCCCAACCGTGCTTCGGGGCGTTGATCAGGAAGGTGAAGGTGAACATCATCCAGATGAACGAAAACCCGGCGAGACCGTAGAACACCGGCACTCCGGTGGTCGCCGAGGGCACCCAGACGTTGAGCATCAGCGTGAACGCCAACCAGAACGACCCGTATCCCACGAACGCCGAACCGGCGAACAGGTTCCCCTTGCGAAGAGCGATGATGCCCGCGAGCATCTGGGCGATGCCGCCGAAGGCGATCGCCGTGCCGAACGCGACCCAGTTCCCGGTGGCCGGGCTCGCTCCGGCAACGTTTCCGAAGCCGGCTCCGTAGGGCAGCGGAAGGTTGGCCAGTCCCACCAACATCGTCGTGGTCCCGAATCCCATCAGGCCCACGACGGTGGGGCTCGCCCACCATTCCGATTTCCCCTCAGCCTTGGGAGGGGGCTCCTCCATGACACGCGCAGGCTCCATGACTCCGGCGGACGCTGGCATGTTAGGGCTGCGACGTTGTCCAAGTAGATAAATGCCTTTTTCGAGGAGGTGGGGACGCTCCGCATCGGCCTAATCCGAGTCCGAGCCCGGAAGTAGCCCTCGGGGCCGGGGCGGACAGCATTAAGGTCCCGGGCGCGTGGGCGCATGCGGCTATGGAAGATCGTGGAGAACTCGACCGGGTCGTCTTCGGGGAGACCCGGGTCATCCTGAACCGGGACATGTCGAACATGAACCCGAACCTAGTGGCCGGTTCGCAGGGACTCGTCATCGGCACGCTTGCTCCTTACACGCTGAAGGTCGCGTTCCCGAAGGTGACCGTCGGGGTGAACTGGAAAGACTGCGACATCGTCCCCGGGAAGACGGGGATGCCGACGGACGCCGACCAGCCCAAGGTGGTCCCGCAGCCGCGCACCATGGGCGAAAAGTGACCTCGGCCCCCTAGGCCGCTCACCCGAGCGGCAGCAGCTTTCGAACAATCGGAACGACCTCTCCGAGCCGGTCCGTTTGATACCTCGCCGCGGGCGCCCCCGGGACATCCGACAGGAACAGTTTACGGTAGCGGTCGCCGTAGGAACGGAGACCCGTGAACAGCACGACGCCCCGGTAGCCGGCCCGACGCGCCCCTTCGAGGTCGGCCCATCCGTCCCCGACATGGACCGCTTCCTCCGGCCTCTCCTTCAGCTGGTCCAGCGCAAAGCGAAAGATCTCGGGGGACGGTTTCGTCCAGGGCTGTTCGTCGCTGAAGACGTAGGTCTCCACGTACCGGTCGAACCCCATGGTCGCCAGGACCGGACGGAGGAACGCGCCGGGCTCGCCGATGGTGTTCGAGATCACCCCCACTCGGTAGCCGCGACCGCGAAGGTCTCCCAAGAGGTCGAGCGCCCCGGGGGCGCGTCGGAACGGAGTGCTCTCAATCTCGGTCTTCAACCTCGAAAGGTACTCGCGCGGGTCCGCGTCCCGGCCGGTCTCTCTCGCCGCCCGAGCGACCTGTTCCGCGGGGGTGACGGTCCGTCCTTCGGCCGATTCCGCGACCGCGCCGGTGTACGCCCGCTCGAACGCTCGGCCCAGGTCAGCGTCCGAAAGTTCCGCCGCCCCCGGGAGCGGAGGGGACGAGCGGAGGACCTCCTGTCCCAGCGCTAGCTGGTGGGTCATGTACGTCTCCTCGTCCTCGGGGGGGAGGTACATCAGCGTGTGCCAGAGGTCGAGCGTCACGGCGGGCATGGACCGCCGACTCGACACCTTCGTCGGTATAAGTGAGGGAGCCGCGCGCGGGGCCCCAACGAGGCTCGCGGACCGTCGTAGGCCGATCCTCCGCGCCTCCCCGTCAACCCAATAGACCCCGAGGGCTCCCTCGGGCCGCGACATGACCGCGCCCCGTCTCCTCGTAGCCGTCCGCCCTCGAGAGGAAGTGGGGAAGCTGTTGGGAGAACGACTGCCGGAGGTCGAGTGGCAGTACGCTACGGAGAGCCCCTCCCGAGGATGGCAGGAGGTGGCCGCGATGCTCCTCGGCTCGGTGGAGCGAGACCTCGGGGAGGTGGACGTCGGCTCGCTGCCGAGTCTACGTTTCGTTCAGCGCGTGTACACCGGGATGGACGGAGTTCCGTTCGACCGGTTCCCGGAGCGCGTCCGATTCGCCGGGAACGTCGGCGCCTATGCACCGTTCGTCGCAGAGCATGCGGTCACCCTCGCATTGGCCGCGGCCCGGGAGATCCCCCGCGCGCACGCTCTCGTGCAGGCCGGCACGTTACGGCCCCCCCCGGTCCAGCGGCTGCTCTGGGGGCGGACCGCGGTGATCCTCGGCTACGGCGAGATCGGCCGGGCGATCGCGGACCGGCTCTCCGGGTTCGGGACCCGGGTGCTCGGGCTCAACCGCTCGGGGCGGATGGCTCCGGGCTGCCGGGGGATGTTCCCGGCCCACCGCCTGATCGAGGCGGTGAGTGAGGGGGATTACATCTTCGACACTCGGCCGCTGACGCGGGCGACCGAAGGCACGATCGACGCTTCGGTCCTGGCATCGATGAGGCCCACCGCGGTGTTCATCAACGTGGGGCGGGCCGGCACCGTGCAGGAGGAGGCGTTGTACCGGCATCTCGCGGACCATCCCGAGTTCCGGGCGGCGCTCGATGTCTGGTGGCACGAGGACTTCGCCGGGGGACGCATCGAGCACCGGTTCCCGTTCGCGAAGCTGCCCAACTTCGTCGGAACTCCGCACTCCGCGGGATTCGGCCCGGGAGTGGAGGCCTACGTCCTCGAGCGCGCGGTCGCCAACCTGCGAAGGTTCTTCTCCGGAGAGGAACCGCGCTACATCGTCGACCGCGCGGAGTATGCGCCGGCCGAACCCGTCCGATAGCGGCCCGAATGGAACGGCGGGTCGGCGTCGTGGCTCGTGCCGGGCAGGGCCTTGGCCGTCCGACGTCGATACAATAGGTAGAGGGCCATGAACACCAGAAAGACCTGGGGAAGCACCCACGCCTGGGGCGGTGTGGAGCCGCTGACCAGCTCGGCCAGGAACGGCGCGAGTACCACCCGAACGAACGCCTTCTGCCGAGACGAGAAGGGCCGCGTGGGGCGTTCCCGCGCTATCGGATCCGCTCGAGCGCGAACGAGCCGATGATGAGCGCGCGGTTCGTGGCTCGGCACTCGACCCAGTCCCGGGTCTCGACGTCCCCGAGCCCCTTCACCGCGAGGAATGTCTTATCGCGCTCCTGGCGGAAGACGATGGCACCGTCCATCCGGCCGAGCAGGCCTTTGACCGCCGGCTCGGAAAGGCCGCCCGCCTCCAGCGAGTACATCGCGAGCGCCGGACGCGGTTTCAGGATCCCGACGACATTCTGAAGGAACGAGAACCCGGCCCGCTCGTCCGCATGGGCGAGGACGGCCGACAGACCGAGGAACGTCACCCGGAACGCACCTGCCTCGGACGCTTCGAAGCCCGCCGCGACCACCCCGATCGAGCTGAGGATCCCGGCTTGGTCGACCGCGCCCTTGACGACGGTGCGGTTCCCGCTTCCGAAACCTCCCGAACCGGACGCATCGACCCAACGGATCATGCCCATCTGTTCGTACTCCCGGAACTGAGGAAGGACGACCCCCATCGCGTCAGCGATCTCCTCGGGGGACCGGGCCGCGGTCACGATGAGGACGGGTTCCCCTCGCTTGAGGCCCTCCGCCACGAAGGAGTAGAGAACGACCTCCTTCCCGACGAACGCATCCCCGAGCACGACCACGTGGGACCGCGGAGGAATTCCTCCCAGTAGGAGGTCGTCGAGCCGCGCAATCCCGCTCGGAAGGCGGTCGGAGAACCGCCGCCCCGTCGGCGCGATCAGGGTGTCGCCCTCCCGAGCCCCGCTCCCCGGGACGTCACGGACCTCCGCGGGCGGTTCGCGCTGGTCCGCCGCGGCCACGGCTGCTAGGCCGGCGATCGATAGGTCGCTTCCGCGTCCGATCGACTGACGTCGGAGGCTCACCTCCGCCTCGGCCGCCTCGAGCGAACGGGACCTCTCGTGGAGCTCCTGCTCTTGTCGTTCTAGCTGCTCGCTGAGCGACCGGAGGCGACCTTCTCGCTCGGTCAGCGCCGCCTCTCGTTCGGAAAGGGACTTCAGGTTGCGATCGAGGTCCGCGGCCTTCTGAGCGATCGAGACCTGGTCGCGGCCGAGCGACGTGAGGCGGGTCTCGTAGTCGCGCGCGGCCGCGTCGTACTGGGTCCTTCGCTCGTCGGCCGCTTTGAGGAGGTCGGCGAGCTCGGCCTCTCGCTGTTTCAAGGCCGCATCGCGAGACGCGAGCTCCGCCTCCTTCCGGGCGGCTCGCGCGAGCGACTCCTTGGCGGCCTTGCCCAGTTCGGTCGCCTCCCGGGACTTTCGGCCGAGGGCTAGGTTCGCCTCGTCGAGGGTGGCCTTGAGCTGCTGGAGCTCGACCTCGCGCGTCACCAAGTCCTGGCTCGCGGCGACCGGCGCTCCGCTCCGAGGCTTCCCCTTGGCCTCTCGGGCCGCGACGTCGCCCTCCCGTCGCAGGAGGTCACCCGTCCTCTGGTCGAGCTCGGACGCCCGGGCGGTGAGACGGGCCTCGGATTCCTTCGCGTCCTGGAGCTGGCGTTCGAGGGCTTGCTGTCGCTGGGTCAGCTCGACGTCCCGATGGGTCAGAGCGCCTTCCTGCTCGATGAGCCGGGATTCCCGGGTCGAGATCTGCGGGACGAGGCGACCGATCTCCTGCTCGCGCAGCTCGAGGGCCTTCGTCTTGTCCTCGACCTGGCGCTCTCGGCCGTCCATCTCGGCGATACGACCCGCCCAGGCCCGTTCCTTCTCGACGAGGGAGTCCGAGCGCGTTCGGTAATCCTCTTCGAGCTCGTCGAGCTGCGCGCGAGCTTCCTTGAGGGAGTCGTACTGGCGGCGAACGGAGAGGTCGGTGTTCTCGACCGTCGCCTCGCGCTTGACGAGAGCGGCTTCTCGGAAGTGGAGGGCTTCCTCCTTCCGCCCGACCTCGTCGGCGAGGCGGAACATGCGGCTCTGGCCCGACGTGATCAGTTCGCGCTCGTGCACCCGGGTCCCCGATGAGATCAGGTGGAGGAACGAGCCGGACGTCTGGTAGAGGATCGCCGACAGGAACAGGCTGACGGCCAGAGCATCCGAGGACGAGGGGAAGTAGACCAAGAGCACCGATGCGACCGGTAGGACCGCCGAGATCGCGCTCGCCCACTGGCGGACGCTCCAAGCGGTCCAGGTGAGCACGAAACCGAGGAGCGCGAGGCTGATCCCCGCGAGCTCGGCCGCATAGAACCAGGGGAAGAGACTCAGATTGGCGAACGGGCCGGCGCCCGCGACGCGCAGGCCGTAGACCACCGCGAGAAGGACGTTGACGCCGAGCGCGCCCACTGTGGTCGAGAAGTGCTTCTCCCAGGGCCAGAGCTGGTAGACCTCCCACTTCGCGAAGAGCCCGACCGCGGACAGGACGAGTCCGGCCGCGAGCGGGAAGAGGAGGTAGAAGGTGGCGCCGACCGCCGCGGCGCCCGTATCTCCCGAGCCCAGGGACGGCAGCGTGCTGAAGAAGATCAGGATGAGGACGCCGTCCAGCGCGAGCAACGCGGACGCCAGGACGGTATAGAAGTGCGCCGCGCGGCCGAGGCGGAGCTGAAGGAGAGCATCGCTCTGCGCGAGTTCGAGGTCCTCGGGCGCGGGCACGGTCACGGTCCGGGTGGCGGGTGCGGGAGGCCTCTCTCCCGCCTCTTTCGGCATGGAAGCGACGGTAGGGGATGGGGGAAGCCGGTTACTTAATCATGCGCTTTAAGGAAGGACGGCGCGCCGAGAGCAGGACGGCGGCGGCTTCCGCCCATCGCTCCGTGCGCCGGCCGACTTCTTCCTCGAGCTGCAGGAGGTGCGGCCACGCCTTCGCGTCCGCCCGCGCCGCCGCGATCCGCAACGGGTCCGGTCCCAGGGCCGGGGCCACGGCCACAGTCTCCGTGACCTCCCAACCGGCTCGCTTGAGTCGCTCCTCGACCTCGCGCACGGTGAACCTTCGGAACGATCCGGGGGTCGCACGGCGAGGCGGTTCCGGACGGAACCCCTCCCGGTCGAGGCGGCCGAGGACCGCGGGGATGGCAGAGCGCAGAAGCCTCGCGACGCTCGAAGGCGGGAGCCGAGCCAGATACCGCGATCGCTCCCCCGGGGCTGGGGCAATCTCGATCAAGAGGACCCCTCCCGGGGCGACGAGGCCCTCCGCCTCGTCCAGCAGCCGGTCCGCCCCCTTTCCCGCGAATCCGAGGGTGTTCCCGAACACGACCACTTCCGCCCACCGGCGACGTTCGAACGGCGGGTGCAACGCGTTCCCCAGGACCCGATCCGGCGCGGGGCCGGGGCTTCCCGACGCGACCCAGGCCTCCGGCAGGAGGTTCAGCATCTCGCGCGAAATGTCGAGCGCCACCCGCCGCGCCGCCGCTTGGCCCGCGAACGGAAGAAACCGCCCTGGGCCGGAACCGAGGTCGAGGACCCAGCCCTCGTCGACGGTGTGACGCACGAGGAAACGCTCGCGCAGTTCGCGGTAGAGGTCCCGTTGACCGGTCCCCTCGTACCTCCGCCATTCCCGGTGGGCTCGATACGAGTCTGCCTCTCGGAACCGCTCGGGAGGCGACGGGTCGTTCTCGGGTCGCGGAATGGCCTGCGGGCGGCGGGGAGGGCGCACGATCGACGGGGGGAACCGGGACCGATAGCCTTTCCGCCGGTTCCGCTCGGGGTCGAGCCCTTTATAGGAGAGGCCTGTACCTAAATGGGGACCCCGATGCCGTACTACGAGTGTCCAAAGTGCGGCGGTGGGTACGTCATCGATGTACCACCGAGCGCTCGCCCGACCTGCGACCGCGACGGAGCCCGCCTCAAGCGGGCCAGCGACGCCTCGTACGAGCGGAACGCTCGCGAGGATTAGGCTGGACTTCCTGTGGCCGTCGATCAATCGCCCCCGCCGGTGTACACCGTTTCGGAGCGCTACGGCCCGCGCGTCCATCGTTCGGTGCGCCACGGCGCCATCCTGCTCCTGGTCGGAGCACTGCAGTTCATCGGAGCGATGGTCCTCACCCAGATCGGCTACGGCTCGTCGTACAGCCTGACCGGGAACTACATCTCCGACCTCGGCGCCGTGAACTGCGGGGTCTTCGGCGGCGCGGGGTCGTTCGCCGGCCACTACGCGTGCTCGCCGTGGCACGACGTCTTCAACGTTTCGATCGTCGTGATGGGTCTTTTCGTCATCCTGGCGGCCATCCTCATCCGGACCGCGTTCCCGGCACGCCGCTCCCGGATGGTCGGACTCTGGCTCCTGGCCCTGGCGGGGGTCGGGTCGATCGGAGTCGGTCTTTCTCCGGAGGACTACTATCTCCCCGGGCACGTCGTGTCGGCGCTCCTCGCGTTCGTCGGGGGCGGCCTCGCCCTCTTCGTCCTCGGCTTCGCGATGTTCCGGGACACCCGCTGGGAAGGTTTCCGGGCCTACACGGTCCTCTCGGGGCTGATCGTCCTCGTCGCGCTCCTCCTGTTCGTGTCGAACGCGGACCTGGGTCTTGGGGTGGGAGGGATGGAGCGGTTGATCGTCGCGCCCGTCCTCCTCTGGTCGATCGTCGCCGGTACCCACCTCGCCCGGATCCCGACCTTCGCGCCTCGCGCGTTCTCGAAGGGCTCGACAGAGTAGGGGCCGAAACCCCCGCCCCCTTTTCCGAGCCCTGGGATGCGACCGGGGCCTCGCTCGAGACCCCGGTCCGGCCTAGCGCGACCGCGGTCGGGGCCGGCTCATTCCGACTTAGCGCCGAAGTCCTTGATCTCCGGTGGGGCGGCCTTGGTCTGGACCTTCCCCGTTCCCTGGACCTGGAGTCGGATCTGCTCGACGATGTCGGGGTTCGCGAGCGTGGTGATGTCGCCGACGTCCATCGTGTTGGAGATCGAGGCGAGGACCCGACGCATGATCTTCCCGGACCGGGTCTTGGGCATGTCCGGGACGATCCGCACCGCGCTCGGCCGAGCGATCTTCCCGATCTCGGTCTCGATCGCGTGGATGACCTTCTCCTCGATCGCCTTGGACGGCTGGACGCCCGGCTTCAGGGAGACGTAGACCTCGGGAAGGCGGCCCCGGACCTCGTCCATGATGGGCACGACCGCGGCCTCCGCCACCTCGCTGACCGTCAGGCACGCGGACTCGATCTCCTTCGTCCCGAGTCGGTGACCGGCGACGTTGATGACGTCGTCGATCCGGCCCAGGATCCGGAAGTAGCCGTCCGCGGATTCCATCGCCCCGTCGCCGGCGAAGTACGGCCAGTCCCGCCAGTCCTTGCTGTTGGGGTTCTTGTTGTACTTGGCGAAGTACTGGCGCTTGAAGCGCTCCGCGTCGCCCCAGATCGTCTGCATCAGGCCCGGCCAGGGGTTCCGGACGCAGATGTTCCCGGCCCGGTTGGAGCCCGGCGGGATCTCGTTCCCGTTCTCGTCAAAGATCACGCAGTGGATCCCCGGCGCGCCGGGACCCGCGCTTCCGGGCTTCATCTTGTCGAGGGCGGGTTTCGTCGTGCAGACGACCCCACCGGTCTCGGTCTGCCACCAGGTATCGGTGACCGTGGCTTTCCCCTTGCCCACGGTCTCGTAGAACCAGTGCCACGTGGTCGGCTCGATCGGCTCGCCGACCGTGGTCATGGTCTTGTAGCTCGTCCGGTAGTTCTTCGGCCCGTCCGGGGCGAGCTTGCGCAGCTGACGGATCGCCGTGGGGGCGGTATGGAAGATGTTCACCCCCAGCCGCTCGGAGATGCGCCACAGTCGGTAGGCGTCCGGGAACGTCGGGACGCCTTCGTAGATCACGCTCGTCCCGCCGAGCGCGAGGGGGCCGTAGACAATGTAGGTGTGCCCTGTGATCCAACCGATGTCGGCGGTGCACCAGTAGACGTCGGTCGGGTGGATGTCCTGGATCCACTTCGACGTGCCCGTGGCGTAGGCCAGGTAGCCGCCGGTGCTGTGCTGACAGCCCTTCGGCCGGCCGGTCGTACCGCTGGTGTACATGAGGAACAGCGGCGCTTCGGACGGCATCGACACGGGGGCCACGATCTTGTTCTTGTACGGCTTCAACGCGTCATGGACGAGGATATCGCGTTCGGGTACCAGGGTCTTCGCGGACGATACCTTTCCCGGATACCGCTGCCAGATGAGCACCTTGTCGACCGTCTGGCCCTCGCTCTTGGCCGTGTCGCAGGCAAGGTCCGCGTTCTGCAGGTGGTCGATCAGCTTGCCGTTGCGGTAGTAGCCGTCCATGGTGATCAGCACCCGACTCTGCGAGTCGGCGGCTCGCCGACCCGCGGCCTCACCGCTGAAGCCACCGAAGACGACCGAGTGGATGATCCCGAGCCGGGCGCAGGCGAGCATGGTGATCGGGAGCTCTGCCACCATCGGCATGTGGATCGTGACCCGGTCCCCGGTCTTGAGGTCCGCGAAATCCCGGAGGAGTAGGGCGAACTCGTTCACGCGGGCGTAGAGTTCGTTGTACGTGAGGGCAACGGTGTCCTCGCCTTCGGGTTCGCCCACGAAGATGATGGCCGCCTTGTTCCCGTACTGTTCGAGATGCCGGTCGATGCAGTTGTAGGAGGCGTTGAGCTTTCCCCCGGCGAACCACTTGTAGAACGGGGCGTTGCTCGAATCGAGCGTCTGGGTCCAGTTCTTGTCCCAGGTCAGCATGTCGCCGAACTCCCGGAAGCACTCCGGGAAATGCTCCAGCGAGAACCGCTCGTTCACGGTGGGGTCGGTCAGGTTGGCCTGACCGATGAACTTCGGTTGGGGAAGGAAGGACTCCTCCTCCTTCCAGTGCACCGCGATCTCGGCTTCCGTCAGCTCGGTCTTGGATTCCTTCGCCGCCGTTTCCGAGGGGGAGGGTGCCATTGTAGTTCCTCGCCGGGCTGACCGTACCCCCGTATTTACTCTTTCGTCGCGCGGCCTCCCGCCGATAGCGCAACGGCGCTTTTGTTCGATGAAAACGACGCCTCCCAACCCGATTCCGGCCCTCTTCCCCGCGAGGTTGGGACCGTCGAATCCTTAATTGCCCCTCGGGCAATGGCCGTCCCCTCGGAGCTTCATGCCGGGAACGGGTCATACGACCGCGCGGCCCGAGAAGACGGTTCATCTGAGGATTGACCCGAATGACGAATCGACCACCCTGGAGGACGTTCTCAGCCGAATTTCCGAGCTCCAGCGCAAGCACCCCGACCGTGAGGTCTTCTTTGACGGAGACGAGTACGCGATCTGCTCGCGTCCCAAGAGAACCCACCCCCCCGCCGTCCAGTGAAGGCCCGTCGCTCGGGCACCCCCTCTTCTTGCTGAACCTGAAGGCGTATCCGGGCCACCTAGGCCCGGCCGCGGTGCGGATTGCGAAGCTGTTGGAGACCCTGGGAAAGGAAACCGGCGTCGCGGCGGCGATTGCCCCCCCGCTTCCCGACCTCGCACGGGTGGCGGACGCGGTCGCCATCCCCGTCGTGGCGCAGCATGTCGACCCGGGCGACGCCGGTGCCCGGACCGGTTACGTACCGGTCGAATCGATCGAGGCGGCCGGCGCCCGCGGGAGTCTCGTGAACCATTCGGAACACCCGATGACGATTGCGGACATCGAAGACGCCGTCCGACGTCTCTCGGCCCGGGGGCTCGTCGCGGTGGTGTGTGCCGCGGACGTTCCCCGAGCCCGTCGCCTCGCCGAGACCCACCCCCCGTACCTGGCGGTCGAGCCGCCCGAGCTCATTGGCGGCGACCGGGCCGTGTCCACCGCGCGGCCCGAGGTGGTCTCGGGAACGGTCGCCGCGGTGCGCTCGGTCTCGGCCGGAACCCGAGTCCTTTGCGGGGCGGGAGTCCACGACCGCCACGACGTCGCCCGCGCGCTCGAGCTCGGCGCCGACGGGGTGCTGGTCGCGAGCGCGGTGACCCGGGCCCCGGATGCGGAGCGAGCGATCCGTGAGCTTCTCTCGGGGTACTGACTGAACACCCCACCGCTCCCCGGTGGCCTCTGGGCCGAACACGGCCGGCGAATTCATCTGCCTGCTCAGTCTCGCGGAAACGCCCGGTGGAAACGCCGTGGGACGACCTCGATGAAGAAACCGAAAACCTCCAGAGGTAGCCGACGTGGGGGCCGTCCCAAGGCTTCCTCGGCCCCGGCCCGTCGGCGGGGTCGGGCACGCCCCCGTGTTCGGCGGGAACCCCGGGACCGCATTAGTTCTCAAGGCCCTCGCGGTCGGATGGATTCCGCTCCGTCCTGGCGCACGCTGTCGGCGGCCCCTTCAGGGCGACCGGCCCCCGCGGTTTTCGGTGGAGCGCCTCGTCCGCTCCACGTCCTCATCGTCGGCTGGGAGTTCCCGCCGAACCATACGGGAGGGCTCGGAGTTCACTGCTTCGCGCTCTGTCAGGAGCTTACCCGCCTCGGTCACCGGGTGACGTTCCTGAGCCCGTTCGTCGGCCCGTTCACTCCGGTGCCCGGCGTCACGTTCCGCCACCCCGGGGATAAGGCGGGGGGCGCGACCCCGGAGTTCCCGCCGGCGTACTGGGCGGGAGGAACTCCGGATAGCCCGTTCACCAACTCTACCGATGGGTACAACACCTGGGTCTCGGAATTGGAGGCGACCGACCCGTTCGACGTGGTCCACGTCCACGACTGGTTCGGAACGGCCGGGGCGACCGCCCTCGCCCAGCGCCTCCACCTCCCCCTCATCATGACCGTTCATTCGACGGAGTACGACCGGTCCCTCGGGCACCCCTGGGACCACATCCTCCACCGGGAGGAGCTGGGTATCCAGGCCGCCACGCGCGTCATCGCGGTGAGCCGACACCTCCGCCAGCAGCTCATCGACCGATACCACGCGGAGGCCTCGAAGGTCCGGGTGATCTACAACGCGGTGCGCCCGAGCGAACGGTTGGAACGGATCGATCCGGAGAAGCGGATCGTCCTCTACGTGGGGCGACTCGCGGCGATGAAAGGGGTCGACACGTTCCTCCGGGCGGCGGCCCGGGTCGTTCCGTCGTTCTCCGACGTCCTCTTCGTGATCGCCGGGGAGGGCCCGGAATACGAGCGCCTGATCCAGCTCGCCGCCAAGCTCGGCATCGGGGACCGGGTGATGTTCCTCGGCAAGGTCAGCGAGGAGGAACGCGAGGTCCTCCTGGCGGGCAGCTCCGTGTTCGTCCTCCCCTCGGTCGTCGAACCGTTCGGGATTGCGGCGCTCGAGGCGATGGCCGCGGGCGTCCCCACCATCGTCTCGAGGACGAGCGGGGTGGCGGAGATGAGCCGGGGCACCACGTTCAAGGTGGACTTCTGGGACGTGGAGGAGTTCGCGAGCCGGATCGCCGAGCTGCTCGAGTACCCTACGCTTCGCGCGACGATGGGCGACCAAGGCCGCTGGGCCGCGCTCCGAGAGGGTTGGCCCGAACGGGTCCGCGAGACGCTCTTCGTCTACCTGGACGCGATGCGGGCAGCGGGGGTGCGACCCTGAAGGTCGTGCTCTATCTCCACCTCCATCAGCCGTGGCGGCTCGGGCGATTCCGATTCCTGGACCTCGGGTCGGGCCGACCGTACTTCGATGTCGACCGGAACCTCGCGATCTTCAAGGGGATCGCGCAGCGGTCGTACCGGCCCGCCCTAGACCGACTCCACCGGGCGCTCGACGAGTTCCCCGAGTTCCGGTTCAGCCTCTCGATCACCGGGACGTTCCTCGAGCAGGCCCGCCTGGCCGCCCCCGATGTGATCGACCGGCTCCGCTCCTTGTACCAGACCGGTCGGGTCGCGCTCCTCGCGGAGACCTACTACCACTCCCTCGCGTTCCTCCTCCCCCCTCCCGAGCTCAGCGAGGAGGTCGCGATGCACCGGGAGATGCTCCAAAAGGAGTTCGGCGCCCGGGCGAAGGCGCTCCGGATGACCGAGCTCGCCTACTCGGACGACCTCGCCCGGTTCGCCGAGGCTGAACGCTTCCGGGGGATGCTCGCAGAAGGATGGGAGGGCGTTCTCCACGGGGAGCCCGCGACCTACCCGTACTGCGCCGCCCCGGCCCCCACCGTCGCGTTGCTCCTCCGACACTATCCGCTGAGCGACGATGTCGGGTTTCGCTTCTCGTCCACGGGGTGGAGCGAGTTCCCGCTCACGGCGGACAAGTACGCCCGGTGGCTCGCGGCCACGCCCGGAGAAGTGATCGGGCTCTTCATGGACTTCGAGACGCTCGGAGAGCACCACCAAGCTCGGACGGGGATCCTCGAGTTCCTGAGCGCGCTCCCCGGCGAGGTCCGCCGTCACCCGCACCTCGGCTGGGCGACGGTGGAGGAGGCGATGGAGATCCCTCCCCGCGCCCCCCTATCGGTCCCCTACACGATGAGCTGGGCGGACCAGAACCGGGACCTCGGCGCCTGGCTCGGCAACGACCTTCAGCGCTCCGCGTTCGAGGCGGCGAAGAAGGTCGGCGTCCTCGCTCGCCGGACCCTGGACCCGACCATCCTCTCCGATTGGCGGCGCCTCCTCACGTCCGACCATTTCTATTACATGTACGTGAGCGGCCACGGAGCGGACCAGGGCGTGCACGAGTACTTCTCGAGCTACGAGAGCCCCTACGACGCCTACGCGAACTACATGAACGCCCTCACCGACCTGCGTCGCCGAGCCCTCGACCGCCTCGGAGTCCCGATCCTGAAGTAATTTCGGGGCCGTTTGTGGGACGGCAGGTCGAACCGAACCGTTAAAGGCCTCGTCGCCCCCGGACCTCCCCCGGAATGGGGGAGTTCCTTCTGAGCGATTCCCGGTGGGAGGCTCCCGTCGCATGATCACCCAGGTGACGGGCAACGGTCGCCTGCTGCTGACCGTCAACGAGAACGGGGACTGGAACGAACTGTTCTATCCGTTCCCCGGCCAGTTCCAGCACTTGCGGGAAGCCCGGCTCGGCGTCTTCGACGTGCCCCGCTCCAAGTTCACCTGGCTCAGGCGAGGGAACGGCTTCGATATCCGCCAGATGCCCTACGGTACGGGACACCTTCCGGAGTCGGTCTGGAAGGGCCACGGCCTCACGATCTCGGTCCGCGACCACGTTCACCCGAACCACGACCTCGTGACGAGGGTGTTCCGGGTCCGGGCGGACTCGCCGCGCTCGGTCCGCCTGTTCGCCTACCACGCGTTCCAGATCGCGGAGTCGATGTACCAGGACACCGCGTTCGTCGACCCGAGCATCCCCTCCCTGGTCCACTACAAGCGAGGTTACTTCTTCGAGTTCTTCGCCGACCCGCCCTACACACGCGCCGTGTGCGGAGAGCACACCCTGAAAGGGCTTCAGGGAACCTACGTCGACGCGGAGGACGGGCGGCTCGAAGGTCGATCGGTCGCCCACGGTGCGGCCGACAGCGTGATGGAATGGGACTTTGACTCGGGGCCCGACCGCGAGGTCGAGATCCGGCTGTTCCTGGCGGCCGGACGGAGCCTTCCTGCCGTCCACCAGGTCCGGGACTACGTCCGCAATGGCGGTTCCGCGAGGTTCGTTCGGGAGTCCGAAGCGTTCTGGGAGACCTGGGTGCAGCGACGGCTCCCGCACCCGCCCGAGGCGCTGAGCGCGCTGGCGCGTGATGTCTATCGGTCGAGCGTTCTCCTGCTCCGCCACTCGACCGGCCCGAACGGGGCGATCATCGCGTCTCCGGACACTCGCTCCCTCGTCGCCGCGGGGGACACCTACAACTACTGTTGGTGGAGGGACGGGGGGTACGTCTCGAAGGCGATGGACGAGGCCGGCCTCTACGAGAACGCGGCCCGCTTCCTTCACTTCGCCCAGCAGTGCCAGAATCCGGACGGTTCGTTCTTCCACCGCCATTACCCCGACGGGGCGCTCGGGAGCACGTGGCACCCCCCGCCGTTCCTTCAGATAGACCAGACCGCGACGGTCGTCGCCGCGGCGTGGCACCACTTCAAACGCGGCGCCGACCCGGACGTCCTCCTCGACCTGTGGCCGCTCGTCAAGGGGGCGGCGAACTTCCTCGCGAACTTCCGGGACCCGGAAACCGGGCTCCCCGCCCCGAGCTTCGACCTCTGGGAGGAGCGGCTCGGGATCCATGTCTACTCGGTCGCCGCGGTCGCCCATGCCCTCGAACGGGCCGCCCGCGTCGCCACCGAGATCGGTAAGGACCCGACGGCCTGGAGGACGGCCTCCACCGATATCTCCCGGATCGCTGTCGAACGGTTCTGGGACGCGAAGACGAACCGGTTCGTTCGCTCCCTTTCCCCCCGCGATGAGCGGATGGATGCGTCGCTCCTTCCCGCTCTCAAGCTGGGCCTGATCGCCTGGACCGACCCGAGGGCTCGGGGGGCGGTGGACGGGATCGAAGCGAGGCTCTGGGTCCCCGGCATCGGCGGCCTGGCCCGGTACGAGGGCGACAAGTACTACGGCCAGGAAAACCCGTGGATCGTCTGCACGTTGTGGCTGGCCGAGGCGCGCCTGCGCCTCGGTGACCGAGGTCGGTGCCGAGAGCTGATCGAGTGGGCCGCCACCCACGCGACCCCGACCCGCCTGCTCCCCGAACAGATCGACCGAACGACCGGAGAACCGAAGAGCGCGACGCCGCTCACCTGGTCGCATTCGACTTTCGTGGACGTCGTCCACAAATTTGCCGAGTCGGAGAGCGGAGGCAAGCTCCCCGACGAGTAGACCGCCCGCCCGGTTCCGACGAACGCCGAGTTGGCCGTTTTAATACCGTGAGTTCGTTCCCGTAAGCGCGGGGATGGTTTTGCATGGGAGGGTTTGTTGGGACGCTGGCTCGAGCCGGAATCGTCGCAATCGCCGTGGTGGTGGTCGTATTCGCCTTCCTTCCGCTGCCCGTGCCTTGTCCGAGCGGGGGGGCCACCCCACACTTCGCGTCGGTTTCCCCTCCCCGTTCCCCCGACGACACCACGGTTTCCGCGTGCACTGAGGCCGCGCTCTCCGCCGCCGTCTCGGCGGGCGGGACCGTCGTCTTCGGACGGGACTGCCCCGACCTCGTCATGACATCCGCGATCACTATCGGTTCCACGCTGACCGTCACTATCGAGAGCGGGGGATTCACCGTGGCGCTCAACGGCCAGCACGTCACTCGTCTCTTCGTCGTGTCGGGAGGGACCCTTACTATCACAGGGATAACGCTGGAGAATGGCGCTTCAACCGCGTTGCCGGGGTCGCCCGGGACAGGGGGAACAGCAGGCGCAGCCGGGGCAAACGGGTCGGCCGGGTCCCACGGGGGGAACGGCACCGGAAGCGCGGGCAGTAACGGAGGGCTCGGGGCTACCGGAGGGGCCGGAACCGCCGGGCAAGCCGGTCTCGCGGGAGCCGTCGCCAAGGGTGGGGCGATGCTGATCAACGACGGGGTTGTCACGCTGGTTTCGGACGTCATCAACTCCAGCACCGCCACCGGCGGAAATGGTGGCTCCGGCGGGAACGGGGGCGTCGGGGGCAGCGGCGGTAACGGCGGGTCCGGCGGAGGCGGCGGAAGCGCTGTCCCCTCCACCGCCGGTGCGGGAGGCGCTGGAGGAAGCGGAGGGTCAGGAGCGGCCGGCGGAAGCGGTAGCTCCGGAGGCGCGGGCGGAGTGGGCGGCGCGGCGCTCGGCGGAGCGATCTACAACGCGGGGAATCTAAATGTCACAAACGATACTTTCCAAGATGATTCGGTCATTGCCGGAGCGGGGGGCGTTGGAGGCTTCGGCGGGGCTGGGGGCGCCGGCGGGTACGGCGGTAACGCTGGAGCTGGCGGCTCCGGAGGGACTCCCAGCAGCGGCGGAGCCGGAGGGACGGGCGGCGTCGCAGGCGCCAACGGTGCCAGCGGCGCTGGTGGGAGCGGCGGGCCGGCGGGAGCGGGCGGAGCCGGTGGGTCCGCGAGAGGCGGCGCGATCTACAATGTCGGTCTCTTCACCAATTACAACACCATTTACACCGAGTGCAACGCCACCGGTGGCAGCGGAGGCCGGGGAGGCACCGGCGGATCTGGGGGCGACGGGGGTACCGGCGGCGGTCGGAGCGGAGGAGGAACAGGGGGGGCTGGCGGGACCCCATCGGCCACCGGCGGAAACGGCGGGTCGGGCGGAGGGGGCGGAGCTTCTCGTAGCGCGACCGCGGGCGGAAACGGCGGCACGGGAGGGGCTGGAGGGAGCGGGGGCGCGGGAGGCGTCGCTCAAGGAGGTGCGCTGTTCACGACCCAAAGTTCGTACGCCGATGGGATTTCGATCTCGGAGGCCCATGCCTCGGGCGGCACCGGTGGAGGCGGCGGGGCCGGGGGCGAGGGGGGTTACGGCGGAAGTGGGGGATATGGTGACCACGGCGGGTACGGGGGTTCCGGAGGGAACGGGGCTCCCACCCCGGGAAACATGTCCTCGGGTGGCGCGGGAGGACCGGGCCACGTGGGTTCCGCGGCAGGTGCCGCGGGTCCGGGGGGCCATGGAGCCGCACCGGGCCCCGGCGGGAAAGGTGGGGCTGGCGGAATCGCTCAAGGTGGTGGAATCTACGCCGCCATCACGATCCATGACTGGTCGCTCGATAACTCCCAGGTGACCTTTTCGACGGCGACCGGAGGGTCGGGTGCCGCCGGCGGAAGCGGAGGGATCGCGTCCGTGGCGGGCGCGGGAGGCACGGGAGGAAATGGCTCCTACGGCGGTAACGGCGGAGCCGGTTCGTCGAACCGTCCCGCGAGGAACGGAGGAGTGGGCGCTGCCGGGGTCACGGGGTCGTTCGGGAAACCCGGGGCGATCGGCGCGGTCGGTGGAGCGGGAGGCGCTGGTGGCGCTGGTGGGAGCGCTTTCGGTGGCGGAATCTTCTCGGCCAAGACGTCGGATTTCACCGGCGACGCATTCACGTTCGACGCGGCCGTGGGCGGACCGGGCGCCCGCGGCGGTAGCGGGGGCAACGGTGCCCCCGGTGGGAATGGCGGTGCCGGGGGCGGCGGCGGCCACGGAGGGAACGGTGGCGGCGGAGCGGCCGGCGGCGCCGGTGGGAACGCTGGGAAGGGCGCTCCGGGAAACGCCAGCGGTGCCGGAGGGAACGGCACGAACGGCGGTCCTGGCGGGACGGGGGGCGCGGGCGGGTTCGCGTTGGGCGGCGCCCTCTACTTCGGCGGCCCGTTCACGCTTACCAACGCCACGTTCACGTACGACTCCGCCGTGGGAGGCGCGGGGGCTTCCGGGGGCCCGGGCGGGGCCGGGGGCAACGGGGGCACGGGCGCCCCTGGAGGAAAGGGCGGCAACGGCGGCACCGGAGGGAGTGGGACGACCCCGGGCGCGGGGGGCGCAGGAGGCAACGGTGGTCCTGGCGGCAACGGAGGTCACGGCGGTACGGGAGGCCGCTCTGGCGCAGGCGGGAACGGCGGCAACGCCACGGGCGGTGCCCTCTACAATACCACGAAGACCACCTCCGAAACCGGCATCATCTTCGGCGCGAACAGTGTCGTCGCGGGAGCAGGAGGCGTCAACAATTGCGCCGCCGGGTCAGCGTGCCCGGGAGTGGGGGGAGCGGGCGGGGCTCTCGGTATCGGAGGAGCGGGAGGATCTGGCGGATACAACGGGCCCGGCAAGAACCCCGCGACCAGCGGGTCGCCGGGGGCCAACGGTGTCGCCGGTTTGCCTGGGGGGTTCGGACCCAACTCTCTCGGAGGGCTCGCGGGCACCGCGAGGGGTCTGAACCAAGGCTGACCCAACATCGGAACCCGCCGGGAAGGAACGGTCGCGGCGAGCCAACCCCACCAACGCCTTAGCACGACGCCGCCAAGCCTACCGAGAAAGGCTCACCGGCCTTTGGGATCGACCGCGTCCCTAGGGACTTCCGGCGGACTTCACCGTTCTTGTCGAGGAGTGAGGGTTCGTTCTCTTGGACGAGCCTCGACGGGCCCGGATCGGGACAATTTCGTTCCGATTCCTGCTTTCCGAAAAATCGGACCTTCTCAATTCTAATACCAGGACTCCCTCACCGCGTCCAGGCCGGTCGTATAACATGGGAGCGTTTGGAAGAAATCTGATTCGAGCGGGATTCGTTGCAACCGTCGTCGTGGCTGTCGTAATCGCCTTCCTTGCGGGCTCCACGGCATCTCCTGTCACCGGGACCCCCATCCAGACCGCGACGGTCTCACCTCCCCATGCCTCCTCCGCGACCGTGGTCACCGTCTGCACCGAGAGCGCTCTGGCGTCGGCCGTAGCCAAAGGCGGCGTCATCGACTACGGCACCAGCTGCACCGTACCATTCACCAGTGCGATTACGATCACATCCACTTTGACCGTTACGATCAGTGGTAACGGCTACGCGGTCACGTTTAACGGCCAATCTACCACCCGCCTGTTCGTGATCACCGGCGGGACCTTGACGATCGACCACGTCACGATCGAGAACGGCCGGGCCACCGGCGCGGCGGGCACGGCCGGCACGACCGGGACCGCCGGCAGCGATGGTACGGCGGGATCCACGGGCTCGAGCGGCACGAGCGGAAGTGGCTCGGCCGGGGGTCCCGGAGGCGCGGGCTCCTCCGGAACGGCGGGCGGCGGCGGCACCGTGGGGAGCCCCGGTGTCGTGGCCACGGGAGGAGCGATCCGCATCACGAGCGGGAATGTCTCCCTCGTCAACGACACGATCTATGAAAACTACGCCATCGCCGGCAACGGCGGCGCCGGTGGGAACGGCGGCACCGGGGGCTACGGCGGAGGCGGTGGCGGCGGCGGCAACGGCGGGTCCGCGGCCTCGGGGTCGAGCGGCACGGGAGGCGCTGGCGGAAAGGGCGGCGCCGCGGGGAACGGCGCTAGTGGTGGACGCGGCGGCGTTGGCGGAGCCGGCGGTGGAGCTCAGGGCGGCGCGATCTGGAACGCCGGCACGCTGAGGGTCGTAGGCACCGTAATCGAGGACAGCTACGCCGAGGCCGGCGCGGGCGGCACCGGCGGATACGGGGGCCAAGGCGGCTCCGGCGGGGCCGGGGGCTACGGCGGGTACGGGGGAACCGGGGGGACCCCGGGTTCGGGAACCGGCGGCAAGGGAGGAGCTTCGGGCGCGAACGGCGCCGGCGGAACGGCCGGCAACAGCGGCAAGGGCGGCACCGGAGGCGTGGGGGGTGCCGCGCTCGGCGGCTGCATCTACAACTCCGGTACTCTCTATGTCAACACCTCTGACTTCTACTCCTGCACGGTCTACGGGGGTGCCGGTGGCGGCGGCGGCTCCAGCACGTACGCCGGTGACGGCGGCTACGGGGTAGGTTCCTACCCGGGCGGGGAAGGCGGCAACGGCGCGACCCCCTCGGCGGGTGGCAGCGGCGGTTCCGGTGGCGTGGGCGGCGCGGCGACCGGTGGGTCGACCGGCGTTCGAGGCGGGGCCGGAGGCGCGGGCGGCAACGGCAGCGCCGGGGGAGCAGGAGAGGGCGCGTTCATCTTCAGCACTCACTATCTTCAGTTGAACCACGACCTGTTCCAGTCGGGAGCCGCGGACGCCGGGAACGGCGGCTCGGGGGGCTACGGTGGAGAAGGCGGCTACGGGGGGAACGGCGGCTCGGGCGGTTCCGGCGGAGCGGGCGGCTACGGCGGTAGCGGCGCGTCCGGGACGGGCGCCACTGGAGGAGCGGGAGGTGCGGGAGGGACCGGCACCACCGGCGCCTCGCCCGCCGCCGCCGGCGCCGACGGCGCCAGCGGTGTGGGGGGTTTCTCTGGGGTTGGCGGCCTCGCGGCGGGAGGATGCGTCTACGCGAGCGGGAGCTCCTTACTGATCGGTGGTTCGACGTTCACTTACTGTACGGCCACCGGTGGCACTGGGGGCACGGGGGGTTCGGGCGGCTACGGTTACTCCTACGGCGCTGGCGGTAACGGTGGCTCCGGCGGTTACGGAGGCGGCGGTGGTTCCGGCGCGAGTAGCACCAGTGCCGCCGAGAACGGCGG
>DASWZL010000061.1:0-7334 GCA_036404475.1 Thermoplasmata archaeon
GTCCCGACGAACCTCCAGGGCCCGCCGTACCGCCAGAAGGCCCGCGTGAGGCAGGTAGCATGAGCCTGGTCGAGATGACCTGGTCGGTGAAGAACCGCGAGCTCGTCCTCGCCCGCAAGAAGCTCGCGACGACCCGGCGCACACCGCACGGGTTCCGCGGGGACCACTTCCTCATCGACGAACAGCGGTTCATCTTCACGGCGATCCGGCCGATGCGCCTCGGCCACGTCGCCGAGCTCTACTACCAGCTGGAGGGTGCCGAGAGCCCGGAGGCCTTCCTCAAGGAGTGGACGGAGAACTACGGCCTGATCCGGCCCCCCAACCTGACCGACCTCGTCTACCTCCACGAGTTCTCGGAGGTCCGGGCCGAGCCTCCCGCATGACCGCCATCCCGATCGACGCCATCTGCCCGACGTGCGGCTGGCCCGCGAGCTACGCGATCCACGCCGAGGCGAACCGCGACCAGTCCTTCATGACGGCGCCCGGGTACTTCCCGACGTTCGTCAAGGGCCACGCGGTCCCGGCGCTGCCGTAACTCCGCCGGCCCCGGGGCGATGACGCACCCGACGGACCACGAGCCCGACTGGTCGAACCCCGTCGACGAGCTCGGCGGCCGACGCGCCTGCCGGAAGTGCGGGCGCATCGGCACCCCGGAGGAGACGCAGGAGATCCGGCTCGCCGAGCTCCACGCGAAGGAGAAGCTGCTCCGCAAGGTCGCGCGGCGGCGGAGGCGGAAGTGAGCGAGGACGTGGTGATGGTCGAGGAGGTCCTCGGCATGACGTTCGAGGTTTCGGTGAACGAGGACGGCGACGTCGTCTACGCCCACTTCCCCGCGTGGCCGTTCCCGTGAGCGACCCCCTCCCGTGCGTCTACTGCCGGCAGCCGGGCGTCGAGGAGTTCCTCGGCCAACCCGTCTGCCGATCTTGTAACATTCGGCAGCGCCTCGCCCTGGAGCGCGCGACCCAGCACAAGGTGTACCTCCACGGGGTCGAGCAGGAGCGCCTCTCCCCCGCGTTCGGCCCGTAACTCGGCCCCCTTACGGGTGATGCCCGCGAAGGAGTACGCCGAGGTCGCCCTGAGCCGAATTGTCGCCGAGGGGAACGTCCGCGAGCTCGACGAGGGCTCGCCCGCGTTCAAGGAGCTGGTCGCCAACATCGCCGAGCACGGGGTCCTCGAGCCGGTGATCGTCGTCGCCGGCAAGGAGAAGGACACCTACGAGCTCGTCGCCGGGTTCCGGCGGGTCGCCGCCGCGAAGGCCGCGAAGCTGCTCACCGTTCCGGCCCGCGTGATGTCCCTGACGGAGCCCGAGCGCGCCGAGGTCCGGCTCCTGGAGAACCTGCTCCGCACCGACCTGACCCCGATGGAGGAGGCCCGGGGGATCCACGCGTACTCGGAGGCCACCGGCGCGAAGCCCAAGGAGATCGCCGCCCGCCTGTCGAAGAGCGAGTCGTGGGTCCGCGACCGGCTCCGCCTGCTCAACCTCTCCCCCGAGGCCCAGAAGTTCCTCGCCGACGGGGAGATGGACGTCGGCCACGCCGTCCTGATCGCGTCGCTCCCCGTCGAGGGCCAGCGCGACATCATCGAGGGGCGCTCGGAGGACTACCTCGTCGGCCCCGTCGACCCGTACTTCCGCACGGAGATCCGGCAGCAGGCCGAGGCGGCCCAGGAGGCCGCCCAGCTGCGCGAGACGGCGGCAGCGTCGAAGTTCCCATCGTGCCCCAAGTGTACCCAGCCGCCCGAGCGGCAGGCCTACGGGACGATGAAGACGAAGGGCAAGACCGTCACCGTCCAGGACGCGAACGGCCACATCTGGAACCTGAGCACGGGCGCCGTCCAGGACCGCCGCTCGGTGATCGATGCGAACCCGACCGTCAAGGCCGAGCGCGACGAGCGCCGCGCCGAGCGGTACGATCGGTCCGTCAACCCGGCCGTCGGCATCGACAAGCGGCCCTACGAGCTCGTCCTGGGCCTCGTCAAGGAGGCCGGCGACGGCGTCACGTCGGTCCGCATGGACCTGAACGGCGGCGACGAGGACGTGGTCCGCGTCACGCTGGAGATCGACCGCGACGAGCTCGGCTTCGGCAAGCTGCCGTACTCGTTCGGCGTGGAGTTCCGCCCGGTCGTGGACCCCAAGAAGGGGCACGTCACCCAGGCCATCGCCATCCCCGCCTCGGGGAAGGACCGCAAGGCCGTCCTCAAGGTGGTCCGGGGCTCCGGCTGGCCGATGCTCCCCGACGCGGAGCCGCTCGACCCGGTGCCCGAGCTCCTCTCGGGGTCCGTCGCGGACGTGGTCAAGGCGATCACCGGCTGGTCGAAGGGGAAGAACGGCAAGGCCTACTCCTCCTCGGACAAGACGGTCAACCTCCGCGACGACCCGCTGCTCGCGGCCCGGATGCGCGAGACGGAGGCCCGCAACAAGAACCGGGGGTCCGTCCTCGACGCCATCGACGGGATCCTCGGGGCCCACACCCCCACGAGCCACGGCGACGAGTACTGAGCGCGCCGACCCAACCCCTTCCGCCCGGGCCCTCCGTAACCGGGGGGCCCCCCGGGCATGGTCGAGATCTCGTTCTTCCACATCTACGGCCCGTCGTTCGACAACCCGACCCTCTACGAGGAGGTGTGGCCCAAGTGCCAGTACTGCCGGCGCGGCCTCCGAGGCGACTGCGTGTCGGTGGACAAGGTGAAGTACCACCTGAACTGCGTGCGCCGGATCCTCCCGCCCGGCGTAATCCCGTCGGAGTACCAGTGATGGTAGCCATCACCCCCGACAAGGAGCGGCAGGAGCGAGCGGTCCGAACGGTCCTCGACGCGCAGGCGATCCGACCCGAGCCCGACGGCGGGTCGTTCATCACGCTCACCTTCGACGACGTGGAGAAGCTCTGCCACGAGGCCTACCTGGTCGGCTTCGAGCACGCCGCCCAGGACGCCCAGGCCGAGGTCGAGCAGCTGACCGAGGAGCGCGACCACCCTCGGCCGATGGGGCGCTGATGCCGATTTTCGAGGTCAAGATCCCGGCCGCCTCGTTCCAGGTGGAGGCCGAGAACGACGCCTGCGCCATCGACCGCGCGCTCGACCAGTACCGCTTCATCCAGGCCAAGACCGAGGCGCTCACCCCGACGGTGCGCCGGCTCGGGCCCTCGCTCTCCGACTTCTGAACGTAACCCCGCTCCCCTCGGGGGGATGACGCCCGTAGAGGACCGGGGCCCGCAGGGCCCGGAAGCACCGTGGAACCCCCGAGACGACATCGACACGGAGATCACCGCCCGCGAGGATCGCGAGCGGGAGGCCCGCGAGGCCGACGCCGAGGCCGACGCGACCGGGGAGGACTGATGGGGCGCTCCGCGATGTCGGCCCTGACCGACGTACTGGTGGAGTTGAACCCCGACCTTACCCGGCACCAAGCGTTCGCCCGCGCCGCGAGGATCATCGACTACGCCTGCCGCAGGGGGCAGCTGCGGGGCCCCGACTACGCCGGCCAGCTCTTCGCCTCCGCCGTCCGGGGCGACAGGCGGGTGCGCCCCGGCCCGAGCGAGCAGATGCTCCGCAACCTCGTCCAGGACGCGCTCGATGCCTTCCCGTGGGGGGACCACTACGACTCGAAGGGCAACCTCATCGAGGAACCCATCGAGGGCGGCGACTGCGTGGAGTACTTCTGCGGCTGGACCACGGACGCGCGGCTGCTCCTCCATCCCCGCTCCCGCGAGGCCCGTGCGGAACGGGCCCGGCGCGCGGAGATCCGGGCCCGACAGAGCCCCGCGCCGAGCGCGCCCGTAACCCCGCCGGTCCCCGCGTGATGACGCTGTGGAGGGTCCGGCACGGCTTCGACACGACCGTCGAGGCCGCGACCGAGGAAGAGGCGCGCAACATCGCCGAGCAAGCCTACGAGCAATACGTGGAATACGTGGGGGACGAGCCCGACCCGCTGCTGGTCGAGAAGGCTCCCTACAAGTGGTTCGTGGTCCGCAGTCCCGACAGGCCGACCCGCGAGTGGTTCGAGACGGAGGAGGGCGACTCGCTTGAGTTCGGCTCGGTCGAGGAGGCGCGCGAGATGATCCGCGAGGCGCTGGAGGAGGGGTGCGTGTCCGGCCCCTGCTCGATCCACCGCGTCTCCGAGACGGACGAGGAGGTCGAGGACGTGCCCGCCGTAACGTCCCCGACCCCCGGCTGACGATGACCGGGGGCCGCCGCGAGGGGCAAGTCCCATAGCTCGGAGAGCGGCCCCCCTCAAACCCAACCCCTTCCCGCCCGTAACTTCTCGACAGCCAGGACGATGAAGCCGACACCCTGCCACTTCTGCGGGTTCCGCCTGACCCGGTTCCAATCGGTCCGCCGGGGCCCGTGCCTCGACTGCGCTCCGCACCTTCCCGACAGCCCGGCGTTCGTGGTCTGCGGAGCGTGCCTCGGGGAGCATCGGCTCCGACACGACCAGCGCCGGATCACCGACACCCCGGGCGAGGTCCCCGCGACCCACGGCCCGCGTCCCCCGCGCTACCGGGAGACGTGCCTCTCCGAGTTCGCGTAACCCGGCCGTCCCTCGGTCGATGACCGAGAAGGCGGACAACCCGCCCAAGAGTGAGACAGCGCCGGAAGTGGTCGCGCACGCCCCCGAGTGGATGGTGGGCGCCTTCGGGATGGGGAACCTCGTCAAGGCGGGGCTCGTCGTCGCCGAGCCGTCGCCGGGCGTCACCGTTCGGCGGGTCGGCAAGCAGCTGGTCCCCGTCCCGCCCAAGAGCGAGTGGAAAAACTACCGCGTCCTGTGGGAGACGGGGAACCGTTGCTCCCGCGTGGTCCGGGCCCCCGACGAACAGGCGGCCGCCGACGTGATCGACCAGCTGGCCGAGGACGGAAACCTCGGCGTTCCCGCCGACTCGAAGGAGGACTACGACTCCGGGTTCTTCGAGGTGGACCAAGACGACATCGGGGAGACGAACGCCGCGGCGGACTTCGAGTGGGAGCCCGAGGCCGACGACGCGCCCGATCCGGACCAGTCCGACCGCGACGCCGACAACCGGGAGGACGCCGGGCTTCCCCGGGGGGACTGATGGCGACCGCACCCCACAAGCGCGTCTGGTACGGCCGGTGGCGCTCCCTCTCCGACCTGATGGCGCAGGCGGGCATCGCTCCGCCCGCCCGCAAGGCCGTCTTGGAGAAGGTCCACGGGATCATCGACGACACCCGGGGGTTTCACTCCGAGGCGGGCTCGGACTCCGCGTGGGCCTCGCTCCAACTGGTCGTCACCGAGGACGCGGCCCCGCCGACCGGGACGGCCCCCGTAACCGCCCCGACCCCGGCCTGATGGCACCAGAGGCGGCAACCCCGCTCCCGAACGCCGACACGCCCCGCGCCGACAACTGCCACTACCGCGTCACCTACACGGTGGACGTGGTGGCCCCCTCCGACTACAAGGCGCGGATCGCCGGGCTCGAACAGATACAGGCCGACATGGAGGCGGTCGATCCGGACGGCGTGGATGTCGTCACGCCCGAGGACGACCGGCTCGGCGAGGTCGCCTGCGCGAACCCGCTCGGGACGTGCCCCGTCTGCGCCCGCGCGCCGACCGAGCCTGACCCGTTCCCGGGGTTGATGGACTGATGAACCCGTGGGAGGCCGAACAGGCCCGCCTCGACAGGGTGGTTCAGCGGTTCTGCGCGCTCCCCGACGGGCGGCGCCGCCGGAAGTTCCTCGACAAGTTCACGGCGGCCGAGATCGCGGCGGGGCGCGACCCGCTCCCCACGGTGGGGCGCGCGCTCGCGGCCGGGGGAGGGGTCGGACTCGACGACCGGCTCCCGTAAGCCCTCGGCCCCCGGGCCGTGTCGTCCAACCTCAAGATGTCGGGGGCAGGGCTGGTCCCTTGCCCGGAGGTCGAACAGCTGCGCCCCTGCGTCCTGTTCGGCAAGGGGCTCTGTCCCGAGTGCTACGCCGAGCCGCTCCTGAAACTTCGCCTCGCCACGTCCCGGCGGCGCAGGTCCACCCCGAACCACCGGCACGAGGGGACCGCCCGCCGGGGCCTCATCCGGCTGGGGACGTACCGCGAAATCCTCCCGGACGACTACGCCGCCTTCAAGGCCGGCGAGGGCGTCTGGGACTGCTGCGGGGCTCGGTGGCTCCGCCCCGACTTCCCCAACCGCTCGTACTTCCTCATCAGCCGCGGCCTGCTCCCCCTGTCGTTCTACGAGCGGGTGGCGCTCGATCCCCGGTGCGTCAACATCCAAATCTCGACCGACATCCTCCCGACCGGGGCGGTGGTCCCCCCCGAGGACCGGCTGGTCGAGTTGGCCCGCATCCCCAAGGTCATCTTCCGCGCCAAGTCCACCGGCGAGAACGCGCCCCTGTTCGGCCCGCTCTTCGACCGCATCGCCGTCCAGGCCGGGCGCGTCATGGAGACGCCCCTGCGCTCTCGGGTGATGGAGACGAAGCTGGTGGAGGGCCACTTCGCGTACGGCCGCGAGACGCCGCTCCAGAAGGCCGGTTGGGACTGGCGCACGTTCCTGCGGTGTAACACGGCCTGCGCGGACTGCGTCAAGGAGAACGGCCTCCTCGCGTGCGCGGCGCGCCCGGCGGCCCTCCGGGGCCTCGCCACGCGCGCTCGCGCGCCCCCTCCCCGGCACACCCTGCGGCTGGACGCTATCGGGTGGGCGAGCGAGGCGAAGGCCTGTATCGCCGACCACGGGGGCCGCGTCACCGTGACCGAGGCGTACGCGTGGTTCGCCGAGCGGCACCCGGAACTGGTCGTCGGGAAACCCTCGTGGCAGTTCAAGGTCCGGGTCGCCCTCCAACGGGCGGGCCGCTCGGGCGAGCGTGGGGAGTGGGTCGGAGAGGTCCCCTTGGAGACGTTCTCCCCCGAGGGCGTAACCCGTCCCGCCTCGGGCTGATGAGCGCGTTTGTCGTGTCGCAGGCCCACATCGACTATCTGCTGACGGCGGGGATCCGGTACTCCTCGCCGGCCCTTGGTGCCGACCGCGTGACGTGGCAGGCTCGGCCGAGCCCGCCGTATCCCGGCTCCGCCGGGTACGAGGGCTGGATCGCCGAGGTCCGCGCCAACCGCCGCGAGCTGGACTACACGAACGCGGACGCCGTGGGCGCGATGCTCTGGGCCGAGAACCACCGCAGCGTCAGCGCCCGGTACGGCGAGCTACAGGCGACCCCCGAGTACCGCTACCGCGAGACGTCCCGGCGGGTGTCGGCCGTCGGGGCGCTCAAGCTGCTTCGGTGCTTCGAGTACCAGTGCTGCGAGTCGGCGGATTGGGAGACGACCGAGACGTACCGCTTCTGCGAAGGGCTCCGGATGCTGCTGATCGCGCGGCTCCCGGGGTACGAGGCGGCCCCGTGGG
>DASWZL010000062.1:0-19137 GCA_036404475.1 Thermoplasmata archaeon
CTCCCCCGGGTCGACGGTCGAGCTCGAGGGTTATGCCGTGAGGACGTCGGCCGCCGTCCACCCGGTGCCATCGATTGCCTACCGCTTCGAGGAGGGAACCAAGCGAGGCCGGTTCGACGGCGAGAAGGCCCGGTCCCTCGGGATCCGCGGCCGGGACTTCGCGCAGCTGGAAGCAGGAGAACCGGTCCGGGTTGGCTCCACGGTCGTCCACCCTTCGGATGTGATGGGGCCGGCACGCCCCGGGCGGGCGGTGGTCTATTCGGGGGACACCGCACCGTCCGAGGAGGTCCGACGCCTTGCCCACCGCGCGACCGTCCTCATCCACGAGGCGACGGTCGCCCAGGAGCTCGAGGCCGAGGCGAACCAGTGGGGCCACTCCTCGGCCCGGCAGGCCGCCGAGCTCGCGAACGCCGCCGAGGTCGCCACGCTGTTCCTCACGCACTTCTCGGCTCGCTACAAGGAGCTCGAACCGCTCGAATCCGAGGCCCGGATCCTCTTTCCGGGCTCCCTCATCGCTCGGGACCTCCTCGATCACCTCATCCATCAACCATGATCGGGGCCGACCTCCTCGTCACGGACATCGGCGAGCTCGCGACTCTCGCTCGGGGGCCCGTGCCGCGCATCGGGAGGGCCGCCGAGGAGCTCGGGGTCCTCCCGGACGCGGCGTTCGCCGTCGCCGAGGGCCGTTTCGTCTGGGTCGGGCGGGAACGCGCCCTGTCCCGGGCCGTCCGCCTACGTCCCGGGGGTCGGCGCCTTTCGGCGGACGGCGGGGTCGTGGTCCCCGGATTCGTGGACGCCCATACTCACGTCCTCTTCGCGGGCGACCGCGCGTTCGAGCTCCCGCTCAAGGTGAGAGGGGTCGGGTACGCCGAGATCGCCCGTGCCGGCGGAGGCCTCTACGCGACCGTGCGGGCGACCCGCCAGGCCTCCGACGAGACCCTGCTCGCGGCCACCGCCGCTCGGCTCCGTCGCATGGGAGGGTGGGGAACCACCTCGGTCGAGGTGAAGTCCGGCTACGCCCTCACGACCGAGGGGGAGCTGCGGCTCCTCCGCCTCGTCCCCCGGCTCGCCCGGCGCACCGGTCTACGACTCGTGCCGACGTTCCTCGGCGCGCACGCGGTCGCGCCCGAATACCGCTCGCGACCCGACGCCTACGTCGACCTCCTCGTTCGGGAAGCTCTTCCGAGGGTCGCGAAGGAGGGGCTCGCCCGCTTCTGCGATGTCTTCTGCGAGCCGGGATTCTTCTCCGTCCGCCAGTCCGAGCGGCTCCTTCGCGCGGCGCTCGCTCTCGGGCTCGGCGTCAAGATCCACGCCGAGGAATTCGTCCTGTCGGGAGGGGCACGCCTCGCCTCGCGGCTTCGCGCGGTGTCAGCCGAGCATCTGCTCGCCGCGCGGGCGGAGGACCGCGCGCTCCTGGCGAAGAGCGGCGTCACGGCCGTCCTCCTCCCCGTCACGGCCCTCACTGCCTCCCCCGGCGTCCGGAGCCCGGGCCGGGAGATGGTAGACGCCGGGGTCCCCGTCGCCCTCGGCACGGATTGCTCGCCGAACTCCTGGGTCGAGGCGATGCCCCTCGTGCTCGCGCACGCCGTCCACGCCGCGCGGCTCTCGCCGGCCGAAGCGCTGACGGCAGCGACCGTGAACGCGGCCCACGCGGTCGGCCTCGAGGACGCGGGTACGGTTGCCCCGGGCCGGCCCGCTGACTTCGCCGTGTTTCCGGTCCGCTCCGTCGACCAGCTCGGGTACCGGTTCGACGTGATTCCGGGCTCCGTTTTCCGTCAGGGAAACCCGATTTCTCCGCCGACACTCCGTCAGTACTTCTAAATAGGGGGGCTCCACTCCTCGGCCCCGAGGTCGCCAAAATGGCGGAGCGTGTAGGCAAGGAGCAGATCAAGCGAGAGAAGGGTTACCTGTACTATCTCGGCAAGGACGGGTATCTCTGGAAAACCCCGACGAAGCTGAACAAATCCGGCCGGAAGGGACGCGTCGGCACGGAGAAGATCACCCGTCAAGACGGCTACATGTATTTCCTTGACAAGAAGGGGTTCATCTCCCGCGCCAAGATGAAGAACGCCTGAACGGCGTCACCCTTTCTTGGGGGCCTTCCTTCGGGAAGGTTCCCACCCTCTTTTTTTGGCACTTCCGATAGCAGCGACGCGGTGACCGCGGCGCGCCCTTGCCGTGCGCGATGCACCTCGTCCGGTCATCGGACCCCGGAGGCTCTTCGCCCACGGCGACCTAGCTCGCCCCGACCGGCGGAACGGTCGGTCCGGGTCGATACCGCGTCCAGAGCGCGTAGAAGAACAGTCCGAAGAGGACGTCGGGGACGAGCACGACCGGCAGGAAGAGCTGGGAGAACAACCCGATCGCGACGATCGGGGCAAGGACCCCGAGGGCCAGCATGGTGAGCGCCGCTTCGTTCCCGCCGCGGCCGATCTCCCGGCGTACGAACAGGAACAGGGCGCCGCTGAGGAGTACGTCAATCACGATCGTGACCGGCGGCCAGAGGGAGAACTGGCCCCCGAGCCCGGGCACGAGGAGCAGGATCGGATAGAAGACGAGACCGAGCAGGAAGAACCATCCCGGGGTCAGACGAGGACCGGGGTTCGCGGGGTCGAGCGTCCCGTGCGCGAGCCGGCGGGTGACCGCATAGAGGGTGACGGCGAGAAGAGCGGCCGAGAGGAGGAGCCACGGGGCGGTTCGCCAGTAGCCGGTGGCCAGCATCAGCACGAAGAGGTCGAGGCCGTAGACGACGAGGGCGATGGGGATCTCCCGACCCGACAGGAGCGGACGGCCCCGCGTCTCGGGAAGCGCGAGCCCGAGGAGGAGTATCGGAAGACCGACACTGAGGACGATGTGCACGCCGAGCACTCCGACCGACCAGACCCAGTTCACCCCGGCGAATCGTCCGTAGGACCCGAGGGTGCCCACGACCGACGCGTGGGGGTTGAACAGGGTACTGAGCGCGGTCCCTTCCTCGAGGAGGCCGTAAGCGGCGCCGAGAAGGACCCCCCCGGCCCACCCGGGCCGCCACCGCACGAACGCCTCTCGGGCGAGAAGGACCCCGGGTCCGTAGAGACCGAGGTTGAGAGCGAGGAAGAGGAGGAACCCGCCGGGCGCGACGACGAGCGACGCGACCGACGTGGACCCCGAGAGGTACTCGGGGATTCCGGGCGTGAAACAGAGAAAGAGCACGACGGGGTGTCGCCGGAAAAAGGCCACCGTTCGGGGGAACGGAGCGCGGCGAACCCCCTCGGCCATCGGAGACACCGGGTCGTTTCCCGTACTTAGCACTGGGGAGGGGCCGGAAATTCGGTACCGCTCTTACAAAGGAACGGCGTGTGCGCTTCGGACGACACGGTTTTCGACGTTCTCGACGATGCGTCGACCAAGCAGACTTATACCGGGTCACTCTTGGCTCGCACCCGGAGGGTTTTCACGGTGTCCCGAGCGACACCATCCGCGTCCTCGACCGTCGGTGACCGTCGCGAAACAGCCCCTCGACAGGACCGTTTCAACGACCGACCGACGGCTTAGGCTCTCGCGTGGTGTTATTACGTAACGGTCGGGAAGCCCTGTCGACCCCTCAGGAGTAAGCTGTCATGGCAATTGCCAAGAAACGTACCGCGCCCGCGTCGGACGAGTCGGTCGGACGACCCACCGCTCGCATCGGGCGGGAACCGATTCCGGTGCCTCGCCTCGTTCCTCGCGGGAAGACCGCGTTCGATACGGTCCAGTGGAGGACCCACGACGCCGTGATCAAGAACGCCGAAGGGAAGGTCATCTTCGAGCAGAAGGGGATCCGCGCCCCGACATCCTGGTCCGAGACGAGCGTCAACATCGCCGCGTCGAAGTACTTCCGGGTCCTTCAGGGCCGCCGGGAGAACTCGATCGACGGGATGATCCGCCGCGTCTGCCACTTCATGGCGGAGCGGGGCCTCGACCTGGGCTACCTCGACACGCCGGACGAGGCGACGACGTTCGAGGAGAGCCTTTCGTATCTCATGGTCCAGCAGATGGCGGCGTTCAACAGCCCCGTCTGGTTCAACGTCGGCATTCGCGAGCCGCCGCAGTGCTCGGCGTGCTTCATCCAGTCGATCAGTGACGACATGGATTCGATTCTGGCGCTCGCGACGAGCGAGGGCCGCCTGTTCAAGGGCGGGAGCGGGACCGGCACCAACCTTTCGCCGCTCCGCGGGAGCCACGAGAGGCTCGCGGGCGGCGGGATCGCCTCGGGCCCCGTTTCGTTCATGCGAGCGTTCGACGCCCTCGCGGGCGTCATCAAGTCCGGCGGGACGACCCGCCGCGCCGCGAAGATGGTCATCCTTAACATGGACCACCCGGACATCGTCGACTTCATCGACTGCAAGGTCCGCGAGGAAGACAAGGCGGCGGCCCTCATCCGGGAGGGCTATTCGGTCAACTTCGACGGGACCGACCCCGATTCCGCGTACGCGTCCATCGCCTATCAGAACGCGAACCACTCCGTCCGCGTCCCGGACGCCTTCATGGAGGCGGTCGTCCGCGACAAGGACTGGAAGACGTTCCACCGGACCGACCACTCGGTCGCCGACACGTATCCGGCGCGCGAGCTGTGGCGGAAGCTCGCGTACGCGGCCTGGCGTTGCGGCGACCCGGGGGTCCAGTTCGATGACGTGACGAACGATTGGCACACGTGCCCGAACTCCGGCCGGATCAACGCCTCCAACCCGTGCAGCGAGTACCTTTTCCTGGACGACTCGGCGTGCAACCTCGCCTCGATCAACCTGATGCGGTTCCTGGACGCGAAGGGTCAGTTCGACATCGAGCTGTTCCGGCAGACCGTCCGGACGATGATCCTCGCGATGGAGATCATCGTCGACGCCTCGAGCTACCCGACCGCCGCGATCGCCCAGAATTCGCACGACTACCGGCCGCTCGGCCTCGGGTACGCGAACCTCGGCGCCCTGCTCATGCACTACGGCCTTGCCTACGACTCGGACGCGGGGCGCACGCTCGCGGCGTCCGTCTCGTCGTTCCTCTCGGCCGAGGGATACCACATGTCGAGCGAGATCGCGAAGCGGGTCGGCCCGTTCCCCGGCTTCGAGCGGAACCGGGTCCCGATGCTGCGGGTCCTGGGGAAGCACGCGAAGGCCGCCGAGGAGATCCCCTACAACGACCCCCGCCTGACGTCGTTCGCGCAGGCCGCGGTCGACCGCTGGCACGACACCGTGAAGGCCGGCGAGCTCTGGGGCTACCGGAACGCCCAGATATCGGTCATCGCGCCTACCGGCACGATCGGGCTCCTCATGGGCTGCGACACCCTCGGCCTCGAGCCCGAGCTCTCCCTCGTCAAGGTGAAGAACCTCGTCGGCGGCGGGGTCCTGCGCATGGTCAACCGGACCGTGCCAAACGGGCTCCTCGCCCTCGGCTACTCCCCGGATGAGATCCGGGCCGTCACGGAGCACATCGAGAAGACCGGGACGATCGAGGGCGCCCCGGGCCTCGACGTGGAGGACCTCGACGTCTTCGACTGCGCGCTCGCTCCCGCCGGCAGCGTTCGGACCATCTTGCCGATGGGGCATCTCAAGATGCTCGGCGCGGTCCAGCCGTTCCTCTCGGGCGGGGCGTCCAAGACGATCAACCTCCCGAACGATGCGACCGTCGAGGACATCGAGAGGATCTACCTCGAGGCGTGGAAGCTCGGCATCAAGTCGGTCGCGCTCTACCGGGACGGCTGCAAGGCGTCCCAACCGTTCGAGACGGGCAAGGGTCGCGCCGGAGGGGCTCGGGTGGGGCCGCGCGGACCGTCCCGGGAGCGTTTACCGGACGAACGCAAGGCGATCACACATCACTTCTCGGTCGGCGGACACGACGGGTACGTCACCGTGGGACTCTATCCGGACGGACGGCCCGGCGAGCTCTTCTTCCGGGTCACGAAGGAAGGGTCGACGGTGAACGGCCTCATGGATTCGCTCGGGATCTCGATGTCGATGGCGCTCCAGCACGGGGTGCCGCTCAAGGACCTCGTCCGCAAGCTCGCCCACCTTCGGTTCGAACCCGCCGGGGCGACCAACAACGCGAGGATCCGGTTCGCGAAGTCGATCCCCGATTACGTGGCCCGCTGGCTCGCGCTCGAGTTCCTGACCGAGGACGAGCGACGCGCGATCGGACTCGAAGGCGCCGCGGAAGGAAACGGCAACGGCCACCTCCCCGCGGCCGGCGCCAAGGCGACGGCGACCCACCCGACGACGGTGAAGTTCGAGACCCGGGCCCTGGACGCGTTCTCCGGTGCCTCGGGCGGTGCGAGCGAGGACGCTCCCTCGTGCGGGATCTGCGGCGGCATCATGGTCCGGTCCGGCACGTGCTACGCATGCACGGTCTGCGGCTCCACGAGCGGCTGCTCGTAGAAGCGCCGCGCTCTTCGCGGCCGTTCGTTCGGGGCCTACGACGACCGACCCGCCGCCACGGAGGGCGTCCGATTTTCGGGGCTCGGTGTCGGCTCGCCGTCGGTTGAGGACGGGGCCACGAAGCGGTTTCCATCGGCCTGGAACCGGTAGTTCCGCAGGCCGAGGGAGAGGACGAGCCCGACCAGGGCGATGACCGCGGTGACCGTGAAGAGCACGACGAATCCCGTGATGGCCGGCACGTTCGCGGGTGGGACCGGCGGCGGAGCGACGAGGACCTGGGCGGTGAAGCTCGCGGTCACCGCCGCCGCGAGCACGGGCCCGACCGCGCTCCCCAGGTTCCGGAACGTCTGGTTCATCCCGGTCTGGATCCCGAGCTCCTTCGGGGATACGGAGAGCACGATGATGTTGGACATCGCGATGAGCACCGCGACGTTCCCGACTAGCGCCGGGACCGCGAACACCATCAGCTCGAGAATCGAGGAATGGAAGAGGACGAGCCCGAGCGCGCCGAGTCCCATCACCGCGAAGCCCGTGAGCATCACGGGCTTTGGCCCCTTCGCCGCGACCCAACGACCCCACAGCGGAGCGAAGGCAAGCATCCCGAGCGCCGCGGGAAGCGCGACCAGCCCCATCTGGAACTCGCTGTAGCCGAAGCCGGGCGAGAACGGGTCCTCGACGAGGATCGTGAGGGTGACGAAGATGAGGAACATCCCGAGACCGACGATCACCCCGTTCACGTTCGAGATCCAGATGTTCCGCTCCTTGAGGGCCTTGAACGAGACGACCGGTGTCGGGGCGCGCGGCTCCCAGTACAGGAAGAACACGGCCCCGGCGAGCGCGAGGAGGAAGAACTCGGGGACTCCCCACGGAATGCCGGCGAGAGTGATGGCCGAGAAGCTCGTCCAGCCCCAGTAGACCCCCTCCGTAAGCCCGAACATCGCCATCGCGAGGGCAAAGCCGAGGCTGCCGATACCGGGGAGGTCGATCGGCTTCGGGGAGAGGTGCGGCGACTCCCGCAGGTACACGAACGCGAGGATCACGAGGATGATCGCGATGGGGGTGACGGTGTGGTAGGTGAGCTGCCAGCCGAACCGGTACGCGATGTACCCCCCGCCGACGAGCCCGAGCGCCGCGCCGCCTGCGAACATCCCCGCGACGACCCCCTGGGCCTGACCGACCCGTGCCGCCGGAAAGACCTCGGGGAGCATGGCGAACGCGAGCGGGAACATGCCCATCCCGAGCCCCTGGAACGCCCGGACGCCGATCAGCAGATAGATCTGGTTCGCGGTGCTGACGCCGAGCGCCGACCCGATGTTGGGCGTGAAGCCGGCGACGCTGACGGCGACGGCGTAGAGCGACATCACGAAGACCAGCATCCGCTTCTTGCCGTACTTGTCACCGAGCTTGCCGAAGATCGGAGTGGCGACGGTTCCGACGAGGAGGTAGGCCGAGAGGATCCAGACGACCGTCGTCGTCGGCGCGTGGTCGAAGAACGTGATGAACGCCCGGAACGCGGGCAGGACCATCGTCTCGACGTAGGTGACCATGAGCGCCATCACCGCGAGAACGATGATCACGGCCCGCGCGGCGTGGGGGTCGTACGGTGTGCCCGCGGCCGTCAGGCTCCGCGCCGGTTCGCTCACGACAGCTCCCGATGGGAGGCGACGCTCGGGTCGAGGCGACGGCTGAGCGCCAGAAAGACCCGAACCGCCGTGGCGACATCCTCCGGCGGCAGGTCCTGGGCCGCTTCGGCCATCAGTCGGCCGATCCGGCCCCAGACGCGAGACTCGACCCTGCGGCCCTTCGGCGTGAGGGAGAGCTCGACCGCGCGGTGGTCGCGTTCGGAACGGTGCCGGGTCAGGAGCCCCGCGGCCTCGAGCTGGTCGACGTTCGCGCACACGGTCGGGGCCGATACGAAGAGGTGTCGGGCCACGGTGCTCACGGACGCCGAGCGGAGACCCGAGACGAGATGCAACGCCCAGAACTGCCCCATCGAGATCCCTTCGGCCTCGAGCGTGGGGTGAACCCGGTGCAGGACGGACCCCATGGCCTCGTGGACGCAGGCCACGAGCTGCTCGGCGTCGCTCGGGGAAGCGGTTCGCGGAGCTAGAGCGGTGGCTACCATGAGGTCTCCTAATTATTCGGGGGCTGAATAATTAGACAATATAACCATTCCGCGCCTATGCGAGAGCGTAGCGCGCCAGCTCGACGAGGTCGTTGAGCCCCGGTCGCGAGTCCTCCGGGACGGTCGTGCCTCCCCACGCGACGACGATCGCGCCCGAGGGGAAGGCAGGGTTCCGGCCGGCCTCCTGAGCGCCGAGCGCGCTCGGCGACCCGCGCCGGTCGATTTCGAGGAGGAGCACGAGGGCCCCTAGGGGACCGGAATCGACCGCGACGCGAACGCGCCTCCCCCGACCCCACTCCTCGACCCGCGCCTCCTCGTCGTGGAGATGGGCGATGCGGGCTCGCGGCCCGGCGGGACGCTTCGCTCGCGACGACGCCTCTCGCCAGGCGATCTTCTCTCCGGCCGCGCGGTAGCGCGCGAGGAGGCCGGGGTCAATGCCGAGGGAGACGGTCCTTTCGTTCACGCCGTCACCCTCCGGCCCCGCCACAGGCGACAATCGGGCCGCACCGAGCAGGGACCGCAGACCGCGAGGTCTCGCTCCTTCGGGCAATCCCCGGAAATCCCGGTGTGACAGAGGACGAAGTCATACTTCACCGGGTCCAAGGGGTCGATCCGGCGCAGGGCTTCACTGACCTCCTCGACGGCCACCCACGAACGCGTGCGCCGGTCGGTGAGTCCGAGGTGATAGGCGATCCAGTGGACATGCTGGTCGAGCGGTATCCGGAGCTCACCGGTCGGCACGCGACGCCAGAGACCCAGGTCCGGGTAGCGGTCGCGCACCATCCAGCGAACGAACAACGTGAGCCTCTTGCACGGACTTGCCGCCTCGTCTCGGGGGCTCGGGAAGAGCGCCCGGTACCCCCGCGGGGGAGGACCGAGGCGCGGCCGTAGCGCCTCTCCCCGAAGCACGCGGGAGAGCTCGTCCAAGCCGTCGGCGAAGCCTCCGGCCTCGAGTCCGTCGACGAACGCCGACTCGAGGGAGGGTTGGCGTCGGTAGTAGGCCTCCAGGACGCGCGCAAGGTAGTCGAGCTGGTCGCCTCGGATCCAGCGATGCCGGAACGAGGCCAGGCGACGCGACCGCTCTCGGGCATGGCCCGGGGAGACGAGCCACCCGATGTCGCCGCCAGCGAGCCCGGCGAGGCGGACGATCGCGCCTCGGATCGCGGTCGTGTTGCCGATGGCGAGGGTGGAGGCGAAGACCCCCGCGACCTCGGCGCGCCGGAGGTCCCTCGCCAACGGTCGGACCTCGGAGATCGGGTCGTCCGCGAGCGACCGGTCGAACGGGAACCGGGCATAGAGCTCCTCGAGGTGGCGGGGGAACTCGACGGTGGGACGATGCGACCGCACAGCTCGCTGGGACCCGGGCCGGCATTTACCGTTCGCGTCGCAGCCGAGGTGACCGCACTACTAACTATTCGGAAGGGATAGGGCTACCGAAACTGCTCGATGGAGCTCCGACCGACGATCGACCGGGAGTGGCTTGAACGCGCTGCCGTCCGGGACCCCTTCAACCATGCCTACGGCCGCTGGGACCTCGACCATGCTCCTAACCGGGTCCGGTTCGTCTCCGCCCTCGACGGCGACCAAACGGTCGGCTACCTGCTCGTCTGGCTGGGTCACCCCACCCGGACCGTCGTCCACTGGGTGGGGGCCGACCCCCGTGCCCGTGTCCTCGTCGACGCCCTCCCTTCGCGTCCCTTCGTGGCGATCGTCCCCGAGATGTTCCAAGACGTGGTGGTCTCGGCCCGGGGCCCGGCGAGGCCGTTCACGCTCCTGCTGCTCGCGAACGAGCCGTCCGAGAAGCCGAGGGTGAACCCGAACACGCCCCCTTCGGTCCAGGTCCACCGCCTCGAACGCTCGGACCTTTCGGAGCTCATCGCCTTCGCCGAGCGGCAGTCGGACCCCGTGGCCGCCGAATATCCGACCCTCGACCCGGGAGACGACTGGATCTGGGGAGCGTTCGACCAGGGGAAGCTCCTCGGCGCGGTCCGCGCGGCCGTGCGCCTGACGGACGTATGGCTCGTCGGCGGTGTGTTTGTCGACCCGAGCGCCCGGGGTCGGGGGGTCGGGCGGGTGCTCGTCGAGGCCGCTCTCGCGAGCGCGCGGGAGGCTCGGGCGAGGGTCGGCCTCTACGTTCGGGAGGACCGTCTCGAGGCCCGGCGACTGTACGAACGATTGGGATTCCGCCCCTTCGGACGACGCACCTGGCTCGACCTCGGAGCCGGGTTCTCCCCGTGAGGAGGCCGGAGCCGGCACGGAACGGTCGGGCGGAAGCCCGCGGGAGGGAGAGGCGATGACCTCCAATGCGGAGGCGGCGGAGGTCTTCCGGACGATCGCCGACCTCCTCGACCTTCTCGGTGAGAAGTTCAAGCCCGAGGCATATCGGCGCGCCGCACGGTCGATCGAGAGCCTGACCGAGGACCTGAGCGCGGTCGCCGCGCGCCGCGAGCTCCGCGCGATCCCCGGTGTCGGGGAAGCAATCGCGGAGAAGATCGAGGAGTACCTTCGGACCGGGTCCATATCCTACCACGAACGGTTGAAGCGCGAGATCCCGCCCGGGCTCGTCGAGCTGATGCGTCTCCCCGGGCTCGGCCCGAAGA
Source organism: Thermoplasmata archaeon (assembly GCA_036404475.1). Taxonomy (GTDB): domain Archaea; phylum Thermoplasmatota; class Thermoplasmata; order Lutacidiplasmatales; family UBA184; genus Lutacidiplasma. The sequence continues at coordinate 11,112 of DASWZL010000062.1, forward strand.
CCGCGCGCCGGTTCTGGGTCGACCTCGGCGTCGAGGGGCCGAACGAGCTCCGGGACGCGATCGCCGCGGGCCGCCTCGTCGGGATGAAAGGCTTCGGGGAGAAGAAGATCGACCAGATCCGGTCGGCCCTCACGGCCGCGGCGGCCGGCCCCGGACCCGCCCGCCGCGCCATCGAGGAGGTCTACCCGGTCGCTCACGCGCTCGTGCGAGCGCTCCGGGAAGGCACCGACGCCGACCGGGTCGAGGTCGCCGGCAGCTTCCGTCGGGCGCGCGAGACGGTCGGCGACCTCGACATCCTGGTCACGTCGAGGGACCCGGGGAAGGTGTTCGAGGCGTTCACGGCGCACCCCCTCGTCGCCGAGGTGAAGATGCGGGGCGAGACGAAGGAGACCGTCGTCCTCACGGGCGGCCTTCAAGTGGACCTGCGCGTCGTGAAGCCCGAGGAGTTCGGAGCCGCGCTCCAGTACTTTACGGGCTCGAAGGACCACAACGTCCGTCTCCGGTCACTCGCCCGCGTCCGGGGGCTCAAGGTCAACGAGTACGGGGTCTTTCGGGGCGAGGAGCGCATCGCCGGGGCCACCGAGGAGGAGGTCTACGCGTCCCTCGGGCTCGCCTGGATCCCACCCGAGCTCCGGGAGGACCGGGGCGAGGTCGAGGTGGCCGCCCGGGGGAAGGTTCCTCCGCTCGTCTCCGAGAAGGACCTCCGGGGGGACCTGCACACGCACCTCGCTCCGGACGCGAGCCCGGACGTCGTGGACCGGATCGTCGCCGAGGCCCAGGCGGACGGCTTCGCCTACGTCGGGGTCGTGGTGGGAGGGGTCCGGGCGGACGGGAGCGTCTGGTTCCTGCCGGACGCGACGCGGTCCCGCCTCACGGAGCTCCGACCCCCGGGGCTACGAATCGCCTTTGCGGTCGAAACGGGGATCGGCGCGATGCCGAAGGAACTCGAAGCGACCCCGTGCGACTATCGTATCGTGCGACCCACCTCGATCCCCTCCGAAGGAACGGGGTCCCGTGGAGGCCCCTGTCCGACCGCCCTCGTCGCCCATGTCGGCTCCTCCGTCGCGTCGGACGCGGCGGCTCTCGCGGGGTGGGTCGAGGAGGCCCGGCGGGCCGCCGCCGCAATCGAGGTCGGCCCCGGTCCCGAGCGACTCGACTCGACCGCGGGTCGGCAGGCCCGCGAGGCGGGGGTCGCGGTGCACGTGCCGACGGGCTTGGGAGCGACCTCGGACGACCCGACACGGGCCGTGGCCCTCGGGTTCGCCCGGCGCGCCGGCGCTTCTCCGGCCGGGGTGAGGAACGCTGGCTCGCTGGGAAAGGTCAGTATCGCATGGTCCGGGCCGACCCGGGACCGGACAGGGACTTCGACCGGCCCCCCGAGATCGCGGTCCGGGGGGAGGCGCCCTGCATCATGAGGCAGCTCGTGCAGCGATGCGCCGTGGGCGTCAGCCCGTGTCGCCAGTAGCAATCGGTGCAGAGGGGACGGCCGCACCCCCAGCAGCGGGGGGGAACGGAGGACGCCACAATCGGGGTGCCGCAGCTCGAGCAGGCCCGGGCTCCCGCGAGAGGATTCATCCGAAGCGCCGGAGGCTCGGGTAGGCGACGCGAGCCCGAGACCGGCACCGGGGCCGGAGGCCGGGCGGGGCTCGACGGGATGGGGCGCCGTGGGGGGTTCTCGGTCACCGACCCCCCAGAGGAGGTGTTCCCTCTTTATGTCTAGGTCCAACGGGAAGGCGTTTCCGTTGGAGGGTGAGGTTCATCTAGGAAGGGCCAGCCCCTCCGGAGCGTGTCCAGCGCCCGGGCCTACCCCTCCGCTTACCGCCGCTCGGCCAATCCTCCGCCGAACCGGGCCGCGGAGACCGAGACGAAACGCTCCCACGCCGCGATCCCCGTGGCGATCGTGCTCGTGCTGCTGGGCCTGTACCTGAGCCAGTTCACCGTCCTGCTCACGGCCCTGCTGGGTCTCGTACTGTTCTTCTCGGGAACGTCGTTCCTCTCGACCCGGCTGAACCCGCTCAGCCCGCACTTCTACCTGACACGAAAGCCGTCCTGGCTCGCCATCGGGGTCGTTTTCCTCTCGGCGCTCGGGCTCCTCGCGGCGGCCTTCGAGCTCTACGGGCACGGGATCGCGCCGATCATCCCGAGGCTCTGAGCCCGCGTTCAGGCCGCGACCATCCGCTCGAGGGCGACACGGGCCTTCGCCGCCGTCTCGCTCGGGACCTCGATGCGGTATCGGTCGAGGGCGAGGGAGTCGCGGACGTCCTCGAGGGAGATCTCCTTCATGTAGGGGCAGATCGCGCCCGCGTCGATCGGGGTGAACCGGGTCGTCGAGTTCAGCTTGGCCATGCGGTGGAGGATCCCGACCTCCGTCGCCACGAGCACTTCGGGCGCGTGCGTCTCTTCCGCGAACCGCACCATCCCGTCCGTCGAGAGGATCTGGTCGACGTTCGACATCGCCTGGGTCGCGCATCCGCACTCCGGGTGCGCGATCACTGGCGCGCCGGGGTGGTCCGCGCGGGCCCGCGCGAGGTCCTCGGGACGAAGCTTCGCATGGACGGGACAGTCCCCGACCCACAGGTGCATCGCCCGACCGGTCCGCCGGCGCACATAGTCCCCCAGGAACATGTCGGGGAGGAAGAGGATCTCCCGCCCCGGAGGGACCTGCTCCACGATCTTCACCGCGTTCGAGCTCGTGCAGCAGACGTCCGCCTCCGCCTTGACTTCGGCCGAGGTGTTGATGTACGCCACCACCACCGCGCCCGGGTGGGCCTTCTTCCACGTCCGGAGCTGCTCCGCGGTGATCGAGTCGGCGAGGCCGCAGCCGGCCTTAAGGTCGGGGAGCAGCACGGTCCGGCTCGGGTTCAGGATCTTGGCGGTCTCGGCCATGAACCGAACCCCGGCGAACACGATGACCGAGCGGTCGGACTCCATCGCCTTCCGAGAGAGGTAGAGCGAGTCGCCGACGAAGTCGGCGACGTCCTGAACCTCCGGACGCTGGTAGTTGTGGGCTAGCAGCACCGCGTCCCGTTCCTCCTTCAGGCGGAGGATCTCCTCGGCCACCGTCATCGACTTCGCGATTTCTAGGCCGCGCGGCGTCTTAAGCGAGGGGAGGGGCGCAGGAGGAGGTGGAACGGCAGGGCCGGCGCCGAGTGGGTGAGCCCGCCCAGGCTCACCGCGTCCGCGCCCACCGACCGGTAGAGGGGGACCCGCCCGGGCGTGATCCCGCCCGAGAGCTCGACCCAGCGTCCGCGTCGAAGGTCCTCCCGCTCGAGGCTCCGCACGATCTCCCGGGCCCGTCGGGGGGAGACGTTGTCGAGAAGGAGCGCGTCCGCGCCCGCGCGCGCCGCCGTGATCGCCTGGGTGGGGGTCTGCACCTCCACCTCGACCCGCTCACCGGGCCGCGCCCGGGCACGCGCCCGCGCCACCGCCTCCGGGAGCGAAAGGAGCGCGAGATGGTTGTTCTTGATGAGCACGGCGTCCGAGAGGTCCCTTCGGTGCGGGTGTCCGCCCCCGTGCACGACCGCCGCCTTCTCGAGGTCTCTCAGACCCGGCAGCGTCTTCCGCGTGGCCCACACCTCGAGGGGTCGCCGGGCCCCTCGCGCCCCCTCGACCGCACGACGGGTCTCGGTCGCGACCCCGCTCGCGTGCATGAGGAAGTTGAGGATCGTGCGCTCGGCCGCTAGGATCCGTCGCGCGTCCCCTCGGAGGCGGAGGACGACGGTACCCGGACGGACCGGAGTTCCGTCCCGTCGGGCAGTGACGACCGTGAGGCCCTGCGCCCGCGCGGTCGCCCGCGCGGCTGCCATCCCCGATACGACCCCGTTCGCCTGCGCGAGGACGCGGGCCTCCGCCGGGACCGACCGGTCGAGGAGCAGTCGCGTCGTGCGGTCCCGGGACGCACGGTCTTCCCGGAGGGCGCGTCGGGCCAGGCCCTCCGGGTCGGCCACGGGGCGCTCACGGGACGTCGGCGTCCCCCTCCCTAACGGCGAGCGCGTTCCTGAGGCGCTCGAAGTCCTCCGTGACGTCGGGCCGGAGGGCGGGAAGGTTCCGGCGCTCGAGCTCGGCGACCCGGCGCCGGGCGCTCGCGCGGTCGCCCCGCGCGTACGAAAGCTGGGCGAGCCGAAGGACCACGTCGACCTCGTCCGCGGGGGCGTTCAGGTCCCGGACCAGACGGTACGCCTCGAGCAGGTCGGCCTCCGCGAGGTCGTACTCGCCCCGGTCGATCGCGATCTTCCCCCGGACGATGATCGACTGGATGAGGCCGAACCGGTCGCCGATCCGCTCGAGGATCTCCCGGGCGCGCTCCGCCTTCTCGACCGCTTCCTCGAACTGCCCCGCGTCGCGGAGGACGTCCGCGGTGTTGAACAGCGCCCAACCCATGCGGCGGGGGTCCTGCGCCTTCTCGGCGAGCCGGATCGCCTCCGAGAACTCCGCGATCGCCTCCTCGTGGCGCGGGGTCGGGGACGGGCTGGTCGTCATGAGGATGCCCAGGAACAGGTGGGCCTGGGCCGATTCCCGGGCGGGTCCCACCCGCTCGAGCGCGACCGCGGCCTCGCGCGCTTCGGCGAGCGCCTGGTCCGGCCGGCCCATCATCGTGAGCACGCTCGCGTGCCGGGCTTGGCCGAGCGCGGTCGCGCGCTCGTTGCCGGCCTCGCGCGCGAGGCGGATCTCCTCGGCGTGCTGCGCGAGGGCCTCCGGGTACCGGGCCTCGTAGAAGAGCGCCTCGCCGAGGAGGCGGTGGGCCCCGAGCCGAACGAGCATCTGGCCTTCGAGGCCCGAAGAGGAGAGCACCTTCTCCGCGACCTCCGCCGCGGCGCGCCAGTCCCCGCGGTCGCTCAGGACGCGGGCGAGGTAGATCTCGAGGGTCGCTCGGCTGCGCGGAGAGAGGCGGGGGTCGTTCTTCCCCCGGTCGAGGAAGTCGCGGAGGATCCCTTCGGCCTCTTGTAGGCGACCGAGCTCGTTCGTCATTCGCGCGAGCTCGAGCACGAGCTCCGACTCTCCGTCGCGGTCGTCCGAGTTCAGGTCGCGCTGGCTCTCGAGCGCGCGGGCGAGGTGGTCGCGGGCCACCTCGGGCGCGAACGAGCGGTCGGCGATCTCGGCCGCGATGCGGTTGTACTGGACCGATTGCTCCTCCATGCGACCCAGGTAGAAGTGGCGCGCGAGCGCGTAGATCGTCGTGAGGTCCGCGCTCCCCATCGCCTCGAGGGCCTTGCCGGCCCGCCGGTGGAGGAGCAGGCGGCGACTCTCGGTGAGGCGGCCGTACGCTTCTTCGCGGAGGCGGTCTTCCGGGAACGCGAGGAGCTCTCCCGGTCGCTCGTAAAGAAGGCCCTGGCCGACCAAACGGTCGACGGCTTCCGCGAGGCGCTCCTCGTCCTCGCCGCTCGCGCGCAGGAGGAGGGCGAACGGGAACTCGGCCCCCAGCACCGCGGCGACGTCCAGCGTGCGATGGGCATCCTCGTCGAGGGGCGGAAGGGCGGCCTCCGGCCGGCCCGCGGCCTCGGACACCGAGATCCGACGGTCGAACTGCTGCAGGAGGAGCGGGTTCCCGCCGGTCTCGGAGTAGCGTCGCGCGACCTCCTCCGGGGAGAACTCTCGGGACGGCTCGTTCATCCGGAGGTAGTCGGCGACCTCTCCCGACGTCATCGGGCGGAGGACGATGCGGCGGGCGTGGGTGGCGCTCTCGAACCCCTCGAGGCGCGCCCGTCCGGATTCCGAGAGCGACGCGTACGGACGGCTGGTCGCCAGGATCCAGAGGGGACGGTGGGCGAGCTGGTTCGCGAGGAATTCGACGGCGGCAAGCGACGACTCGTCTGCCCGGTGGAGGTCCTCGAAGATCAGCACCACGGGACCGTGGCGGGTGAACTCGAGGAACTGCTCGGCGATCCCCGTCAAGACCCGCTCCCGGGAGGACTCGCCACGCTCGTCGGTCTCGCCGAGGACCTCGAGAAGCCGCTCTTCCATACCGGTGGGCACCGGGAAGGCCGGCTCGCCGAGCCGCGGAGCGAAGCCGATCAGGAACTGGTCCCGGCCGAGCAACGGGGTCTCGGTAGGTCGGAGCGTCGGGTCGTCGTGCGCGCTCTGGATGACGGAGCGGATCAGCGAGAACGGAGGCGGGTCATCGAGCGCGAGGGCCCGACCGAGCAGCACGCGGACCCCGCGGGCCCGGATGTCCCGGACGAGCTCCGCGACCAGGGCGGACTTCCCGACCCCCGTACCGCCCACGAGGAGCGTCACTCCGCCCGTGCCCGCTCGTGCGTCCTCGAACCGACGGTGAAGGGCTTCGACCGTCTCGACCCGGCCAACGAACGGGCGAGCGGGCCCGGCTTCGGCCGCCATCGTTCTCGCCCCGAGTAGATGGGGCGGACCGAGTATTTACGTACGCGTCCGAGCGGCTTTGAGGAACGGAAGCGGCACAACCCGGCCCGTGACCTCGCGGCCACGGAGTTCGAGGGTCAGCGCCGTTCCGGGCGGGGTGAGCTCGGGCGGGAGATACGCGAGGGCGATTCCCTTTCCCAGCGTGGGAGAGAGACCTCCGCTCGTCACCTCGGTCACCGGCTTACCGGCCGACCGGATCGGCGTGCCGTGGCGCGGGATCGCGTCCGCCTCTCCGACCTCGATCCCGACGAGCCGGCGCTTCGGACCCTCGGTGCGTTCCTTCTCGAGCGGCGGGCTCCCGACGAACACGTGGTCAAAGTCGACGAACCGGTCCTGTCCGGCCTCGAGCGGAGTATGGTCCCGGTGGAACTCCTGCCCCGAGAGGAGGTATCCCTTCTCGAGGCGAAGGGTGTCCCGCGCCCCCAGGCCGCACGGCACGGCGCCCGCGGCGAACAGACGCTCGGCGAGCGCGTCCGCCTCCGTCGCCGAGACGAAGACCTCGTAGCCCAGTTCCCCGGTGTAGCCGGTCCGGCTCACGAGCAACCACTCCTCGAGCGCGCCGGGCACGTGAAGCCCGAGGCGGCCGGAGCGCGGTCCGCTGCCCTCCTTCTTCGGGAAGAAGCGCACGTGGTAGAACGGAAGTCCCGAGAGGTCCCAGGGGAACAGCGACTCGAGGACCTCACGCGACCTGGGTCCCTGGACCGCGAGCAAGGCCACCGGACCGTTCCATCGACCGATCGTCGTGTCGGGCCCGCGATGCTGGCGCAGGATCTCCTCGATCTCGTCCGCTCGGCTCGCGTTCGGGACGACCAGGAACGAGCGGGTCAGCTCTTCGCCGGTATCGACCCGGCTGATGAGGAGGTCGTCCACGATGTACCCCGTCGCTTCGAGCAGGAACGTGTAGCGGACCTGCTCGGGAGCGAGGGACGGGACGTTCGCGGTCGTCCGCCGGCCGAGGAGGTCCGCGGCGTGGGCCCCCTCGACCGTGAGGAGGCCCATGTGGGAGACGTCAAAGACGCCGACCCCCTCCCGGACCGCGCGGTGCTCGGCCAGGATGCTGGTGTAGTAGAGGGGCATCTCCCAGCCCGCGAACGGGACGATGTGGCCCCCGTGCCGGCGGTGGAAGTCGTAGAGGGCCGTGCGACGGAGCGGGGCCGCGGCCGGGGGAGTCGGGTCGGTCATGTGACGATCTCCGCGAGACGCCCTTGTTCGGACGCGAGGCGGATCTCGAGGGCGATCCGACGGCCGCTGCTCATCGGCGTCCGGTAGAGTGCGTTTCCGTACGGATGGCCGAGCGCGAGGTGGACGTTCGTCCCGCCTCCGATCCGGGCCGCGACGTCGAAGACCGTCGGGTGCCCGTTGCGGTCGATGCACGTCTGAAGGCAGAACGGACCGAGGATCCCCGGTGGGTACTGGGCGCGCGCGGCGTCGACGAACTTCTCCCCCATCCGGAACACTTCCTCCAGAATGGACTCCCGTACGGTGAGGGTTCCGTGACCCACGACCGTGTACTCGGGGATCCGGTCGGAGTCGTTGAGCTCGAGCTGCTGCGCGGCCGGCAGGCGGACGAGCCCGTCGAGGTTGCTCTCTCGTCGCTCGTCGACCCCGAGCAGCTCGAGCACGTCCTGGCGCGCGACGAGCGGGGAAAAGA
>DASWZL010000063.1:0-31196 GCA_036404475.1 Thermoplasmata archaeon
GAAGCACAGTTCCGGCACGGCGTCCCATCTCTCGATTGTCTTTCTCAGGACGATCCGTTTCCCGCCTCCCTCGCGGTCTCGGTGAAAGTGCTGGCAGAGCCGCGGGCTCGAAAAGGGGCGACGCTCCCCGCGTAACCGGCACGATGAAACGCGAGCCGCGTTAACTCGTGCTGTCGCACGGGGGCCGGCCTGACGAAGCGGTTGTCCGCGCGTAAGCCGTGCTAGGGTTTGTCATGATATAGATTCGAGGTGATTCGGGTTCAACCAAAGGTCGAAGGAAATGACTGCGCGCGACGAGCGCGTGGTCTGGACCGTGCCGGGTGCGGCCTCAGACCCACACGGCTGTGCGGCGGAACGGGTTTCGCCGCCGTTTTTCCCATGCCTCTCATCTGTCGTTTTCGGACGTCGGGAGGGGAAGAATGACCGCTTGCAAGAGCGTAAATGGAAGAGCTGGGGGAAGACCGCGGGGTCGAAAGCACGTTGAGGCTCGCCGTCGCACGCGGCGGCTCGCGCCGGGCGTGATTGGGCTCTGCCTCGTGATGATCTTTGCAGCGTTCGTCTTCGTGCCATCTCCAGTGCGTGCGACGAACGTGGCGCAATCCGACGGCCTATCGGCTGCGGCCAACAACACCACTGGTCCGCTCATCCCCCCGGGCACGACCCTGACCCTCGTGTGCACACACGGGACTATCACCTTGGATGGCTCGGAGTTTTGCAATCACAATAGTTGGACGAAGGACGTCTGCGACTCTTCTTCGTGCGAGTTTTCCATGATCGGCACTGTGGATTCCGGTTACCGCTTCTATGGGTGGGTCTGGAGCGGACAAGCGTCGGTCGCGTGCGGGTCATGCCTAAGTACCACGCTTACGGTCTACACGCCCATCCAATCCGGTCACTACGCGGCCTCGGTCACCCTCGACACGACACCTCCCCCGCCTCCTCCCACGGTTCAGGTAACCTTCGTGACATTCGAGAACTGGTCTACCAATTGGATACCCGCGGAGGTCCAGGTCTGTCCGAAGAGCGGCAGCTGTTCCAATGCCTCGAACGGACAGACTCTGACACTCGATCAATACGACGCGTACACCCTGTCGGCGAACCGTCTCGCGTCGGAAGTGTCCTTTTTGCAGTGGACCACGAATGCCGGATCCCTTTCGAGTAACAGCACCGATTCGACCCAATTCACGCCGACTGTCTCGGGAACGGTTTCCTTGATCACCGAAATCAAGACCATGCCCACGAATTGGGCCGGGTACGTCAATTCTCCGTCTTCTTCAGGAAGGACTATTTCTAGCGTCTCGGGGGAGTTCTACCTTCCCCGGAGCGGTCAGTACCCTACCGGTCAGGGACCCACTAGCAATTGTTTCGGTGGTGGCACTTGCTACGGTGCCAGCGGCGAGGGACATGGGACGACATGTGTGATCTCCTCGTTCTCCGAGACCGCAGGAGACTTCCTATACATGACGGTTAACTATTTGGCCGGCACTAACGTAATCTCGTCAGTCACCGCCGGCAGTGTCAGCGCGTCCTACATCGGAGGCGAGTTTGCACCTTCGGCGTCGGTAGCATTCTACGACATCCCATCCGAGGCCGGAGGCTCGGTAACAATCACCGTCTTGTTGACCGCTCCTGAGTATGGCGACTGTAGAGCCGGTCAGCTCAGCGCGGGCACGACGGTCGGCGTGGTAGGACTGGGAAGCACTACCGATAACGCCACCGACACGTCCTTGAGCGTGACGAACGCCGGATCGCACGAACCCTCGTTGCTATTGGCACAGTTCAGCTCCTCGCGTCCTTCGGGCGCGTGGTCGCTCCCAAGCCCCGCCGGCGGTTGGATGACGGGTGGGCAATTGGCCACGGGAACGAACCCCGGTACAGAGTCGGCTTTGTATGGTTACAACGACACCCTTGTGGGAACCGTCACGTTCACAGAGACACTCGGAGATAGCGGGAATGGTAACATCTACCTCAGTGGCATCGTCGTGGAGTTCTACTTGCAGAGCTCAGGAGGGAGTATGTCCAGCGTCCCCCCGGTGTCCTACCTCCCCCAGAGCCGTGGGTCCCCTGATAATCCTACCCCAGGGACCGCCTCGTATGGAATTTGGGTCGGAATCGGGGGCTTGCCCGGCTCCACGAACTTCCTCTGGCAGGCGGGGATAGAGTACGATACCGGCACAAACTTCACCGCGTTTTGGTGTGCCGGTAGTCCTACATGTTCCACCAGCAACACGAACTACAACAACTCTTTCCCCATAGGCTGGGGCGACGAGATTATGGTTACCGTAACTTATAGCAGCGGGATCTCTTCCTTCACCATCCAGGATCTGAGCAACAAGCTTTCTTGGTCCCATACCGTATCGTTTTCGCCATACCTTTACTCCAGTGAATGGATTGAGGAACCGCTTTTTTCGGGTGCGGGAACAAACATCAATTTTTTCAACCTAGCGATTAACGGCGCTGCCCCGTCGATGTTTGCATCCTACATCGGGGAGTACAACCGTCTGGGTGTCACTCTACTATCCCTGTACGAGTCTTCCCTCGACTTTAGTGTCGGGGCGCAGTTCTAAGTATACATACCTGCGAATTGCATCCGGTATGGCATAGCATGTCGGGTCCCGGTTTTCTCTTGCGATTCCGCTCGTGGGGAACCTCGCGTGTCATTCCGCGGAGGCTGAGTCTTCCTCTTGTCTTGGTTGTAGTAGTGATTCTCGCGGCTGCCTCGGTCGGCACCCCAGACAGGCGCGAATCAATCCTCTCTCTCGGTAACGCAACTGTCTCGGATTTCGCGGTAGCCCCGATTCAAGTGGAGCTGGGGCCGTGGGGCGTGGCCTTCGACCCGGTGAACAACCTCGTTTACGTCTCTAACTTTGGCTCAGGCACCGTTAGCGTGATCAACACAACCACGGACCAGGACGTGAAATCGATTCCCGTCCCGGTGCTCAATGGATATGGCAACGGTCCCATTGCAGTTAACACCGCAACCGGTGTCGTCTATGTGGGCGATGGGGTTGGAACCGTGTATGGCATCGACCCATCAACCAACGTGGTCGCTTGGACTATCCCCCTGGCACCATATGGGTGCCCGTACGGATGCGGCGCCGACGTGCAGACATACGACCCTGCGAACGGCGACATTTACGTCACAAACATCGTAACAAACAACGTAACCGTGATTCATGGTACAGCCGTCGTCGCGACGATCCCGGTGGGAGCCGGTCCCAACGGGGCCGCCTACGACTCGGCAAACGGAGAGATATTTGTCTCCAATGAAGGGTCCTCCATCCTCTCTAATCTCACCGTCATTGACGGGGCACTCAATCGCGTCGTAGGACAAGTTTATCCTGTGAGCACAGGCCCCGGAGTTGCGTACGACGATTCGAATGGAAATGTGTACGTTTGTTCGAACAACGTCATGGCTAATTCCTCGAACTTCGTAACGGTGGTGAATGGAACTAACAATCGCGTCGTCGCTTCGATTCCTATCAGTAGTTCATGCGGGGCGGCTGTCTACGACCCGAACAACGGCTACGTCTACATCACCGATCGGAACAGGCCTGGAGGACGGGATCAGTCCAACATCACGATAATCGACCCCACAACCAACAGTATCGTCTTGTCCCAGCCAGTGCAGTTGGCGCCTATTGGCATCGCCTATGATTCTGCCAACCACGATGTCTACGTCGCGAATGGAGACTCGGGCACGGTCAGTGTCCCGCCGCAGGTCTATCGCCTGACCGTGCGCGAGACCGGTCTTCCCAACGGAACCAACTGGTCGGCCACGGTGGGGGGAGCGACCTTCACCTCGACCACCCCCTCGATCACATTCCCCGAGACGAACGGAACGTTCAACTTCACGATCGGTCATCAGACGAATCGCTCGGCGTGTCCTTCCTCGGGGACTGTGACAGTTGCGGGCGGCCCCCGCGAACTGAACGTGACGTTTTCGACCTCTGCGTGCGCCGGATCCAACAAGGGTCTCTTCGGACTTCCCGGGGCAACCGGATACTACGTGCTCGGAGGATTCGTGGTGGTTATCGTGGCCGCTGTCGCGGTTGTAATCGTCCTGACGCGGAGAAAACGTCGAGCGAGCCCACCGGCCGGTCCGCCCCCGACCGGTGGCCCATCGGGTCAAGTCCGTTAGCTCCGCGCCCGCGGGAAGGCGGCGCGGGCGCTGGTCGCGACCCCCCCGGGCCTGGTGTCGGAAGTGACTTGGGTGGCTCGGGCTTGGAAGGCGCGTGAGCGCGCTCGTCCACTGGCACTGTGTCGCGTCAGGACGCGTTCAAGGGGTAAACTACCGAGCGCGAGTGGCGGAGGCGGCCTATCGTCACGGTGTGGTCGGGAGCGTCGCGAACCGGGTCGATGACACGGTCTTCATCGACGTGCAGGGCGAACTCGCGGCCGTGGAGGCTTTCATCCGCGATGTTAGCGGGCCCCGTGGAGTGAGCCACGCGCGTGCCGTGCAACGCGTCGCGGAACTGCCGGTTTCTCCCGACCTTCTCGGCTTCGAGATCGTGCGCGACTGAGAGCGCGACCCCTCCGGGCCGGGCCGAGACGCTCGCGCGCGACGGGACAGCAGTTGATAACTGACCGCGCGGATTACCCCCAGTTGCCTCCTATGCTGTTGAGGAGAAACGAGAGTCTCGTCGTGTTTGTCGCGATACCCTTCGCGGCATTTGGCGTCGCGATGATCGCGCTCGGCCTCTGGCTGTACGCCTCTCCCCCGTGGTCCTGCGCGCCTTTCTCGCCCTGCCCCATCGCGCCAAACTACTACATGTTACCAGATACGTTTCTCGTGATAGGGTCTATCCTGCTCGCGTTGGGCCTTCTCATCTTCGTTCCGTCGTTTCTTCGCAACCGAAGGAGAACGCGACCGGACTTACATTGAGTTCGCGGTCCTGCGCGCCCGCGTGAAGGCGGCGCGGGCGGTGATCGCGACCTCCCCCGGGCCGGGCTGAGACGCTCGCGCGCGACGGGCGCACGGCGGCGCGGTTCTACGCGAGGCGCGGAGTCTGTAGGGTTCTGTTCCAGAACAGAGTTGAGAAGTCAAAACCGCAGACAACGCGGCCGCGCGACGTTCGAAGCGGACGCTTTTGAAGGGTTAAGCTATCCAGCACATGCCAACAAGACGGGAATCAAAGTCTGGTGCGATAGATGCCCGAGGGTGATTCGAAACGCAAATTGACGGATTTCTCAGTAAGAGAGTCCAAGATTCATGGCCAAGGGGTCTTTGCCAAGAAGGCGTTCCTTAGGGGCGACATAGTCCTAGAGATTGACGACTCGGACCCTGTCCTCGATCGAGGCAAACTGACCCCTGAGCAGGAGATATTCATCGATGTGTTTGTCACAGTCGATGGAAAGGAGAGGGTCACGTGGATGAAGTCACCCGAGAAGTTCATCAACCATTCTTGCGACCCCAATAACAACGTTCTGACCGACATGAGAAATGGTGTCCGGCGGGCATGGGCACTGAAGAACATCCGGATCGGGGACGAGCTCACCTGGGATTATGCGCTAAACATTTGGGAGGGGTGGATCGGTCCCGTGCCCTGCAACTGCGGCGCTGAGAATTGCCGGACGATCATTCAGGGAAACTACTTCACTCTCCCCAGAGAGATTCAACGAAAGTATCTGCCCTTACTAGACGAGCCATTCAGGAAGCGATTCACAAAGGAAATCCAATCGCTCAATCTCACGGGAGAACCCGACACTGCGTGAATGACTCGCGCTACCCCGCGGGTCCTCCCCGCTCGCTCCGCTCGCGGGTCCCCCGCGGGAGTCTAGAAGTATCCGCGAAGCGATTGCGGGTGTCGCGTCCCATGACCGATGGGTCGTCTGTCCCGCACGAGGAAGGTCCTCCGCTTTTCGGGTCGGGCCCGCGGACCTGGATCCTCGTCTCGTGCCTCGCCGCTGTCGCGGTCGTCGCCATTGCCGCGTCGGTGGCCGTGGCGGGCGTCCAGCTCGGATCCCCCTCCGGCGTATCCGTGAGCCGCGTGTTGTTCTTCGACCAGAATAAAGGGGTCAGCGCTCTCTACGAGGGGCAGTTCACGGTCCCGGCGCTTTTGGGTCCGAATGTTTCGGTGGAGGTCGAGGAGTTCGCGATAGTGAACATCTCGTGTGGCGGCGCGTCGCCGTATGACCTGGGGACCAACTACACCTGCATAATGTCGTTGTGGAGCGGTCCGTTTGAAGACATAAGAGGGAACCAGAACCCGCTTTGGTGGGGATTATTCTCGGGGAACGTGGGTTCGAACGTTAGCCTTCTCCCGCCAGGCGTGTATTCGCTGCTTGTCCACGTAGTGATTGGGAGTTTTGAGCCGCCTTTCTTCCTGCCGCCGTTCCAGATCACGGCAGAAGCAGTGACCCTGAGCTGAGGTAACTCGCGTCCGCATGACGCGGGTCCTCCCCGCTCGCTACGCTCGCGAATCCCTTGAGTCGAGGCGGGCTAGGCGACTCGATACCTTCACGTTGGAGGAGCGGCTAGGCGGACCCGTGCCCGCGCTCCCCCTCTTTCGCGAATGGCTCAACGGCCGTGCGCCTACTGTTGCGCTACTCCGAGAGTTTCTGGTGACTTTGGGTGAGGAGTGGTTCCGAACCGAACATAAGACTGCTACCACAGATATTGACGCGGGCCTTCGACGCGCCGTGGCCGCCCTTCAAAACACGAGAGGGGGGGAGGTGTTTCTGGGAGTGAACCCAGATCGTACGGTGGTGGGCACTGCAGTCACGGTCGACGGGATTCGGCAAACGCTCTCACAGAACGCGACTCTGGCGCCGAACGATGCCTGCATCACCGATTTGAATCCAGCCGTCGCTCATCCTATGGTGGTCGAAGGAGAGGGTGTTCGAGCCGTCATTGTCGAGGTGCTACGGACCGGAAAGTGTGCACTTTTCCTTGACCGTGCCGGAAAACTCCAACTCTGTTACCGCAGGGGCAACGAAACACTCGACGCTGACGCCGGGGAGGTGATTGGTTGGTACCGCCGATCTCGAAAGGAAGAGGTTCTCACTACTAGTTATCGGGAATTGAAGGCACTCAGCGCAAGGATTCGGAGGTTGGCGATTGTACCTGACTTCGCTGATCCGCCTCTCCCCTTTCTCTCTCGATGTATGTCTGATGGCACTCTCTGGTCACTTCTGAACGAAGATGAACTCAGATCGGTAGTCGGCGGCAACACGGGAGCCGGTCAGGGAATTGTGCACGGATTCGTGGACGCGTACCTCTCGACCGTTCGTCAAGCGAAGGCGATTTTCGCCCGGGCGCAGGTCGATATGAGTTCCGCGTCGATTGAAAACGCTCTGCAGTATGCTCACGGGAATTACTCTCTGGGGGATTACGAGACCGCGCTCGATCAACAAGTGAGAGCGTTCCGGCAGTGGCTCCTTGCGAAGGGCATCTTGCCCGATTGAGGGACAGTTGGCGCGGGTCCTCCCCGCTCGCTCCGCCCTTTCAGAGAGCCAGGAGTGGTGTGAAGTAAGTTCCCGACACGTTCGCCAGGACGCAGGCTCCTTCCGGGCAGCTGGCTCCGAACATGTAGGTTCCGCCCGCCGAGACGAAAGTTCCGGACCCGCTAGTCCCGTTGCCTTCGTAGGCGACCTGATTGGCCGAACAACTCACGACGAAGAAGACTATCGCTGAAGGAGCGGACCAGTGGAAGCTTACCGCGCCTCCCTGGGCTGTGTCGATTCCCGTGCAAGACCGGTAGGCGTCTGAGATTGCCACACCGTTCATCGAGAACGAGTGGGGCACCGGCACCAGAACCGAGAACAGAAAAATCGCGACCGCGACTCCCACGGCAATGCTGAGGGCGAGTATCTGTCGCCGCTTAGCCAGCATGCTCTTTGACGGACATGTACGGTATGCATCGACTGAGCTTGAAGAAATCGATAGCCCGTTCGTCCTTGCCCGTCCGCGGGTCCCTCCCACTCGCTTCGCTCGTGGGCCCCTCCCGCGTCGCTCGGTCTCGCCCTTTCTCCCTCTCCTGGCGAGGGAGAAAGATGCGAGAGGGCATCTCGAATAATCCATCGGGGTCGAGTTCGCGGATCGTCTGGAGCGGCGCCACCCTGGTGGCGATCGGCCTTTCGGTTCTGTTGCTCGCGGGCGAGTGGTTCGCGGCGTTCGATGCGTGCGTCGCGAACCCGACCTGCAACGCGGAGGCTTCGCCTTCCACGCTCGAGGTCTACCTCGCACTCATGATGGTGGGGGTCGCGCTTGCGGTAGTCGGTATCACGATCGCTTTAACCCGAGGAAGGGGCCTTCCAAGGCGCGCGATGATCCTCTGGCTCTGATTCTGTCCCAGTGGACCGACGCACCTCAAACCCAACTCTACCTAATCACTCGGGTCCCGTCGGGTCGTCGGGTCCGGCCTCGGGTCCTCTGACGAGAAATCGGGGACCCGACGGTGAGATTCGTCATCGGGTCCCGTCAGGTCCCGAATCGTGTTGGGTCCCGCAGCCGGGTCCCCTTCCCGGACCCCGTCGGGTCCCGCTTGAAGCGTGGGTCCGGCAAGCTCGTAGACACGGAACCGAATCCCCCTCTCCTTCACTCGTCGACACGGTAAGCCCAGGATGGCGAGTACCTTGCCCATGCGCTGGTCCGTGGCCCCAGAGCGCGCCTCGGCGGGCAAACGGTCGCGAAGCTCTTCGATTGTTGCCTCGGTCTTCTGGGCGGTCACTAGGTCCCGGATGATGGCGCGCATTTGGCGCACCAAGGGATCGGTGTCATCGAGCGGGACGACAGGACCTGTCTCATCGGTCTCCTCTGTCTCAATCTCCATCGCCCCGGCGCGAGGCAGGGGTTCCGCTTCAAGGAACGGCCAGACTTCAGTCCCGGAAACCCGGTGGGGCCGGAAAACGCCGTCTTCGCCCTTCCATACCAATCCCACCCCATCCGGCCACAGCCGAATGCCCGGGAACGCGCTATCGAGCACCGCCAGGAGCTTGGGGACGCTGGTGGCGTCCGGTAGCGCGATTAACACGCGATTCCCCGCCTCCCGCGCCTTCCGGACGTTCCGTACGACCTGCTCCGTGGCCTTCGCGACCGTGGAGCACTCGACCTCGACGTTGTAGACCGCGTCCCCGTAGCGGAACTGCGCGTCGGGCATCAGGACCCCCGCAACTTGCTCGGGAATCCCGACCGCGACGCCCCGAGAATCGAGGAACATGCAGAGGTCGACGAGGGTCTCGACGTGGTCTTCGCCTTCGTTCCGGCGCGCTAGGAGCGCGCTCAGGTGGACACTACCCCGCGGGGTCAGGCGGACCCTGCTCTGGTCCTCCGAGTCCCGCTCGACGTCTCCCGCGTCCTCGGAGCGCCGCAAGACCGCTGCGAGCTTGTCCGGTCGAAGGTTCGTGATTCCGCCCAGTTCCTCCGTGGTCCTCGATCGGTATGCAAGCCCGTTGAGAACAGCCTCCAGATCGTCCTGGTCGACCAGCCAGAGCGACGCCTCCGAGTCCTCCGGCTGGGCATACCTTCGCGAGCTCGCGGCCACAACCTCGTTCAGGCTGTTCGCCTGCAGGTCTGGAGGAGGGCTGGGACGCGTCCCCAGCTTCAGAAGGTCTCCCGACACCGCCATCGCGACCTCGTGCGGCCGGAGGCCGTCCACGAGGTCCTGGGGGAGCCAGCCGTGGCTCTCCCCGTTGACGATCTTCCACGCGTCGTCCATGTCCTCCGTCCCGAGGGAAAAGAGCAGCCAGGAGTCCACATTCCCGAGGAGGGCCGCTCGCACCCTTGGGGGCACCCGATGGAGGTACTGGGTGATGGCCACGACGTGAAGACCGAACTTTGCCCCTTCGCTGAGCATGTCCGAGAGGGCCGGGACGGCGTAGTTGTGGACCTCGTCGAGGACCAGGTAGACCGGCCGATTTGGTCGTCCGCTCCGCTGGACAGCGGCCCAGAGCTGGGTGAGGTAGATCGCCCCCAGGAAGTTCGCCCCGTCCGCTCCCAGGTCGGCCTTGGAGAGGTTCAGGAGCAGCAGCCGGTGTCGGAGCAGCCGGTCGAACGAGACCGCGTTCCCCCGCTGGCAGAGCGCGATTCTCAAGAGGGAGTTGGTGGCGATCTTGCCGACCTTGTCGAGCGACGACATCGTGAAGTTGTAGTCGAGCCGCGGCAGGTGATGCTCGAGGAAGTCACGTAGCGGCCCGGGCGGTGCGGACTTGACGAACCGCTGGAGGGCCGGCTTTGAGGTGAGGATGTGGTAGGCGTCAACGAGGTTCGAGCCGGGCGTCAGCGCGAGGCCCTGGACCAGAGCACGCAAGACGAACTCGGCCCGACCACCGACGCTCTCCTCACCCCAGGCGCTCCGGATCGCGGCTAGAAGGTCGCCGGCGAGTGCCTCCGACCAGCGATCGCGGGAGGACGGGTCGCCAACTGGGCCCTCTGGCGGCCGAAGCAGCGAGAGCGGAACCGAGACCATGGTCGCGTCACCCTGCTGGAAGGTGGCGTGGGCGGGGTCGACCTCGACGGTCTCCGAGGCAGTCTCATGGGAGAGGCGGGACACGATTCCCTCTACGAGTGTCCCGGTCGGCTCGATCACGACCACCGTCGCACCGGGTTGCTTCCACAAGAGCTGGAGAACGAGACTGAGCGCCAGGGTCGACTTTCCCGACTGCGTTCGGCCAAGAATCGCGAGATGGTTCCATGCCGCCGGCAGGACGGCGTGGTGGGCGCCGCATTGACCCAACACCAGCCGCAGCTCAGGTTTGGCTCGAGAGGAGCGCGCAAGGTGGTCGGGCGACGGATGACCGCGAGGTGCACCAGCGTACGAACATTCGCCGTGGTGGTCTGCCCACGGGATGCTCAGCAAGTGGGCGAGCTCGAGGCCCGACACGTCGCGGCGGGCCTTTCGGCTCCGGAACCGCTTCATGTCGTGTGCAGCGAGCGCCGCGTGGAACTCGAACTCCTTCTTCGGGGGAATGACGCGCCAACGTCGCCACGGTGATCCGCCGGGGGTTGTCCATTGCTCGAGCCAGGTTCCGAGAACATCCAGCCCATCCTCCGGCCGGGGTCCGGTGAGGTGGGCCCGAAGTTCGAAATGGTAGGCCGTGTCGTCAAGTCGCGATTGCATCGTTGATCGAACCGCATGCGTCTGACGCCGGGCCACGTTCTCAAACAGGGGCGAGAAGAACGTCGATTCCCAGCCTCGAGTCCTTTGGAACAGGAATTGGAGGACGACGTCGTGATCGTCCAGGGTTCGAGAGTTGAGCGTCCGCAGCAGGAATCCGGCGGGGTCCGTCTTCCGGGGAATCTGGATCGGAAAGTGGTGGTGCTTGAGGACTGGGACCGCCCTTGCGAACACTCCTTCGGGCACGAGCGTCCTCGCAGCGCACTCGACGCCTCGTCCCCCCAGCAGTCGAGGTCGGATGTTCTCGACGTGCGAGAGCATTCCTTCGACCGCGATTGCGGAGTCTGAACCTAGAGAGTATCGTACGTGACCACCAGGTTCCCGGTGGATCTCGAGCCAAAACGGGTTGGACGTGTTCCACGCGATGGGCGCTATCGCAGGCGGCTCTTTGGTGGGCGCAGGCAGTAGCAGTTCGCGATGGACGGGTCCGCTGTCCATGCCCTGCCGAGCGCGGTTTCAGGGTTATTGAGCTACTCCACCCGGCGGAATCTGAACGGAGATTTGACGCGATGCAGCTTTCACGCTCCATCGAGAAAGGTCGATTCTTATGGCGGGACCCTCTCGACGACCTCGGTGGCGACCGGGATGGCCCGCGGGACACCGATTTCCAGGGCGGGAGCCCAAACTACTGCCTCCCCGTCGCCATCTCGGCCACAGTCAGATAGCAGGTTCGTATCCCTACGCCAGATCAAAGAGGTCGTGCGGGGACTGAGGCCGGACCATCCGTTGAGAATCGTTATAGCTGGTGAACCTGACACAATCGCATCGTCAGAATACCTTGTGAAATTGCCGATTTGGTTGCGATTGCTTCCAAGCGATAACCCGTGAGCACTCTCCCGCGGATTGCGCAAGGAAGACCCGGAGGTTTGAGTCTCAATTCACCGCCGAAGACCATACTTACGAGAGTTGATAGGTTCGGGGGGTATTCCGCACTACGGGAGGAGGAGTCCCCCGACCATGGTTGACTCGAAGGTTGCCCAGCGGATGCTGGGCCGGTTGCAAAGCGGTCTAGTTCCAGCGCCTCGTCCCAAAGCGATGGCAGCGCCCACACCCGCCTCGGTCGCGGCCCCGCTCGCGGCCCCGCGCATACCCACATTGGCGGCCACGGTAGCCGCTGGCGCACAACCTACAATTCCTGCTACCGGAGTCACATACTCACCTGATTATCAGAAAGCTGTGGCGAACAACGTGCACCAAACGCAGGCGGCCCTTGATAGTGAGTTGTCGCTTGTTCGGTGGAGTATTGGTGGAATCGCAGCTCTGGTTGCCATCACCGGCGTCACGGCGGGTGGCGCGGCGGCGTTTTCGAATGCGGCTGGAGTAGTGACCACGGTTGTCGCGGGCGGTTCTGGGACAGCGGGTCTGGCTGGGAGTCTTAAGAGTTCGTTATCGTTTTACGCCAATCTGAAAGCTCAAGCGAAGCTGAAAGTCGACCAGATGGTGGCCGATCTTGGAACAGCCAGGACCGACGATGATTTGGAAAAGGTCCAAAAACAGGTAGACGATTACTACCAGTGGCTAGCCACTCAGTCTATACCATCAAAGTAGCAAGGTGGCTCCAACTCTGTAGGATTGGCCCCGGTGGGCGAAATCGACACCACGCAGGTCTGATTCGGCGCACCGTCACGATACCGCTGAACATCGCTCGAAATCACGCAGCTGTAAGTCTCCAAGCCACTAGTTCATGGGGGCCCTGAGTAGGACACGGTCAGGTCCGAAGTTTGCCACGAACGTCCAACCCTCTGACAGGAGTTTTTCGGCCTCATCCAGAGAGACCGGCTTCTGAGTCATGTGAGAGTCGCCGTTTCCTTTGGCCGGGTCGATGATTGCGAGCTTGCGCTCGATTAGCCCATTCCGGACAAGAGCGAGCACCTCGTCGTTCGAGTCATTCATGTGCTGAGCCGCCTCCTCTTTGGTAAGGCCGGCCACCGCGAGGAGAGTCCGGCGAAACTCCGCCGCGACGTTCATCCGAGTCTGAGCGTTTGTCTCGAGGAACTCCGCAGCGTTGGAGTACTCCCTCCTCGCTTCTGCGAGGAGCTCCTCGCCCCACCGTTTACCGACATGATATCTGGATGCGACTCCGCCGTTGTGACCCAGGATCGCCTCCCGGAGATCTCGAGAGATTCGACCCTGTCCCTCGGCAATCAACAGTCGGGTCGAACAGTAGCTTCGAAGCACGTACGGACGCCATGTCACCCCTTGGGGAGCCGATGCGTGTAGCGCTTCCCGAATCTCTCTAACGAGGGCGCCCGTCACCATGAACTTGCGTGCTCGCTCGACCCCTCGACGGGAGTCTCGCGTGGCCCCGCGCAAACGCGCAACATCGGTGGGTACGACGACCGGCGACTTGGGCGTGAGAGTCTCTCCCGCCCCTCGGCGTTCCGATAGGTACGCTGAGAGAGTGGCTCCCAGCTGCGAGGTTCCGAAAGTCCGGTAACTCATTCGCGTCTTGCTCAGGTCGGCCGGGACGCGAATAACGAAGGGGGTCTCTTGGAACGAGAGCCTGTCAAGGTCGAGTTCCGGGAGGTCTCCGAGGGTCAAGCCGCGTTCGCCTGTGTAGTCACCTACGACCTGGGGGCGGACTCCCGCATGTGCCATGACAAGCGCGATGGTCCGTCCCCGAAGCGATAGCCGCTCGAGAACTCGGCCCAGCTCCTCAGGGGTCGGCACTCGCTCGCCGGACAGGGTCGAACCGCGGATTGGATTCAGAGAGGGAAACCCCGAAAACGTCACTCGACGAAATCGCAGGTAGCTCTTGAGGCCGCTCAGGGTCTTGGCGACGTAGTCGTCGACTCGGCCGGCTCGCTTGAGGTCGGCGGCATATCGGACGAGCATGTCCTGGAGCCGATCGGGGTCGGTGGTGGCGAGCGAGACAACGCTCTCCGTGTCGAGCCGAAGCCGCGTAAGGAGAAGGCGGAGCTTTCGGAGATCCACGTCAGCCGAGATTCTACTCTTGAGGGCCCGACCCTCGTACCAGGTCCGGACCCTAGGATTCTCGAGGAGGACGTAGCGCGTTTCCTTCCCCGTTTTGGCAGGCATCTATTGGGGTATGGTAGACGCCGTACATCAATACTCGTATCGCCGGGCGATGTGGGCCGGGGCGGATTCGAACCGCCGATCTCCGCGTTGTAAGCGCGGCGTCCTCACCGCTAGACGACCGGCCCCGCATCCGAAGGAGACCGCTCCTCGGTCATGGGGCTGTCGGTCGGAGCGTGCTCACGGTGGCGGACATGGACCGCCAGACCTCGGACGAGTTCGGTCATCAGCCGACCGGGGAGGGCCGCTTCGCCGACCGCGGCCAGGCGCCCGTCCCGGACGAGGATCACGGCATCGCCCGCACGGATCCGCTCGTCCGCGCGACGGACTCCCGGGACGAACAGGTCCCCCTCGAGAGCGACGCCCGGGTCGACGTCGACCGCAAGCGGAGGGTCGGGCCAGAGCCGTCGCGCTCCCGCTACGGTAAGATGGAACAGCCCTCGCTCCTCCCTCCAGGTCGCGAGGTCCTGACGTCCGTCGGTCACGCGCTGGAACCACGGTCGGCCGCTCAACCGGACCGGGGGAGCAAAGAGCCGGCGGGCGGCGTCAGGACCGAACTGAACGCTCGCGAGCGCTTCGAGCTCCTCCCGCACCACCGAGAGGGGACCTCCCGGCACCGGGGTCTCGCCCGCGAGAGCCCGCTCGACCGCGGACCTCAGCGAGGCGACCGCCTCGGCCGTCGTGGTTCGTTCGTCCGTCAGGGTCCATCGGACCGATTCCGACGGAGGGACGTCCGCGGCGAGGAACGAGTACTCCTGAGGGTCGAGGTGCACGATCACCGACCGGTACCTCCCGCTCGCGCGCAGATGGGCGAGCGCGGTCCGGACGAACCTTTGCTCGCTCTCCTCCCAGTCACCAGTGACGGGGATATCGTAGTGACGGGCGGGAGGGACGTCCTCGAGCTCGCGCGGAACGAGACCGATTGGGGAGCTGACGGAGACGACATGGACCCGTTCGAGCGCGGGGAGCCCCTCGAGAGCCCCCCAGAAGCGGCGGTGGCTCCGGGAGCGGCGGTACGGCTTCGTCTTCGAGCATGGGACCAGCACGAGGACCGTCTTCGAGGGGGGCGGACGGTACCGCTCGAGGAGACGGGTACGGAACCGAACCATCTCAGGCCGTCGATGGGACTCGAGGAGGACGTAGTCACGAGACCCGGAGAACGCGACCGGAGTCCGTTCGTCGAGAAGTCCCCGAAGCTCCCGGTCAGCGTACCGCAGCATCTCGGCAAGCGCCGGCTCGGCCACGAGACGGGATTCCACCAGCTCTCGGAGGCGCCCTCCTCGGGCGGCCGCGACGGACTCGGCGACCGCCCGACGGCAGGCGATCACGGCATGGGTCGAAAGGGGACCTGTTGGGTCCGACGAGCAGGCCGAGCAGCCGCACGCCCGCTCGAAGGGAGCGGGGGCCGGCGTTCGGGGACCGAGCACGGGGTCAAGGAAGGCTCCCTGGGCCGCAACCAGGTGAGCTTCGGTGGTGTCGACGAGGTCGACCCCGAGGTAGGTCAGTAGGGGGATCCGGTGCGGGAGCGCGAGTCGCGGGGTCCAGAGCAACGGAGACGCCCCGAACGTGGTCCGTACGTCCCGGATCGCTCGTACGAACGGCAGGCCATCGGCCCACAGTGCCCGAGCGTTGCCGAGGACGAGGAGCTCCGGCCGCTCCGCCCGCGCGGACGCGGCGGCGTCCAGCGCGAAGGGAGGATGGACCAGGAATGCCCCGGGTCCGATCGGGTAGACGCCCGGCCCCTCGCCGCTGACCTCGGGCGACAGGATCGGAACCTCGATGGCGTACCGTGCGAGCGAGTCAGAGAGCTCGAAGCCGCGCCTCCCGACCGGTGCCGGGACGCTTCGGAGCGAGAGGCCGGGACCCTCCTCGCCCTCGACCCGGCTCTCGAGGAGGGCCGGGGTCACGACCGAAAGAGGACCGAGGGTCGCTCCTCCCATCAGGGAGAGCCCCTCCAACCGTTCCACCGTCCGGGGCATCTGGGTGGTTCCCGCCGACGTCGCCCGCGACCGGTTCGGTCGATTACCCCTCGGCCTTCGAACTCTTGCGACGGCCGCGCGAGGAGGGCGTCGGGCTCGGGAAGAACCCCTGCCATTGCGCGACCATCGCCTCGCGGCGGCCCGCGCCCGCTTCCGACCTTCCCCGCCGACCGAACATGGGGTCGTGGGTGTCCCGGACGTCCCGAAGGAACTCCGCGGGGTCCGCGCTGGCCTTCTCGAACCCGTACAGGATTAGCTGGCGCAGGAACGACGAGCGGCCCCGCCAGCCGATCCGACGGCGCACGGCCGGGTTCAGGTGGCGCTTCGCGAGGCGCCACACCTCGTTCGTCGTCCGGTAATCGCGGGCCGATAGGCCGATCATGACCTGGGGCATATCGATCGAAGGGAGAGGACTCCGGAGGAGCTATTGAGCTAGTTCCTAGGGCGTAACCTTCGGTTTTGCCTAGAGAACCCATGCCGGGCCGAGCGGAAGGAATACAACGAGCGCCACTCCGACGAGGTAGAACGCGCTCAACGCGAAATGTCGTTCGAACGGCACTCGCGCTCGCGAGGGGTCCCGAGCGAGGTCCCGGTCGGTGAGCGCGACGAGGGCCGCCATCGCGAGAAGCGCCACGAAGTAGGCGGTCGTGAGATGAAGCGCGAGCCCGAAGACGGCGAGAAGGAGGAGGGCAACCGCATGCAGGACCGGAACGAGGCGCACCGACGCCGTCACCCCCCATCGAACCGGTACGGAGAAGAGACCGAGCGCGCGGTCGCTCTCCACGTCCCCCAGACTGTGGATCGTCTCGAAGGCGGTCCCCCAGGCGAGCAGACCCCCGACCGCGAGCAAGACGACCGGGGGTAGGGTACCCGTTACGGCGATGTAGACGGCCGCGGGCGTGATCGCCTGGACGAGGCCGAGGAACGCCGTCGTGAACGAGGTAACCCTCTTCGTGTAGCTGTAACCGAGAACCAAGACAAGGGCGACCGGCGCGAGCACGAAGGCGAGGGGGTTGAGAAGGTAGGCGGCGAGGACGAGGACCGCGGCGTTCGCCGTGCAGAAGCCGAGCGCGAACCCGGAGGAGATGCGACCCGTCACCAGCGCCCGGTCCTGCGTGCGCGGGTTGGCCGCGTCGAGCCGTCGGTCCGTCCAACGGTTGAACGAGTGGCCCGCGTTCCGCGCCGCGACGAAGGCGATCACGATCCACAGCAGGGTCCAGAGGCTGGGTCTTCCGTTCGAGGCGAGCAGCAGGAATGCGAGGGCGAACGCGAGGTTGAGACCTAGGGTCTGGATCTCGAGGAACCGACCGAGGCTCCGGGCCGGACCCGGGGTCGGGGCGGCGTCCGCCGTCACGGCTTCGGCCGGCCGAACAGCCCGGCGAGGACCGGGTCGTCCCGTACCGCCCGTTCCGCGGCGGCGACGGCCGCCGGGTCCGACCGGATCTCCTCGGGCCAGGGTCGCGGGAACCCGTCCTCCGGTCGCTTGCGGGTCGCGTCGATGCCGACCTTGGTCCCGAGGTTCGGCAGGGGGTTCGAGATCGACAGCTGGTCGACCGGACCGTGCGAGAGCTCGAAGTCGCGTCCCGGGTCGGCCTGCAGACCGACGCGGTAGAGGACCTCGGAGAGGTCGTGCACGTCCACGTCCTCGTCCACCACGACGAGGTAGCGCAGGAACATCATCTGGCCGAGACCCCAGAGGGCGTGCATCACCTTGCGGGGGTGGTCGGGGTAGGCCTTGCGGATCGAGACGATCCCGACGTTGATGAACAGGCCTTCCATCGGGAGGTTGATGTCGACGATCTCCGGGAGGACGAGGCGGACCACCGGCCGGAAGATCCGTTCGACAGCCTTGCCAAGGACGGCGTCCTCGGTCGGAGGCTTCCCGGTGACGGTCGTCAGGTAGACGGGCCGGCTCCGATGCGTCACGCACGTGACGTGGAAAACCGGGAACGGTTCGGGGGCCGAGTAGTATCCCGTGTGATCCCCGAACGGGCCCTCGACCGCACGCTCGGTGGGGTCGACGTACCCTTCGAGCACGATCTCGGCGTTCGCGGGGACCTCGAGGTCGACCGAGCGGGCCGGGACGAGCTCGACCGGCTCGGACCTCAGGAACCCGGCAAAGAGGAAGTTCGATACCCCTTCGGGAACCGGGGCGAGTCCCGAGAAGACCGTCGCCGGGTCCGCGCCGATCACGGCGGCAACAGGCATCCTCTCCCCGCGGACGGCCCACTTCCGGTAGTTGTTCGCTCCCACCCGGTGAACCTGGAAGTGCATGCCGAGCGTGTCGGGTCCGTACTGCTGCAGGCGGTAGATCCCCGTGTGCGGCTCGCCCGTCTCCGGGTCCTTCGTGAGAACGACCGGGAAGGTGATCGTCCGTCCGGCGTCCTTCGGCCAGCATTTCAGTATGGGGAGACGGCCGAGGTCTACGTCGGTCTCCACGACCTCCTGGCACGGCGCGGACCGGACCCGTTTGGGGGCGAGGGAGCGCAGGGTCGAGAGGGTCTCGATGGTGCCCGAGAGGTCCCGAACGGCGCCGAGGACTCCCGCGGGCGGCCGGAGGTGGACGAGACGCTCGATTCGCTCCGCCACTTCCGGGACGGATTCCGCCCCGAGGGCGGCGGCGATCCTCCGCGGCGACCCGAGAAGGTTCGTGACGACGGGCATGGACGCCCCCGGGACGTTCTCGAAGAGGAGGGCGGGTCCGTCGGCCCGGAGGACCCGCTGGGTGACCTCGGTGATCTCGAGGTCCCTCGACACCGGTCGCGTCACCCGGACCAGGTCCCCGCGCGACTCGAGCGCGGTCAGGAACTCCCCAAGGGACCGGAACGTCACGAGGGCCGGCGAATCGCCCGAGTTATTAAGGGAGGGGGAGGGGGTCAAGGTTCATATCGGAACCCCCGGTCGGTCCGGGGATGCAGACCGTCACGCTCGAAGTCCGTACGGAGGACCTCGCGCTCCTCGGGCTCATTCCCGAGGGGTTGTTCGAGAAGTACGAGGAGGTCGAGCTCCTCGAGACGCTTCGCCTCGAACAGGGCTGGCGCCTCCAGCTGGTGAGGGTCCGGCGCCGCGGGCCTCTCAAGACCGCGTCCGAGCTCGAGCGCGAATCCCGGCGCATCCGAGCGATGTACGGCCTCGAGAGCTTCGAGCTCGTCGAGCGACGGCCCCGTACCCACGACTACATCCTGCTCGTCCGCCAGCGCAACCCCGAACGCCTCCGACGGCTCCTTTCGCTCGCCGGCGGGGAGATCTCTCCGACCGCCCCCTTCCGCATCAACGCCGAGAAGGTCATCGCGACGTTCCACGGTCAGGAGCGAGCGTTGCGTCGCGTCCTGAAGCGCCTCGATCGAGAGGAGTTCCCGTACCGCGTCGTCCGGGCGTCGGGCCGTCCGTACGCCCCGGACGAAGGGGTGACGCCGCTCACGCCCCTCCAGTCGCGCCTACTGGCCCGGGCGTGGGTCATGGGCTACTACGCCGTGCCCCGCCGAATCACGCTGACCCGTCTCGCGCAGCAGACCGGCCGAAGCGCTCCCGCGCTCGGGAAGGTCCTCCGCCGGGCCGAAGGTCGCATCGTGGCCCGCTGGCTGGCCACGGAAGGAACGGTGCCCGACAGTGAACCGTCCGAGGGAAGCCTCGCGCGGGAACCGTAAAGAGACACGAGAGCTCGCGAGGAGCGTGCCTCGCCGAGCGCGCACGGTCCGGGTCGAGCGGGTCCCGGGAATGCCCGAGGTCGCCCTCCCGGTCCGGGCTACCCGTGGGTCGGCGTGCTTCGACCTCGCGAGCGCCGAGGCCGTCGAGCTCGAGCGGGGCCGGGTCACGGTCGTACGAACCGGACTCAAGGTGCGATGCCCTCCCGGGACGTTCCTCGAGGTCCGGCCCCGCAGTGGACTCAGTAGCCGGGGAGTCCTGATGGTGAACGCCCCCGGCACGATTGATTCCGATTACTCCGGAGAGGTGCGCGTTCCCATGACGTACTTGTTCGAGGGCCGGTACCGAATCGAGGCCGGCGACCGGATCGGACAGGTCCGTCTCGTCTCCGACGAGCCCGTCGCGTTCCGACCCGGGAAGGTCGACCCCGTCCGCTCCCGTGCCGGGGGGTTCGGCAGCACGGGCCGCTAGCGGAACTCGGAGAGGAGCCGCTGCACCCGCTTCGCTTCGGGGGGCCGCGGCGCGTGGCCTTTCTCGACCTCGGACTGGACCTCGACCAACATCTCGTGCATCCGTCGCTCCCGGGCGAACGCGGAGCGGTGGAGTCCGACATCCCGAGTCCCCTCCGCGACGAGGACGATGGCGCGGCCCGTCCGGACGCGGCCCGTGCGCCCTCGTCGCTGAATCGTGCGGATCACGTCAGGGACCGGTTCGTAGAAGACGACGAGGTCGGTCGCGGGGATGTCGAGCCCTTCCTCGGCCACGGACGTCGCCACGAGACAGTTCCGCTCGCCCGACCGGAACCGGTCGAGGATGGAGCCCTGCTCCCGCTGGGAGAGGCCCACGTCGTCCCCATGGCTCGCCTGGCCGACGAACCGGGCCGGACGCACGCCGGGGTCGTGGAGGCGTTCGATCTCCTCGACGATGTGGTCGACGGTGCCGCGGTACTGGGAGAAGACGATCACCCGTGCGCTCGGGTTCCGATGCAGCTCGTCCCGGACGATCTCCACGGTCTTCGCGAGCTTCGGGTGTTCCACCGTGAGGGATTCGAGGCGACGGGCGACCTCCTCGACGTCCGGGTCACCGAGGAACGCTCGAAGGGACGCGGTCCACCGTCGTCCTTCGCCGGGTCGCTGGCGGGCGAGGAACTCGCGGAGGGAGTCGACCCCCTGCGTCTCGACCAGCTCGAGCGCGTGGAGGCCTTTCATCGCCGCCGCCTGGGTGGTCCTGGCCTTCCAGAGCAATCCCGAGGCCGAGCCCGATTGCGCCTCTTCCGCTCCGATTTGCCGGTGCAGGCGACTTCCGAGATCGAGGAGAACCCGTCGGCTCGCCTCTCCGGGCGGCAAGAGGTCGAGCTTCCGCAGCACGTCCACCTGCCGTTGCACGGCCGCGCGGAGAAGGATCGCGAGGTGCCGGACCTCGGGCGGCACCGACACCTCGGCCGTCTCCACTCCGATCCCGTGGATGTACGGCGCGACATCGGGGCTCAGTTCGGTGCGGTACTCGAACCGCTCGATCCCGAGATTCGCCCACACCTCCCGGATGCGCTGCCGGCTGCCGCCCGGGGAAGCGGTCATCGCGAGCACCCGCGCGCCGGGTCCGTCGCGGTTCGCCTTCGCAATCGCCACATACGGATAGTCGCCGACCGCTCGATGCGCCTCGTCGAACACGATCAGGGAGAACGTGTCCAGCAGAAACTGGCCGGCGGCGAGGTCGTTGCCGATTACCTGCGGGGTGGCGGCCACCACTTGAGGAGGTCTCAGGAGCGCCGCCCGGCGCTCCGGCGCGATCGCTCCGGTGAGCGTCAGGGGCTCGGGCGCGAGCAGGGTGTGGGCCACGCTCCTCGCGTGCTGCACGACGAGCGGTCGGGTGGGCGCTAGGAGCAGTACCGATTCGGTCGGCGCGCGGAGCAGATACTCGGCGATGACCCGGAGCGCGATTGCCGTCTTCCCGAGGCCCGTCGGGAGGACCACCAGCGTGTTCCGCTCGACCGCAACCTCGGCGATGCGTTCCTGATAGAGACGGTCCTCGAGGAGGCCGGGCCGTACGCGGGGATGCTCGACGGTAGCCATCGACGGCGCGCTCCGCCCGCCCACCGGCCACGGCTTTATTAGAGGCCGTCTACGCCGGGCGATGGTCCCCCTCTGGGTCGAGCTCCTCCTCCTGGTCGCTTCGGTCGCCGTCCTCCTGTACCAGGGGTTTGCGCTGCTGCTCGCAGCCCAGATGCCTCGGCTGGACCCTGGATCGCCGCCCGTCACCGCACCCGAGGCCCTCCCCCAGGTCAGCGTCGTGATTGCCGCGCGCAACGAGGAACTCGACCTGCCGGCCACGCTGGACTGCCTGCTGGCCCAAGACTACCCGAACCTCGAGATTATCGTCGTGGAGGACAGCTCGACCGACCGTACCGGAGAGGTGATCGACACCCGCGCGCCTCGGGTGCGTCGGGTCAATCCTCCACCGCTGCCCGAGGGATGGGTGGGGAAGAACTGGGCCTGCTGGAACGGGGCCCAGGCGGCGACCGGCGAGTGGATCCTCTTCGAGGATGCCGACGTCCGCACTCACCCCGCGGCCGTCCGGACCACGCTCGAGTGGGCCGAACGCGAGCACGCCGACCTCGTGTCAATCGGGCCGGCGGTCGATATGCGGAGCTTCTGGGAGCGCGTGGTGCTCCCGTTCTATGTTCAGGTGATCCTCACGTACTTCCGCACTCCGCACGTGAACCGACCGCGCTCGAGGAGTGCGATGGCGAACGGACAGTTCTGGCTCACTCCTCGGGCGACGTACTACGCGGTGGGTGGGCACGAGGCCATCCGGTCGATCGTACTCGAGGACGTCGCGATAGCCCGCCGGTATCGGGCGTCCGGTCGCACGCTGAGGTTCGCGTGGGCTCCCTTGCTCGCCCAGACCCGGATGTACCGGAACCGCCGGGAGATGTTCGAGGGGCTCCTCAAGAATGTCCACGGGACCGAGTTCTCCGCCCCGCGCCTCGTCGGCTCCATCGCGGGACTGGTAGGGTTCTTCCTCCTACCGCTCGCCCTCCTCCCGTTCGGGCTCTGGACGGGTACCCTCGGGCTGACCCTGATGGGCGGCTTCCTCTATTTCGCCCTCTTCGGCAAGCATGTCGTCTTCGCGCGTGCGCTCGGAGCCCCCGCGGTCTACGGGTTACTCTATCCGATTGCGGTGGGGTACTACGTGGTCCTCGTCGCGACCTCCCTCGGCCGGGGCCTTCGACGAAAGACAGTTGCTTGGAAGGGCCGCTCCTACTCGATGGGCCCGTAGCGCCCCGGACCTCTCAGGGAACGTCCGACCCAGGTCCCGGACGAAGGGTTCGTGTCGACTACGCGCCGGAGTCGCCTTCGACGGGTTTGACGTCCGCCGGGGGTGCGTCGGACCGCTTCAGGTACTCGGGAGGCACCCGGTCGACGAGGTAGACAGTCTTCCCGGCCTTCATGATGACGAGGCCGTCCTCTCGGGCACGCTTCGCGTCCACCTCGAGGATGACCGGTTCGGGGGTCCGCACCGCACCCGCGGCGTGAGCGTCCTCCGCGGTCTTCGAAAGGTGGACCTTCTTCCGGTCCGAAGGCTTCAGACCGACCTCGAGAACGATCGACACTTCCTCCGCTGTAACCGGGTAGTACAGGCAGTCGGGGATGTTCTCGGTGGGCAGGTCGAGGTCGAGGTCGACCGTGTGCCCGTACGTCGCCCGCATTCGGTCGTCCCGGACCTCGTAGCGACCCTTCGCATCGGTCTCGGCGATCGCGAGGAGATGTTGGGGGCGCAACCAGTGGTACGCAGGATGCTTCTGCGAGATCGCCCGGACCATCTGGGGGAGGGCGACCCAACCCTGAGGGTCGATCGGGAGCTGGTACCGGTCCGGGAAGTGCCGGAGGATCCCGGTCACGATCCGACCGAGGTGGTCGAGCTCCCGGTCGTTCATCAGGAACCGTCCCGGCTGGCCGCAGACCGGGCAGCTCTCCGCCCGGAAGTACCCGTGCTGTGCGCACTCCTTCAACATCGCCGTGGCTCTCGTCAGACCTTGACCTTGTCCGCCTTCTTCTCGAAGTCCGTGAGGAGGTCCCCGTAGAGGTCCGTGAGGTCCTTCAGCACCCGTTTCAGGACCTGCTGGGGTTTCTCCCCTTTCGTCTTCAGGTAGAGTGTGGGGCGGTCGAGGTACGGGTGGCCGAGGTAGTATCGCGCCTCGACGACCTTCTCTTCCTTCTGGAGCGCCTCGACGAGCGGGATGAGCAGGGTCTCCTCGCCCTTCGGGAACTCGACCCGGAGGAGGTCGTGCTCCTTTTCGACGACGCGAATCTCCATCGGTGGCCCCGGGAGCCCGGCCACTTGCGAGCGCTTCTTAAGCGTGGCGGGAGCGAACGTAGCCGGGTCCGCCGCTGCCGTCCCCCGCCGACGCCCATAATATAACTTTCATCGAATCCTCCAACACCTAGCCATGCGGTTCCTCGTGGTCGGCGGCGGCGCCCGGGAGCATTCGATCGCCC
The DNA here is from genome assembly GCA_036404475.1 of Thermoplasmata archaeon. Taxonomy (GTDB): domain Archaea; phylum Thermoplasmatota; class Thermoplasmata; order Lutacidiplasmatales; family UBA184; genus Lutacidiplasma. The sequence continues at coordinate 24,277 of DASWZL010000063.1, forward strand.
TTGCCCTCCACCGGGCAGGCTCCGAGCTCCTGGTCGCGAGCTCGAACGCGAACCCGGGGCTCGAGCGGATTGCCCAGAGGTCGGTCCGGGTCGACCCGACGGACGCCGCGCGGGTCGTCGCGTTCGCGAAGGACGCGCGGGCCGAAGCGGCGGTGATCGGACCGGAGGCCCCGCTCGCCGCCGGGGTCGCCGATGCGCTTCGCGCCGCGGGGATTCCCACGGTCGGTCCCGACCGGTCCGCTGCCCAGATCGAGACCTCCAAGCTGTTCTGCCGCGAGCTCCTCCAGCGCCACGGTGTCGAGGGCCAGCCGTACTTTGCCGCTCCGACGACCGCCGACGAGGTCGACCGGGCCGTCGCCGGGTTCCCGGGCCCCTTCGTCGTGAAGCCGAGCGGCCTCACCGCGGGCAAGGGGGTCTGGGTCCAGGGGTCCGACTTCACCGAGGCGAGTGAGGGGGCGGTCTATGCGAAGTCGGTCCTCGCCCAGGGTCAACGGGTCCTCCTCGAGGAGAAGCTCGAAGGCGAGGAGTTCAGCCAGATGGCCTTCGTGACCGACTCCGGCGTGTACCCGATGCCCGCGGTCCAGGACTTCAAGCGCGCGCTCGAGGGAGACCACGGCAAGAACACCGGCGGCATGGGGTCCTACTCCCAGCGGGACCACCTGCTGCCGTTCCTTTCGGCGGCCGACCGGGACCTCGCGGTCGGTCTCCTCGAGAAGACGGCCTCGACCCTTCGCTCGGAGGGCCTCCCGTACCGCGGGATCCTCTACGGCGGCTTCATGCTGACCGCGAACGGTCCCCGCCTTGTCGAGTTCAACGCCCGACTCGGTGACCCGGAGGGGATCAACGCGCTCACGTTGTATGAGCCGGGCGACTTCGCCGCGCTCCTCTACGGCGTCGCCACGGGCAGGGTCGACCCGAACTTGGTCCGGTTCCGGCTCCGGGCGACGGTCGTCAAGTACGTCGTGCCTCCCGGATACGGGGACCGACCGAAGCCCGGGGGTCTCGTTACGGTCGACGCGGGCGCCATCGAGGCGGCCGGGGTCCATCTCGTCTACGGAAGCGTGGACGCGGCCGGCCCGGGTGTCGTGCGCCTGAGTTCCTCGCGGGGTCTCGCGCTGGTCGGCGAGGCGAGCGCAATCCACGAGGCGGGGAACCGTGTCGAGGCCGCCCTCGCTTTCGTCCAGGGCGAGTACTACATCCGCCACGACATCGGGACGAAGGAGGACCTCACCCGCCGGTGGGAGCACATGCGGAAGCTTCTAGCCCCGAACGCCAAAGCATCCCCGATCCCGCTCTCGGTCGCGCCCCCCGAGGCTCCTCCATCGAGCGCGGGGTCCCCGGACCAAGTCATCGGCTGAGGGGCGACCAGCGAAGCGTCAAATACCGCACCTCCGCTTTCTCGGACCCTCGACCATGTTCTGTCCTTCCTGCAAGCGACTGATGCGCCCCGACCGCGCCGCGGGCGTCTGGCACTGCTCGGCGTGCGGGAAGAAGGTCCCGCTCGGCCGCGGGGTCGAGGTCCGCCAGACCGACGCGAGCGGACGGGGAAAGGTCGCGGTCGTGGAGACGAGGCAAGTCACGCTGCCGAAGACCGCGGAGACCTGCCCGAAGTGCTCGAACGGCGAGGCGTACTGGGTGCTCCGGCAGACGCGCGGCTCCGACGAGCCCGAGACGCGGATCTTCGAATGCACGAAATGCGGTCACAAGTGGCGGGAGTACTCATGAGCGGTCCCGCGTTCGGTTCGGTCGCGGCCGTCTTTGCCCCCGACGCCCTCGGGAAAACGGTCCGCCTGCGGGGCTGGGTCCTCCGGACCCGTTCCTCGGGAGGGATCCTGTTCCTGGTCCTGCGGGACCGGACCGGGGTGGTCCAGGTCACGGCCCGCCGGGACGCGCTCGGCGAGGAGGCGTACACGGCCGCCGAGCACGTACAGGTCGAGGGCGCGGTCTCGGTCGAGGGGACGGTCGCCGAGGACCGCCGGGCCCCGGACGGCCGCGAGGTCCGCGCGAGCCGGATCGAGGTGATCGATTCCGGCGAGCCGTTCCCCATCTTCTCCGACCAGACCGAGGAGTTCTTGCTCGACCAGCGTCACCTCGCGATCCGCTCGCAGGAGAACGTCGCCATCTTCCGCGTGAAGGCCGAGCTGCTGCGCGCGTTCCGCGAGTTCCTCGACCGCGAGGACGTCCTCGAGATGACCCCGCCGATCCTCTCGGGGAACGCCGCGGAGGGAGGCGCGGAGGCGTTCCAGTTCGACTACTTCGGTCGGCCGGGGTATCTCTCCCAGACCGCGCAGCTCTACCTCGAGGCGCTGCTCTTTCCGAACGAGCGGGTCTACGGGCTCACCCCCTCGTTCCGGGCCGAGAAATCGCGGACCCCTCGGCACCTCACGGAATTCCTGAACCTCGAGATCGAGCTCGCCTGGTGCGACCTCGCGGGCCTTCTCGATTTCATCGAGCGGATGATGGTGGCGGTCCTGCACGCGGTCGCGGAACGCCGCCCGAAGGAGCTCCGGACGCTCCGCCGACCACCGGAAGAGCTGCTCGCGATCCGAGCCCCGTTCGAACGGATCCGGTACTCGGAGGCGATCGACCGACTCGCGAAGCTCGGCTTTCCCGTTCAGTTCGGAAGCGACCTCGGGACCGCCGAGGAGCGCGCGCTCACGCTTGAAAGCGCGTCGCCCCTCTTCGTCACGCACTACCCTCGCGAACTGAAGGCGTTCTACATGCTCCGTTCGTCCGACGACCTGCGCACGGTGGAGGCCGCGGACCTCCTCGGGCCCGAAGGGTACGGAGAGATCGTCGGCGCATCTTGCCGCGAGACCGACATCGCCCGCCTGAAAGAGCGGATCACCCAGATCGGTGCGAAGACCGAGGAGTACGAATGGTACCTCGACCTTCGGCGACACGGCAACATCCCCCACGCCGGCTTCGGCCTCGGGGTCGAGCGGGTCCTCCGCTGGATGCTCCGTCGGGAGCACATCCGCGACACGACGCCGTTTCCTCGCACACCGTCCCGTCACACTCCGTGACCGGGCGCGCGACGCCGGCCTTTCCCGGTCGGGTCGTGGGCAACGTTCAAGAGCGACCGCGCGTGTACAGGCGTACACTCCCCCGACGGAGAACGTAGAGTGGCACCAGAGCAGGAACCGGTCCGGGGAGGAGAGCGCTCGGGTCCCACGGCCGAGAAGCCGTCGGGCGTCGTTCTGGTCGAACGGGTCACGCACCAGGACGTCTCGGCGATCTGCGCCCTGTACAGAAAGGTCTGGGACCCGGCCCCCTCGGGAGTACCCGTCGAGCTCGTGAAGGCGTGGCAACCGACGCCGCTCGAGTTCACGAGCTGGATGGGCGGGGTCACCTACTTCGCGGCCCGAAAGGACGGTCGCTTGGTGGGCGTGGTCGGCTGTGAGCTCCACCACGGGAGCTGTCGGATGGTGCACCTCGTGGTCGACCCGGAGGTCCGACGCCAGGGCGTGGCGACCGCGCTCGTCGGGGCCGCGATCGATTGGACGAAGAAAGGGAACGTCGCGTCGATCTGGGTCGATTCGCTCCACGGCCTGGGGCCGGCGACGGCGCTCTTCCAACGCCTCGACTTCACGCTCGTGGGCGTGCTCCACCAACACGAGTGGGGCGAGGACGTCAATTTCTTCGAGCGGCTCGTCTAGGGGGAAGGGACCGAGCGCGAGGCGGGACGGTTCGGCGGCATCCCGTGGCGCTGCTGGAGCCCCCGCAGCCGGCGGATCCCGTCCTCCGGACGGCCGCGGAAGAACTCTCTCGCGCCGCGCGCAAGCTCGATGGCCTCGAGCTCGGTCGCGATCCCATGCGCCCGTTCGCTAAGCAGGTAGTCGCCGTACTCGGAGATGTACTGAGGGAGGCCCGCCTTGAGCCGGGTCACGGCCTGGAGACGGATCGCCCGGATCTGCTGCTTGAGCGCGGCGAGCTTCCCGGCACGGAGCTCGCTCTCGAGGTCGTCCGCGACCTCGGTCGAGTCCTGCGGAGGCTCGATCCCGAGCGCCTGCATGTCGTGCAGGAGGGCGATGACCCGCTCGAGCTCTTCCCGTGCTTGGTCGAGGTGGCGTTCCTTGAGCGTCACGACCCGGTCGACCTGCTGGAACGACGAGAGCGCCTGAGCGATGTCGCCGGTCCGGGCCGAATGGAGGGCATCCTCGATCTGGTCCCGCTCGAGGCGGCTGTCAACCGCGTAGGCCTCGAGGCGGATGAGACGGGCCTTGGTCCGCTTCTCCCACTCCTCGAACGCCCCGACGACCCGCTTCTGCGCAATTCGTTCGATCCCGCGGACGACCTCCGCCCACGGCTCGGGGTTGGAGGCCGCGCGCGCGGACTCCTCGGCCCACGCGGGGAGCCTCGGGAGTTGGACCCCGAGCGCCTGGACCCCCTCGGCCCACTGGTTGAGCCGGGTCAGACGACGCCCGAGCTCGGCGGCGAACGGGTTCGGTGTCTCCGCGGCGCCGGCCCGCGCGGAGCGCGGGGGCGAGGCGCGTCGGGGCGGTGGCTCGTCCATCGGGGCGGGCGAGGTCGCGGTCGGTGTGGGGGGGGCCACGGCCGACGCGAGGGAGGGGTCGACGAGGAGGCGGTGGCACTCCGGACAGACCAGCGCCTCCGCGGGGACCGTCGCCCCGCATTTCGGGCAGACCACGCCTTCCTCGACCATCCGACCGGATAGATACAGGTCCGCGGGGTCTTAAAACGCAAGTTGCCCCGGGGGTCCCTGCCGCGGACCGCTCTCCGTCGTCACGACGGCAGCTTCCGCCTTGACCGTCTCGCGGGAAATCTCTCCGCCGGCGTGCGACCGTGAGAGAGCGCGAGGCTCAACCGGGCCGGCCCGCCCGCCGGTGAGCGAAGAACCGCTCGACAACGTTCAGGTGGCGCAGCATGGCCGTCTTCTTCGCCTGGTGGGACTGCATCCGGCGGAGGATGCTGTCCAGAGCGCGGACCGCCACCGCGACGTGCGGACCCTTGTTCAACATGACGCACTCGGCCCGGACCCCCATCGCGGCGTCCGTCACCTCCGCGCGCGAAGGGAGCCCGGTCTTCGTGAGCCCCTCCAGGACCTGGGTGGCCCAGATAGCGGGGAGGTGGGCGGCCTCGCAGAGCCAAAGGATCTCCTCCTGAACCTCGGCGAGCCGTTCGTAACCGACCTCGACCGCCAGGTCTCCGCGCGCGATCATCACGCCGACCGGAGGTTGACGGAGGGCCGCGAGGAGGATCCCAGGAAGCTCTTCGAACGCCCGCCGCGTCTCGACCTTGAGGACGATCCCCATCCGTGGACGGCCGAGGCGGACGAGCTCGTCCCGCAGGCGGGCGAGGTCCGACGCGGTATGGACGAACGAATACCCGACCAGGTCGGCGTGGCGGACGATGAACCGGAGGTCCTCTCGGTCCTTCGGGGAAATCGCGGGGATCTCGAGCTCCGCATCGGGGAGGTTGATCCCTTTGTCGGCCCCGAGCCACGCCCCCAGCGGAGGGGCATGGGTGACCTCGATCTGGAGGCGGCGCGCGCTCGCCGACCGCACGATGCCGCCAATCCGACCGTCATCGAACCATATCGATTCATCGCGGCGCACGAACCGGAACGCCTCCGGGGCCGTGCACGCGATGTGGGCGGGTCTTCGGACGTTGCCGTCGGCGTCCCGCCGGGCGTCCTCGCCCGGCTCGGGGCGGGCGGTGAGCACCATTCGGTCTCCGACGTGCAGGCGGATGCGTTGCTCGACGGGGGCGATTGGTCCGATCGAGGTTAGGTCCTCCTGTCCGCTCGCCAGGGTTGCGACGAGCCGGGTCCCCGACGTGAGGTAGCAGGTCTTCCCCATCTCGGCCCGGTACCGGGTCCCGACGTGCTCGACGAACCGAAGCGTGCGACGGGCGCCCCGCGCGTCGATGAAATCGACCAGCTCCCGGAGGCGACGTCGGCGCAGCCAGCTCCTCGAGACCGTCACGGTCTCCGTGCCGGGGGGTTCGGGTCGGGAGTCCGGGTACGGAGCGAGCCAGACAGAGGCGGGGACCGTCACGTGTCCGAGCGCGTCACGCTTGGGCCGGAGCTTCATGACCGCCGGTCCGGGCCGGATCGCTCCGGTCCGGATCTTCGGTCCCGCGAGGTCCATCTCGATCCGGCAGTGACGACCGACGGCGCGTTCGGCCCGATGGAGGTGCGCGATCATCCGCGACCATTCGGCGGGCCTCTCGTGAGCGCAGTTGATCCGGACGCAGTCCATGCCGCCTTCGACCAGTTCCCGCACGAGCCCGTAGTCCGTCGCGGCCTCGGCCGGCATCGTTACCATGATGCGCACTCCCCGTCCGGGCCGCGTCGGGCCGAGGAGCGTCCGAGCGTTGCGCGCCAGGATCCGTCGACCCCGTTCGGGGTCCGGCACCGCCGGAGCGGGGCGGACGGCGGGAGGTCGACCGCGCAGCCGATCGAGCCCACCGAGCACCGCATCCAGGTTGTAGAGGACGTGGCTTTCCGACCGGCCGAGCGACGACAAGCCCCAGTGAGAGAGGCGGGTCTGATCCCGACGCAGGTCGAAGCGACGGAACGCGAGGTAGTGCAGTAGGTTGCGCGCGCTATCACGCTGCGTCCCGAACGGGGCGAGGTCGACCGCCTGCTCGAGCTCGATCAGGCTCGCACGGAGGCGCTCGAGCCGCGTCGCGAGCAACCCGAGGGAGCTAGCCGCAGGAGAAACGACCCTTGTACGCGCGACCATCGACATGACCGTTAATCGAGGGCGGTAGAAATTATCGCCGGGGGGGTCGCCGAAAGGACCCCCAGGGGCGGATGCAGGGGGTGAGATTTGAACTCACGGACTCCTACGAGACTAGGACCTCAACCTAGCGCCTTTGACCAAGCTGGGCCACCCCTGCACGGGCCTCCCGCGCGTAATGGGTTTTGGCGATAACCTTTACGAGCGCGGCCC
>DASWZL010000064.1:0-1504 GCA_036404475.1 Thermoplasmata archaeon
TGAGGGCCTTGGCCACATGATGCCTACAAACAGCAAGACCCGGGGCGCACGGCAGGGCAGCCGCACCCAGGGCCTCGCATGCCGGAAGGCCGGAGCCTCCCGGATCCTATTCGGTTGGTCCCCGCCGTAGTTACCTACACACCTTTACTACGCGCAAGACTTGCCCGAAGTCAAGGGAAATACCTCTACAAATGGTGGCCCTATCGGGATTCGAACCCGAGTTTCAGCCCTGAGAGTTCACCTGCGGGGGATTGCGGAGGATTGGGTATGAGTGATCGCGAGTAATCGCGAATGCAGCAGCGTGGCGCGGAGCGCGGGATTGCGGGTCCTTCGGCGTACTCGTGATCGATCCTGGGTGCCCTCCGGCCAGGTCGCGAGGAGGCTCGTCAAGACCTGGGAGGGGATCTCCGCCTGGCCAGAGGGAACGCCTTGCGTGGGGTCTTGACGGACGCTGCCGGTCAGCTTCCGCCTGCCACCTTGGCAACCGCCCCGATCAACCCGGCGGCCTGGGGGGTCGAGACCTCCCGCCGGATCAGGATCTGGGTCGGCGTGACGGGTTTCCCGTAGTAGGCCGTGTTCAGGCCCTCCCGCACCGCCACGACCGCCCCATCGAGCGAGAGCCCGGCGTACAGGCCCTGGTTGCGCGAGTAGCTCACGATGTCTGCGCTGAGGTTGGCCGTCGCCCCCTCCAAGCCTGCCCCGACCGGCCCGAGCGCAATGCTGACGTTGGCGCCGAGCTTGGCGCTGGTGGAGAGCAGGGCCGAGACCCCCCGCTCGCTCAGGGCCACGAGGACGACTTCCGAGGCGTCCCCGCCCGCCTGGAGCCCGAAGCTCGCCTCCCCGAGGGTGTAGAAGGCCGGGCCGCCCCACTGGCCGCTGGCCACCTCCCGGGCCAAAAGCACCCCGCTCCCGCCTGAGGCGCCGATGATGAACGCACCCCGGAGGACCTGCGGGTAGATGAGCACCCCCCGGGCCTTGTTGACGAGAATCCGCAGGTTCCCGCCCAAGTCCGGGTCCGCGATGAAGCTCTCAAAGGTGAGGCGTGCCTTCTCGACGAGGTGGTGCGCCTCCTGAACGTCATCCGCGATGGCGGGCTGCGCGGCGAGGGCCCCCCAGGCGAACAGCACCGCGGCCGCCACCGCGCCTCCCCTGATCCTCGTCATCCGACGTCCCTTGACCTTCCTCACCGGTCGCCCCTTTCCTCGGGTGTGCGGGCCGTGACGGCTTCGCCCAGCGGTGGTGGCGTCTTGCGACTCGGCTGTCGGACTTCTCCGAGGGGCTGCGGAGACGCCCGCTGCCTCGGGCCCACCCCGCATGCCCCCATGGGCAGGAGACTAGAGCAATTCCGCCCAGTATGCAACGGCTCCCCTCTTTTCCCGGGCGGCACCGGGGAGCCTGACGATCCGGATTGAGGCTGCCGCCCTTTGCGGTCCGCCGCGGAATCCCGAGTTTGGGTTACGATCACACCCTGGCCAAGGTCCCTTCCCGACTCGCAACGGAAGCG
>DASWZL010000065.1:0-1623 GCA_036404475.1 Thermoplasmata archaeon
ACTTCCAGGACGTACCGTCCGACGGATTGATCCCGGGCTCGGCCTGGTTTATCGTACGCGGTGGGTACCCCTCCTGGATTCTCTACGACTTTGCGACCCAACCCACGGGATTCCCGCTGGTCGACGCGCTCCTCCATCACGCGTGGACGATCGCGGCGATCTCGTTCACGAAGACGCTGATCCAGGCCTCGGTCGTCGCGGTTGCCTACGTCGCGATCTTCTTCCGGCACGCACGGTCAATCGCTCGCTCGGTCCGAGAGGAAGTGTACATTGTTGGAGCCCGCTCGCGGGGGATTTCCGAACACACGCTACTCTGGCGGCACGCCGCCCGGGCAGTGGCTCCGTCGTTCTTTCTCGTCTTCGCCCTGACGATTCCGGAGTATCTCGGCGTTCAGTTCGCCGTCGAGCTGGCCTTCGTCGACCAGTCCAACTTCGGTTACCTGATCTTCGCGAGCCTCACCGCGAGTGATTTTTCCCTTTTTGTGCCCCTGGTCTTCCTGATCGCGATTCTGGTCCTCGGCTGGGCCCTCATCGTCGACCTCATCGCGCTCCGGCTCGACCCTCGGGGGCCGGCGGGCCGATGACCGGCGCTCCGGTCGTTGGGCCCGCCGGCATGGTACCGGCTCAGCCACGACCCACCCTTAGGGAGCGATGGGCGCGACGACCCCCCAGCCTCGGTTTTCTGGTGGGCGCCGGGATGCTCGTCGTCTACGTGATTGCGGCTCTCAGCGCCCTTGTCGTCTTTCGTGGCTCGCTCGACCACCTCCCCGAGAACCTGACGTGGGTTCCGCTTGAAAACCCCGTCGGCCCATCCGTGGCCCACCCATTCGGGATAATGGCCGGGTTCGGAACGGACCTGTTCGACGCGATTTGGAAGGCCACGCCCTGGGATCTCGGCATCGTCGCCAGCATTCTCGCCATCGATGTCTTTCTGGGCTTCTTCCTGGGAGCGATCGCCGGCCTTGACGAAGGCGGTCCCGTCGACGCGGTCGTCACCTTTACCGGTGACTCGCTGGCCTCGATCCCTACGTTCCTTCTGGCCGTCGTCGTATTCGCCGGACTCTTTATTGTGGCGCCGAGCGCCGTCGGCCTTCCCGTCTTTGTCGTTGTCTTCGGCATTATCCTCTGGCCCACCATGGCGCGCACCGTTCGGGAGCGGGCTCGAATTATTGCACACCAACCGTATGTCGAGGCGGCGCGCGCTTCGGGGGCTTCCTTTCCCCGCCTCTTGGTCCGCCACGTCATGCCCAACTCGGTGGGCCCGGTGCTGGCCCAGGTGCCGCTTGACGTGGCCCCAATCTTCTTCGTCCTCTCCGCCTTCCCCTGGTTCTGGGACTGTCAGTATCCGGGCGGGGAACAGCTCCACTACCCGCCGCCCCCGCTCCCTTATCTCATACCTCTCCTCCCGCCCTTCTCGCCTCTGCCCTCCAACTCGTTCCCGGAGTGGGGGTATCTCCTCGGGTTCGGAACGTGCGAGGGGTTCAGCTTCCCGGGGGGCTTCGACTATTGGTGGATGTATCTCTACCCGCTGCTCGCCATCGTGGGCTTGGGGCTTGCGCTCGGGCTCCTGTGTGACGGGATCGAGCGTTGGCGCCAGTTCGATCGATAGTCGTTCCGTCGCTC
>DASWZL010000066.1:0-9472 GCA_036404475.1 Thermoplasmata archaeon
TAGTTGCCGAGGTCGAGGTCGGCCTCGGTGCCGTCGTCCAGCACGAAGACCTCGCCGTGCTGGTACGGGTTCATCGTGCCCGCGTCCACGTTGAGGTAGGGGTCGATCTTGACGATCGTGACGGAGATGCCGCGGGCCTTCAGCAGGCGGCCGAGCGAGGAGGTCGTGATCCCCTTGCCGAGACCGGAAATCACCCCGCCGCTCACGACGATTACCTTCACAGAACCTCCGACCCGCCCGTGTAGGGGACCCTTCGCATAAAGGCTGTGGCCGTCCTCCGAGCGCCGGCGCGTGGCGAACCGTCCCCACCCCCGCCGGGCGGGGTCACAACGGGACGCGACGCCCCGAGGAATCCCGGTGGAACGCGCCGAAATCGCCGACGCTCTCGAGCCGGTGGGCCGGGAACACGGGCCCGTCCACGCAGACGTGGAACGGACCGAGCGCGCAGGCGTCGCACATCCCGAGGGCGCACTTCATGTGCCGTTCCATCGAGCAGAAGACGGGGACCGACCGGGCCGCCCCGGCGACGACCACCTTCTTCATCATCACCTCGGGGCCGCACGTCCACACCACATCGAACGCTTCGGTAGAGAGGAGACGCTCGGCGACTGCAGTGACGAATCCTTTCGTGCCCTCCGAGCCGTCGTCGGTGGCGACTTCTAGTCGCGCCCCCATCGCGCGGAACCGCTCCTGGAACAGGAGCTCGGGTGCCCGGGTGGCCCCGAGGGCCACGGTCACGGAGCTTCCGGCCGCGCGGGCCCGCTGCGCGGCGGGCGCCAGGGCCGCCGCTCCGGAGCCACCGCTGACGATCAGGACCCTCTTCGGGGAGAGGTCGAAGCCGTTCCCGTACGGTCCCCGGATCCCGACGCGGTCGCCCGGGCGGATCGATTGGGCCCGCCGGCTCGTTCCCCCCATCGCCTTGATGGTGACCCCTTTCGAAGGCCCGTCCGTGTAGGAGAGGGACATCGGGAGCTCGTCGTCGCCCGGAAGCCAGAGCATGACGAACTGGCCCGGGTCGGCCGCCGCGGGGTAGGGAAATCGAAGGGTCACCGTCGAGGGGGTCTCGGCGACCCGCTCCCTCACCGCCACGACCGAGCGCACGACGCCCGCCTAGCAGGCCGGCGATATAGCGGCTCGGTCGGCGGAGGGGACGGGGGCTCTAGTTCGGGGGGACCGAACCCGCCCGGTGCGCGACCCCAACCGCGTCCTCGACCCGGGAGAACCCGAGGTCGTCGAGAAGGTGGGAGAGGTCCCGGGCCAGGCGTCCGAACACCCCGATCCCCTCGAACGTCACTTGAGTACCGACCTCGAGCGCGCGGGCTCCGGCCATCACGTACTCGAGGGCATCCTGCGCGGTCGCGATGCCACCGACCCCGATCACGGGGATCGAGACCTTCTCGAAGATCTGCCAAACGCAGGCGAGCCCCACCGGCTTGATGGCGGGACCGCTGAGACCCCCGAGACCGTGCGAGAGGATGGGGCGACGAAGGTGAACGTCGATCGCGAGGGCGCGCAGGGTGTTGATCGCGCTGACCGCCGAAGCGCCCCCCCGCTCGGCCGCGAGGGCGAGGCCCGCGGGGTCGCCCGTGTTCGGGGTGATCTTTGCGATGACGGGGATCGTGACCGCCTTCGTGACCGCCCGGACGACCTTCTCTACGTCCCCGGGGGTCCCCCCGACCTCGGTCCCGAACCCTTCCGCGTGAGGGCAGCTCAGGTTGAGCTCGAGCGCGACCACGCCCGTGGCAGCCATCCGAACGGCGAGACGGGCGAACTCCTCCGGGTCCCCGGCGAACACCGAGCCGATGACGGTCGCTCCCGCCCGGCGGGCGATCTCGATCTCCCGCGGGTACTCGTCGATCCCGGGGTTCGGGAGCCCCATCGCGTTGAGGAGGCCCCAGTGCTCGTACGTCTCGATGGTGGGGTTCGGATACCCCGGCCGCGCCGCGGAGCCGATCGACTTCGTGATGACGCCGCCGGCCCCGGCGTTCCACGCCCCGGCAAGCGACTCCCCGCTCTCGCCCCAGACCCCCGATGCGAGGAGGAACGGGTTGCGGAGGTTCACTCCGGCACAGCGGACCGCGAGCTCGGCCACGGGGCGCGGGACGGGTGGTGGCCTTAAATCGCCTCGCTCGGATGCTCGGAAGCCCATGCGTCTCGAACGGCTCACGGACGCCGCCCGGGAGGCGCTGGAGAAGGCGTTCCAGCGGGCCGCGGAGCTCCGTCACCCCGCGGTCGAACCCGAGCACCTGCTCGCCGCGCTTCTCGACCTCCCCGAGAGCCCCGCCACGGCGATCCTAGCCGGGCTCAAGGTCCCGGTCGACCGCCTCCTCGCGCGCGTCTCCGAGCGCCTGAAGGGACTCCCGACGGCGGACCGGGTCGCGCCCTCCGACCAGTACCTCTCCCGCGACCTCTCGAAGGTGGTCGACGCCGCCGAAGCCGAGGCCGAGAAGCGGAAGGACCGCTATACGACGGCCGACGAGCTCCTCCTCGGATTGCTCTCGGTCGCATCGCCCGCCCGCGAGCTCCTCGAGGAGTTCGGGGTCCGACGGGCGGCCGTCGAGGCCGCCCTCCAGGAGGTCCGTGGGTCGGACCACCCAGTGGAGAGCCGCACGGAGGAGGCCCAGTACCGGGCGCTCGAGAAGTACGGGAAGGACCTCACGGCGCTCGCCCGCGAGCGCAAGCTCGACCCGGTGATCGGCCGCGACGACGAGATCCGCCGAGTGATCCAGATCCTCTCCCGTCGCACGAAGAACAACCCGGTCCTTGTCGGAGAGCCCGGGGTCGGGAAGACCGCGGTCGTCGAAGGCCTCGCCCAACGGATCGTGACGAAGGACGTTCCGGAGTCCCTCCGGGAGAGGCGGATCGTCACCCTCGACCTGGGCAGCCTCCTCGCCGGCGCGAAGTTCCGGGGCGAGTTCGAGGAGCGAATCAAGGCGGTGCTGAAGGAGGTCGAACGCTCCGAGGGACAGGTGATCCTCTTCATCGACGAGCTCCACACGCTGGTCCACGCGGGGGCCACCGAGGGGGGGGCCCTCGATGCCTCGAACCTCCTCAAGCCGGCGCTCGCGCGCGGCACGCTGCATTGCATCGGCGCGACGACGACCCAGGAGTACCGACGGTACATCGAGAAGGACGCCGCGCTCGAGCGGCGGTTCCAGCCCGTACCGGTCTCCGAGCCGAGCGTCGAGGACACGATCTCGATCCTGCGCGGGCTTCGCGAGCGGTACGAGCTCCACCACGGGGTTCGGATCCACGACTCGGCGCTGGTCGCGGCCGCCACCCTCTCTGCCCGCTACATCCCAGACCGTCACCTCCCGGACAAGGCGATCGATGCGATCGACGAGGCGGCGTCGATGGTCCGGCTCACCCTCGATTCACGACCGAGCGAGCTCGACCAGCTCTCCCGCCGCATCCGGCAGCTCGAGATCGAGCGGACCGCGCTCGCCCGCGAGAAGGACGCGGCCAGTCGGGAACGCCTGAAGACCCTTGACAAGGAGCTCGCGAACCTGAAGGAGAAGGAGAAGGGCCTCCTCGCACGCTGGCAACGGGAGAAGGAGCACGTCGAGCGGCTCCGGGCCCTCCGGGCGAAGCTCGACGAGGCGAAGGCGCAGGAAGAGCAGGCCGAGCGTTCGGGCGACCTCGAAGCCGCCGCTCGTCTCCGCTACGGAACGGTCCCGGAGCTCCAGAAGCAGACGGACGCGCTCACCAAGGAGGCCGAGGGCCCCTCCGCGGGAGGCATGCTCCGGGAGGAGGTGACGGAGGACGACGTCGCGCTCGTGGTCTCGAAATGGAGCGGGGTGCCGGTCACGCGTCTCCTCCAGGGCGAGATGAAACGCCTTCTGACGATGGAGGAGGCCCTCCGAAAGCGCGTGGTCGGGCAGAACGAGGCGGTCGCGGCCGTCTCGAAGGCGGTCCGCCGGTCGCGTTCGGGTCTCGGCGACCCGAACCGACCGATGGGCACGTTCCTGTTCATCGGCCCGACGGGCGTCGGGAAGACCGAGCTCGCGAAAGCGCTCGCCGACTTTCTCTTCCACTCCGAGAAGGCGCTCGTGCGGGTCGACATGAGCGAGTACATGGAGAAGCACACCGTCGCGCGGCTGATCGGCGCGCCCCCGGGCTACGTCGGCTACGAGGAGGGCGGGCAGCTCACCGAGGCCGTGCGAACGCGGCCGTACACCGTGATCCTCTTCGACGAGGTCGAGAAGGCCCACGCCGACGTCGTGAACGTCCTCCTGCAGCTGATGGACGACGGTCGGCTCACGGACGGGCAGGGCCGGACGGTCGACTTCCGCAACACGCTTGTCATTCTCACGAGCAACCTCGGCTCGGACCTCATCGCGTCGGCCCGCAGCGACGAGGAACGGCGCAAGCTCCTCGAGCCGGCCCTCCGGGTCCAGTTCCGGCCGGAGTTCCTGAACCGCCTCGACGAGGTCGTGATCTTCCATGCCCTCACCGAGCCCGAGATCGAGGAGATCGTCGACCTCCAGCTCGCGCAGGTCACCGCCCGCCTCGAGGACCGGAGGGTCCACCTTTCGGCCACTCCCGCGGCCCGCTCCCTCCTCGCCACCTCCGGCTACGACGCGGCGTTCGGCGCCCGACCGCTGAAGCGGACGATCCAGCGGATGGTCGTTGACCCGCTCACCGCGAAGCTCCTCGCCGGCGAGGTCCGGGACGGGAGCGAGGTCACGGTCGACGCGAAGGACGGGGAGATCGTCCTCGCGATATCGGCCCCGAAGGGCGGGGGGAGGGCGTCGTGACGACCGGAGTCACCGTCGCGGTCGTCGGGGCCCCCAACATCGCGAAGGAGCTCGGCAAGAAGGGAACCGAGTCGGACGTTTGCCTCTTCAACTCCGTCACGGAGGGTCACGCGACGACCCTGGTCGAGCCGACCCAGTTCCCCGAGAAGTTCTCCCCGCTCCTGACCGCTCTCGCCATGGCCGACCGATGCCTCCTCGTCGTCAGCGAGCTCACCCGGTCGGTCGCCGAGACGATCGCGACCGTCGAGCTCGCGGAAGCTCCCACGACGGTCGTCCTCGGCCCCGCCGTCGGAGAGGCGGAGCTCGCCCGCGCCCTGAAGGGCGGCCGTCTCGAGGGAGCCCCGAAGGTCCCCCTGGACTTCCCGAAGCTGCGGGACCTCATCGACGGTTGGAAGGCCCCCCTCGCGGAGGGACCGGTGATGGTCCCGATCGACCACGCCTTCCCCGTGAAGGGGGTGGGGGCGGTCGCCCTCGGGGTCGTGCGTCGGGGGACCCTGCACGCCCACGACCGGCTTCGGCTCTGGCCCACGGGAAAGGTCCTCGACATCCGCTCGATCCAGGTCCACGACATCGACCGGCACGAGGCCGAGTGCGGCGAGCGCGTCGGGATCGCTCTCAAGGGGGTGGACGCGGACGAGCTCTCCCGGGGACAGGTCCTCGCCCCCGAGGGCTCGCTGGCCGACGTCACCGAGCTGCACGCGAGGTCCTTCCAGAAGTGTCGGTACTACCGCGGCGACGCCGGGGCCGGCGCGGCCGTCCAGCTCTCCCACGGGCTTCAGGTGGTCCCGGCGGAGGTCGGCGAGATCGGCCCGAGCGGGGTGCGCGTGACCGCGGACCGGCCCCTCGCCCGCATGGCGGGCGCGCCGGCCTACCTCGTCGACCTCTCCGTCCCGACGGGGCCGCGGCTGGTCGGCCGGTTCACCGTCGAGGGGTAGCCGTCGACCGGGTCCCGGCGGGACGGCCGACAGTCGGGCGGAGACGACCGTTCACGCGAACATCGTGACGGACTCTTTGCGGAGCTCTTCCTCGCCGACGACCTTCTCGATCGCACGGTCGAAGTCCGCCGTCGTCACGCTGTCCCGTTCCTCGCGGATCGCCCACATGCCGGCCTCGGTGCAGATGGCGCGGATGTCCGCGCCGGTCGCGCCCTCGCACCGGTTCGCGAGGACCTCGAAGTCGATCGGCTCGTGGAGGGCCATGCCGCGGGTGTGGATCTTGAAGATCTCCGCGCGTCCGCCGTAGGTCGGGACCGGGATCTCGATGATCCGGTCGAACCGTCCCGGCCGCAGGAGCGCGTCGTCGAGGATGTCCGGGCGGTTGGTCGCCGCGATGATCTTGACGTTCGCGAGCGGCTCGAAGCCGTCCATCTCGGCGAGGAGCTGCATCAGCGTCCGCTGGACCTCGCGGTCCCCGCTCGTCGCCACCTCGAGCCGCTTCGCGCCGATCGAGTCGACCTCGTCGATGAAGATGATGGTGGGCGCCTTCAGGCGAGCGAGCTCGAAGAGCTCGCGGACGAGCCGGGCCCCCTCGCCGATGTACTTCTGGACGAGCTCGCTCCCCACGAGGCGTACGAACGTCGCGTTCGTGTGGTGCGCGACCGCCTTCGCAATCATCGTCTTCCCCGTCCCGGGAGAGCCAATCAACAGCACCCCTTTCGGGGGGTCGACGCCAACCTTCTTGTACAGCTCGGAGCGCAGGAGCGGGAACTCGACCGCCTCGCGGATCTCGCGGATCTGGTCGGAGAGGCCCCCGATGTCCTCGTACGTCACCGGCGGCTTGTCGACGATCTCGCTCGCGGTCACGAGCGGGTCGAGCGACGCCGGGAGGATCCCCATCACCGCGAGGGTCTGCTTGTTGAGCGCGACGCGGCTCCCCACCGTGATCTTCCCGTGCTCGACGGTCTCGGCGGAGTTCACGACGAAGTCGGGTCCGGTGGAGGACTTCACGATCACGCGGCCGTCCGTCAGCACGTCCCGGACGCTGCCGACGATGAGCGGCGGGTAGCGCAGGCGGTCGAGCTCCGTCTTGAGCCGCTTGACCTCGCGCTGGAGACGAAGGATCTCCGCCTCCATGTAGTGACGCTCGCTCTCCACGCGCTTGATCGCCTCGGCGAGCTGCGTGTTCCGTAGCTCGAGGAAGCTGAGCCGGTCGAGCGTGTCGTGCGGGGTCGCGGGCGCTTCAGGTTCGCTCATGGTTGTCGACACTGACCTGCCACGGCGGCGTGTCAATCAATAGATGCGGGTCTGCTTATAACTACGCGTGGCTAAAACGCCGGGCCGGGGTCGATGATGGTCTCGCGCGTCCGT
Organism: Thermoplasmata archaeon; assembly: GCA_036404475.1. Taxonomy (GTDB): domain Archaea; phylum Thermoplasmatota; class Thermoplasmata; order Lutacidiplasmatales; family UBA184; genus Lutacidiplasma. The sequence goes on from DASWZL010000066.1 coordinate 7,064, forward strand.
TCGGTCCGTGCGTTCGCTCCCGGCCACGTCACGGGGATCTTCCGACCCGATACGACGCCCCGCGACCCGCGCGGTCGCGGGTCGGTGGGGGCGGGGGGCGTCCTCGAACTCGGGGCGTGGGCCGAGGCCCGGTTCTCCCCGGGTCGGCGCTCCCGGGTCCGCGTGCTCGGCGACGGGGGAGGGCCGTGGCCCATCTCCGAGGACGTGGCCCGTCGGATGGCCCCCGAGGAGCCGGGAACGCTGACCGTGCGCCTCACGCACGAGCTCCCCGTCGGACAAGGATTCGGGATGAGCGCCGCCGGCGCGCTCGCGGTCGCCCTCGCCGTGGGCGCTCTCTCCCGCCGTCCCCGAGCGACCGCGGTCCAGGTCGCGCATCTCGCGGACCTCTTCGGCGGGGGCGGCCTCGGGGGCGTGGCCGCGATCCTCGGTGGCGGCCTCGAGGTTCGGACCCGGGCCGGTCTCCCTCCGCTCGGTCGGGTCGTTCATCGACCGTTCCGGCCCGCGCTGCTCGTCGGAGTCGTCGGTCGGCCGATCCCCTCTCCTTCCGTGCTCCGGGACCCCGCCGCGCTCCGCCGGATCGCCCGGGCCGCCCACGGCTGGGAGGAGCTCGGTCGCCACCCCACTCCCGAACGGCTCTTCCGGCTCAGCGAGCGGTTCACGGACCTCGCGGGTCTCGCCTCGCCCGCCGTAGCCCGGACCGTCACCGCGCTCCGGCATCGGGGCGCCTCGGCGTGCCAAGCGATGTTCGGGCAGAGCTTCTTCGCCCTGCCCCGATCGGTCCCGGCGCGAACGGCGTGCCTCGAGTGGCTGCGGCGAGAAGGGGTCCGCGCGGTCGAGCTCCACGCGTCGGCGACCGGCGCCCGGCTCGTTCGGTCCCGTCCCGTCTAGGGCCCTCTCTCTCGGGGTCTCAGCGGAGCGCGCGCTCCGCAAGCCTTTTAGTGGGAGGCCTGTCTCGGCGGCTCCCATGACGCGAAAGCCTGCCCGCATGTACCGCAAGGTCGAGGGGCAGGTCTACACCCGCCAGGAGTACATGGGCGGCATCCCGACGTGCCGGATCACCCAGTTCGACACCGGCAACCTTCGGACCCAGTTCCCGTTCAGCCTCACGCTCGGGACCGAGGAAGCGGCTCAGGTCCGGGACATCGCTCTCGAAGCGGCACGCATCAGCGCGGTGCGGGTCCTCGAGAAGGCCGCGCCGAACGAGTTCCATCTCAAGGTCCGTCGCTTCCCGCACCAGATCCTGCGCGAGCACAAGATGGCGATGGGGGCGGGCGCCGACCGTATCTCGGCCGGGATGCGGGGCGCGTTCGGCAAGCCCGTCGGTCACGCGGTGCGCGCGGCCATCGGCGCTCAGCTCCTCACGGTGTACACGACCGAGGCGCATCTCGACGCGGCCAAGGAAGCGCTTCGGAAGGCGTCGCACAAGCTGCCTGTGCCGACCCGGGTCACCATCACCCAGCGGGCTTCGTAGGCCGTCGGGCGCGCACGACGAGCACCGGGCACGGTGCGTGGGTGACGAGCGCGGACGAGATACTGCCGATCAGGAGCCGCTTGGTCGCGGACAATCCGCGAGAGCCGACGACGACGAGGTCGGTGGGGTTCATCTCGAGGTACGAAAGAATCTCGTCGACCACCACGCCCTCGTGGCACAGTCCCGTGACGGCACTGACCCCAGCCTCCTGGGCCTGCTTGACCGCGAGGTCGATGAGCGCGCGGTACCGCGTCACCTGGCTTTCGGAGACCGCGGTCGCCGCGTACGGGTTCGGCGACGGCAGATAGACCGGGACGAGCGGGGCGATGCTGAGGATGGTCAGTTCGCTCCCGTACCGGTCCGCGAGGTCGATCGCCGCGGCGAGCGCGTCCTGAGAGTTGGGCGAGCCATCGATCGCGACCGTGATGCGGGCGAACCGGGGCGACGGCATACCGTCGGCGAACGGGCGGAAAGGTACTTGGAACTTCCGGGAGAGCTGCTCTCGTCGTCCGAAAGGCGCCCCGGGGGGCTAGGCAACCGTTTTTACGGGTGGGCCGCCTGAAGACCAACGCAGGTGACCTCGTTGGCTCCCGTTTGCAGTAACTGCGGTGCTTCCGACTTCGTTTGGGCGAACGACCTCAAGACCGGTGGGCTGGGGGGAGGGTCGCTCTCCTTGCGCGCCCGAGGCGAGCTGTCGCTCGGAACCCGGATCTGCCGGGCGTGCGGTCACGCCGACCTCTTCATGAAGGACCCGTCGATCCTGCGGATGCCTCATACCTGGAGACCGGGGGAGTTCACCCCGATCACGCCCCGCCCGGCGTCCCCCCCGACCCATCATGCCGCCCACCCCACGCCGGAGACCGCACCGGCTCCCTCACTCGCGGGGAGGCCCGTCACGGCTCCGGCGGCTCCGTCCCCGACACCCCCGCCCCCACCGC
>DASWZL010000067.1:0-1761 GCA_036404475.1 Thermoplasmata archaeon
AGTTCCTTTGCCATCGTCGCATCCTCCATGCGGACCGGCGTTCGCTAGCCCGTCCTTCCCTAATACTCCCCTACGTCCCCTTCCTGGCATACTGCTGCCAGACCTCGGTGTCGAGCTGGCGCACGGTCTTGCCCCGCCGCCTGGCCTCGTCGACGAACGCCTTCTCCAGTTCGAGGTACCGCCGCCCCGTGGGCGTGGCCTTGGGGGCGGCGTACCCCCGGGAGCGCAGCCATTTCAGGACGTGGGTGTCCAGCGGCACCACGGAGGCGTCGGGCCTGGAGTAGAGCACGATCATCCTGGCGGTCTTGGGGCCGATGCCCGGCACTTGCTCCAGCGACTCGACCCACAGGGCGTCCAGGTCCAGATCGACGGCGGCGGGGAACGCCCTGCGCAGCAGGGAGTACTTGCCGAGCCGGTGCTTCCTGAGCCTCTGGAGCAGCTTGCCCTCGGACATCAGGTACCTGACCCGAGCGAACGGGGTGGAAAACGGGGGCACGGGCCGGTTCCCGCTTGCCCTCGGCACCGGCATGTCGGCCAGGAACGCGTCCAGCTTCGCCTCCGTCTGGTCGGCCCGCTTCCCCGCCACGCATATGCCGAACAATATCCACCATTCGAGCTGCTGGCGGGTCATCCGCCCGGAGATGTCGAACGGGTCCACCGACGCGGGTGCCCGGCTCATCCTTCGTCCTCCTTCGCGATGGCGTCGTACTCGCCCCTGAGCGCCGCCTCGCACCGCCGCCTGGCGATCTCCGAATACCGCGGGTCCATCTCCACCCCCACCACCTCGTCCCATCCCGCCAGGAGCGCCCCCACGACCTCGCTCCCCGAGCCGCTGAAGGGGATCAGGAGCCTCCTCGGCGAGGCGCTCGCCGGAGGCAGGAGGAGCGTGGCCAGCCACCTGCACAGGGCGACCGGCTTGACCGTGGGGTGGTCGTTGCGGACGCACTTCTCCTCCTTGCCGGTCTTGGGGTTGGCGTGCTTCCGGCTGCCGAGCTCCCCGCACTTGTGGCAGGGGACGAGGCCGAGCAGCCCGACCTCCCTCTCCCTGCGGGTCGCCTTGGCCTGGTAGAAGAACCTGGAGGCCCCCCCGGCGTCCCCGTAGCCCGGCAGGAGGCCGCCGTAGTGCTCCTCCTCCCCGTACCCGCCGCAGTACGCCTCCTCGTGCCCGCTGTGCCCCCCGGCGCTCCTGCCGAGGTCCCCCGTCTGGGCGTCGAGCATGCGGCACGGGCATCCCGGGTCGGTATGGACGACGGCCTTGCCCCTGTAGGCCTCGAAGGGCGGGCGTTCGTCCGACCTCCCGTAGATTCCCTTCCCCCCCATCCTCTGGCTCGGCTCCTCCCCGCTCACGTCGCCGCAGACGGGCGCGTCCACGAGCCCCGTCTCCCTGCAGATGCACCCCAGGACGAGATTGGCGGGGTACCTCCCCCTGGCGTCGCCGCCCCTGGGGCCCGGCCTGACGGAAAAGTCCGTCGATCCCTCCTCCGCGTAGCTCCTGTCCGCCGACGCCTCGCCCTCCCTGCCGCCTCCCCCCTGCGCCTCGCCGTCCGCGGCGACCCTCGCCCCGTCCACGTTCAGCGCCCCGCTGCCGAGCTCGGTCGCCAGCTCGGCGTAGTTCCTGTTCCCCATCGGGGCCTTGAAGCACAGGACGGGCTCCCATGCGGGCTTGAGGCTGCACGTCTTGTGCCCGGACCACGGGGCGGACTCGGCGGAGGCCGGGGCGGTGATGGTGGCCCCGTTGTCGGACCGGTCGCTGGGCACCTT
>DASWZL010000068.1:0-1861 GCA_036404475.1 Thermoplasmata archaeon
GTGCGGTGGCGGGGATGCGGACGATGGTGCCCGAGGTTGCACGAACTCGGGAACCTCCGATCGTCAGCATGAGCGTGCCTTCAAGAACCACCACGAGCGCGTCGAACGGGGAGGCGTGCTCGCTTAGTTCCTCACCGGCGTCGAACGCGAAGAGAGTCACATTTCCTCCGGGAGTCCGAGCGATCACACGGCTTGCGATCCCCTTCTCAGCGTACGAGATTAGTGTGGTCAGTTCAAGGGCTTGTGCGGCGGGAATGTTGGGCTTGACGGTCATGACAGGACTTCGCCTCCAGTTCTCTTAAGTCTTCGTTGAACCGATTCGTCAACCTGTCTGGGTGCGGTTCGCGCGGTCGTTCCCCGATCGCGCGCGCTGATTGTGGTCCTCCATCGGCCGCGCGCGTCCCGCTTCAGACCCGCGGTCTGGCGTCAGCGCACCCATTTCCTAGCCTCGGTGAGACAATTCGAATGTTCGGGGAAGGGTGGGTATTCGCGGACCGCTCGTGAGGGGAATACTGCATGTCTGGGCGGGAGTTAAGTGACAGTTCGACAGTACGTGCTCGGTGTACAATCCGAATCCGGCTTCCGACAACACCGCGTTATTCCTGGCGGCGATCGTCCTTGTCGCGGGTGGGATCGCAGCAATCCTACTCGCTTCCACCGTGGTGTGGTACGAGCGGACCGCCGAGGCGGGTGTCATAGTCGGCGCATTCCTCTTCCTCGCGTGGATATTCAATGGCGGGTTGGACAAGCGAGCCAACCGTCGGGCCGAGAAGGAGTTTCGGTTACGCATACGGAAGAACTGGGACCTCGTGGATGACTTGGAAGGTTTCCTGCGCCGGGGTGGCCGGATTTTCGGCGACGACACGGGCCAGATCGCGACGTTTGCTTACGCGACACTTCAAGCCGAAAACGCAGTGTTCGGACAACTGGGTAAGGAACCGAAACCGAGTTCTGAGGAGGCTAAGGCCGCCGAACTCGCCCAAGCCATCAAGACGGGCTGGACGGCGGGATCCAATGGACGTGTCCAACTCTGGGGCGAAGCGCTCCGACTGATTCAGGGCCCGGCTCGGGCCGATACCAACTCATACCTCGCGGCGTTCGGCCTTGCCCAGGGACTCTTCATCTCTAACTACGGTACGGTTTCCTCCTACGTCTATCAGATGCGCCGGGCCCACCCCTATCGGTGGCCGCCCTCGATCGGGGACGACTGGACGAAATTCATGACCGAGGCCAACACGTTTGCGAAGGAGTGGGAGACGTACGGAATCAAGGCCGGTACACGGGTCCAGGCGAGCGGTCCGTACAATCTGCCGACCGTGCTAGATCTCGTGGCAAACCCTGAGGAGAAGACGACCGCCAGCAATGCAGCACCTTCAACCTCGTCCGGTTGAACCCTCGGACCCTTTTTGATACCAGGATTCTGTGGAGGGTGGTTTCTCTCTCGGGACGTGAAATCGCCTCGCCTATCGCTCGTCCCGCGCGCTGATTGCGGTCACGTCATCGGCCGCGCGCGTCCCACATCAAGGTCCCGGCGGCCTTCGGCCGCCGTTCCCTCGCTTCGCTCGGCGACTATGATGGGGGCACGGTCGCCCTCGGGCCTCATCGGGGTCTGAGGAATCCTGACCTCGCGGCTATCGTAACGGGCCCCCTCGGAAAGTGTGGTACCCGGGAGTGGATTCCAATCGTCCGATTCGGGTGGTTGGAATATTGGGGCCTCCCGACCTGCCTTGCGAAATTCGCTCTTCTTGAACGACGACCGGGAGACCCCGTAATCGGGCCTCCTCGGTGATTCTAGTGGCCAGATCCGGAGAACCCATCCTCGCTTGGACTCGGTTGACCAGAGTTCGATGTTCCTCTTTGC
>DASWZL010000069.1:0-5273 GCA_036404475.1 Thermoplasmata archaeon
GCGCATGCTCTTGGCGCCGGTGCAGACCAGCTTGCCCGAGTGGAACAGTAGGATCGCGGTCTTCGGCTCCTTGAGTCGGTAGATAACGCCGGGAAACTGGTCGGGCACGTATTCGGCTCCTTCGAGCCCGAGGGCGATCGAGTGTAGGTCGAGCACATCTGCCAGCGAGCTCGATGCCACAACGTTCTCGATTCGAATTCGCGTCACCGTGTTGTATATATAAAGTATTTAAATAGGTATTTAAGGCCCCCAGCCCGTCCCTCTGTTGCCGAGGGTTCGAAACCGGCTCGTTCTGGACGACGGGTTCGGCGGACCCCTAAAACCGGCGATTACCCAGTCACCGTTGTAATCGCCCGTTCCACCCTGGCGACGATTCCCTTCGGAAGGGGTCCCTTGGGTATGGTTCCCTTAAGCTCCGGGGTGCCATCATGAATGTATGGACGCGCAAACTGATCCCCCGTGCCCAAAGTCCGACTGTGGGCACTCGTTGGCCTTGCACGGTGTGCAGACGACGGGGGACGGCAACCACCACATCCTTGTTTGCAAGGTCTGCTTCGCTAACGGGGCTGCTAATCCCGTCTGTAGGGCTTTCCCGCAGTAAGTAATCAGCCGGACCTCCGTACTCACCCTCGACAACGCTTCGGCAGCTCCCCGAAAGGGTTGCTTTGACAACGAGCCTTTGACGAAGGCGAGCTATGGCGAAGGATGAAGCCTCTACCCTTTGCCCGAGCTGTCGCCATCCGGTGCCGGTCCCTGATGAATGGAGATTGGTCCAGTGCCCTAACTGCGGTCACGTCATCATTCGGATGGAAGCGGACCCGACCTACGACTGACGAGAATCTGCCCTTGGAGAAGCCGAACAAAGCAGAGTCGGTAGGGAAACCGTGGGGTTAGCACGGGGCCCAGCATGGTGCCAAGCTCGAACGGGCCCCCCGCGCTCTCTCTCCACAAACGGGTCCGTTTCGGCCGGGGGTTTCAAACCGATTGCTCCCTACCCCGGCCGTGACAGCTCGGACAGATTTCTTTGCGGCCGGCCCATGTGATCCGCCCCGTCCCGCCACATCGAACGCACGGTGGCGACGGGCGGCGGACCCGGTGGGCGAAGCTGCGGAACTGGTCGCGTGAACGATCGGGCCGCTGAGGCCGGGTCATGGTTAGCAGTAACCTCCCGTCGATCCAAGGGTGGAATGGCTATCACCGGCGGGAATCCGCGGACATCCCCCGCTCGCGTGAGCGGGGCGAGAGATCCGCGCAAGCAATCCCCTCGGCGAGGAACGAGAACGGCCGGGGTCGGCCGCTATCGCTTCTTCTTCTTCCCCTTCCCGCCCTTCTTCGGCATGTCATGTCTGGTAGGCGCACGGACTACTTCAGGCCCCACACCCCGCCGCATCGGGTGGTTTTCCTCACGGGGGGCGGCATCGCGTCTATCCCAGCGCGGCTTCGCGCGCTCCTCGCGGTCGGTCATCGAAGGCGCGCGCCCCACACCAAGGTCGCGGTCGGGTGGTATCCGCCCAGAGTCGACAGCACTCTAGCAATGGGTCCGTTGCAGGGCTCCACTTTGGCAGGTCTTCGCCCTCCCACAGGGCTGATACGGGGAGTGTGTAATCGGGTTCGCATGCCCGAATGGACTGGGTGGCGAAGGCTATGGCGGGACGGAGTTCCCATCACGACACGATCGAGTTTCCCGAATAAGCCGGGTTGCTATGTCCTCGGGATTGCCAAGGGCAGCGAGCGCCCTCGGCCAGTCTACATAGGTCATACCGGAGGGCGAACCATGGGCATTGGCCCAAGATTGGACCACCACGTTCGCGTCGTTATGAGTGACAGGTTTTGGAGGAAGCTGAAGGCGTGCGAGCTGGGGAAGTACGACCTATATGCACGGTACACCCTCTGCAAAACGAAAGCGGCCGCACTTCGTGTCGAGCAGGCGATGCTGAGCCGTTGGTGGCTCTATCCGTGGAACACTTCAAACATGCCATGGTCTCAAGAAGCGCGCTGGCGATAGGGGTCGGCTTTCGCATAGGGCGCAGCGTCGCCGCAATTTCCGCGCGCCCGCGCGCGCTCCTCGCGGTCGTGTCATCGACGTGTGTATGCTTCTGTTCCGTTAGACCCCTATCAGGGAGAATCGGCGGGTTAACTCAAGTCTTAAGGGACAACGGTCGTGAAGGAGGTCGAGATAGGATGACCTACCGCAATCCCGAGAAGCGGCGCGAGTATTATCGACGGTACCGGGAGGCCACCCGCGAGAGGCAACGCGAATACCAGCGGCGCTACCGACAGGCCAACCTAGAAACGCTCCGAAAGAAGAAGCGCGAATATCAACGCCAATGGGTCAAGGACCATCCTGGCTATTTCCATCGACGCTACGAAGAGAAGAAAAGGACCCGAAATGGGTAGGTTTTCGAACAGGGCGCGGCCCCGTCACGACCTCTCCGCGCGTCCCGCGCGTTCCTCGCGGTCGGTCATCGAAGTGTGTGAGGAAGCTCCACGGTTAGACCCAAACACTAGGTCTCTCCCAGAAAACAGCCAGATCGCGCGACCTAAGGCGGCCCGCAAAGGAGTTAGAGCGAGAACCCATCGCCATGAGGAATGACCGAACCCGTCCCCAAATGCCTCCACCAAGCGGCGCTTGACTTTTCGAGAGGCGAGGAAGGGCCATTCCAGGCGATAGTTCTACAAAATCCCAACCTCAGAAATTGTCCCAGCGCCCCGAACAGGTGTGGCCTGTGCGCGAGAGCAATCGCATTGGTTCGGGCTCGGCAAAGAGGTAGCCCAGACGCCAATCAACAATTCGCCGATCTAAGCCGCTATTCTACGTCGCAGTGCCATCACGGTTAGTTGCCGTTCCCGCGGTGCATTGCGCCGACCTCGTCGCGTCCCGCGCGCTCCTCGCGGTCGGTCACCGACCGGGAGCCCCTTCCGTCAGCGGGTTCCTGAGCCTAGACGAGCGTCGCCAGGATTCTCTGGGAGAAGGGGCGGATCTCGCCCGTTCGTCCGTCGCGGATCTTTGCGGGCCACGCCGGATCGGCGAGCAGCGCGCGGCCGATGGCCACCAGGTCGAAGTCCCCTCGCGCTAGCATTTCCACGAGCCGGTCGAGATGCCGCACCTCGCCGACGTCCTTTCCCGCGGCATCGCCCGTGGCTCCGCGAAACGGTTCGGTGAAATCGGTGTCGAGCGCGACCGAGCCCACCGTGATCGTGGGTATCCCCGTCAGTTTCTTTGTCCAGCCGGCCAGATTGAGGTCGCTCCCTTGAAACTCCGGCTCCCAGAAGCGTCGTGTCGAGCAGTGGAACGCGTCGAGGCCGGCGCGGGCGAGTGGCTTGAGGAACCGGCCGAGTTCCGCCGGTGAGGAGGCCAGACGTGCGGAGTAGTCCTGCGGTTTCCACTGGGAGAACCGAAGCAGGAGCGGAAAGCCGAGTCCGACTCGGCGGCGGCATTCGCGGATGATTTGGACGGCGAATCGGGTGCGGTCAACGAGATCGCCCCCGTACTGGTCCGTGCGGTGGTTCGTGCCGTCCCAGAAGAACTGGTCGATGAGGTAGCCGTGCGCCCCGTGCAGCTCGATCGCGTCGAACCCAACCCGTTGAGCCTCGGCCGCGCCCTGGGCGAAGGCCTCGATGACGGCGTCGATCTGGGCCTGGGTCATCGGCTTGCCGACCCGTCGGTCCGGCTTGAACAACCCGGACGGGCTGACCGGGGATGCGGGAAGCTTCGAGGATCCGCTCCCGTGCTGGGCGGCCCCGACGTGCCAAAGTTGCATGCCGATGTGCCCGCCGGCGGCATGCACCGCGGAGACCACTTTCTCCCACCCGTGGATGGCCTTGTCCCCGTAGATGTGCGGAACTCTCGGAGCATTCTGGGCCCCCGGGCAGGGAGCAGTTCCCTCGGTGAGGATCAGTCCCACGCCCCCCTCGGCGCGGCGGCGATAGTAGGCCTGGACGTCGGTTCCCGGGACACCCCGCGGGGAATAGTTTCGGGTCATGGGAGCCATCACGATCCGATTGGGAAGAGTGAGCCGGTTCAGCTGGAAGGGCCGAAATAACTCGGATGCGGACACCGCGCTACCTCACGCCTTCTCGGTTGAAGGGTTTGCGGGAACGACCAGCGCCATATCGTGCGCGAATCTCCGTAACCGCGTCCCCGGAGGTCGCCCCGCGCGCTCCTCGCGGTCGGTCAGTGAACGCGCGGGGCGATCAAGAACGCGATAACGGATGAGGTAGAATCGGACCGGGGTCGATCGCTCACTGCTGGCGGGAGATCAGATACCGTCGAATCCGCTGGTACACTTCATCTCGGCTCTGGAACATCTCGAAATCAGGGCGTCCATGAACGATCCGATAGATCCCTCGGTGACCCCCCTCGACCTTCAGCCTCCACCGTCCCGCACGGTCTCTTAGCGGGGCAACGTCAAGGTCGGCTGTGGCCCGGGTAGGGTGGCGAGCAAATCGAGGGAAGGCCTCGATGAAGGTGTCCTGAACCTCCACCGGGAGGGCATAGAATTCCCGCTCTGCCGACTCCAGGAACGTGAACTGCTCCTTCCAGGGAGCTAGAGGCCTACGGGGCACGGGCGGCCCGGGATCGACGCACTCGGCGCGGGTGGTCTCGGGCTACCTCAGCGAAAGACCGACTGCCTTCCTCGCGCTCCCGGCGCTCGAGCTCTGCGATCGTTTCGGGAGGTAGTAGGTCCTCGAACGCGGAAAGGAGAAACTCATCCCAGTTCTGGGCACCAGTCTTCAATTGTTGGAGTAGTTTGACGGTCGTCGCATGTACGGGGATGCTCGTGAGTCGATTCTCCGAGACGCTCATGTACAGTACATGGATTCAATGTATATAACCCAGCTTCGCCCCGATTGCCCGTGCAATCTAGCTGTGGGGCCTGCCGGACCGAATCCTGACTGATGGGTGGCGTGGGCTCCCTTCGGCAAAGGCTCGTGTGGTTGCAACAGCATCTTCCTCACAGCACGTCTTGAGAGACGACCCGCTAATCGGCGAGTCTCCGCGCGGGGCGCGGTCTCATCCCGATCCCCGTGCGTCCCGCGCGCGCCTCGCGGTCGGTCATCGAACGGGCGCGGCCTTTCGTTAGTGTAGCGACGCTTCTTGGACGGATCGTGACCGCTACAGGTCCTGGAGGATACGGTCGATTTCCCGGGCTGCCGCCTCGAGTTCCTTGGCCGCCCGATGAGCGACCTTTTTCGCGGATCCAGAGGGATCCTTCGCTGCGGTGTGCGCCTTCGAAACCAAGCGCTTCGACAGCTGGGCAGTCGACGACGCG
>DASWZL010000070.1:0-5495 GCA_036404475.1 Thermoplasmata archaeon
GGCTCGGGGACCGCGGGCGGAGGCGTGCTCACGGCGCGCCTCCTTCGGTCGGGCCGAGCTGCTCGGCCACGACCCGGTCCGCCACTTCGAGGAACGCCGGACGGGTGCCGGGGGGGATCGTCGCGCCGCTCGCGACGCGGTGTCCTCCCCCCTCTCCTCCCACGGCGGCGGCCGCGATGCGACAGGCCGCGGAGAGGTCGAGCCCCCGACTGACCTGGCGAAGGGTCCCGCGCGCGCTGAGGTTGATCGGGCCCGCCCCGACGTCCGAGAAGACGAAAACGGGATGGTCGGGCGGGAGCAGATAGTTCATCGCGAGGCCGGCCTGGGTGCCCGCGAGAGTGGTCTCGGGGCTCTCGAACCACCGAAGGAATCGCATCGAGTTAACGCCGTCGTTCTCGACCCGGAGGAGTCCCCGGAGGATGCCCGTGCGCCACTCGCTCTCTGCCGTCCGAACCCGCTCGGCGGAACGCGGGTCCCCGAGAGCGTAGGCGACCCCGACCCCGGGCACGCCCGCGCGTCCCGCGGCGTTCTGGAGGTTCGAGACCTCCTCGGCATCGAGGCCGAGGGACGGCAAGAACCACCGGTCTTGGTCGAGGACGTCCGCGGATTCCCGGACCACCCCGCTCGCGGCGAGCCGCTCCTTGAGGGCCGCGACCAACCGACGGTTCTCCTCCTCGGTCAGCTTCGCAGGGCGTCGACCGGGGTCGAGACCGAGGCCGTGGAGGAACGGGTCGACCGCTTCGGGGCGGCCCGAGAGGCCCCGTACGAACGGGTCGATGCTGCCCGCGAGCGCCTCGCCGACGGTCGGGCCGAAGAGGGCGACCCCCGGCCGCCGAACGACGAGCGAGCGGCGGACCGCCTCCTCGACGAGCAGGGCATTGAGGCCCCGGAACCCGCCGACGTGCTGCCGGTCGGCAATCGCGCCCGAGAGGCCCCAGGGGGCGTTGTCCCAGTTCACGGGGTCCAGGAAGACGGTGAAGAGCCAAGTGAGGGTGGCGGCGCAGAGCTCGGTCATCCCGTCCACCCCCCAGTCGAGGGGGTTCACGAGCGCGACGTGGGCGGGGAGCGCGGGCGGGCTGGGAACGCCCGGATACTTGTGGTGGTCGAGCACCACGACGGGAGCGCGGTGCCCGGAGAAGAGGTCGAGCCAGGTCGCCCCGGTGTCGACCACCAGGACCGGCCCCGCCGTCGCCTCTAACAGGGCGGCGACGAGGTCCCGCTCGACCCCGACGAGCGGTGTCGCCTGCGCCGGGTAGCCGAGACGGTGGAACGCCCGGAGGGCGCTCGACGCGCTGGCGATCCCGTCCCCGTCGTAGTGGTAGATGATGCGCCAGCGCTGGGGGTGGGCGAGGAGAAGGGACCGGGCACGTTCGAACTCTTGGGTGTAGTGAGGGTCGGAAACGAGTCCGTCCGGGCCCGAGGGCATCACTCCACCTGGAGCGCCGCCGTGGTGGCCGTGTACCGCCACGTTTCGGGAATCCGCTTCTGTTGCCGGTAGTACCGGGCGAGGCGGCGGATCCGGGACTCCATCAACGTGAGGCTACGACGGTTCGAGAGGTCCTTCGGGTGGGTCTCGAGGTGCCGTTGCAGGTGGACGACCCGCTTCAACAGCGCCTGGAGGTCGTCCGGGATCTCGGGCGAGATACCGCTCTCCCGGAGCAGGACGCCGAGCCGCTTCCCCGTCACCGCCCGCGCGGACGGTATCCCGTCAGTGTCTCGGAGGTGCAACCCCACCTGAGCGGAGGAGAGTCCCGTCTTGGAAAGCTGGACAGCCTGCGCGACCAGCTCCTCTTGGGACACGGTGACCCACTCGGGTTTCGTGAGGGGGTAGGGCCGGTGCGAACCGGCGCGTCCCTTGTGTCCGGAGTGGATCCGCGACATGGATTCGCGGGGACACCCATCCGATACTTAACGGTTGGTCCGCTCAGCGCATCCATCGAGGGGGAAACGGCCGTTCCTCCGTCAGCGAATGCGGTCCGATTGATGGGACGAGTCGACCAGGAACCGCTTCCCTTCGGTCGTGATCCGGTAGGAAGCGGGGGAGAGGGTCCGGGAGCGCGCGGATACCGGGCCGCCGGCCTGGGCTTCGACCATCCCGTTGCGGACGAGGAGACCGAGCGCGAGCGGTATCTTGACGTGGTCGTGCTTGATCGCCCAGAAGTCGGAGAGCAGCCGCTCGATCTCCTGAAGTTCCAGGGTCTGGTGGCGTTCCTGACCCTCGTGGAGGGACTCGGCCCGGTTGAGCTGCTGAAGGATGGCGATCAGCGTCGCATGGACGGGGTCGCGATGGTCGTCGTCGGAGGGCATTCCGTGAAGGATTACGCGGTCCCCCTCTACTTAAACTGAGACGGTCCGTCCGACCGGGAGCTATTCGACGCGCCCGGTCCGCCGCAGGCGGGACATTAGGTACGCCTTTCCCTCGGAGGTGATCGTGTACCGGACCGCCACGACCCGGCCCCGCTCCCACGAGTACTCGGGGGTGTCGAGACAACGGGCGAGCCCGTTCCCGACCAGCACGGTGACGGCCCGCGCGACGTCGGGGGCGGTGACCTGGGGAAGCGGCCCCCGACCGAGCAGGTGGTGGAGCTCGTCGACCTCGAGACCCGTGTCGGTCCCGGCCTCATTCTCGGAGCGGTTGAGCTGCTTCAGGACCTCGACAAGCTCGTCCCCCAGCTCCACGGCCGCCTCGAGCGGAGAGAGCGCCATCGGCGCGAAGATTCCAGCAATAGGCATTTGAACGTATCCTTCGAGCGGGCCGGCGGTCTTTTAGGCGAGCTCGACAGGTACCTTCGACGCCCATGGGATGCACCTGCCGCAACCCGGCCCGCTGCCCGATCTGCAACACGCCCGTCCGCGTCCCGCTCACGAACCTAGAGAGCACCGCGGGGGGCGCGATCCTCGTGGAGAAGTTCGCGCGCCGGGACACCTCCTCGTCGCGGGAGGGGCTCCGCGGGCTGATCCAGGGTTGGGCGAGCTGCCCGTCGTGCGGGCACACGATCAACTTCGAGCACTCCCGCCAGTGCTTCGCCAGTGCGCTGAGCACGGCGGGAGTGCCGGGGACCGAACGCGAGGCGATCCTCTCCAAGATCACGTTCCCCGAGGGCTGACCGGGAAGCGCATGCCCGAGCCCGACGACTTCGTCGTGACCCCGTACGAGGTCCGTGGGCACATCGACTACGCCCGGTTGCGGGAGCTGTTCGGGACGCAGGAGCTTTCGGCCGAGCTGCTCGCGAAGTTCCACCACCTCACGGGCGGCGACCTCCATCCCCTCCTGACCCGAGGGGTCTACTACTCGCACCGCGACCTCGCACCGCTCCTGGACGGGTTCGCGAACGGGAAGCCGTTCTTCCTCTACTCCGGGCGGGGGCCGTCGGGGCCCCTCCACACGTCCCACCTCGTCCCGTTCGACCTCTGCCAGTGGCTCCAGCGCCGGCTCGGGGTGCCGATGTACATCCAGATCACGGACGACGAGAAGTTCTGGGCGCGTTCGGGGCTCACCCGCGAGGAGACCGCCTTCTGGGGGCTCGAGAACCTCTACGACATCCTCGCGCTCGGCTTCGACCCGAAGCGCACCCACGTCTTCTTCGATTCGCGCTCGATCGCGGCGCTCTACCCGCTCGCGGTCCGCGTCGCCCGGAAGATCCCCTACTCCACCGTCAAGGCCGTCTTCGGGTTCGAACCGAGCACCAACATCGGGCTCGTCTTCTACACGGCGCTCCAGAGCGTCCCGTGCTTCTGGCCGTCGTGGGCGGAGGGTCGCTCGGTCCCCTGCCTCATCCCGTGCGGGATCGACCAGGACCCGCACTTTCGGGTCACCCGGGACATCGCGGAGGGGCTCGGGTACCCGAAGCCCTCGCTCCTCCACAGCCAGATGATCCCCGGTCTCCTCGGGGAGACCGCGATGTCGACCTCGGGAGAGAGGCCCGACAACGCCCTCTTCCTGAACGACCCGCCGGACGTGGTCGACCGGAAGGTGCGCAACGCGTTCACCGGCGGGCGAGCGACGGTCGAAGAGCAGCGGCGCCTCGGCGCGACGCCCGAGGTCTGCTCGGTCTGGGCGCTCTGGCGCACCCGCTTCGCGGAGTCGGAGGAGAAGTTCCGCGAGGTGACCGCCGAGTGCCGGTCGGGCGCCCTCCTCTGCGGGGAGTGCAAGTCCCAGGTGCTCGAGCGGGTCCACGGGTTCTACCGACACCACGCCGAGGCCCGAGAGAAGGTCAAGAGCTGGGCCGAATCGACGATCGTGACGTCGGCTCCGAAAGCGCTCTAGACGAACCCGGACTAGACGACCTCGGTCCGCGGAGGCCGACGGGGAACTTCGGGAGGCCGACGGGGCTCGTTCGGCCAGGGGCCTTCGGGCGCTTCCATCCCGTCCTGGACCGCCGTGAGCAACCGAAGCATCGGGCGGAAGAGGGAGCGGCGGGCCCGGTCGGGGTCCAGCGTGTACGCCCGTTCGTACGCGGCGATCGCTTCGTCCTCGTCACCGAGGCTCAGGAGCGAGAGCGCCAGGTCCAGCCAGCTCTTCGCCTCCCGGGCTCCCTCGCGCTCCCCGGTCTCCTCGAGATGAGTGTCGGCGGAAGAGCGGGGACGTGGGGCGTCGGGCGGCGGGAACGCCGAGGCGACCGGTTCGGGGGAGTCGGGGGCGTCCGAGACGTCTCGGGAGAGGACGAGCGCTCGCTCGAACGCGGCGGAGGCGGACGGTTCGTCTCCGGACTCGGCGAAGGCGACCCCGAGACGGTGCCACGCGACCATGTCGCTCGGGGTGAGCGCGACCGCCCGCCGGTAGGCCTGGGCCGCCGACACCCACTCGTCTCGGAGGGAACGCGCGACGCCCAGATGGAACCACGCCTCGGCATTCTCGGGAGCGAGCGCGATCGCCTTGCTGAGGGCGCCCTCGGCCTCGACCGCGTGTCCGAGGTGGGCGAGCGCGATGCCCAGGTAGGCCCAGGCACGGGCGTCGGCAGGGCGCTCCCGTACGACGTCGCGGAACGCCGCCACGGCGTTCTCGTACTCGTGCCGCAGGAAGTAGTGGACGGCCAGGTCAAAGCGATGGGTCACACAGGGTACCCGGCTGCGGAACGCGGGGGGACGGAAAAGCCTGCCGTCCGAACTGCCGCATGCCGGTTCGCCCCCGTCCGAGCGACGCCGGCGCACGGGCGCGGCTTTATATCCTCCCTGGGGTGAGCCGTTCGAGGAATCCCAAAGCCCAGCCCGATCCGAGCGTCCCGCCCGTCCTATTTCTGCGACGAGTGTTCGCGCGAGAAGTGTTGCGCCCCGGCTCCTCAAAGCAAACGCGAAACGCGAAAGAAGAGGCGACCCGAAATGGTAGACAAACCCCTGACGAAAGTGCGAGACCTAACGCCGAACTCGAAGCAAGTGAACGTGCTGGCCAAAGTGATCAACGTTGGCGAGGCCAAAGAGGTCATGGGCAAGTTCGGCGACCCGAGGAAGGTCTGCGAGGCCGTTGTCGGCGACGACACGGCGACGATCATCCTCTC
>DASWZL010000071.1:0-25177 GCA_036404475.1 Thermoplasmata archaeon
CCGCAGCTCGCCCACGTGCCAGAGGAGTTCGAGCGACTGCTCGGCCGACTTGCCGAAACCGATCCCGGGGTCGATGAGAATCCTCTCGGCCGGGACCCCCTCGGCGACCGCGCGGTCGGTGGCCACGGCGAGCGCGGAGAAGACCTCTCCCCGGAGGTCGGAGTAGGTGAGGTCCGTCTGCATGGTCGTGGGGTCCCCGCGCATGTGCATCGCGATCACCGCGGCCCCGCTCCTCGCGACCGTGCGGCGCATCGCCTCCGAGCGGAGACCCTCGACGTCGTTGACGACGTCCGCTCCCGCGTCGACCGCTTTCTCGGCGACCTCGAAGTGGCGCGTGTCGACCGAGATCGGGACCGAAAGACGACCCGCAAGGCCCGCGAGGACGGGCGCGACCCGCGCCCACTCCGCCTCGGGGGAGACCGGGGTCGCCCCCGGCCGGGTCGACTCGCCGCCGATATCGACCATCTCCGCGCCCTCGGCGACCAACCGTTCCGCGTGCGCGACCGCCTCCTTCGGGTCGAGGTGGAGCCCGCCGTCCGAGAACGAGTCCGGGGTCACGTTCACCACGCCCATGACGCGGGGACGGTCCCCGACCACGAACGAGCGGTGGGGGCCACGGATCGTGCGAGGCGATCGGGAGACGTAGGCGCGGAGCGCGCGGTCGATCTCCTCGGCCGCCTCCGCGAGGCGGAACGGCTGGCGCCGGAGCTTCGGGAGGAGTCGCTGGTACTGGCCCCACGTGGCGAGGATGACGACCGCGGTCGTCGCGACGGAGTGGTCGGCGACTCCCCGCGCGTGGGCCGAGTCCGCCCCGACCGACAGGGTCTCTTGCTTCAGGAGAGGGGCCGCCTTGAGCGAGACGCCCTCGAGGCGGACCGGGTAGACCCGCCCCTTCCGCGTCATGATCGCGACGCCCTCGGGGTCGCTCTCGGTGCGCTCCACCTCGCGAGCGACGTCCGCGAGGGTCTCCACCTCCAGGACCCGGGCCGGCTGGCGAGGCCGCGTCGGGGAGGGCGAGGAAGGTCCGGACACGGTCACCGGGATGGGTCTGAGGCGAGAAAAAGGCGCGCTGGAGCCGACGGCACGGTTTTCCGTGGGCGAGGGAGTGGCGCGAAGGGAGGGCGCATGGCACGCCGGGGTCGGCTGATCGCGATCGAAGGTCGCTCCGCGGCCGGGAAGACGACCCTCGTTCACGTCGCGGCACGGAAGCTGGGCTGGCAGCCGCTCGGGGAGGCGTTCGACCGCCTCGACCCGGCTCCGTCGCTCCAGTTCGGGTCCCCCCGCGAACTCGCCCTCCTCGAAGGGGTACTTCTCGCCGAAGAGTCGCGCCGCTACCGCGAGGCGCGTCGCCTCTGTGCGCGAGGCCGTACGGTCCTCGCCGACACCGGGTTCCTTGGGCCTCTAACGTACACCCGGGGGCTCGTCGAGCTCGGGTGGGCGCCCGCGTCGGTGGGGCAATCGGTCGAGCGGAGCGCCCGGTCGCTCGTCCGGAGACGGGCCCTCGGACTCCCGGACCTCACGGTCTACCTGGAGACGACGACGAACGAACGCGCTCGTCGCGCCCGGACCGACGCGAACCACCATCCGGTCCCCCTCTTCCGCCGTCACGAAGCGGTCGGCGAGGTCGAGCGGCGGTACCTCGCGGAAGTGTTCCCGGCCGCCCTGCCCGGCCGTTTCCGGACCCTCCGCGCGCGCTCGAGACCCCTCGCCCTCGTTCCCGCGCTTCGTTCGCTCGTCGAGGAAGCGGACCCGACCCCCGCTTCCCGGGCCCAAGCGCTCGCCCTCGTCTCCCTCCTCCGCCTGCCGGCGCGGGACGGGCGCCGGACGAACGTCGGCCCCAACCGTTAAGAAGCCCACCCGGTCTGCTCCGCTCCCTCGCCATGAAGCCGCTCGATGCCCTGCAGCAAAGCCTGCACAAGCGGGTGCTTGTGGAGCTCAAGGGCGGACGCTCGTTCCGGGGAACGCTCGATGCGTTCGACCAGCACTTGAACCTCGTCCTCTCCTCGGCCGAGGAGGTCTCGAAGGACCAGGTGACGCCGCGCTCGGGTCTCACGTTGGTGCGCGGCGATTCGATCATCTACATTTCGCCGTAACCGGAGGAACCATGGGAAAAGGAACACCGTCCCGTCGCGGAGGAAAGATCGTCCACATCATCTGCCGTCGCTGCGGCCGCCACTCCTACCACCGCCAGAAGAACGTCTGCTCCTCCTGCGGGTTCGGGAACACGGCGCGACGGCGCGGCTACGACTGGAAGAAGCTGAAGTAGTCCGGCGAAAGCGGGGCCGCGAGACGGCCGGTTCGTCCGCGAGCACGAAGCGCAGCTGGCGGTCGACGGCCTTTCGGATCCCGACCCGGGGTCCCGCCCGGACCGGGGCCGCTCGCTCGAGCGCCAACCGAACCTCGAACCGGTCTCCCTCGACCGCGTCCGTCCCGTCGTCCTTTTGGGTGATGCCGAGGAAGCGGCAGAGGCGACCCGGACCCGAGGCGCTCCCGGGGGCGGCGCCGTCGGCCGCTCCTGCGCGCAGGAGCACTGCTTCTCCCCGACGCGCGACGAGGTTCGCGCAGACGACCTGGTGGATCCGGTAGACGTAGAGCGTGCCGGGCGAGGAGAACATCGAGCGGTTGCGTCGGGTCGGTCCCCGGAACGCATGGCTGGCCGGGTCGTGGCGCACGTAGGCCTCGGTCTCCACGATCCGGACCGACCGGGCGGACCGGCCCGAACGGACGGTGAGGGTCGCTCCCAGGAGCTCGCGCGCGAGCCGGGCCGCGGGACGGTCGAAGAACCCGCGGCGCGCCCGCGGGCCCGAGCCCGTCCTAGAGGACCTTGCCCCGGTCGCAGAGCGGTGCCCCGTCAACGGCGACCGTCGCCTCCCCGATGGTGATCCACGAAAGGAACCGGCACCGGTTCCGTCCCCCGTAGAGCGTGTTGCCGCCGACCGCGAGGGTGACGGTTCCGGCCTCCTCGTCCTCGGCCTGCGGGACGCCCGGCGCGAGCTCCGGGTTGAGGCCGAGGGCGAACAGCGCCACCGTCTCCCGGCCCCGGGGGGCCCGGGCGAACTCGGTCTCGAACGCTTCTCCGCCCCCGGTGTACCAGTAGTTGCGGAGCTTGCCGCCCTCGACCTCCCACTGGCCTCCCTCGACCCGGCCGGGAGAGAGGAAGCTCGGGCGGTTGGCGACCACCATTCCCTCGGCCGACGTCTCGTCGACCGCCACCACGACCGACCCGGCCGGAGCGGCCGACATCACCCGACCTCGTCGCCGGTCGTCCGCGTCGACGAATCCGTCGTCGACCCACGGCACCCGTCCCCGGAGGCGGAGCTTCAGGTCGGTGCCGTTCGCCGCCGTGAGCCGAAGCTCGTGACCCTTGAGGAGGAGGCCCGCGGCGCGACGCCCGTCCCTTCGGAGCCCGCCGTAGTCGACGTCGGATATCCCGCGGATCAGCTGGCTCCGCCACATCGCCCCCGGCACCCCCCAGTGCTCGGCCTGGGCGTCCGAGGCGTACCCGAGGAGACAGCGGACCGCGCGCAGGCGAGCGCTCCTCGCGGCCGAGAGCCATTCGTCGTCGGCGCCGAGGAACGGGGCGAGGAGGGGAGGGGGGAGCGCGTGGAGACGAGGCCGGTCGGCCGGGCCCGGAAAGTAGACGAGGGCGTCCGCTCGCTCGAGCGCGGCGCGAACGGGCCGGGATACCCCGGCCCAGCGGCGCGACGAGGAAGAGCTCTCGACGCTCCGCCAGAACGCCGCTTCGTCCTCGAGGAGGAGGAACGCGCGGGCCCCGACCCGACGCGCCTCGGTGACGCAGGAGGCCGCCCATGGGAGCGTGTGGTTCCAGCTCACCACGACGACGTGCTCCGCCCGTCGCACGCCGAGCGCGCTGCTGACGAGCGCCCGGGCGACGGCGGGAGGCGTCGCCTCGTCGGGGGCCATAGCATTCCCGAAGGAGGGGAGGCTCCCGATTAAGGATTCGAACGACGCCAGCGAGCCACGATCTCGGAGGACCGCGCGCCGGTTCGAGAGAGCTCACGGGCGACGTTGACGAGGACCCGCCCCGCGTCCGCGCGGGAGGCCGGGAATCCGGACGGCTCAAGCGATGCGGGAAAATGGGCCCATCCGTCCTCCTGTCGGGCCGCGCGGCGGACGACCTCCGCGACGCGCCGACCCCGCGCGAAGTCCGCGAGGTCGGTCCGCAGGACCCGCGGCACGCCCGCGCGGCGCGCGAGGTCGAGCCACGCACGGATCTTCTCGGGTCGATGCCGTCGGCGGCTCGCTCCCCGCCCGAGGACCCCGTTGAAGTAGAGGAACGGTCCGCCAACCTCCATCGCCTCGATCAGCGTGCGGCTTCCCGTCACGATCCGCAGGTCGGCCCTTCGGAAGCGGGACCGCCAGACCCTCGGTGCGACCGGGGCCGTGACGACCCGCATCGTCGGTGTCCCCTCGACGCTCCGCCATGGACGCGGGGATCGGACGTACACGGTAACGGGCGGGCGGACCCCCGCGAGGCCCCGGAGTACCGCGGGAGCGATCCGCTCGGCGCTCGAAGGGCTCGCATACCAGACCCATTCGCGGTGTCCCCGCCTCCCCGAGGGGAGGGCGATGGAAACGCGATGCCCCGACCCGAGGGGACCGGTCTGGACCGCCTCGGGGAACTCGTGCCCGAACGCCGGGTTCGGACGCAACGTCGCGAAGAGGTGGAGAACGTTCGACCGGTCGAACCCCCGGAACTCCCGGAACGCGGACCGGAACGCCTCGACCTCGTTCGCCGTCTCGGCCGCCCGGAACCGCGGCCCGATGGCACGCGCCGGAACCCCCCCTTCGCGCAGACGTTCCCGGGTCTCGGCCGCGCTCGGGAGCGTACGGGCGAACTCCTCCAAGCTCACGTGCAACGTCCGGTCCGGCCCGTACGCGGCCTCGACGTTCCGGGCCTCGACCTCCCAGGGGCCGCCCCGACCGAAGCGGGCCGGTCGGCTCGGTCCGGCGCTTACTCCCCAGGAGGGGGCCAGCGTGAGCGCCGCGCTCGCACGACGGACGATCCGGTCCCGCCGCTCGACGGGCGGCCATTCCCACGGACCGTCGACACTCGGGGGGAGCGGACGGCCCGCCTCCCGGTAGAGAACAAGGCGGAAGCCGGCGCCCGAGAGGTGACGGCCCGCGGCGAGGACCTCCTCGATGTCCCCGAGACCGCCGCCGACGACCGCCGGAAAGAGGTAGACGTCCACGCCCCCCGCCGGGGAGGAGGGGTCAGTCGACGGGCCGGTAGAGCGTCCAGAACGCGAAGGCATGCCGGAACCCCCCGGCCTCGAGGGCGGCGCGCCCTCGCACGTTGTCGTCCGCGACCATGCTCAGGACCCGCGGGACCTTGCGAGCGGCGCACCAGGCGCCGGCGGTCCGTACGAGGGCCCCCGCGAGCTCGGCGTCCACCGATTCGGCGAGGACCGGGGCGGACATATGTCCCGCCTCGAACGTCTCGGAAACCGTCGCCGCGACGTGTCCCTCGGGGCCGCGGCCGCGGTCGATGACCCACGCGGCCTCCTGCGAGGCGAGGAGACGGTTCGTGTATCCGGAGCTGACGAACGAGTCGGCTCCGATCGGGGTGACCTCCAGGATCGCCGGAGGGGTCTGTCGGCGGAGGATCTCAGCGAGCGCCGCGGCGTCCCTTCGGCGGAAGGGACGGATCGCCGGATTCACGGGAGGTTCCGTCCCGAACTGCGCGGTCGACTCGCGGACGAACTGGGCCCTCGCCCGGAGCGGGCGGTAGCCGATCGACTCGTAGAGGGTCCGCGCGCCGGTGTTGGTCTCGAGGACGTCCAGGACGACGTACTTTCGGCCCGCCCGCTTCGCCGTCCGGCGGGCCTCCTCGCACATCTGCCGCGCGTACCCCCGACGGCGGTACGCGGGGTCCACGACGACGGTGCTCACGTAAGCGGAAACGCGAGGGAACGAAATGAGCATGCTCGCCACCGGTCGGCCGTCGGTCTCGACGACCAGGAACCGGAAGACCGGTCGCCCGAAGAGTCGCAAGAGCCCCACGAGCAAGCGAGTGTCCCACCGGAAGACGCGACGGATGATCTTCTGGAACCCTTCGGGGCGGTTCCCGAGGAGCGCGGACTCCTCCGGGAACTCCCGGGTCATGAGCTCGAAGAGGCTGGGGGTGTCCGCGCGCCGGACGTCCCGGATCATCCGACGTCCTCGTCGTCGGCGTAGGACGGGAGCGCGGTCTCGAAGAGCGCCCGAAGGGTCGGAGCCGGGCGGTCGGGCTGGGCCTCGGGAAGCGGGAGGCGGGCCAGCCGGTCGAGCTCCTCCTCGCTGAGGCGCTCGAGAGCGTCCACCAGCGAGCGATGGATGAGCGGGTCCGGGAGGCCGTGGGAGAGCCGACCCAGCGCTTGGACCGCGGTATCGAAGAGCCGACTCTCGGCATCGGAGGCGAGCCGGTCGTCCGGGACGACCATGGGGGAGGGAGGGATGGCCCCGGTCGGCTGGGTCTGGTAGAGGAGGCGGACGAGGTCCTCGCGCGCTCCGTCGTCCCTCAAGCTCCCGAGCGCCCAGATCGCGGCGAGCCGGACCTCGGCCGCCGGGTCGTGGAGCCCGTCGCGCAGACGGGGCGCCGCCTCGGCCAAGCCAAGACGTCCGAGGGCGTACGTCGCACCACGCCGGGCCCACGGGTGTTCGTCCCGGAGGCATTCCAGCAGGGGGGTGAGGTCCTCCGGGGTTCCGACCGCCCCGAGCGCGACCGCGGCCGCGCCCCGGACCGACCAGTACGGGTCGTGAAGATGCTCGAGCGCGACCGACCGGGCTTCGGGGATGCCCATCTCGCCGAGCGCGTGGACCGCGCAGACCCGGATCCAGGGCGAGGGGTGCTCGGCCCAGGAGATGAGCGGTGGGATGGCCGAGGGGTCACCGATCCGGCCGAGGGCCACGAGGACCGCCGGCTTCTCCCACGTCTCCTGGCTCGTCAGGAGGCGGAGAAGGAGCGGAGCGCTCTCGCGGTCCCGGTGACGGCCGACCACGACGGCCGCCGCCACCCGGACCCGACGCGCCGGATCTTCCAGGAACGGGCGGATCACGGTAAGATGGTCGGAGCCGGACGACCTCCCGATCCCAAGAACGGCCTCGCGACGGACCCGGTCGACCGGGTCCTTCAACATCCGCTCGAGCGAACGGAACGCCACCTCCGGTTCGATCCGACCGAGCGCGATGGCCACCGCCTGGCGGACGGCGGGGACCGGGTCGTCGGTCTTACGGTCGAGGGCGGGGATCGACCGGGCGTCCGCGAGCGCGGCGAGCGCGAGCGCCGCCTTCGCTCGCACCCCGGCCGCCGGGTCGTCGAGCCCTCGTTCCAACGTCGCGCGGCTATCGGGTCGGCGGATCGCCCCGAGCGCCTCGACCGCGGCCGCTCGGACCTGGGGGTCCGGGTCGTTAACGGCGGTCCCGAGCGTCGTGCAGGCCCGGGAATCCTTCAGGATCCCGAGGGCGACCGCCGCCGTCTCGCGGACCCCCGGGACCGGGTCGCTCAGCGCGACCAAGAGGGGGCCGAGGTCCTTCACCTCGCCGTGTCGGACGCTCTCCCGTATCGAGGCAGCGCGTTCGGACGGGGTCGGTGGGTCGGGTCGGGGAGGCGCGGCCCGGCGGACCGGACCTTGGCGCGGAGCGCGACGGGAGCGGACGACCACTGCCGGTCCACCGAATCGAAGGCTAATATCTCCTCTCGGGCACGCTGGGCTCGAGCCGCGATTGGCAAAGCCCTTCGGGGGACCGGTACTCCTCCCGCTCGGGGGCTGGCTCCGCTCCCCAACGGGCCCGGAGCTCTTCGCGGCCGACCCCGAGCGGAGCGAGCAGGGTCTCTGCGGAGCGAGCAAGAAGCTCGAGGTAGGCTCCGACATCGTACCGTTCGTTCCCCTCGAGGAGCTCCGCCGGCCGCACCCGGTGGCGGAACGAGCGGCTCCGTCGGTCGAGGAGGACGAACCGCACGAACTCTCCCGGCCCCCGGACCGCCCCCGCCTCCTTCAGCTGGCGCAACGCGGCGACCGAGTCGGTGAACGTGACGAACGCCTCGGGCGCCTGCCCGATCCGGTGGCCGATGAGGAGCTCGTCGACGGGCCATGACCCGGCGCGGACCTCCGCGGCAAAGAGGTCGGCGCGCGCGAGGGCGCGCGGAAGGAGGGCGCGGACCCCCTCCGCATCCCGGGCGGTGCGGAAGAGCGCGAGGACCTCCCCCTCGAACCGCCGGACGAGCCCGGACGTGTCGTGCCGACGGGCGCCGATGCCGCGGAGCTTGAACTCGCCGTGCTCGTAGTAGCCGTAGTATCGGTTCGGGACCCCGAGGCCGTGCGTCACCGCCGGCAAGAAGACGAGCCAGCGGTACCGCCCCTCGTAGCCGAGCGGGAGACCGAACCGCTCGCTCATCCGCGCGGCGAACGCTTCCGGGTCTGGAGGGTGCTCTGGGTCGTTCGGCCGCAACCACAGGGAATCGACGATCCCGTGGAGGACCGAGTAGCCGGCCCGCTCCGACTCGTGGACGAGCCGGGCGAGGAGGTCGCGCGCGTAGGCGTTGATCGCCTCGTGGCACTCGATACGGCCGAACCGGGCGTTGCGGTATCCCTGGTAGCCGAACGCAGTGACGAGGATCCACTTCAGCATCTTGACCCGCCGCTTCAAGCGGACCGCCTCCTCGGGCGCGACGCCGGGGCGCTTCAGCGCGGCCTTGTACGCGAGGCGACGCGCGAGGAGCGGCGCGAGGGTGCGGGGAATGAGGCCGACCCGGCGCGTGCACGAACGATAGCCGAGGCCGGGCGCGCGGAGCGGGCTCGTGGGGCAGCACCGGCACTCGAGCGTCTCGGCCGAGAGGTTCTTCGTGACCATGATGTGCGGATAGAGGCTCGCGAAGTCGAACTCGTCCACGTGGTCGTGGACGCCAACCGGCGGGAGGAAGATCACGCCGCCGCGGTCGGCGGCGACCAACTGGTCGGCCCGCCGGAACCCCTCGGGCCGGTTCTTCTTCCAGGGTACGTGCGCCCCGAGCTCGAGCGCGCGCGCCATCTCCATCGCGGTGAAGCAGGTTCCTGGCGACTGGCGGACGACCGTCGCCATCGAGAGGCGCGAGAGACGGGCCGCATCGATGAGCCCGGCGATCTCGGCGTCGTCGTAGAGGAACGAGTTCTCCCGGTCGATGTGGAACCGCCCGGGAAGGGGGTACGACGCGGACCGGTAGAGGACGCGGCCGTACGACTCGAACGAGCGGGCCGGGCGGCTCGGCCGGAACGGCACGCGCTCGCGCCCCAGCGGGAACTCCGCGCTCGAGAGCCCGCACGCTGCGGCGCGTCGGTAGAGCCACGGCAGGTCGAACGAGTCGCCACCGTTCGTGAGGAGGATGTCCGGGTCGGCTCGCGCGAGCTCATCCACGAGCGCGCGCAGAAGGTCCTCTTCGGGGCCTTCGAGCGTCACCTCCCCGACCTGGACCGCTCCGATGCGTCCGTCGGGAGGCGGGATGCGACCCCGCCGTTCCCCCGCGAGATGGACCTCGAGCCGTGCGATGCGCAGCGGCGGGGGCGAGTAGTCGATCGTCTCGGGAGGTTCGGTCGCCCGGAGCGCGGGCGCCCGGCCGACCACGGGAGCGAACGGGTAGAGGTCGTGTGCGAGGTGGTAGAGCTGCGGGGGACCGAGGTCGACGTCGTAGAGCGAGAATCGCTCGTACCCCCCGAGCGCATCCACGCTCCGCGCGAGCGCGCGACGGGCCGGATTCCGTGCGGGGACGACCGAGAGGACGGGGCGGCTCCGGCGGTCGAAGAGCGACGGGCGCCCGGAGCCGAGCGTGACCGAGTGAACGTCGGGGTGGTCCACGAGACGACGGGCGAGGAGGGCGAGGTCGCTCCGCGTCCCCGCGACGAGGAAGGGGGGCCGGTACTCGACCGCGGTCCGGCGCACGCGACCGGCCCGCCACTCCTTCGTCCAGAGGACGACCGAACGGCCGTCGTCGCTCTCGGTGATGTCGAGGAGCCAGCCGTCCGGCCTCGACGTCGGCGTCGCCGCCGCCATCGTCAGCGACGGGAGGGCGGTGTCGGCGGCTTGGCCCGGACCCGGACCGCGAGGTCGGTGAGGACGGAGAGGAGGATCGATTCGAGCAGGTCCGGGCTCCCGACGTACGTCGCCTGCGCGACGTAGCGGCGGGCCCCGGTCCGGACCATCTCGAACGCGGCGCGCTCCTCGGGGCTCGTGAGGAGCCGCGCGAACTCGTCCCAGCGTTTCATCCGCTCCTCGAGCGCCTGGCGGTAGGTCGGGGCGGTACGTCCCACGCGATCACCTCCTCGGCGAACTCTCCGCCGAACTGTTCCATGCCGGTCTGACCGGCCGGGCGAGGCACGAGAGCGACCCGGGCATCGTCCCGGAGCGCGCGCAACCGCAGGGTCCCGGGACCCCGGGCGAACGTGACGAGGTCGGACCAGGGCGGTCCCTCGTCGGCGAGCCCGCGGAACCGCTCGAAAGCGTCCGGGGCGAGCGTCAGGAGCAGCGGGACACGGACCTCGCGAGCGAGCGCGGCGAGGGTCCGAGCGACGTGGCCGAGGAGCGCGGAGCGTTCGTCGTCGGGAATCTCCGCGTCCGCAAAGAGGGCCGGTAGTTCGTGACCGACGAGGAGGGTCGGGGGGTGGCGGCGGGCCTCCCGAGC
Source organism: Thermoplasmata archaeon (assembly GCA_036404475.1). Classification (GTDB taxonomy): domain Archaea; phylum Thermoplasmatota; class Thermoplasmata; order Lutacidiplasmatales; family UBA184; genus Lutacidiplasma. Next base: position 10,655 of record DASWZL010000071.1, read on the forward strand.
CCATCCGTCCACGAGTGCGACCATCTGGTAGGCGGTGAACGCGCGGGCGAGACGGATCCGACGCAACGTCTCGGTCGCATCGACCCCGAACGCCCGGCCGAACTCGCCGATGCGGTACGGGTGGAACCGGTTCGCCCCTTCGAGGAGCGAGATCCGGCCCCGGACGAGCGCGCTCCCGGCGTAGAGGAGCTCGAGGACCGGCTCGACCGCGACGGAGGGGCCGGTCCAGACGGTCGCCTCGCCGGGCGCGAACCGTCGCGCGAGCCAGGGAAAGAGCGCCGGCTCCGACGGAAGGAGAGGGGTCGCGCGGGTCAGCCGAGGGTGCGGGGCGAGCCTCGGGCGGGTCGGCGGGGAGGACGGGAACGGGTGCCTCGGCTCGGGCCGGAAGGTCTCCTCCGCGAGGAGGTCCTCCGGCGCGAGCACGGGCTCGGTGAGAAGAGCGTCGATCATCGTCGATCGATCCGGTGAGATCATCCGTCGGGCCGCTCTAAAGCGGCGGCTCGGGAGGCGTTGAAACAGTCCCGAGAACGAGGGGTTTCATGGACGTTCGTGACCCTCGTACACCCTCGGGAACGGCAGGTCCTTCCGTTCCCCAACGCGGGTAACGACAAGGCTTATCGCGCACGGCCGGCGTGCTAGCGTGAAGTGAGTCGTCTGTGTCGACCTCCGTACCCCCTTCAGCTCCTTCGAAGTCGCCCTCACGACCGAGCCGCAAGAGGCTCTACCTCGGAGCCGTCATCGCGGTCGCAATCGCGGTACTGTTGATCGTGGTCTTCGTCATGCCGAGCCCTACCGGCTCGGGGAGCGCCGGAGCGGTGCTCACGTACTCCGGGGCTCGCCCGGTCGCCGACCGCACTGCGACGGGATTCTCGGGCGGCGGCTGGACCCTGTTGTTCGCCGCCGGACTCGTCGCGGCAACCCCCCAATCGGTTCTGGTGAACACGACGGTCCTCGGGAACACGACCTGCACATTCACACCGCAGGCCGTTGGCGAGAGTCTCTCCGTTCCGGAGTACCTCGGCAATCGGTCGTCGGGCAGTTCGCCGGCGTGGGTGTTTGCCTACTACTGGAATTCCACGCACAGTATGGCCTTGGTGTCGGTGGTCGATGGGCAAGGGACGGTTCTCGGGACCTTGACGGGCCTTGTGTGCCCACTCTTCCTCGCAACGCTCTCGTCGGTGCTCCGGCCCATCCCCGCGAGCGCCATCAACAGCTCTCTGGCCGCCGCGGCCGTGGAGCCGAAGGCCCACGCGTTCCTAGCGACCCACGCGAACGCCTCGGCCGCGTACGCTCTCATCGGTGGGTATCACTACGGGGTCAGTAGCGTGGGACCCGAATGGTTGATCGTCTACAGCACATGCTCGCTGAGCTTGTCCGCGTCCGGGACGGGCGCCGAGTTCAACGCGACCGTAAATGCGACCACCGGGACGGTCCTCAGCACGAATACCACTGAGAACGCGTCTTGCGGTTCCGGCATCTCTCCCTTCCCCGTCGGGGGCCCGCTCGTCCTCTCCACGACCACGAATCTCTCCGTCGACATCCGGCTCCTCCCGGGGGCGGAACTGTGCAATGGCGCCGCCGTTACCGGCATCTGACACGCGAGGGTTTCGGACGCCTCTCTCACCTGGGTCCTCGACCGGCCCTAATGCGGCCGGTCCGGGCCGCGCGCATTGCCTCGATATGGGGGCTCGGCACCGTCTTAGGTGTCGAGACGACCCCGACGCACCGGCGGGGAGAGACCGAGCTCTTCCGAAAGGGTGCGGCAGTTCACCACCGCGTCCCCTCGGAAATGGTTGTTGAAGAACCCGTAGACGGTCGCGACGTTCTCGGCGAGGGCGCGGACCCGGGGCACCCAGGCGGTGAGCTCGGCCGCGGAGTACGTGTAATCGTACCAGAGCGGGCTCCCGTGCCCATGCCAGCGGATGTAGGCGAACGGCGCGGTCACCTCGAGCGCGACCGGTAGGTGCGGACCGTCCACGGTGACGTAGGCGAGCCCGAACTCCCGCAAGAGACCGATCGATTCCGGAACGAGCCAGGACCGCTCTCGGAACTCGACCGCGACCGGCAGGTCCCGCGGGAGCGTCTCGTAGAAGCGGCGGACGGTCGTCGGCTCGAACGGGAGGGACGGCGGGAGCTGGAGGAGCGCCACGGCGAACTTCCCTGCGTCGCGGATCGGTTTGAGGACCCCAAGGAAGCGGGCGAGCTCCTCTTCGGTGCTCACGAGGCGCAGGTCGTGGGTGATCCTCTGGGGGAACTTCGCCGCGAACCGGAACCCCACGGGGGTTCGTTTGACCCACGACGTGGCCACCGAGGGAGGAGGGAGCCGGTAGAACGTCGAGTTGACCTCCACGATCGGGAACAGACCGGCGTAGTAGCGGAGCTTGTCGCTCGCCCCGCGGGGCGGGTAGACACGTCCCGACCACTCCGGGTAATCCCAGCCGCTCGTCCCCAGCAGGATCTCGCTCATCGGCACTCTTCCCGGACCGAACGCCCTCCTTGCCGGTAAAGATTGCGCTGGAGGGGAACCGCCGGTCCGAGGGCAGCGTTCGCCGTACACGAAGGGTTATGGCGCGGGCCCGGGTTCTACCCACGGCCGTGTATCCGATCAGCTACGTTCGGGAATCCGCAGACGCCCTCAAGGCGGGGCTCGTGGCGCGAGGACGCGACCCGACCGAGGTCGACCGTCTCCTCGCGCTCGACCGCGAGCGACGGTCGGTGGGGGCGGAGACGAACCGCCTGCGCGCGGAGCGGAACCGGGGCGCCCTCCGGGTCGCCGAGACCGCGAAGACCTCCGCTCCCACGGACGACCACGACCGAACCCAGCTCGGTGGGCTTCGGGACCGGATCCGAGACCTCGAGGCGCGGGCGAACGCGCTCGACGCCGAGATCCACGAACGCCTTCTCCTGCTCCCCCAGAACCCCCATTCGAGCGTCCCTCCCGGGAAGGACGCGAGCGACAACGTCGAGGTGGCGCGGTTCGAACCCCATCGGACGGCGCCGCCCGCCCCCCGACCCCACTTCGAGGTCGGTCACGACCTCAACCTACTCGACGAGGAGCGAGGGGTGAAGGTCGCCGGCGAGGGGTTCTACGTCCTTTGGGGCGACCTTGCCCGGCTCGAGTACGCGCTCATCCGGTTCATGCGGGACCTTCACCGTTCCCGAGGGTACCTCGAGGTCGCACCACCGATCCTTGTTCGGACCGAGGCGATGGTCGGCACCGGCCAGCTGCCGAAGTTCGCGGAGGACTCCTACCAGGTAAAACCCGACGACCTGTGGCTCGTGCCGACCGCGGAGGTGCCCGTCACGAACCTCTTCCGCGACGAGGTGCTCCTATCCGAGGACCTGCCGGTCAGGTTGTTCGCGTACACCCCGTGCTTCCGTCGGGAGGCGGGCGGGCACGGCGTCGAGACGCGCGGGATCGCGCGGGTCCATCAGTTCGACAAGGTCGAGCTCGTCCAGTTCACGACCCCCGAGTCCTCGTACGACGCGCTCGAGGAACTGCGGGTCGAGGCGGAGGAGGTCCTCCGACGCCTCGACCTCCCGTTCCGCACGGTGAGCCTGTGCACGGGCGACCTCGGCGAGAAGGCCGCGAAATGCTACGACCTCGAGCTCTGGGCGCCCGGCGGGAAGCGCTGGCTCGAGGTGAGCTCCATCTCGAACTTCGAGGCGTACCAGGCGGTCCGTGCGAACATACGATGGCGGCGTCACCAGTCGTCTCGGCCTGAGCCGGTGCACACCCTCAACGCGTCCGGGGTGGCGCTCCCTCGGCTCGTGATCGCGATCCTCGAGAACTACCAGACCGACGACGGACGCATCGAGATCCCCGACGCGATCCGGGACGAGATGGGCGGGGCGCGGTACCTCGAGCCGAACCCGTTCGTGGGCGAGCGGGAGCTCGGGCGGGGGCGGCACCCCCGCCGCTCCTCGAAAGGCATCGATTCCCCATCGGCGAAATCCTAATAGGCCGCCTCGCTCGAACGGGCGAAGAGACCGGCGATGATCCAGGTCGACATTGACATCGCCAAGTGCACGGGCTGCTCCCACTGCAAGGACGTTTGCCCGGTCAACGTCTTCGACCTGCGTCCCCGCGACCAGGTCCCGGACGTAGTGGACGACCCGGCGGTCGGGGCGAAGTTTCAGTTCCGGGGGGAGAAATCCCTCGCCGTCAACGGTCCCGAGTGCATCGTGTGCGAGGCGTGCCTGTTCGAGTGCGAAGGCGAGTGCATTCTCATCACGGACGACGAGAACCACGTCCACTTCTCCGTGTACAAGTAGTCGCACCGACCATGCCGGTCCCCGCTCGCTTCTTTCGATCGAAGCACGAGCTCCGGGCGTGGTTCGAGGTCCACCACGCGGACACCCCGGAGCTTTGGGTCGGCTTTCACAAGGCCCACACGGGGAGAGCGGGAGTGGTCTACCTCGAGGCGGTCGAGGAGGCACTTTGCTTCGGGTGGATCGACACGACGGTGCGTCGGATCGACCGCGACCGCTATGCGAACCGGTTCACGCCACGGAGGCCCGGCAGCCGGTGGAGCGCCGTCAACCGCCGACGGTTCGCGGAGCTCGAAAGGGCCGGGCGGGTCCATGAATCCGGCCGACGTGCGTTCGACCGGCGACCGAAGAAGAAAACCATGCAGTACGAGAGCGAGCGGACCTTCCGCTTCGCACCGACATTCGTCGCGCGACTGCGAGAACGACCCGTCGCCGAGCGGTTCTTCCGGTCCCGCCCTCGAGGGTACCGACGACGGGCGACCTTCTGGGTGATGAGCGCGGTCCGCCCCAAGACGCGGGAACGTCGTTTCGAGACGTTGCTCGCCGCGTCGTCCGCGGGGACGGTTCCTGCGGCGCTCCTCCTTCCCGGCGAGGTGGCCCCGCGGCCTTCGGACCCTCCGACCTCCCGTGTTCAGGTCGTTCGGACGGGGGCCCGGCGCCGCCGTCACTCGCGCCCCGGCGCCCTTAAATAGCCCGGAACCCCCGCCGACGCTGCCGTGCCCGAGACGTCGAAAGAGACGGGGCGCACCGTCGTGATTGGGGAGCGGGAGCTCGCGATCGGGTTCCGCCTGATCGGTCTCAAGGACGTCATCGAAGTCACGCCGGAGAGCTCGGTCGCGGAGTTCCAACGCGCGATGACTGGGGGGTACACGCTCATCATTGCGACGCAGTCGATCCGCGCTCGACTCTCGGACGCCCAGCGGGCGGTCGCCGACGGCTCGCTCGACCCCCTGGTCGTCTTCGTTCCGACCTCGACCGGCGAATACGAGGTCGAGAGCGTCGAGGCGCTCGCCAAGCGTGTCCTGGGAGTCACGCTCTCGGTCGCGACCTGAGGGAGGGAGGGAGATGGCAGGTTCCGTCGCGCGGGTATCCGGTCCGGTCGTCATCGCCGAGGGGCTGGTCGACGCGAAGATGTACGACGTCGTTCACGTTGGGACTCTCGGTCTCGTCGGGGAGATCATCCGCCTCGTGGGAGGGACGGCGACCGTCCAAGTCTACGAGGACACGACCGGCATCCGTCCGGGAGACCCGGTCGAGACCACCGGGCAGGCCCTCAGCGTGGAACTCGGTCCCGGGCTGCTGAAGTCCATCTACGACGGGGTCCAGCGCCCCCTCGACGTCATCCAGAAGAGCGTCGGAGACTTCATCACCCGTGGGACGTCGGCCGCCCCGCTCGACGAGAAGACCGTCTGGGAGTTCACCGCCACCGCGAAGGTCGGGAGCGAAGTGACCCCCGGGACCATCCTCGGCACGGTCCCGGAGACCGCGCTCATCCTGCACAAGATCCTGGTTCCGCCCGGGCTTCGAGGGACCCTCACCGACCTAGAGAGCGGGAAGTACACCGTCCGCGACCGCATCGGGTCGCTCGAGACCGGCTCGGGCACCGTTCCCCTTACCCTGGCTCACAAGTGGGTTGTACGGATTCCCCGCCCCGTCACTCAGAAGCTCCCCCCGGACATCCCGCTCGTTACCGGCCAGCGCGTCATCGACACGTTCTTCCCGGTAGCGAAGGGCGGGACCGCGTGCATCCCGGGACCCTTTGGGAGTGGAAAGACGGTAACGCAGCAGCAGCTCGCGAAGTGGGCGGACTCGGACATCGTCGTCTACGTCGGATGCGGCGAGCGCGGCAACGAGATGGCCGAGGTGCTCGCTACGTTCCCGAAGCTCCTGGACCCGAAGTCGGGACGCCCGCTCATGGAGCGGACCGTGCTGATCGCGAACACCTCTAACATGCCGGTCGCCGCACGAGAGGCGAGCGTCTACACCGGGATCACGATCGCGGAGTACTACCGGGACATGGGCTACGACGTCGCCCTCATGGCCGATTCGACGAGCCGGTGGGCCGAGGCGATGCGCGAGATCTCGGGCCGTCTCGAGGAGATGCCCGGCGAGGAAGGCTACCCGGCGTACCTCGGTCGCCGCATCGCCGAGTTCTACGAGCGCGCCGGCCGCGTCATCACCCTCTCGCCCGAGAGACGGACCGGCTCGATCACCGTCGTAGGGGCCGTCTCGCCTCCCGGCGGGGACACCTCCGAGCCCGTCAGCCAGAACACGCTCCGCATCGCGCGCGTCTTCTGGGCGCTCGATGCCTCTCTCGCCTCCCGCCGCCACTTCCCGTCCATCAACTGGCTCCAGAGCTACTCGCTCTACACGGGCGACCTCGAGCCGTGGTACGCCGCGTCGCTGTCGAAGGACTTCGTCGCCCTCCGCCAGAAGGCCCTCGAGACCCTCCAGAAGGAGTCCGAGCTCCAGGAGATCGTGCAGCTCGTCGGCGTGGACGCGCTCCCCGAGCGGGAGAAGGCGGTCCTGGACGTCGCCCGCATGCTGCGGGAGGACTACCTCCAGCAGAGCGCCTACGACGAGGTCGACACCTACACCTCGATCCAGAAGCAGGTCCGCATGCTGCGGGCGATCCTTCGCTTCGGGGACCTCGAGCAGGAGGCGATCGGCAAGGGTGCGACCGTCGCCAGCCTGCAGAAGCTCCCGGTCCGGACGAAGCTCTCGCGGATGAAATGGATCCCCGAGGCCGACTCCCAGAGCCAGTTCGACGAGCTGGAGCGCGAGACCGACCTGGCGGTCGGCGCCCTCATCGCGTCGGGAGGGACGTAATGGCCACGAAAGGACCGGGCTCGGGGGGCGCATCCCCCGCGGTGCCGGTCGACTACCGGACCATCGACCGGGTCGCGGGGCCGCTCCTGTTCGTACGGGACATCGCGAACGCGGCGTACGGGGAGATCGTCGAGATCCAGCTGCCCACGGGGGAGCGTCGGCAGGGCCAGGTCCTCGATTCGCGCAAGGGGCTCGCGATCGTCCAGGTCTTCGGCCCGACGATGGGCATCAACCTCGAGCGGACGAGCGTGAAGTTCTTGGGCGAGGTCGCGACCTTGCCCGTCTCGGACGAGTTGCTCGGTCGCGTCTTCACGGGCCTCGGCGAGCCGCGCGACGGCGGCCCGCGGATCGTGAGCGAGAATCGGCTCGAGATCGTCGGGAGTGCGATGAACCCGTACTCGCGCGAGGAGCCGAGCGAGTTCATCCAGACGGGGATCTCCACGATCGACGTCAACAACACGCTGGTCCGCGGCCAGAAGCTGCCTATCTTCTCGGGCGCCGGCCTTCCGCATAACCAGATCGCGGCTCAGATCGTCCGCCAGGCGAAGCTCCGGGACTCGTCCGAGGGGTTCGCGGTCGTCTTCGCGGCGATGGGGATCACGAGCGAAGAGGCGAACTTCTTCCTCCGCGAGTTCGAGTCGACGGGGGCGCTCGAGCGCGCCGTCGTCTTCCTGAACCTCTCCTCGGACCCGTCCATGGAACGGGTCGTGACGCCGCGCATGGCGCTCACCGCCGCCGAGTTCCTCGCGTACGAGCGCGACCTCCACATCCTGGTCGTCCTTACGGACATGACGAACTACTGCGAGGCGCTCCGCGAGGTCTCCGCCGCCCGGGAGGAGGTCCCGGGACGCCGCGGATACCCCGGGTACCTCTACACCGACCTCGCGACCCTCTACGAGCGGGCGGGCAAGATCCGCGGCCGCAAGGGGTCGATCACCCAGATCCCGATTCTCACGATGCCCGCGGACGACGTGACGCACCCGATCCCGGACCTCACGGGCTACATCACCGAAGGCCAGGTGTACATCAGCCGGGACATCCAACGCCGCGGGATCTACCCGCCAATCGACATCCTGCCGTCGCTCTCGCGACTGATGAACCAGGGGATCGGCAAGGGGCGGACGCGGGAGGACCACCGCGGGGTCTCCGACCAGCTCTTCGCGACGTACGCGACCGGGAAGGACCAGCGGGCGCTCTCTGCCATCGTCGGAGAGGAGGCGCTCACCGCGACCGACCGACTCTACCTCAAGGCGGCCGACCGCTTCGAATCGGAGTTCGTCAACCAGCGGCCCGACGAGGACCGCTCGATCGACGAGAGCCTGGCCCTCGCATGGGACATCCTCGCGGACTTCCCCGACTCGGAGCTCAAGCGGATCCGTCCGGAGTTCATCGAGAAGTACCGGCCGAAGCGGGCGGCTTCCCCCTCGTAGGCGGCTACGAACCGACGATGCCGGCCGAAACCGTCCGACCGACCCGCCTCGAGCTCCTGCGGACCCGCCGGCGGATCGTGGTCGCGACGAAGGGGCTCAACCTCCTCAAGCTGAAGCGCTCCGCGCTGATCGTCGAGTTCTTCGCCCTCTCGCGGGAGGCGATGAAGCTGCGCGGGGACCTGCGCGCGCGCATCGAGCGGGGCTACGAATCGATCCGGATGGCCGAGATGCTGGAGGGTCCGACGCGCCTCGAGAACATCTCGAGCCTACTCCCCGACATCGCGCCGGTCGCCGTCACCACCAAGAACGTCATGGGGGTCCGGACGCCCCGGGTCGACCGGGGCGGCTACGAGCCGACCCCGACCGCCGACCTCCTCGACCTCCCGACCTCCGTCCAGGAGGCGGTCCGCCGCTTCCAACGAATCTACGAGGTCGTCCTCGACATCGCCGAGAAGGAGAACGCCCTGCGCCGCCTCCTGAAGGAGATCGAGAAGACGAAACGCCGGGCGAGCGCGATCGAGAACGTCCTCATCCCGCGGCTCCAGGCCGTCGTCCGCTACATCAAGTTCCGATTCGACGAGATCGAGCGCGACGCGTTCAGCATGCTGAAGACCGTCAAGCGGAAGATGGAGCAGGAGGGTAGCAGTGCGAGCGCAGCCTAACGCTGCGGTCCGTCGGTTCACCGCGGTATGGGGGGTCAGCATCGCGGTCCGGCTCGCCGCGCTTGCCGTCCTCCTCCTGGTCGTGATGAAACTCCTGGGAGGGCTCTAACGATGGCGACCACGACATCCGGAGCGGCCGCGCCCGGCTCGCTCGAGGCGCTGAAGCGGGTGAAGGCGACCGAGACCGAGTGGGACACGCGCCTGAGCGGGGCCCGCCAGGAAGCCGAGAACACGCTCCGACGCCTCCGGGACGATGGGGACGCCGCGGTGAAGGCCGCGGAGGCGGAGGCGGACCGGGAACGGACCGTTCGGCTCGAGCGCGCCCGGACCGAGACCGCCGAGGAGACCGAGGCGATCCTCGCCGACGGCCGCAGAGCCGCGGAACGCGCCGCGGTCGGCGAGGGCCGTCGCCCAGTGGACAAGAAGGACACGCTCCTCGACGTCGTTCTGGGGTCGTTCGGGAAGGACTAGGAGTCGAGCGTGACGTTGCGCCCGGTCCGAATGGTCAAGGTCGGCCTCCTCGGTCTCAAGGACGACGAGGAGCGGATCCTCACCGTTCTTCATGACCTCCGGGTGGCTCAGGTTGAGCCGCTGTCGCCCGACGCGATGTCCGAGCTCGGGCCCGAGCGCGGACCCGAGACACTGCGTCAGGTGGGCGACGAAACGCTCCGGTTCCGGGGCCTCTTGAGCGCCCTCCCTCCCATGCACGCCGGCCCGCCCCACCGCTTCGATTCAGTCGCAGAGATCCTCGCGGTCGCGAAGACGGTCCCGATCGACTCCGAGGTCGGGGAGCTCGAGCGTGAGGACGACCGGCTCGCCACCGAGCAGAAGGCGACGGCCGCCACGACCCAACTGCTCGAACGCCTCTCGTTCTATCCCGACCGGCTCGAGTACCTGGATTCCCGCAGCTTCCACGCCTTCTACGGGGAGGCATCGCCCGAGGATTACGCGGCGTTCGCGGCTGCGCTTCCGTCCGAGGCGGACGTGCAGCTGTTGCTAGGGCCGCCGGGCGAGATCGTCCGGTTCCTGATCTTGCTCCCTCCCGCCGGCGCGGATACCTTGTCCCGCCTTTCGCAGACCCGCGGGATCCGCCTCTCGGCAGTTCCGCGCTTGTCGGGAACGGTCACCGAAGAGCTCGCGGGGCTCCGTGCCCGAGACACGGAGATCGCCGGGCGTCGCAGCGAGATCTCCGCTCGGCTCGTCGCGATTTCCCAGGAATGGTACCCGCTCGTGAGCGCGGTCGGGGAAGCTCTCGAGATCGAGAACCGAAAGGCGGAGGTCGTCTCGAAGCTCGGCGCGAGCCGCGCCACGTTCGCCCTCGAGGCCTGGGTCCCCGAGCGGGACCTCGCGCGGCTCGAGTCGGTCGTGGGGCGGGAGAGCGGGAACCGGACGTTCTTCTACCGGGTCCCGACCTCGGAGGAGCCCCCCACCCTCATGTCGAACCCGCGCGGGGTGCGTCGGTTCGAGTTCTTCGTGCGCTTCTACTCGCTGCCCCAAGCCACCGAGTGGGACCCGACCCTCGTGTTCGCGATCGCCTTTCCCATCTTCTTCGGCTTCATGCTCAGCGACTGGGGCTATGGCCTCGTCATCCTTCTGATCTCGCTCTGGATGATCGCCGGGTTCCCGGCCGCTCGGTACCTACCGAAGTTCGGTCGAAACTTCGTCAAGATGATCATGGGCCCGAAAGGGATGCAGCAGCTCGCCTACGCGCTCCTCCCCGGATGCGCAATCGCGATCGGCCTCGGACTCTATGCGAACGAATTCTTCGGCTATCCGCTCCTGACCGTGCTCTTCGGATACGTGGGACCGGTCCTGAAGAAGTCCGTCCCGATTTACCTGCTCTTCGCCGGGTTCGTCGGCCTCGGCATGGTGGTCCTCGGTTTTCTCATGGGAGCCCTGAAGGAGTACTTCCACCACCACCCGAGGGGCGTGGTCGCGAAGTCCGGCGGGGTCCTCTTCGCCTTCGGGGTCGCGTTCTTCGGCCTCGCGGTCATCCATAAGGCGACCTCGGTCTCCGCCGACCCGGTCATCGTCGTCTGGTACGCCTGCCTCGGGGTCGGCCTGGCGATGCTCCTCCTCGGCGAGGGAGTTCAGATGGGGATGATGGGGCTCATCGAGGTCGTGAGCCACATCCTCTCCTACACGCGTCTCGTCGGGATCCTGCTCGCGAGCGCCATCCTCGCGCTCGTCATCAACACGATTGGCGGCGGCCTCGTGCTCGGCGGGACGGTGGTCGGGATCGTCGCCGGCCTCGTCATCATCGTCGTCGGCCAGTCGTTCAACGTCATCATCGGCGTCTTCGAGCCGGGGATCCAGGGGGCGCGGCTGATCTTCGTCGAGTACTTCTCGAAGTTCTACACCGGCAACGGAAAGGTGTTCCGGCCGTTCGGGGCCCCCCGGACCCACACGGTCTCCTCCCTCGAGGCTGCCGGAGCGCTCCCGGCCGGGCCGATCGTGCGGACCCCGGGGGAGTGAGCCCCTCCGGGTCGCCCGCTCGACTATAGGCGCGGCGATACGAGCAGCGGGGCCAGCCGCTCCGCGGAGACCCCGTACAGCCGTCCGAACACGGCGCGGCGAAGGTCGCTGCGCTCGAGCTCGTTGCGGAGCAGGAAGGCGAAGATCACGCTGAGCGAGAGCGGGTAGGTCCTCAGGCGCTTCAGCTCGGAAGTGGCCCGCTCGCGGTCGAGCGCGACCTCGTACCCCGTCAGGCTATCGGCGGACGCCCATTCGGTCGCACCCTCCCCGATGGAGGGGAACCGGGGCGCGAGGCGGTCGGCGAGCTCGGGTACATTCCGCGCGGAGAAGAGGTCCGACGCCAGCGTCGTGGTCAACCTGCCCCCGTCCGTCCACCGCGCGAGGACGGCCTCGACCGGGAGGCGGTGGGCCTTCCCCTTGAGGAGTAGGAGGGCGTTCCGGGAATCGATCTCGCTCTGGACGAGGCCGCGCACCACCCACTCGTCGCCCTGGAAGAAGCGCGCCTGGGCGAGCACGTTCCGGTAGTACTCCTGGTCGAGCGCGTGCAGGATCGGGAAGATGTTGTGGGTCCGCTCGAACGCCTCGAGGAACGGCAGGATCGTCGCCCCGTACCCGTACTTCACGAGGGAGGTGACCATCGCTTCGACCGTCGTCTGGCCGAGGAGGATCCGGAAGTCGTCGAGGTTCATCGCGCCCGCGTAGAGCCCGGCCGGGATCTCGCGGCTCGAGATCAGGTGGTCCTCGGTCTCGGTGACCCCCCGACCCTTCGCTTTTGCCGTGAGGATCATCTCGATGTTCTGGATATCCCAGCGTCCAAGGTACGCCCCGACGACCGAGCGACCCGCGTACGGCGTCGCCTCGAACGCGTGTCGATTCCGTCGCACGAACGTGCGGTTGATCGCGAGCTCGACCAGGGAGACGTCGGAGTGCGTGGCGCGGACGCGGGCGACGTCCTCGGCGTACGGGGTCGTTTCGAGGACCTTTGCGAACTCGTTCGGGTCCTTGGTGGCGAGGAGCAGCGGGTACGTCTCCTTGGGAAGGAACGCGGGGAACTCCGGGTTCAATCGACCGAGCGCGCTCGCGTACGGAGAGGCCGCCATGATGTCGGCCTAGGCGAGGAGCTCGCGGACCCGGTCCTCGCGCAACCGGAGGAGCTCGTCGAACGAGAGGTTCAGTCGGCGACTCCCGTCGGGGGTCTCTGCGATGAGGCCACCGAGGATCGGCTGGGGCGTCGGGTCGAAGCTCTTCCCCGCGGCCTTGGCGAGGAGCGCTGCGTCCTCGCCTCGGCCCGAGATGTGGAGCGGCTTTCCGAGCGAGTCGGTGGCGGCGGCGACCATCCGCTTCAACACCGCCGGGTACTGCGCCGAGCGAGTGTACTCCTGAAGGAGGTTCCGGGTCTCCCCGATGGCGCTGACGAGACGCTTTTCCCGGGCCTCGTAGAGGAGCTTCCGCGCCTGGAGCTTCGCCGCGGCGAGGTGCTGAGCGTGCTCGTGGGCGACCTCCACATCGGTCGCGCGGACGCTCTCCGAGCGGACCTCCTCGAGCCGACGGTCCGTCTCCGAGAGGATCTTCGCGGTCTCGGAGTCCCGGCGCGAGGTGATCGCCGCGAGGTCGGCCTCGCCGCGACGGCGGATCTCGTCGACGAGGCTTTCGAGGCTCATGGATGCGAGCGAGGGGCCTACGAGATGACCCCGAGCAAGAGGATGATCCCCAGCACGAATCCGATGATCCAGAGCGTTTCGGGGATGACGAAGAAGAACAGCACCTGACCAAACTTCTCCGGCTTCTCGGCGATGATCCCCATGCCGGCCGCCCCGATCCCCGACTGAGCCATGCCGGTTCCGATCAGTCCTCCGGCGATGGCGATCCCGGCCGCGAGCGTCGCGTAGTCGCTTACCATAGGGTGACCCAGGCCGGCCGAACAAGGTTGGGTATATAACCGAAGACCCACGGGAGCGGCCCCCTCTACCGCCGAGGAACCGGGTCGGGTCGGGAGGGGGTGGCGCCTACTCCGGGGAGGGGGTCGCAGCCGACTTCTTCGGGGCCTGGGACCGGGCTTTGGCACGGACCTTGCGTACGAGCGCGATCGCACCGCCCCATGCGATCCACCCGAAGAACCAGGCGGCGAAGCAGACCGGGCAGAGCGCGTGGATCACGGCGAACTCCAGGTACCCGAAGTACAGGGAGGCCGCCACTCCCCCGGTCGTGATGAGGAGCAGAAGGTACGGCCAGAGGAGATCCTTGCGACGGGACTCGGCGACGGCGGCCACAATCAGGATGAGGACGAACCCCCCGATGCCGACGAACGAGTCCGGGATTCCGAAGAGGGTGGTCCTCCCGCTGTTCGCGACCGCGCCGCAGGAAACGTACGAGTTGATGGTGCAGTACTTCTGCAGCGATGCCTGGACTGTCTCAAGATAGGTGAAGATCGAGACGATGAGGCCGAGCCCACCGGCGAGGTAGATGACCGACCGAATCGTGCGCGTGCGCATCTGGAGACTCTAGTGGATCTGGGAAAGGTCACTCGCCACGGAGCTCTGGGTGTTGCTGCCCCACACAGCGGTGTTGCCCCATTCCGAGTAGTACGGTTGTTGGGCTAGGTTGGCCGACGTGGCCCCGGCCGACTTGGCCATGAACGCCATCATGAACCAGGTTGGTCCCTGAACCACCCCCCAGGCCGTCCCACTGGCGGTCCCGACCTGTTGCTGCAATTGGGTTGTGGTGTACGTATTGACATCCCCGGGCGAGACGAGCGACGAAGCCCCGTGGACGTACTGGCCGTTGATGACCAGGAACGGAATCGAGCCGCCGGAATAGGCGGTGACGTACGCCTGCTCGACGCAGTTGGTGGTGCT
>DASWZL010000072.1:0-1982 GCA_036404475.1 Thermoplasmata archaeon
GACGGCGGGGCCCGTAGCTTAGTTCGGGCCCCGTTATCTTCCCGCCATACAGCGTCTAACTCCTCCGTAGGGTGTGCGAGGGCTCCCAGCCGCCCTAGCAGAGCGCTTTGACGGGTTTCGACGGGTCAAGACCGCAAGGGAGGAAATAGAAGCTCCGGCCTCTCGGACTCGGGGAGTGTCCTCAGGAGATGTGAGTGGGGGGATGTCGACTGAGACCGAGACCTCCGTCCACGATTCCCCCCGATCGGGCCGAAGCGGGATTTCGTTGAGGCTCGCCGCGGTGGTGTTGGTCGCCGTGGTTGTCGTGGTCGGGGGCGTGGGATACGTGGTGCTGAGCACGGTTTCGGGAAGTGGGACCAAGACAGTCAGTGCTTGCTCTCCCCCGTCGGCCTGCAATCCTCTAGGGCTGCCGGTCGAAGTGGTCTTGATGGTTTTCTACGTGGGCGGTTTTGGCCAGGCCATTGCCAGCCTCGATCAGGAACAAAGCCTCCCGGCCACTGTCGCGGTGACCGGTGGGGAACCCGTTTCTCAGTACGAAATTTCCTGGGGCGATGGTTCGAGCTATACAGGGTTTAGCCCGAATTCCAGTCACGTATATTCCGACCTGGGCTCGTACATCGTGAGTGCCCGGGCCCTCGTTGATACGACCTGGTACAATGGCTCGGACTACCTCTTCCCGATCGTCGTGACGCCGAACCTCCCGACGACGTCGTCGGGTGATTACCCCACGGTCGCGACGACGCTCACTAACGGGAGCTCGGCAATCGCCCAGCTCGGATGGCTCGAAGGCTCCGGATTCATCAACGTCTCGGCGAAGTACACGGCGAACTCGACGGCCACGGGCTACACGGATCGGGCCCCCTCGCTCACTTCGACGGGTGGAACGCAGTCCGGCCTTGTATCCACTCCGGACAGCGTGGCGGCTTCCTACGCCTTCAGGGCCCCCGGTATCTACTACATCACCATGGTCGGGGCAGTCACGGCACCATCCGGGACGATCTACCAGAACTACACCTGGACGGTCTACGTCTCTCCCGCTGGCGTGCCAGCGGGATGCACCGAATGTCTCAGCGTACCTCCCCCCGGGGCGAGGAGCCCCCACCCCGGGCTGGTCACCTGGCAGGAGGTCGCCCCGGGAGGTGCGACCTCGGAAGACCCCTCGGTCGCCTACGATACTATGAGCGCCGAGCCGCTGTACAACGTCTACCAGACGCTCGTGGCGTACAACGGGAGCACCACGACCTCGTTCGTCCCCGAGCTTTCGACGTGCGTCCCCGGGCCGGGCTGCGCCGCGATGTACGGGAACCCGTTAGTCGTCAACGACCCGTCCACGGGTACGCCACGATACTGGACGTTCCCGATTGACAAGGTCGCGCTGTTCTATGACCCATCGACCAAGGTCAGCTGGCCGGTCTACCCGTCGGACATGCTGTTCTCCATGACCCGGACGTGCGGCTTCGCCGATCTGCCGGGATTCGGAGCCCAGCCGGGCTGGATGCAGTGCCAGGCATTACTGCCGGTCGGAGACTCCTCGTGGGACAGCGGCATCCACTACGTGTTCAACAACACGCCCTTGAACGGCCTCGGGTCGATGCTGATCAACGACAGCACGTACTGCCCGGCGAACGTGATGGCGGCCTCGAACGGCTGCATCACTTACGACGCCTGGGGCGGCGACGCGGCCTGGCCGTTCTTCCTCGGGCTGATCGCCAACCCGGAGCGCGGCGCGGCGGAGCCGTGCGGCTGGTTCTCCGCTCAGGACGCGAACGTTCCGGGCTTCCCCGGCTCGTACCTGTCCCACGGTGACGGGCCGTGCTACCTGCCCGGCTCGACCCCAAGCCACGAGATCACGAACACGAGTGACTCGGCTTTCACAAGCTACGTCGCGGGCCTCTCCCCGACCTACTGGGATGCCTTCGAGGAGCTCGCACTGAACACCCCAGGTATCCAGACCGGCGTTCGGTGGAACATGGTCGGGTCGG
>DASWZL010000073.1:0-3839 GCA_036404475.1 Thermoplasmata archaeon
TTCCTCGGCGTGGAGGAGTTCCTCTCGCGTCCCCACCACCGGTCCCCCGCCGCCTTCGCTTCGATCGTGACCGGATCGACCGACGGCCAGCTCGACCTCGAGCGGGACTGGACCTCGGCGTGGGACGAACGACAGGTCGCGCGCCTCCTCGAGTGGCGCTACGGCGCCGCGGTCGCTCCGAGGGTCGCCGAGGGCCTCCGCGCCGAGCGCTCCCGACGGACGGGTCGCCTCCGGGCGATGGTTCGAGACGGACAGCCGGAGTTCGTCGTCGGGACGGACGGGGTCCCACGGCCGACGTTCCGCGGAGCGACCCGGCTTCACGCACGGCTCGCTCCCGGCCGGGAGCGCGTCGTGGTCCACGAGGACGCCGTACCGTTCGTGCGAGAAGGACGCAGCCTCTTCTCGACGTTCGTGGTCCAGGCCGATCCGGCGCTCGTGCCGGGCGCGTCGGCGCTCCTGGTCGACGAGAACGATTCGTTCCTCTCGGTCGGACGTCTCCTCCTGGCTCCGAACGAAATGGCTCGCCTTTCTCGGGGAGTGGCGGTCCGAGTGACCGCCCATGCCCGGTCCCGGGCTCCGGAACCGGAAGAGTGACCGCGCGAAAGGCCGGAGGCCGGGGCGTGCGTCCTCTCCACCGGTCGACTTTAAGGCCGTACAGCATAGACCTAGGCGGGTCGTTCCCCGAGAACCGATGACCAAGACGTTCCTCCTCCTCCAGCTGGACAGCGAAGGCGCCCCGTACTCCGAGGTCGCTACGATCCTCGAGGATCTCGGCTTCCGACCGGAGACAGAAGGGTACGACTTCCTCTACGACTGGGGGCGGCCGGCGACCGTCGCGGAGTCCCTCGCCTTCGCCGACCGGATCCAGGGAGCGCTCCACGGTTCCCGGGTTCGCTTCCGCCTAGAATCGACCGAGGAGTGAACCACCCGTCTCTCCGCCGGTCGGGGGGGTTATAACCGCCCCCTCGGTAGACGGCCGATGGTCGTCCTCGGCATCGAGTCGACCGCGCACACCGCCTCGGTGGGCATCGTGGGAGAGGACGCGAAGGTCCTGGCCCTCGCCTCCGACTTCTACCAACCTCGCGCGGGGGGCATCCATCCCCGCGAGGCCGCGAACCACCACGTAGAGGTGCTGCCGTCCCTCGTCGGAAAGGCGCTCGAAGCCGCCGGCGTCCGGCCGAACGAGGTCGACGCGGTGGCGTTCGCCCAGGGACCCGGCCTCGGACCGTGCTTGAGGGCCGGCGCGACCGTGGCGCGAATGCTCTCCCTCGCGTGGCATCGGCCGCTCGTTCCCGTGAACCACTGCGTGGCGCACGTCGAGATCGCCCGCGTCCTGAGCGGCCTCGACGACCCCCTCCTCCTCTACGCGAGCGGGGGGAACACCCAGGTGATCGCCTACGCTCGCGGGCGGTACCGGGTGCTCGGCGAGACCCTCGACATCGGGGTGGGGAACTTCCTCGACAAGCTCTGGCTCGGGCTCGGAGGCACGTTCCCGGGCGGCCCGGCGATCGAGGAGGAGGCCCGCCGCGGGCAGGAGCTCCTCACTCTGCCGTTCTCCGTGCACGGGATGGACGTCGCGTTCTCGGGGATGCTCACCGCGGCGCTCGCCCTCCACGCGAAGGGCGCGAAGCGGCCGGACCTCGCCTACTCGGTCGAAGTGACGGCGTACTCGATGCTGACCGAGATCACGGAGCGCGCCCTCGCCCACCGGGGCCGGGAGGCCGTCGTCCTCGGCGGGGGCGTCGCGTGCAACGGACGCCTACGGGAGATGGTCCGGACGATGACCGAAAGTCGGGGAGGGGCGATGTTCGCCCCCCCCAAGTCGCTCTGTGTCGACAACGGGGCGATGATCGCGTGGACCGGGCACCTCGCCTTCGGGGCGGGCGTAACGACCTCGGTTGAGGCGTCGGCCGTGCAGCCGCGCCAGCGGACCGACCTCGTGCTCACCCCGTGGCGGACGGACTGAACGGTCCCGCCGTTAAGAGCGGGCGTCGACTGGTGGCGACGTGGACGAGGTGGACGTCCTCGTAGTAGGAGCCGGGCCGGCGGGGTCGACCGTGGCGGCCCGGCTCGCGAAGGCCGGACACTCGGTCCGAGTGGTCGAGGAGCACCCGAAGGTCGGGTACCCGGTCCAATGCGCCGGTCTCGTGTCGCAACGGGTCCTCGACCTCGCCGGCTCCGACTCGATGGTCCGCGCCTCGGTTCGGGGGGCGAGCGTGTTCGGCCCGTCGCTCGAGTCGATCGCTTTCCGGGCGGAGTCCCCCAAAGCGTTCGTGATCGACCGCGCCGGGCTCGACATCCATCTCGCCGACCGGGCGGCCCGGGCCGGGGCCGAGATCCGGACCTCGACCCGATTCGATGCGGTGGACGGAGAGTCCGGGGACCGGCTCACCGTACGGCTGCGCGGTCCGGACGGGTCCCCTCAGGAGGTGCGCGCGAGATTGGTCATCGGCGCCGACGGGGTCTCGAGCGCCGTCGCACGGGCGTTCCGCCTTCGCCGCCCGGTCGAGGTTCTGCCCGCCTTTGAGGCCGAGTTCCCCGAGAGTCCCGGGGACCCCGACACGGTCGAGGTCTACCTCGGTCGCAAGCTCGCGCCCGGCCTGTTCGGTTGGTGGATCCCCAACGGGGCCGGCGGGGCCCGGGTCGGGGTCGCGGCGGACGCCGACGGGACCCCCGCGCGACGGTACTTCGACCGCCTTCTCGACTCTCTCGAACACCGATTCGGTCACCGCCTCGCCCACCCGACCGCCTACGTGGTCTCGGGGATCCCGATCGGCACGCTGCCCCGGACCCACGCGCGCCGGGCCCTCCTCGTCGGCGATGCCGCGGCTCAGGTTAAGCCGCTCTCGGGCGGGGGAATCTTCACCGGCATGCGGTGCGCGGAGATCGCGGCGGACGTCGCGTCCCAGGCGCTTTCGAAGGGGGACCTTTCGGAGGCATCTCTCGCAGAGTACGACCGACGCTGGCGCGGCGAGCTCGGCGAGGAGTTCCGACGAGCGCTCTACCTACGGCGTCTCTTCACGCGCCTTTCGGACAACGAGCTCGACCGCGTCGTCCACGCTCTCAAGGGTGCCCACCTCGCCGCCACGATCGTCGCGTTCGGGGACATCGACTTCCCCACTCACGTGGTCCGCGAGCTCCTACGAGAGTCGCCGGGCCTCGTTCGACTGCTCCCGAAGGCGGTCGGCGCCTGGGTCTCCGCCGGCCCCTACCGGGCCCCGGAGCTTGACTTCGGCTCGCGGCGGAAATAGACGAACGCCCCCGCTCCCACGAGGACGACCGACGCCCCCAGGATCAACGCGAGCGCCCAATCCCAGCTGGACGACGTGACGAGGATCGCCGTCTCCGCCGTCACGCCCGACACCCCGAGGACCGTCAGGTTGAGGGTCGCACTCCCGTTCGGGAGCTCGGTGGCGGCGGCCCAGAGGCTCGCGGTGAACCACCCCCGGGACTCGAGGCGGTAGCTCGCCCCGTTCGCTACGAACGAGAGGGCCGTTCGGACGGCGAACGTGCCGGCGGGCGTATCCGCCGCAGTGGCAACGCCCACCGAACCGTCGTCGTGGGCTCCGGTCCCGAGGGAGGCGAGCGAGAGGTTGGCAGTGGTCCCTGAGGTGGTGGGAGTGACAAGGACCGGGGCCCCCGCGCTCGCGACGGAGGAGGTCGCATTCCCCGGAAATGCGTTGAACGCGTAGACGTCCAGAACCAGGGTCACGGCGGTCATCGGGGCGAACGACGCGGGGTCCGCGACTTGGAAGGTGAGCGTGCCCGAGCTCCCCGGGGTGAGGTCGGGGGCCGAGAGGTTCGAGAGGAACGTTCCGTCGAACGCGAGCGGAAGAGGG
>DASWZL010000074.1:0-35192 GCA_036404475.1 Thermoplasmata archaeon
GCCCGGCTCGCCGGGGGCAACCTCAGTCAGAACGTCTCCGTGAAGTTCGTGCCCACGGTGGCGACCGTCGGGTCGGCTACGGTGTTCGCCAACGGCGCCGCGATGACGACCGTCGACCTCGGCCAGACCCTGGGCGTGAACGTGGTCGTCAACGATACCGGCAACGGCACCATCACCGCGGTCTCGGCCTGGCTCTACTACTACAACAATTCGTCCCGGCTGGAGGGGCTCCTCGCGTCGTACGAGAACACGAGCGTCGACCTCACGGGAGCCGGCCAGTCCCTCACCTTCCTCCTCAGCTGGAAGGCGACGGAGAACGTCACGGGCCTCCACGGCTGGTTCTGGCGCAACCTCACCCTCAGCCTCACCTGGAACAACAACAACAACAGCCGCTGGCTCGGCAACGGTAGCCTCGCCCGGAACGTCTCGGTGAAGTTCGCTCCCTCCGAGATACGGTTCACCGCGTTCTCCCTGCCCCCGCAGACCCTCGACCTGCTGGCGTCGTACGTGTCCATCGGCACGCTCGAGTACAACGGTTCTCAACCTGCCGCGATCTACCTCTACGCCACCCCAGTGGGCGGCGGAACCCCGGTAGAGATCGCGGCCCTGACCACCCTCCCGGGGAACTTCTCGATGCCGTGGTTCGCGCTGACGGACCTCGCGGGGACGCCTCTCCTCGCCCCGGGAACGAGCTACAACCTCACGGCAACGGCGAGCTACAACAACCGCGAGACGAACTCTAGCCTGGGAACGTACGCGGTCCCTCCCACCCCCACTTCCAGTACGAACTTCTTCCTCCAGAAGTTCCTCGGGCTGCCACTTTGGGCCTGGATCGCAATCGCCGCCGCGGTGGCGATCGCCATCATCCTGTTCCTCTTCGTCGTCCGGCGCCAGGCGGCCGGCAAGCTCGTCGAATGCGGCGAGTGCGGCAACCTGATCCCCGAGGACGCGACCGTCTGTCCGAAGTGCGGTGCGGAGTTCGAGACCGACCTGATCCGGTGCAGCCGCTGCGCGTCCACGATCCCCGCCGACTCGAAGTTCTGCCCCGAATGCGCGGCCCAGCTCCTCGGAACGCCCGGGGAGGCCACGTCCGACCCCGAGAAGCAGGCCTACGCGGACTTCACGGAGAAGTACCGCGCCGAGGGGAAGCGGGAGCTCGGCGACAACTACAGCGAGGGCGCCTTCTGGGACTGGTGGAAGCGCCAGCCGACCTACACGCCGTTCAGCCAGTGGACCCTTCAACAGGGCCAGGGGACGGCGCGCGCCGGCATGACCGCGCCGCCCATCGGCACGGAGACGACGCCCGAGGCCGCCGCGGGTTTAATGCCTCCCAAGAAGGGTGGCCCCGGCTGGTCGGAAGCACCGCCCGAGGGGGCGACCGCACCGACACCGGGGGCCCCGGCCGCGCCGCCGCCCGCGCCGGTCGGCGCCGGGCTCAAGGCGTGTCCCAGCTGCGGCAAGGAGATTCCGACCGAGTACCTCGTCTGTCCGTTCTGTAACGCCGTGACCTCGTAGGCGGAGACGGACCCCTGGTCTCGCGGCAACCCTTTCCCCCACCCTTTATCCCGTCCGTTCCATCCGCGAAGCGGTTGGGTGTGGTATGACCGGGGACCTTGCTCGGGGCCGCCTCAAGATCGAATGGGCGCGGGCGCACATGCCCGTGCTCGAAGGGATCCGCCGCCGGTTCGAATCCGAGCGCCCTCTTGGCGGGCTCACGGTCTCGGCCGTCCTTCACGTCGAGGCGAAGACGTGCGCCCTAGCCCTCGCGCTCAAGGCCGGGGGCGCGGACGTACGGCTCGCCGCCAGCAACCCCCTCTCCACCGACGATGACGTGGTCGCCGCCGTCCGCGAGGAAGGGGTCCCCACGTGGGCCGAGAAGGGAGAGACCGTCGCCCATTACCGGGCGGGCCTCCAGGCGGTCCTGGACGCCGACCCGGACGTGATCGTCGACGACGGCGCGGACCTGGTCGTGCTCGTGCACACCGCGCGCGGGAAGCGCGGGAAGATCCGAGGCTCGACCGAGGAGACGACGACGGGCGTGACGCGGCTCCGTGCGCTCGAGAGGTCGGGAAAGCTCCTCTTCCCCGCGATCGATGTCAACGACGCCGAGATGAAGCACCTCTTCGACAACCGCTACGGCACGGGACAGTCGACGATCGACGGGATCCTGACGGCGACCAACCTCCTCATCGCGGGCAAGGTCTGCGTGGTCGCCGGCTACGGATGGTGCGGCAAGGGCGTCGCCGCGCGCCTCCGCGGCCTCGGGGGGGACGTGGTCGTGACCGAGGTCGACCCCGTGCGCGCCATCGAGGCCCGGCTGGACGGCTTCCGGGTGATGCCGATGCTGGACGCGGCGCGGGAGGCCGACCTCATCGTCACCGTCACCGGCAACACCGACATCGTCCGGGCGGAGCACTTCCGCGTTCTCAAGGACGGATGTCTCCTCGCGAACTCCGGCCACTTCGACGTCGAGGTCTCCAAGCGGGACCTCGAGGGGATGGCCGCCAGCCATCGGACAGCCCGACCCAACGTGGAGGAGTACCGGTTCGCCGACGGCCGGCGGACCTACCTCCTCGCGGAGGGGCGTCTCGTGAACCTCGCAGCGGGGCAGGGCCACCCGGTCGAGATCATGGACCTCTCCTTCGCCCTTCAAGCGCTCAGCGCGGAGCACCTCGCGAAGCACGGTCGGGAGATGGACGCGCGCGTCCATCCCATCCCCGCCGCGCTCGACCGAGAGGTCGCGCGCGCGGCCCTCGCGCCGCTCGGCGTCCGGCTCGAGGAACCGACGAAGGAACAGGTGAAGTACGCCGCGGCCTGGGAAGGAGGAACGACATGAGCGAAGAGCAGGTCCCGAACGAACTTCGGTACACGAAGAGCCACGAGTGGGTGAAGGTCGAGGGGGACATCGCGACGGTCGGGATCACCGACCACGCCCAGGCGCAACTGACCGACATCGTGTTCGTCGACCTGCCTGCGGCCGGGAAGGTCGCGGTGAAGGGGACGAGCCTTCTCGTGCTGGAATCCGTGAAGACGGTCGCCGACGTGAACGCTCCGGGGAACGGCTCGGTCGCGGAGGCGAACGGCGAGCTGAAGGCCCACCCCGAGTACATCAACCACGACCCGTACGGGAAGGGGTGGATCTACCGGCTCCATCTCTCCGCCCCGATCGACACGGCGGACCTCATGTCCGCGGACCAGTACCGCGCCTTCGCCGCCTCGGGCAAGTGAGCCCGTCGGAGGATCACGGACCCTTCGCGGCCGGCGGCCCTTCCCCCGACCGTTAGGAGCGGGGGGTCGGACACCGTTTACCGACCGGATACCGGACGGGCCGCGAGGCCGGAGCGCCGCTCACCGGGGAGCGCAAGATTGGGGCCGCCCTCGACGCACGACGTCTAGGCCCGGGCGCGCAGGCCCTGGAGCTTCAGCCGCTGCTCGAGCGAGGCGATCGTCCGGATCGTCGAAACGACCGTGTCCGCGTTGAGGGAGATCGAGTCGATCCCCTCCCGGACGAGGAACTCCGCGAACTCGGGGTAGACGCTCGGCCCTTGCCCGCAGATCCCCACCGTCCGGCCCTCGGCGTGGGCGCCTTCGATCAAGATCTGGATCGCGCGCATCACCGCCGGGTCGCGCTCGTCAAAGTACCCCATCCGGCCGAGCGTCTCGGAGTCGCGGTCCGCGCCGAGGACGAGCTGGGTCAGGTCGTTCGACCCGATCGAGAACCCGTCGCAGTGCTTCGAGAACTCCCGAGCGAGCAGGGCCACCGACGGGACCTCGGCCATGAGGTAGAGCTGGAAGTCGCGGGACCGGCGCAGCCCCTGGGCGCGCATCATCTCCGTGATCTCCTCGAGCTCCCACGTGTTCCGGACGAACGGCAGCATGACCATGGCGTTCTTCAGGCCCATCTCGGTGCGGACCCGGTGGATCGCCTCGAGCTCGCACAGGAACGCGGGCCGATAGACGGGCGAGATGTAGCGGGAGCACCCCCGCCACCCGATCATCGGGTTCTCCTCGACGGGCTCGAACTCCTCGCCTCCGGGCATTCCCCGGTATTCGTTGGTCTTGAAATCGGACGTGCGGATGATCACGGGGCGCGGATGGAACGCCTGGCAGACCTTTCCGATCCCATCGGCGAGGCGTCGGACGAGCTCGTCCTTCCTCCCCTTCTTGAGGAGCGCGAGCGGATGCTCTCGAATGTGCGCCGTGAAGATGAACTCGATCCGCAGCAGCCCGACCCCCGAGACGGGAAGGCGGGCGTACTCCTCCGCCTTCTCGGGCACGCCGACGTTGACGTAGATCTTCGTCGCGGTGATCGGGGTCCCTTCGTGCGGGTGCCCGGAGACCGGGGCCGGGGAGGGCGCGCCGGCCCCGGCGGCCGACTTCCCCACCCGGACGATCCCTCGGAAGACGACCCCGGTCTTCCCGTCGACGGTGATCTCACTGCCGTCCGCCACGAGCTTCGTCGCCTCGCGCGTGCCGACGATGCACGGGACGCCCAGCTCGCGCGACACGATCGCCGCGTGGCAGGTCATCCCTCCTTCGTCGGTGACGATCCCCGCGGCCCGGGACATCGCCGGGACCATGTCCGGGGTCGTCATCGACGTGACCAGGATCTCGCCCGGCTTCAGCTTCTCCATCTCGGCCGACCCGTGAAGGATCCGGGCCACTCCCGCGGCGACCCCGGGACTGGCGCCGAAGCCGCGGAGGAACGGGGCCTCCTCGCCTCCCGGCCCTTTCTCGGCCGGAACGGGGGCGCCTTCCTCGCCAGCGCCCGGGGCGGTGGATTTCGGGATCGTCGTCACGGGCCTCGCCTGGACGATGTAGAGCGTGTCGGCGTCGCCGCACCACTCGACGTCCATCGGTCGTCGGTAATGGGACTCGATGAGCCGGGCGAGCGAGACGAGGCGCTGAAGGCGATGGTCGGGGAGCTTCTGCGCGCTTCGTTCGTCTGCGGGGACATCCTCACGTCGGTTCCCTCCGCCGTCGGCGCGAACGAGCCGAATCCTCTGCTCGGATAATTGTTTGTGCACGACCTTCAGCGTGACCCCGTCGATGACGTAGTGGTCGGGGGTGACCTCTCCCCCGACGATCGCCTCGCCGAGACCCCAACCCGCCTCCACGATCATGTGGTTCTCCCCGGTGTTGGGGTCCCGCGTGAACAGGATCCCGCTCACGCTCGCGTCGACCATCTTCTGAATGAGGACGGCGAGACGCACGGCGCTCTGGTCAAACCCCTTTCGGTGGCGGTAGATGAGGACCCGAGGCGTGAAGAGCGACCCCCAGCACTTGCGGACCGCCGCCACGACCTGGTCGGTTCCGGTGACGTTGAGGTACGTATCCTGGAGGCCCGCGAACGAGGCCCCCTCGAGGTCCTCCGCCGTGGCGCTCGAACGGACCGCGCAGAACCGGACCGCGAACTGGCGGGCGAACATCTCGTAGGCCGTCTCGATCTCTCGTTGGAGCGTCGGGGGGAACGGGGCGGTCTCGAACGCCTGCCGGATCCGCTGAGAGGCGGCTTCGATCGTTTCGGGTTGGTCGGTCTGGATCGACGCGAGAGCCGCCGGAAGCTCGGTCTTGAGGACGGTCCCGTTGACGAACGCATCATAGGCTTCGGTCGTCAGGACGAAGCCGGGCGGGATGGGCAGTCCCTGGCGGACCAACTCGCCGAGCTTGCTCGCCTTCCCCCCTACGAGGGGGAGGTCGGATTCGGATACCTCGGCCAGGCTCACCACACGCGCCATCGTCCCAGAATCACCTCGATCTCTCGACCACGAACGCCACCAGGTCGGAGGCGGGGGAGTACGGGTGTACCACACGCTCGGCGACCACCGCAAACCCTCCTACGGGCGCGAGCGAGTTCACGAGCGCGACCCCTCTGCCGGCGAGCTCGGTCCGGGAGACGACTTCGTAATAGTACAATCGCCCCCTAGGCGCGACGGTCCGCGCCACCGAGGGAAGGTACTTAATCCCTTCGTGGGGAAGATTCAGCACCACCCGCTCGACGGCCGGTGCGTCGGGCAGGAACTCCTCCACCCGAGCGACGATGGGGGCGACCCGACCTCCGAAGGGGAACCGAACCAGCGTCTCGCGAAGCAGCCGTATCGCCTCGGGGTTCGCGTCGACCGCCGTCACGCTCGCGGCCCGGCCGAGGTGGGCGATCGTGACCGAGAACGGACCCACCCCGCAGCAGAGGTCATAGACCCGGTCGCCGGCGCCCACGTCCTCGGCGACCCGGGCGTGCTCGCGCGCGAGGCGAGGGGAGAAGTACGCCCGCTCGACATCGACCTCGAGCTCGACCCCGTTCTCCTTGTGGCGCGTCCGCCAGGGACCGGAACCGGCGATGCGTTCGACCTCGCGGCGTCGTTCGGGTCCGTGGACCCCGCGGTCGAGCCCGACGAGACGCGCGCCCGGTACGAACCGGAGGAGCGCATCCCCCACCGCCTCCTTCCGGGCCTCGAGCGGGGCGGGAAGCCTGATGAGGACGATGTCGCCGACGATGTCGAACGAGCGGGGAAGTGCCTCCTTCTCTTCGTCGGACCAGGGGAGGAGGTCCCGGTACCGGGCGGGCCCTTTGCGCTTGCTCTCTCGGAACTCTCGCTCGACGACCTCCCCCCACGAGGGAGGAACCCCGTCCGAGCTCTCGACGAGCGGTAGGACGAGGAACTCCCCTTCGTGCCGGATCTCGAGGTCCGATCGAAGCAGCCCCGAGTCGGCGAGGTCCCGTCGGACCTCCTCCCCTCGGCCCCGGGGCACGATGAGCCCGGAGGCGATCATTTCGCGGAGGTCGGGGGGTGGAACAGGAGCCGCAGCACGTCCGCGCCGGTGAGACTCCCGAGCGATCCGTGGGACGCCGCGGATTCCCCGAACTTCGTGGGACCCGCCCCCCCCGGAACGGGCACGCCGGCCCCCGAGAGGAGCAGCGGCACGGGGTCGTCGGAGTGGCCCTTGAGGATGCACGGCGTAGCGTGGTCGGCCGTGACGGCGAACCGAACCCGGAAGAGGTCGAGGCCCTCCAGGAACGGGCCGAAGAACGACCGGTCGATCGCTTCCACGACCTCCCGCTTCAGGGGAGCGTTGCCATCGTGGCCGGGTTCGTCCGGACCCTTGAGATGGACGTAGACGAATGGGCTTCGGGCGAGGAGCTCTCTCGTCACCCGGGCCCGCTCCCGATAGCCGCCGTCGCGGTCCGGCCCCATCGGACCGACGTACCGGTCCTCCAGGCCGAGTACGCGGGCAATCCCTCGCTCGACAGGCATCTCGGTCACGGCCGCACCGCGGACACCGTACTTCTCCTCGAACGATGGGGGGGGTGTCCGGGGCAGAGCCCCGGCGTTCCGAACGAGCAGGCCGCTCGCTACTTTCTTGCCTCCTAGCGCCCGGCGGGCGTTCACCCGGTGACCCGCGAGGACGTCCCGGGACCGGGACAGGAACAGGTTGATCGCGCGCGCGGTTCGGGCCGCCTCGGCCGAAGCATCCATCGGGGTCACCTCGAGGATCTTGGGAGCCTCCGGCCGCCGGGCCTGGCCCATCCCGCCCACCCTTTCGTAGAACGGGTCCGCGTTCGACACTTCCGGCGAGAGCGGACCCCCTTCGACCGGATGCAGCCAGAGCACCCCCCGGTGCCCCACGGTCGCGCGCACCTCCGCTCGGATCCCTTCGGGTCCGAGGAGGTTAGCGTCCGTGATCCCCCGGGCGAGGTCCCGAGCCTCGTTCGTCCCGAGGGAGCGGCCGACGCGGGAATCAAGGACCGTTCCGTCCCCATCCACCGTAGCGAAGTTCAGCCGGAGGGCGACGTCCCCTGGAGCGAGAGGGACCTCCGCCCCCAGCGCCTCGAGCACGCCTCGTCCGGGAGAATCATGGATCGGGTCGTACCCGAGCAACGCGAACACCCCGGCGTCCGACTCAGGCGCGACCCCCGGACCCACGACCACGACCTCGCCGATCATCCCGGACGACGTCAACCGGTCCAGGTTCGGGGTCGCGGCCGACTCGACGGGGCTGCGGTTCTCGGTCGCCGGATGAGGGCGGTCCCCGAGGCCATCCAGCACGATCAGCGCGAGAGATACCGGGGGTTCTGACACGGGTTCGGTCGTCACTGCCATCACCTAATAAAGGGCGGCCGACCTGCCCCCCCGTCCCGTGGCGCAGCAACCCCAGGGCCGCTTTAGGCGTTTCCTTCCGACCACTGCCGGTCGGATCCTCCTCATCCTCCTCGCGGTCGCGGCCGTCTTCGCGACCTACGCCTATGTCTCGGTGATCATCGCCATCCCGGCGGTCCTTCTCTTCGGCCTCGCGCTCCCGATCTGGGCGCGCCTCAAGCGACCCCGGTTCCTCGCCGTGGTCGGCCTCGTCGTCATCCTCGCCGTGGCTCCCATCGCCACGGTCGTGTTCACCCAGGAGATCCTCACCCCCGTAGGTCTCTCGAGCTCCGCGAACGATGTGCCCCTTTCCAACGGGAAGGAGGTGATGCAGAACGCGAGCGTCCAGCCCTACACCGGGACCACGAATACCAACTTCACGTGGACGGTGACGGTCTTCCCGCAGAACGTTCCTCAGAACAACCGGACCCCGTACGAGTTGTACCTGTACATCAGTACCTGTCCGGGAGCGACCGGGAACAACTCGCCGTACTGCTCGCAACCCTACCCGCTCACGGTCCTGTCCAACCCCACCCCCCTTCCGGACGCGAACCAGACCCCTCTCAACGGCACCGCGCCGTACACGGTGACGTTCCACTACCAGATCGGCTCGAACGGGATCTGGGCCTGGCAGATGGGGATCTACTCGAGGAACAACACCACTGGGGCTCCGTACTTTCAGCTTCTGGCGGGCGACCCGACCTACAACGGCATCGAAGGACCGGTCATCGGGGGCTTCACGGTGATCTACGGGGAGCTCCTCCTCACGATCTACTTCCAAGACTTCCTGTTCCTGGGCGCGCCGTTCTACTTCGTCCTACTCATCTACATGCTCTTCAAGAACCGAGAGCGTCGCAAGAAGGAAGCCCAGCAACGCGCCCCGGGCCCGGTGCCCCCCGGGAACGCCCCGGGCGGCGCCGCCCCGACCCCCAAAGGAACCCCGCTCCCCTCGTCCAGGACCCCGCCGGGCTCATCGGCCGGGCCGCCCGCCACCTCGGCGGCCGCCGCGCAAGAGTTCAACTGCCCGAAGTGCAACGCCGTCGTGTACGCCGGCGAGAAGACCTGCTGGAAGTGTGGCGCGGCGCTCCCCATCGTGCCTTCCCAGCCCATCCGCCCCAGCTGACGGTCGGGCTGGCTGGGCCTTCCTAGTCCCGAGTCGGGGCCACCTACCCGGCCACAGGTGTTCGGCCTACCGGACGCGTTGGTCCCGCCGGGGGCTCAGTACCTTGCGAAGAGCGCCGTAGCGGTCTGACCACTGGTCAAGTCGTACGCCTCGAACACAAAGGTTCCGACCCACGACTTACCCACGGCGAATGAGCAGCTGAAGGCACCCCCGGAGGTGGTCACGATTGTGGCCCCCGAGTACGAGGAGCCGACATATACGCCGGTCGTGGCGCAAATGGTCGGGGCGATGGTCGAGCCGTTCAGTGTGACCGTCACATTCGTGCTACCCACAAAACCGGTTCCCACAACGGTCACAGTTCCCGTCGTCGAGTGAGATAGCTTGGTTGGGGTCAACGTGAGGGTGGCCGTCCACGTGGTCGGGGCGATCGTGATCATGACCGCCCCCACCGCTTGCTGTCCCGCGCTCGACGAGGCGTTGACGAAACCGTAGAATGTTCCGTTCGAAGTAGCCCCCGCGAGGGCCTGGTAATACCACTGCCCCTGGGCGTTCTGGCTCATCGGTTTCGCCGTGCCCGGCAGCCCCGGCACGGCGGACAGGTTGACGAACACCGAAGGTGAGTTGTAGGCGCCCGCGAGGGTGGCGTAGACCGTGAACGCCTGGGCCTTGGCCGGGGTCGCCGGCGAAATCCATGTGGACACGACCGTCGGCGGCGCGGCGATCCCCGTCCCCGGTAGGATGACGCTGAAGAGGAGCTGGGAGGAGGCCACGACGTAGATGGTGATGTTGCCCTGCGAGGACGGAATGTAGGGCGCGGAGAACGTCCAGTTCCACACCTGACCCAGGTTCCAGGAATTGGCCCCTCCGAGCCCCTGGGACACGGTGTACGTGGTCTGGAACTCGGGCTGGCTCGGCTGGGTGGAGGACTTGAGATAGATCACACCGGTTCCGGAAACCGGGGGCCCCGCGAGGTGCAGGATGTGGACCGCCGTGAGATTGAGCCCGTTGGGCGAGTAGACCAGCGACGCCTGGAATTGGTCGTTGTTCTGGGCGGGCGGCAGCGGGAACGCGGTGACGAACGCGAAAATGGACGCGAACAGGGTCACCGTCAGCCCCAGCAGCAGAATCGTGGCGACTACGTCAGAGACTCCGCGGCGGCGAGCGCGGCCCCTCGTCGGTGAGGAGGGTCTTCGGCGCCACCGGCTTCCGGTTCCTGTCATGGGTCCAATCGAGACGCGGGGACCTCCCCCTCGAACTCCTCTTGTAATCAGGTGGGGGGGGTCTATTTAGGTGTTATCGTCACCGCCGAACCCCGTCCTTCCCCGCGCAGGCCCAACCGAAGGACTTGAGATAAGCCGCGGAGCTCCACGAGGCCGCGTGGCCTCGCCCACCGGGCCGTAGAGACCCATCTTGCTTCACGCCCCGGGGAAGTCACCCACCGAGGCTGTTGACCTATGATCGTCAGCGTCTCGCGGAACTTCCCTTCAGGTGCCTACGTGCGTCGTGAGGAGCGCTTCCGTGGAGAGACACGGGGCGTACGGGGAACTTCCCAGGTTGCCCCCGGTTCCGGAGCCCCTCCCTAAGCCGACAAGGCTCCCCCGGACCCCCTGACCGGAGGCGGATCGGGACGAGCGACGTCGCGCTGAACTCGCGATGATGAATAAAACGGGAAAGAAAGGGTTGGTCTACCGACCCAAGGATGCTCTACGAGAGAGTTTGGGCGCCCGTCGTGCCCGTGTACCCGCCGGTTCCCAGGATGGTGAGGGTGGTGCCCTGGCCCGTCGGGTTCTTGGTCCCCATGTCGACAACGACCGAGTACAGGTTCGTGAGTGAGCTGGTGCTCGAGCAACCCGAACCCCCAACTCCGCAGGCGAACGAGGTCGCGAGGTAGGTGGAGAACCCGCTGCTGGGCATGGCGAGCGCTCCCGTGGCGCTAAAGGTGTACGAAGCCACCGCGACTCCGGTAATGTTCGTGATGGTGAACCCGCCGGCCGTCGTGGCCGAGTAGAGGGCCCCACCCGCAGTCTTTACCTCAAACAGCACGTTACCAAAATCCACGCTCGAGGACTCGACCGTCAGCGTGTAGACGTAGTCGGCCGCAGTCACGCAGCCGACGGGAGTTCCGACAGCCGTGCACTTGGACACGCCGAGGCTGGGGTTCGGACCCACCGTGATCGCAGACCCAATCGGCTTCGACCCCACACCGCCACTCGTCAGGCCCGAGATCAGCACATACAGCACAGCGGCCAACACGACCGTGATCGCGACCAGCAAGATCGTCGCGATGATCGGCGACACTCCGCGCTTCCGCGCCTTTCTCCAGCTTCGTTCGTTCTTCCCAAAGACGTTCATTCGCTTTCGATCCTCCGATGGGCCTTTCGACCCTCTGAGGGGGTATGGCAAACACCTGGTATTTTAATGTGGGACCCAGTGGAAACGTCATTTGACGGCTTCCAATTCGTCCTTTGACGTTATACACACTAATGCGCATAGTGACACACCTTCGCACGTCAGTAAGCCCCGTCGTGCCCGGAGCCCGAAACCGGTTTCGACGGCCGCCCGGACGGCTCGAACCGCTCTGTAGTTGGGTTCCCACCCTCCGATGCGTCGCTCCCACGCGTCCTGCCCGGTTAGTCGCGGGGGTTATACAGACGCGATCGCCCGCAGATGGGCTGTTCGACGTACCCGAAGGTCTGTTCGACACGTCAGCAAATTGAGTCCTGCGATGCTGCCCTTCTCTTCTATCGGCCGGCCGTGCTTGTGTTTAAGTAGATGGACTTTCCATCCTTCTGCTCGACTGTGTTCGACAACGCTTCCCGACGAACTTCCGGCGCCTTTTCAGAGCCGCCGGCCCGTGGGGAAGAGCCCGAGGACGCGCGCATCGCCCTACGGTGCAACCGCAAGGAGCTCCAGTTGGTCGACTCGTTCGTGGCGAACGGCGAGTTCACGACCCGCTCGGAGCTCATGCGGGCGGCGCTGCACGCGTTCCTCCGCTCCCGCGCGACGTCGACCGCGCCGACACCCGTCGTGGACGCCGAGGGTCTGATCGAGGTCCCCGTGCGTCTTCGGCCGGAAGAGTACGCCGCCCTCGAGACCTACGCCCACCACGTCGCGAACGGTCGCTCGGTGAGGGACATCCTCGCCGAGATCGTCCGTCGTGGCGAGATGGAGATGAACGTCCACGAGCTCGTTCAGCGGGCTCGCGTGACGGTGCGCGAGGCGGTGGAGACCCGGACCCAGGTCGGAGCGCTCGAAGAGAGCGCGAAGGACCTTGAGAGAAAGGGGGTCGTCGGTCGGTAGATGAGCGAAGGTCGTTGGGCCGCTCAGTCAAGGGGGGGTTGTGGAGACCTACGAGGCCGGGCAAGACGGTGACGACCGAGGCCTAACGTCGGGAAGCGGGGAACCGATCGGCGGAAGCTGGGGGAACCCGCTCCGTCTCGGGCAGGACGTTCGGTTCGTCCTGGCCGCTGTGGGCGGCGGGGCGATTCGGGTAGCAAGGGAGATCGCGCATCGGCACGTCCGGCACTTGGAGACGGTCGCCATCAACTGCGACCCGAGGGTTCAGGGATTCGACGAGTTCGACCGCCGCGTCTACCTGGGCCCGGACTCCGGTGCGGAGACCGACACGGGCGGCTCCCCGTTCGTCGGGGGGGTCCTGGCGCGCGCCGCGGAACCGACCCTCCAACGGATCTTCCACGGGGCCACGTTCGTCATCGTGGTCGGTAGCCTCGGAGGAGGCGCCGGCAGTGGGGCCTTCCCGTACGTGCTCGAAGTCGCTTCCCGGAACGCGGAGGTCGTCAGCGCGTTCGTGATCAAGCCGTTCCGCTGCGAGGGCGACCGTCGGGCGCTCGCCGACCGCGCCATCGGGCGCCTCCACTTCGTCGACTCCTTCGTCGAGAAGCGCGAACGCGGGGTCGCGACGCTGCAGACCCTCGACAACGAGAGCCTCGTGCCGACCTGCGGGACCCTCGCGTTCTCGCGCATCGCCGAGCACTGGGCTTTGGTCATCGAGGAGCATATCGAGCGCTCGTTCCTGGCGCCCACGGAAGCGATCCTGGGCGCGGCCCAGCTCTCTTCCAGCCCGGTCTCCGCCCCCCTGAACGCCGTGGACGTGGAGACCCCCGGGCTCGAGGTCGCGTCTTCGACCCGGACCCCCGCTCCCGACCTGCCGGCTCCGATGCCGGCGCTACGGGCCGACCCCGACGAGGCGGAGCTCACCTTCGAGGTGGACGGCGAGGCACGCCCTCCGACGACTCAGTAACCGATTCCGGGCGGGGGGCCGACTCCCCCTTGGTTCTCCGCCCTGCCTACGCCCTGATAGGCTTTATGAGAAGTTCCGTCTCGGGGACCGTTGATGGACGGCCGGTTGTTCACAGTCCTCGTGCTCCTGATCCTCCCGGCGGCGCTGATCGGGGTCACGGTCTTCGAGTTCCACTCGAATCCCCTATCGATCTTCGCGCTGGTGGCCGTGATGGTCGCGGGCGCGTTCTACCTGCTATCGTACACTGAGTCATTCGCCTGAGCCGACGAGCCGCCGGGCCTCCGGTGGACTACCCGTACATGCCGGGGGTAGGCGTGGGCGCCTCCGTCGGCGGCGCGGTCGCCGGGTGGGATTTCATCACGGCGCGAAGGGCCTTCTCGATCTGTTCCGCTTGGGCGCGCAGCGGACCGGTATCGATCTCGAGCTCGGGCAGCAGCCGGTCGAGGGTCTCGATCAGGGCCGCGCCCGCGCGGTGGTCCGGGAGCCCCTCGGCCACCCGGGCGCTCACGAGGAGGACCGCCACCGGAATCGATCGGCTGATACCCTGGACAAGGAGGGCTCCCGAGACACCGCCGATCACGCCGTCCTCGAGCAAACGGGCCTTGGACGGCTCGAACACCTTGAGGATGGCCGGGTCCTTGCGCGAGTAGGCGACCCACACCTGCTCCGGGGACTGCTCCTCGGCGATCGCACTCTCCTCCTCTTCCGCCTCCGGATCGCCGGGCGGGTGCGGAACAACTCCCTCGAACCCGACGATCATGCGCGCCTTGTGACGCTCCGCGGCATCGAGGATCGCCCGGGCGATCGAATTCGCCTGGGAGGGGCTGGGAGGGAACTCGGAGAGGACCAGACCCAGGTCGTGCCTTCCGTAGACGCGGATGATGGGATGCACTTCTCCGCCTTGGACGACGGCGATCGGAGCGATGTCCGGGGACTCGAACCGCCCGACGCGTGGGAGGCTCAGCGCGCGGATCATGTAGTGACCGGCCACGGTCGTGGCGAGCCCGGCGCTCGGGAACGCCGAGACCAGGACCGATCCTTCTCCGAAGTTCTTGGGGGCGGGCGCTTCCTCTCGCCACGTGAATTCCATGGTCGGGACTCCACCGGGACCGAGGCGTGGGTCCCATTAGAGGCTGGCGGCAGTTTCCCCACAATAATCCCAAGTACTTGACCCGACTCGGACGCCTCCGTGGGGCTTCCTCTCAGGGACCTAGTCGTCGCTCAGGAGCTCCCCTGGGATGCCCTCGCCGGCCGGACGCTCGCGGTCGATGGCTACAATGCCGTCTACCAGTTCCTGGCGACCCTTCGGCAGCGCGACGGACAGCTGTTTTCCGACCCCGAAGGCCGGGTCACGAGCCACCTGATGGGGGTCTTCTACCGGACGACGTCCTTGCTCCGCGAAGGCGTCCTGCCCATCTGGGTCTTCGACGGAAAGCCTCCGGAACGGAAGACCGGGACGATCCGCCAGCGCATCGTCGCCAAGGAGAAGGCCGAGGGGGAATGGCAGCAGGCCCTCGCGGCCGGTGACCTCGAGACCGCCCGAAGGAAGGCCGCCCAAACCTCCCGCCTGACCCGACCGATGGTCGAGGAGCTGCGAGAGCTGCTGAACGCCCTCGGCGTCCCCTCGATCCAAGCCCCCAGCGAGGGCGAGGCCCAAGCGGCGGTCATGGCCGCCCGCGGAACGGTGTGGGCCACGGCCTCGGAGGACTACGATACCCTCCTCTTTGGGTCCCCGAAGCTGGTCCGGGGTCTCGCCGCCCGAGGGCGGGGCGGAACGAGTCCAGGGGCACAATTGATCGACCGGGGCGAGGTCCTCGCGAACCTTGGGATCAGCGAAGACGAGCTGATCCTCCTCGGCGTCGTCATCGGTACGGACTTCAACGATGGGGTCCGGGGCTACGGCCCCAAGAAGGCGCTCAAGTTGGTGCAGGAGCACCTCGGGTTCCGGGCGACGCTCGAGAAGGTGGGGCTCGACCTCACCGAATCGGAGGAGGTGGCGGAGATCTTCCGGCACCCCCAGTCGGTGGAGGTCCCACTCCCCGCGTTCGGTCCGGTGGACGAGGCGGCGGTACGGACGATCCTCGTCGACGAGCACGGATTCTCCGAAGAGAGAGTGCGAGCCGCGGTCGCGCGAGCCCGTCAGCGGCCCCGGACGGGCTCGACCCCCCAGGAGGCCCGGGGGCATCAGACACTTCTCGAGACGTTTGGAGGAACCCACCACCCATGACCGTGTTCGAATGTGTACCGAACTTTTCCGAAGGACGTGACGCAGAAAGGGTCGAACGGATCGTAGCCCCGGCCCGAGACGTCCCCGGGGTGACGGTGCTCGACGTCGAGCGGAACGCCGACCATAACCGATGCGTCATCAGCCTGGTCGGCGAGGGAGAGGCCCTTCTCGACGCCGTCTTCCGGATGATGAAGGTCGCGACGCAGCTGATCGACCTCAACGTGCAGCGCGGGGAGCATCCGCGGATGGGTGCGACGGACGTCGTGCCGTTCGTTCCCCTCGGCGCGTCGACCATGGCGGACGCCGTCCGCCTCGCCGAGAAGCTGGGGGCACGCGTCGCGAAGGAGCTCGGCATCCCCGTCTATCTCTACGCCGCCGCCGCCAAGAGGCCGGAGCGGGCCGACCTCGCGAAGGTCCGGGAGGGCCAGTTCGAAGGATTGCGCTCGGTGATCGCCACCGACCCGGCGCGAGCGCCGGACTTCGGAGAGCCGAAGCTCCATCCGACCGCGGGGGCCGTCGCCATCGGAGCGCGGCCGATCCTGATCGCGTACAACGCGTATCTCACGACCCCCGACGTCGCGGTCGCGAAGCGCATCGCGAAGGCGGTCCGGGCCCGGGACGGGGGACTTCCCGAAGTGAAGGCGCTCGGGTTCGAGATCCGCGAGCGGAACCGGGCCCAGGTATCGATGAACCTCACGGATTATCACGTCACCTCGATCCACCGGGCGCTCGAGGCGGTCCGTCGGGAGGCCCAGCGGTTCGGGGTCGGGGTCGAAGAGTCGGAGATCGTCGGGCTCGTTCCCGAGGATGCCCTGTTCGATGCGGCGGAGTACTACCTCCAGCTTCACTCGTTCGACCGCAGCGCGGTGCTCGAACGGAAGGTCCGGTCGATCGCCAGTTCGGGACCCGGCCACGAATCGATCGCCTCGTTCGTGGCCCGGCTCGCGGCCCGTACGCCGACGCCCGGCGGGGGAAGCGCCGCGGGCGTGGTCGGTGCGCTGGCGGCCGCTCTGGGGGAGATGGTCCTCGCCTACTCCATCGACCCGGCGAAGCCCGCCGAGGACCTGGTGGCGGTGAGCGACGTGCTGACCGAAGGCCGTCACCGGTTCCTCGAGCTCGCGGACGAGGATTCCCGCTCGTACGATGCCGTCCGCCAGGCGAAGAAGGTACGCAAGGAGCGGCCCGGCGACCCCGCCGCCCAGGAGGGGTACCTCACGGCGGTGCGGGGAGCGGCCGAGGTCCCCCTCGAGACCGCGCGTCGCGCGGTCGAGCTCGCGCACCGCCTCGACAGCGTCGGGAGCCGCACGCGGGCCGCTCTCGGAAGCGACCTGGTCACCTCCCTCGCCCTCTTCCGGGCCGCGGCCGAAGGCGCGCTCGCCAACGTCGCGATCAACCTCGAGGACCTGAAGGCAGCCGGGCAGTCGACCGAAGCCCTCGAATCCGAGGTCACGCGTCTCCGACCCTCGGGCTGAGGCGGACGGCATGGACTCGCCGAACGAGACCCCGACACGGCGACCCGCCGTCTGGGTGAACTGTGCCGCCTCCCTCGATGGACGGCTCGCTTTCGCCGGAGGGAAGCGAGCCGCCCTCTCCTGCCCGGAGGACCTCGAACGGGTCCAGCGCCTTCGGGCGGACTCGGATGCGGTCTTGGTCGGGGTCGGCACCGTCGTCCAGGACGACCCCTCCCTAAGGGTCCACTGGGAGCTTCTCGGGCAACCCCCCGGCAAGAATCCGACGAGGGTCGTCGTCGACGCGAGCGGGCGGACACCCCCGAACGCCCGCGTGCTCGATGGATCCACCCCGACGATCGTGGCGACATCGGAGCGGTCGACGCGAGCGTTCCCCCCTCAGGTAACGACCGTCGTCGTCGGCGCTACGCGGGTCGACCTCCCTCGGCTGTTCACGGTCCTCTACGACCGGGGGATCCGGAGACTGATGGTCGAGGGCGGCGCCGAGATCCTTTCGAGCGTCCTGCGAGCCGGCCTGTTCGACCGCTTCTCGATCTACTACGCGCCGATGGTCGTCGGTGGTGCCACGGCCCCGCCCGTCGTGAGCGGACCCGAAACTCGGGGGCCGGAGGACACGACGGCGTTCGAGCTGATCGGTCTCGAGAGGGTGGGCGTCGGATACCTAGCTACCTACGCCCCACCGGGACGGAAGGGATCCCTTCCGAACCATCTTGGGGCGTGGGTTCGAGCCCGGAGCCCGCCGTCCCGTCCGTAACGAGGTTTATAGGAGTCGACGGATTCCCGCGTGCCGAGGGTTCTATGACGGTCACGACCACGTCTACGTCCACTCGGCCGCTCGGCGTCGCCATCCTGGCCTTCCTCGTGGGGCTCTTTGGGGTTCTCATCATCATCGGCGGAGTGCTCGTTATCGCGGCCGTGTCGGTTACGGCTCTCGGCGTCCCCACCCAATTCGTTGGAGTGAGCGGTGCGGTCTGGGGCCTTGTCGTTCTCATCATCGGTCTCATCATCCTCGGGCTCGCGCTCGGCCTTTGGCACCTGCGAATGTGGGCCCTCGTGCTCGCCTTGATCGTCGTCTTCATCGAGCTCGCCAGTTTCGCGATCGCGGGCAATTACGTATCGGTCGGCTTCATCCTCTCGCTGATCATCTTCGTCTACCTCCTGGCCGTCAACCGCCACTTCCGGTGAACCGCGGGACGCCCCGGAGCCGAGAGCCGACCGGGCTCGGCAGTATCTCGCCGCGCGCACCCGTTATCCGTCCGGACGGTTCCCCGGTTCCGAGAGGCCCCCGATGAAGCTGGTGCACTTCACGCTCCAGGACCAGGCCCACTTCGGCATGATCACGGACGCCAACGAGTTCATCGACCTCGACACCGCGGTCCGCGACTACTACGGGGTGAATCCCGTCAAGGGCGCCGACCCGAGCCGGTTCCGCGACATGCAGGCGTTCTTCGTAGGAGGCGCGGACTCGGTCCAGCTCACGAAGAAGATCCTGGAGTACGTCGACCGTCGCCGCCAGGCGGGTTGGACCCCCCGGGCCGCGACCGGGGCCCGGTTCCTGTTCAAGGCCGAGGAGGGAGTGAAGCTGCTCGCCCCGGTGGTTCGGGGGAGCAAGGTCTACTGCCTGGCCTCCAACTCGAAGACGCACGTCGCGGAGCAGGGGAAACCGCTCCCGACGCGCCCGTACGTCTTCACCCGGTATTTCAACAGCCTCGTCGGGCCGAGCGAGAACCTGGTGCTGAGCCCGGCCGGTACGTTCCCGGACGTCGAGCTCGAGCTCGCCGCCGTGATCGGCCAGCACGGAAAGCACATCCCCGCGGAGAAGGCGATGGAGTTCGTCGCCGGCTACACCATCGCCCTCGACATGGGGTACCGGGACCTCCAGTACCCGGCCCAAGGCACGGTCGATTGGGTGATGGGCAAGGGCTTCGACGCGACGATGGCGGTCGGGCCCTGGGTCGTCCCGAAGGTGGAGGTCGGCGAGCCGTACCCGCTCGCCATGGAGCTGAAGGTCGGCGGGACCGTCCGTCAGCGCGGCGACACGTCCGACTACATCTTCCGGATCCCCGAGATCATCGCCCACCTCTCCCAGGGGATCACGTTCGAGCCGGGGGACATCCTCTCGCTCGGGAGCCTTGGGGGCGTGCCGGGGTTCGAGTTCGGGAACGAGTCGAGGAAGCTAAAGCCCGGGGACCAGGTCGAAGGGACGATCGAGAAGATCGGTCGACTGGTCATCCCGGTGAAGGCCGAAGCTCCGCCTCCCCCCTGAGGAGCAGGAAGAGCGCCACCGGCGTGGGGAGCTCGTCGGTCCCCGACGGGACCGCGTGGACCCCCCCGCCAGGGAACGGGTAGCGGGCCTCTTCGAGGTACGTAACGGGGGTTCTCGACTCGTCGGACCCCGAAAGGAGGGCGTCCCGGAACGGGTCGAACTCGGCGATCTCGTCCCGTCCGAGCGGGACGACCCGGAACCCCGTCCCGCCGTGGAGCGAGTTCGGGAGCCGGATCAGCCGGTGGATGTCGGTCGTGACCGGAGCGTCGGTCTCCCCCTGCACCTCGACGGCTGCGCGGGGGACGACGGCCTCGAGGAAGTCGGCGGGGAGGTCGGACCGGAACACGTCGAGGGAGAGGTGGGCGCGGATCTTCGCGGCCCCTCCCTGGTCGATGAGAAGCCGCGCGTACCGCCGGGCCTTGACGGGGCGGATCCCGTAGCTCGTCATCTCCTGTGCCGCGACGGCCGAGCCCTGCTCCTCCCAGCGGCGAAGGACCTCGAGGAGCGCGCGCGTCGTGCGACCCTGCCATCCCGGGGCGCTCGGGGGTGCCAGGGTCCGTGTCCGGGGGGCCCGGCCCCCGGCCGGACCGGGGTCGCCCTCGTCGTCCACACCGGCCGCCGTCCTCCCGGAGCGCACGTCCGTCCGTCGCCCTTCGATGACCATCATCGGGTCGAAGCCGGTTCCCAGGACGTAATCGACGAGCTCTCGGCGCTCGGGGCTTGTGAGGGGCTGGAACCGATCGTCGCGTACGTGGACGTGGTATCCCCGTCCCCCCGAGAAGACGAACGAGGTGGAAGCGGGGTCGATCCCAAAGTCCCCGAGGAGGAAGTCGTCGACGAGCGCGACCAGCCGCGTCTTCACGAGCTCGAGCTGGCCGGCGTAGTCAAGGGCCTCCGCCCCCCGCAGGTGGTCCGAATCGAGGTCGAAGATCAGGTCGGCGCCGAGCCACTCCTTCGCCGACATCGTCGGCTCCGCCGGGCGGCGGTAGTAGGCGGAAGAGTAGTAGACGTGCCGCGGGGTCTCGCGTCGAAGGAACCGAAAGAACTCTTCGGGGGTCCGCAAGGTCGCGTGCCGACGCATCAGGGTCTCGGAGGCGAACGGGAAGGCGGCGAACTCGCGCCGCGCGAGCCGATGCGGAGGGGCGATCGAGGCGGTGTCGTAGTAGTGGGCGAACTGCTGGCGGGCCCAGTCCAGGGCCGGGCCCTCCAGGGCGAGCGTCTTTCCCACGGCGCTATCCTCCGATGTCCCCGACCTCGTCGAGCGAGGTCGCCTCCTTGACGGCGTCGTCCCGCTTGAGCCGGGCCAGGAAGTGGAACACGGTCGAGTGCTCGCTCCCCTTCACGAGGAGCTCGACGGCGCGCGTCGCTCGGTCGAGCTCTTCCTCCTTGCCGATCAGCGCGACGGTGGAGCCGTAGACGCTCACCGAGCAGCCGGAGAGCTGCTCGATGCGCATGCGCGCCCGGCCGTGCGTGCCGATCACCCGCGAACGGATGCGGCGGAGGGCCGCCTTCTCCCGGTGGCCGGTGGCGAGCTTGATGTCGAGGACGCCGAAGAACGTGTCCTCGCGGAGGAGCCGCATAGCGCGTTCGGGGGAGAACCCCCGGCCGATGGCGAGGACGATGTCGCGGGCCTTGAGGACCCCCATCGGGTCCGTGTCCGGACCGGTCACCCGGACCTCGCCTTCGCTCGCCTCGATATCGATCCGGGTCGCCGTGGCGGCCGCGATCGCCTTCTTCGTCCGGCCCCCCGGCCCGATCAGGACCCCGACCCGGTCCTCGGGGATCCGGGCATAGAGGGTCGGCATACCGCGCTAGGCCTCCGCCGGGGGCGGGCCGATCGATTTCCCGCCCACGGCCTCGAGGAAGTCGGCCGGATCGACCTCGAAGCCCAGGCGCCCGAGGAACTTCGAGAAGTTGCGGATGTCGCGTTCCATCAACCGGAGGGCTTCGGGGTGGTCCGCCGAGACCGCCTGGGCCACGTCGATCAGGACCACGCGTCCATCGTGGAGGAGCACGTTGTAGGGAGAGAGGTCCCCGTGCACCAGCCGGGCCCCCCGGGCCATCCTGCCGATCTGGAGGACGAGGTCCTCGTAGAGCGCCGCCGGGTCCTCGATGGGGACGTCCACGACTCGCGGCGCCGCCATGCCGTCCGAGCTGCCGATGAACTCCATAACGAGGACGTTTCGGAAGTGGCCGTACGGACGGGGAGCCCGTACTCCCGCGTCGGCGAGGCGGCCGAGGATCGTATGCTCCCTACGGGTCCATGCGAAGATAAGGCCACCGAAGTTCTTCACGCTCGACTCACGTCGAAGCGATTCCAGAGCGTACGGGGGAAGGTGGCGGAAGACGCTGTTCCCGATCCGGTAGATCTTCACCGCTCGGAACTCCGGACCCGCCGTCGCCCGGAACACGCCCCCCTCCTTCCCGGTGGAGATCGGGTAGTCGACGGAGTCGAACAGGCCCCGGGTCACGAGCCGCGATACCGCGAGGAGGGTCGAGTGGTCGAAGAATTCGTCGAGCAGCTTGCGTTGCTGGCCTTCCTTGCGCCGGTCCTCCAGCCGTTCGCGACGGTGGGGGAAGACCACATCCTGAGGTCGGGGCATTGCGGGGAAGAATGGGGCCGTCCGTTCTTAGGCTCTCGGGCGGGCGGAGCGGGTCCCGCGATACCCCCCGCGAACGGGCAAGGTAGGCTCGTTTCCTGTCGGTAAGCGCCCCTATATCCCGAGCGGGCCGCTGGCAGGGTCATGCGACTTCCCCTCTCGGCCACGCCGGCCCACCCTACGCGCAGGACGGACCCGAAGGCTCCGACGTCT
Organism: Thermoplasmata archaeon; assembly: GCA_036404475.1. Classification (GTDB taxonomy): domain Archaea; phylum Thermoplasmatota; class Thermoplasmata; order Lutacidiplasmatales; family UBA184; genus Lutacidiplasma. The sequence continues at coordinate 22,295 of DASWZL010000074.1, forward strand.
CCCGGCCCGGCGTCCGCCCTGGTTCGCACGCTCGACGCTCCGGCCGACTACGACGCCGTGTTCCGGGTCGTACGGGGCGCTGTCCGCCAGGTACTCGGGATCGAGCGGCCGGGCCTCGGCCTCGGACTATCGGACCTGCCCCCTCAGCTGGGAGCGTACTGGCAGGTGACCGGGAACCTCATCGTCCTGAACGAGGGGCTCGTCAACGCCATGCGCGCGAACGCTCGCGACCCCACCGAGCTCAACTCGTTCATCTACGTCGTCCTGGCGCACGAGTACCTTCATTCGCTCGGCTACCTGGACGAGCGGTCGGTCCGCGAGGTCACCGCCCGAGTGACTCGCACGGCGTTCGGGCCCGACCATCCCGCGACGCGCATGGCGGAGGGGGACCTCTGGCGCCTCTATCCGTTCCTCGCCTACGCTCCGGGAGGGAACGGCCGTCGCCTCAAGGTTGTCACCCGGTTCGACCTCGACACGACGGACCGTTACATACGGTGAGCCGACCCCCGACCTTTAATCCCCTCTCGGCCATTCCCTCGCGAGAGGGGACGTGTCCGTAATCGACCCGACCATCGGCGTGGCTCTCGTCATCGTCGGCATCGTCTTGCTCGCATTCGAACTCGTGCACCCCGGAGCGTTGCTCCTCATCCCGGGCTCCATCCTCCTCGTGGCGGGGTTCCTCTACCTCTTCCTTCCCAACGTTCTCCTGGACAGCTTCATCGGCCCGATCGCGATCATCGTGGTCGCCATCGTGGCCGCCTTCATCGAGATCCCGTACTATCGCTGGGTCGCTCCGAACCATTGGCCGCTCAGCACCACGAGCGGTGGGCTCGTGGGGGCCGAGGCGATCGTCATCGTCCCGATCGTCCCGAACACGCTGAAGGGGAAGGTTCGGGTGCGCTCGGAGGTCTGGTCCGCTCGCGCGGCCGTCGAGATCCCCGAAGGGACCCGCGTCCGGGTCGTACACGGGGAAGGGGTCTCAGTAACGGTCGTACCGATCGAGCCTTCCAAACCCGCCTAGTCGGGCCCTGGGCCCGACGGAAAGGGTTACACCCTCCGACGGGGTTCGCCTCGCGGTCGTCGTACCGAAACGACGCTCACCGGAGAGGTTCCGATGGATTACACGTTCGTCATAGTGGGAATCGTCCTCGCGTTCGTGATCATTCTCGTCCTGCTGACCCGGATGATTTACACGATCCAGCCGTACCAGCAGGGGATCGTCACGCTGCTCGGCTCGTACAAACGGATGATCAACCCCGGGTTCAACCTGGTCAGTCCGCTCGCGAGCGTCCTCAAGATCGACCTCCGTACCCAGGTCCTCGAGGTCCCCCGCCAGGAAGTGATCACGAAGGACAACTCGCCGACCAACGTCGACGCGATCATTTACATCAAGGTCGTGGACGCCCCGAAGGCGATCTTCCAGGTCCAGAACTACCAGGTCGCCACCCTCGCCCTCGCCCAGACGACCCTCCGGTCGATCATCGGCGACATGGAGCTGGACGAGATCCTCTACAACCGGGAGCGGATCAACGCCCGCCTGCGCGATATCCTCGACGAGGCGACCGACAAGTGGGGCGTACGCGTCGACGCGGTGGAGATCAAGGAGGTCGACCCGGTCGGACCCGTCAAGACCGCGATGGAGGAGCAGACCTCCGCCGAACGGCAGCGGCGGGCGGCCGTGCTGCGCGCGGACGGGGAGAAGCGGAGCGCCATCCTCGTCGCCGAGGGCCAGAAGCGTTCCCGTATCCTTCAGGCCGAAGGGGTCCGCCAATCCCAGATCCTCGAGGCCGAAGGGGCTCGGGTCGCGACCATCCTCGAAGGCCAGGGGGAGGCGCAACGCCTGCGGATCCTCTCGCTCGGGGCGAGCGTTCTCGACTCGAAGGCCCTCACGGTCCTCTCCCTCGACACGGTCACCAAGGTCGGCGACGGTCAGGCGACGAAGATCCTGTTCCCGTTCGAGTTCTCGCGCCTGGTGGAGGGCGCCTCCGAGTATCTGGGGACGGGTCGACAGGTCCCCGACCGCAGCCTCAACACCCTCGGCGACCTCGAAAAGCAGATCGGCACGATGGACGACATCCTCGGCCCGATCCCGCGTCAGGAGGAGCTTCTGACCGAGATCAAGACGATCGAGGAGGAGATCAAGGCCGAGTCCGAGGAGTCGACGGCGTTCGTCGCCCCGTTCTCGGCCAAGGGGTCGAGGGCTGGCATCACGCCCGCGCTTCCCCCCGCCGACGCGATCGCACCGCCGCCCCCCACGCGGGCACAACCTCCCGGGACCGCCTTCCCCTCCGGGACCGCCGACTCCGCGGAGACGGCGACCTCATCGGGGCCCTCCCCGGACGATGGGCGGCCGGCCCGGCGCCGGCCCCCGCCCGGTGACTCTCAGAGCCCGTAGCGTACCCGCGGTGCTCCCTCCCGCAGTCGGAGGGGAAGGGGAGTGACGCCCCGCCCTCCCTGCTCGGGGGGGGGAGGCGGGCGCAGGGCGGCCGTTCGACCTATAAGCCCCGCCGGTCCCTGCCCGTTCCGGAGAAGCCGATGCCTACCGTGCTCACCGAACGAAGCGGACCCGTCCTCACGATCACGATAAACCGGCCGGATCGGCTCAACGCGCTCGACGAGCCCACGATGGTTGAGCTGCGGACCGCCCTCGAGGCGGCGACCGTGGCCCGGGACGTGCGCGCGGTCCTCTTGACGGGGGCGGGGTCGGCATTCTGCGCCGGCGGCGATGTCGCGGCCATGGAGGCGCACCGCGCCAACGGGACCCTTCCCGACCTCTTCCACCGTCTGACCGCCGGGCAGGAGCACATCGTCCGTGAGATCCTGGGGATGCCGAAGCCCGTGGTCGCCGCCCTTCCCGGCGTGGCAGCGGGCGGCGGTCTCTCCCTCGCCCTCGCGGCGGACTGGCGCATCGCCAGCGAGACGGCCGTCTTGGTTCCCGCCTTCCTCCAGCTCGGGACCGTGCCCGACGGAGGCCTATCGTACTTCCTTCCCCACTTCCTCGGTATCGGCGGCGCGCAGGAACTGCTCTTCTCGAACGCACGGGTCCCGGCGAGCCGGGCCCGGGAGATGGGGCTCGTCCACGAGGTCGTGCCCGCCTCCGAGCTCCCGACCCGCGCCCGGGCGCGCGCCGAGGAGCTCGCCCAGGGACCGACCCGAGCCTACGGCTGGGTGAAGCGCCTCATGGTCTCCGCGTTCAGCGAGAGCGCGGAGACCCAGATGGCGCTCGAGCGCCGGGGAGCCGTGGAAGCGGCCCAAGGGAACGAGCTCCCGGAGGGGATCCGGGCGTTCTGCGAGAAGCGGAAACCGAACTTCCCGCCGCCCTAGGACGGCCTCAGGGGGAAGGGCGCCGCACCCAGGGCGTCGAGAGCTTTTCCTCGAGCCGGCGCTTCACGTCGGGCCACTCGGACTCAAGGATGCTATAGTAAAGCGACGTGCGGAAGTAGCCGTTCCGGACGAGATGCACCTCTCGGAGAGCCCCCTCGGGCACCGCCCCCAGCCGTTCGATCGCCGCCTGCGAACGGACGTTCCGGGAATCCGTCTTCAGCTGGAGTCGGTGGACCTTCTCCTCCTCGAAGGCGTAGCCGAGCGTCAGGAGCTTCGCTTCGGTGTTGAGGGGGCTCCGCCAGTACCGGGAGTCGAGCCACGTGCCGAGCTCGACCATCCGGTTCGGGCGGTCGATGTCGAGGTACCGGATGATACCGACCAAGACCCGCTCGGGAAGGAGCACCATCGTGAGCGGAAGGACCTCCCCCGCCGCCTGGAACCCGAGCAGCTGGTCGATGAACGCCTCCATCTCGGCCCGCGAGGGGGGATGACCGGGACCGATCCGCAGGAACTGCCAGACCTCCGGGTCTCGGCCCGCCTCGGCCAGACCCTCGGCGTGCGCCCGCTCGAGCGGCACGAGCTCGAGGTAGCGACCGCGCAGGGTGATGGGAGGGTGGAACCCGTTTCCGGTCATCGTTTCGGGTCCGTCGCGGGGTCCCCGGGCGGGGTCGTCGGTCCGCGCAGCTCGGGAGGATTCCAGTCATGGGCGAGCATCGTTTCCAGCCCGTCCCGCACGCGCGGCCATTCGGAGGCGAGGATCCCGTAGACGACGGACGAGCGGAAGGAGCCGTCCGCCAAGAGCCGGTCGTCGCGGAACACTGCCTCCCGGACCGCGCCCAGCCGCGCGATGGCCCGCTGGGCCCGTTCGTTCCTCAGGTCCGTCCGGAGGCTCACCCGGTGGACCTTCTCGGTCTCGAACGCGTGCCGGAAGAGAAGGAACTTCGATTCCGTGTTGACCGGCGTCCTCCAGAGAGCGGAGTCGAGCCAAGTGCCGCCGACCTCGACCGAGAGGTTGGTCCGGTCGACGTGGAGGTAGCGGGTCATCCCGACGGGTCGGCCGTCCGCGCGGAGCACCGTCGTGAACGGAAGGTCCGTGCCGGCCTTCTGCCGTTCGAGGAGGAGCGAGATCAGGGACTCGATCTCTTCCTGCGTCTCGCCCGGCCCGTGGATTAGATACTTACCGATCTCGGGGTCCTGCGCGGCGGCCCGAAGGGCGGTCGCGTGGCTGCGGGCGAGGGGAACGAGGCGGATCCACCGTCCCGTGAGCGTTACCGGGGTTCGAAAGCTCTCCATCCAGCGCCGAGGAGTTCGAGTCGCGCGAACCCATAACGCCGACGACCCCGGAGCGTGCCGGTGACCCCCCGAGCCGCCGGTTCTCCGGCCGTCAGCCGGTTGAGGTTAAATAACGACAAAGAGTCGGACGTTCCACTCGCCCAGTGGGAGGTGGAGCGGTTGGACGCCGGGGTCACAACATTCCTGGTTTTCGCAGTCATCGCCGCCGCCTTCACGGTGGGCTCTCTCGTCGCGAACCGCATGATCGGGGCCAAGCGGCGAGACTCCTACCTCCAGCTCACCACGTACGAGTGCGGCGAGGAACCGGAAGGGGAAGCGCAGATCGACTTCCCGACACAGCACTACACGTTCGCCATCGTGTTCGTCGCGGTCGATGTCCTCGGCTTCATCCTCGCGCTGTGGGGACTTACGTTCCGGGGCGCCAACTCGGCGTGGCTCCCGGTGTTCTTCGCGGTCGCGTTCACCGCGCTCGCGATGACCGGGATCTACTACGCCCTGAGCGGCGAGAAGAGGTGGGTCGTCTGACGGCTCCTCCGGCGCAGGCCGCTCCCGCCCCGCGGACCCCGGCGAGCGGCTTTCAGCTCTCCGGGGATCTCCCGATGGCGACCCAGCCCGTCGTGCCGTTCGTCGAGATCGAGGCTCTCCGGGTCAAGGAGTTCATCCCCGCCGCCAAGGAAGCCCTCACCTCCCTCATCGCGGAGCAGGGGCAGGCGAAGGTCATCCGCCCCATGTTCAATTGGGCGGGCCGCAACTCCCTCTTCCCGCTGCACTGGGGCCTCGCCTGCTGTGCGATCGAGTTCGCTGCCGCCTTCGGGGCGCGCTGGGACGCCGAGCGGTTCGGGGTCGTCGCCCGATCCTCCCCGCGGCAAGCCGACCTCATGATCGTTAACGGGACGGTCACGTGGAAGGTCGCCCACAAGCTGATCACGCTCTACGAACAGATGCCCGAGCCGAAGTGGGTCATCGCGATGGGGAACTGCGCCACGGGGGGCGGGCCGTTCCGCACGGCCTACTCGGTCGTCCCCGGGGTCGACAAGCTGGTCCCGGTCGACGTCTACATCGCCGGTTGCCCTCCCCGTCCCGAGGCGATGCTGGACGGGATCCTGAAACTGGAACAGCTGATTCGGGAGCGAAAGGAGTAGGCGGGGAGCCCGCCGGCATCCAGGAGCGAGTACCGATGCAACCGGACGACTTGGCGCGGGTCCTCGGTCCGAAGCTCGGGGAGAACCTGCTGGGCGTCGAGACGTTCAAAGGCATGGCAGGCCGCGTGCGATTCCGTCGCGAGGGCGCGCTCGAACTGTTTCGGGCGGTGCGGGACGACCTTTCGTTCGCCCATCTCTCGATGGTCGGTGGGATCGATTGGGTCGACCATCGCGAGGTGTTCTACGTCGCCTGGTCGGATGCGCTCCGTCAGTACGTCCTCCTCTCGACGGACGTGCCGGCGGCAGACGCTCGCGTAGAGACCGCGTCCGCCGTCTGGCCGAGCGCGAACTGGCACGAGCGCGAGACCTGGGAGCTGGTGGGCATCTCGTTCGACCATCACCCCGATCTTCGTCATCTCCTGACGCCGGACGGGTACGCGTTCCATCCGCTTCTCCGCTCGTTCAAGCTGCACGAGCCCGAGGAGCTCGAGGTGAAGTCCCGCCATGTCTGAGATGTGGATCAACATGGGGCCGCAGCACCCCATGACGCACGGTCTCTGGAACCTCCGCGTGCGGATCGACGGCGAGGTGGTCCTGGACGTCGACCCCGAGATGGGCTACCTCCATCGGGGGATCGAGAAGATCAGCGAGGACCGTCATTACAACGAGGTCGTCACCCTGATGGACCGGACCTGCTACGTGGCGGGCTTCGCCTGGGAGCACCTCTACATTCTCGCGTCCGAGCAGGCGCTCCACATCACTCCTCCGGAGCGGGCGGAGTACATCCGGATGACGTGCGAGGAGTTGCAGCGGATCGGCTCGCACATCATGTGGTACGCCGCGTTCGTCAACGACATCGGCCTGATGACCCCGTTCCTCTACGGGATGCGCGACCGGGACCTCGTCCTCGACCTCTTCCAGAGCTTCACCGGCGCCCGCATGACCTACGAGTACATGCGGGTCGGCGGGGTCCGCAACGACCTCCCTCCCACGTTCACCGACCAGGCCCGCAAGGTCCTCGACTGGCTCACCGAACGGTTCCGGGAGTACGACCAGCTCTGCCTCGGGTCCAGCATCTTCCACAAGCGGTGCGACCACCTCGGGGTGCTGAAGGCGAACGACTGCATCGCCCACGGCGTCACGGGCCCGATGCTCCGGTCCGCGGGCGTGAAGCGGGACCTGCGGAAGGACCGACCGTATTCCCAGTACGCGGCGGTCGACTTCGACGTCGCGGTCGCGGACGGGGCCGACGTCACCGCCCGCTATCTCGTCCGCATGGAGGAGATGCGCCAATCCATCCGCATCCTCCGTCAGACGGTCGACTGGCTGGAACACCACCCGGGCCCCGTCATGGCCGACCATCTTCCGCGATGGCTCGGCGCCCCGTACGCCCCGGTGGGTCGGGAGGGGTACCTTCTGAAGCGCAACTATGCGAAAGGGGTCGGCTTCTCCGCGATCGAGGAACCGCACGGGGAAGCCCAGGCCTACGTTGTCAACGAGGGTTCGGAACACCCGTACCGCGTCAAGTTCCGCTCCCCCGTCTTCGCCAACTTGAGCGCCGCCCGCCAATACTTGGTCGGGTACCGCGTGGCGGACATCCCACCCATCATGGGAAGCGTCGACCCCTGCGTCGGAGAAGTGGACCGCTAGGGAGGACGAACGATGTCGCAAGCGACCCTGTACTCGGTCTCCTACGACATCTCGAACGCGATCGCCTCGGCGCTCGGGTCGGTCCTGCCCGGTGACCCTCGGGCCTTCGTGACCAGCTCCGGCGTCGTCACCGGGTTTGCGGTCCTGATCTTCGCCGTCATCATCCTCGCGGCGACCATGCTCAACACCATCCTGCTGATCTGGTGGGAGCGCAAGCTGCTCGGCCGGTTCATGGACCGGCGAGGGGCGATGCACGTCGGGTACGCCGGGCTCCTGCAGAACTTCGCGGACGGGTTCAAGCTGTTCCGCAAGGACACCGTCCGGCCGAGGCAGGCGGACTCCCTCGGTTTCTACTTCGGCCCCACGGCGTACATGATCACGTCCCTCGCGATCTTCGGCATCCTGCCCATCTCCTCGGGATGGGACACCGGTGCCCTCCCCCTTACGCTCCTCCTCGCCCTCGCGATCTTCGCGTTCGCCCCTCTCTTCATCTTCGTCAGCGCCTGGTCGAGCAACAACAAGTACTCGCTGATGGGCGGGATGCGCTCCGCCGCCCAGATGATCGCCTACGAGGTCCCGCTCCTCCTTACGGTCGTCGCGGTCGTGATCGTCGCGGGGAGCTTCGACCTCAACACGATCGTCTACGAGCAGCAGAACTACTGGTTCTGCGGACCGCTCGTCCTCGCGCTCATCGTCTTCGTCGCGGCCATGCTGGCGGAGATGGAGCGGATCCCGTTCGACCTGCCCGAGGCCGAGGCGGAGCTCGTCGAGGGATGGAACACCGAGTACGGCGGGATGTTCTTCGCGTTCTTCATGTTCACCGATTACCTGCGGGCCCTGGTCGGGAGTGTCCTCGTCGTCCTCCTGTTCCTCGGGGGGTGGACGCTCCCGACGTGGGTGCCGAGCGCGGCGACCTCGTTCCCGCTCGCGGGCATCTTCTGGTTCATGGTAAAGACCTACCTCGTCTTCGGGCTGTTCGTGTGGATCCGGGCCTCCCTGCCCCGGGTCCGGACCGACCAGCTGCTCCGGGTCGGATGGAACCGGATGATACCGCTCAGCCTGCTCTCGGTGTTCCTGGCCGCAGTTCTCGTGACGGCGAAGTGCGTGCCGGTGTTCGGATGCCTGCCGTCGCCGGGGATCTAGGGGGAGGGGATCGGTTGGCTACGGAGATCACCGCCACGCAGAAGGCCAACGAGAACCCCATCCTTTGGGTGGCCCGCCCGATGGCCACCGCCGCCCGGCAGTTCGCGAAGAGCCTCCTCCGCCCGTCGACGATCGTCTACCCGTACGAACGGCTGGAGGACCCGAAGTTCCGAGAGAAGGTGGCGGTCGCTTCCGGAAAGCCGATCGGGCTCGGTCAGGTCTGGGACAACTACCGGGGGGTCCACGCGCTCAACATCGCGACGTGCATCAGCTGCAACCTCTGCGCGTTCTCCTGCCCGGACCTGTGCATCGAGATGGTGACGGTCCCCGGCGGGGACCCGAAGCACCCGAAGAAGTGCCCCGAGATCGACTACGGCAAGTGCAGCTACTGCGGGTTCTGCTCGGACGCGTGCCCGGAAGGTTGCCTCACCATGACCACGCGCTACGAGCTCTCCGTCACGAAGCGATCGGACATGGTGTACTCGCCGCAACGGATGAACGAGATCTTCCGGGCCAAGCTCCCGATGAACCCGATCCGGCTCGCCCGGCCGGAGAACGAGGATGCGATCCTCCTGGATGTCCCGCTCTGCATCGGATGCAACGCGTGCGCCCGGGATTGCCCGACGCAGTGCATCACGATGCTCGACATCCCGAAGCCGGAGGCGAAGCCCGGCGAGAAGATCCCCAAGCGGATCTGGAAGGAGCCGGTCGTCAACGATTCGGATTGCGTTCGCTGCGGCACGTGCATCAGCGTCTGTCCCAAGGAGTGCCTGTTCTGGGGGACTCGAAAGTGAACCTCGAGGAAGTGGCGTTCCTCGTTCTCGCGGTGGTCGCCCTGGTCACGGCCGTGGCCGCGCTCCTCGTGCGGGAGCTGGTCCACACGATCCTGTGGATCGCGGTCTTCTTCGTGGACATCTCGGCGATCTACTTCCTCCTCGAGGCTCCGTTCCTCGGGGTCCTGCAGCTCGGCGTCTACGCCGGAGCCGTCACCGTTCTCCTGCTCTTCGGGGTCATGCTGACGCGGAAGCGGATCTTCTCGCGCGAAGCGGCGACGGGGATCGACGCCGTGCCGCTCGCCCTTGCGCTCGTCACGTTCATCTTCGTGGTCACGGCGGTGGGGGAACTGCCCCAGTCGAACCAGTCGGTCCAGAGCTACGACCCCACGTTCCTCTCCCAGAACCTCTTCGGGACCAACGGGCCGTGGCTCCTGCTCCTTGGTCTCCTCATGATGGGGGCGGTCGCGGGGTCGATCTACCTCGTCCGAGAGGGGCGAGAATGACCGACCTCCCCCTCGTCGGCTTCGTGGCGCTCTCCACCGCCCTCTTCGTCATCGGGCTCTTCGGCATCCTCACCCGGCGGAACTTCATCCTCATCCTGATCGCGATCGAGATCGCGATGAACGCGGCGATCCTCAACTTCGTCTACCTCGGGGCTTTCTCGAGCGGGACCGGGGGCCTCACGGGACAGGCGATCGCGGTCGTCCTCATCGGGTTCGCCGCGACCGAGGTCGCGGTCGGGCTCGCCATCGTCCTCGCCCTCAACCGGCTCAAGGGGACCATCAACGTCGCGCAAGCGACGGAGCTGAAACTGTAGGAGGGAACGACGACGGGGGCTCTGGACGGGCTGTACGGATGGGCCTTCCTGGTCCCGCTGTTCACCGCCCTCGCCTTCGTCCTCGTCGGCCTCGCGGGGACCCGGATGCGCCGCCTCGAATGGGGCGGGTGGGTCGCGGTCGCGTTCTCCGGGGCCGCGATGCTGGTCGGCGTCCTCATCGGGGTCGGGGAGATGGTGAACCCCGGCACCTACACCGACGTCCGGTACACCTGGCTCCATCTCGCTCCCGCGCCGGGCCCGTTCCCGAACGGCTTCTCGCTCGTGGTCGGGACCCTGGTCGACCCGATCTCCGCGCTGATGCTCATCGTCGTGACGGTGGTCGGCTTCCTCGTCATGCTCTACTCGATCGGCTACATGCACCAGGACCGGGGGCTTCCCCGCTACTACGCGGAGATCTCCCTCTTCCTCACGGCGATGAGCGGGCTCGTCCTCGCGGACAACCTGCTCGAGTTCTTCGTGTTCTGGGAGCTGGTCGGCGTCTGTTCCTACTTCCTGATCGGGTTCTACTACGAGAGGCCGAGCGCGGCGAGCGCCGCGAAGGAGGCGTTCATCGTCACGCGGGTGGGGGACATCATGTTCCTGCTCGGGATCTTCATCTACTTCTACCACTACAGCACGGTGGCCCCCGGTTGGGCGGCCAACGGCTTCCTGTTCACGAACGGCACTGCCCCCTACCTCGGGGCCGCGCTCGGGGGCAACTCGACGATCCTCACGGTCGCGGGGATCATGATCCTGGGCGGCGCCGCGGGCAAGAGCGCCCAGTTCCCGCTCCACGTGTGGCTACCGGATGCCATGGAGGGCCCGACGACCGTAAGCGCCCTCATCCACGCGGCGACGATGGTCGCCGCGGGCGTCTATCTCCTCGCGGTCGCGAGCCTGTTCCTCGGGTTCACGTCAACCGACCAGCTCGCGATCGTCGGGATCGGTGGGTTCACGGCGTTCTTCGCCGCGACCATGGCAGTGGTGCACCCGGACATCAAGCGCGTGATCGCCTACTCGACGATCAGTCAGCTCGGCTACATGGTCATGGCCGTCGGCGCGGGCTTCGCGATGGTCGGGCTCTTCCACCTCTTCACGCACGCATTCTTCAAGGCGCTGCTCTTCCTCGCCGCCGGCTCGGTCATCCACGCCATCGGAACGCAGGACCTGTTCAAGATGGGCGGGCTCGGCAAGTCGATGCGCCTCACCGCCGCGGCGTTCGCGGTAGGCGGTCTCGCCCTCGCGGGGATCCCGCCGTTCGCCGGCTTCTGGAGCAAGGACGACATCCTCTCGGCGGTCTATTCGCAGCTCGGCAGCCACCCGGCGTACTGGCCGTTCTTCCTCCTCGCGTTCGCGGCCGTGTTCCTGACGGCGTACTACATCTTCCGCGCCTGGTTCCTCGCCTTCTCGGGCAACCACCCGCGGGATCCGGGGCTCGCGCACGCCCACGAGGGACCGTGGACGATGCAGGTCCCCCTCGTCCTGCTCTCTGCCCTCGCGATCGGCGCCGGGCTCCTCATCTTCCTGCCGGGATTCCAATCCCTCCTTCTCTCGGGGGCCGGAGCGTCGGGGATCCCGCCCGTCTACGGGACGACCGACCTCCTGATCTCCTCGGCGAGCGTCGCGCTGGGGCTCGGGGGCATCGCGCTCGCCTGGCTCCTCTGGGGCAACGGTCGCATCTACGCCCTCCCCGAAACGAGCGCGGCCCAACCGGTCCGCCGCCTCCTCCTCAACCGCTACTACTTCAAGATCGGGTACGACTGGATCGGGGCGAAGGGGGTCTACTCCATCGCCCGCGCGGCCGATTTCGTCGACCGGTACGTCATCGACGGGACGGTCCATGGCTTCGAGCGGACCTTCGCGCTCGTGAGCAACCGTCTCCGGCGCCTCCAATCCGGGGTCGTTTCGGACTACGCGGCCTATGTGGTGGCCGGCCTCATCGCGCTCTTCGTGATCCTCCTCATCGTAGCCCCGTACGTGGTATCGCGGCTGGGAGGCGGCTAGATGATCCCGCTGCTCTCCGTCATCGTCGCGACCCTCGCGATCGGCACCGTCCTCACGTTCCTCGCGGGCGCCCGCGCCCGGTGGGTCGCGCTCGCGACCACCGTCGCGTTCCTCGCCGAGGTCGGATTCCTCTTCCTCGCCTACCCCGGATGGCCCGGCTACAACAGCGCCCTCGTCCCGGGGTTCGCGGACGGTGAGTCGTACAGCTGGATCTCCCTCGCCTGGATGCACGTCAACTACACGGTCGGCGTGGACGGGATCTCGCTCGTCCTGATCCTGCTCACCGCGGTCCTCCAGCTTGCGACCGTGGTCTACTCGTGGGAGGAGACGAAACGGCCGGCGGCGTACTTCGGCCTCGTCCTCCTCACCTGTCTCGGCTGCTTTGGGGTCTTCATCGCGCTCGACGTCCTCCTCTTCTTCCTCTTCTGGGAGGCCGTCCTCGTCCCGATGTTCTTCCTCGTCGGGTACTGGGGAGGACCCCAGCGCCGGTACGCCGCTCTGAAGTTCTTCGTCTACACGCACGTGGCGTCGATCGTGATGCTGGTCGGCATGCTCGCCCTGGTCTTCTACTCGGGCGCGGCGTCGTTCGACTTCTCCGCCATCTATGCGGCGGCGCGGGGCCTCTCGGGCGTCGTGCAATCGTTCCTGTTCCTCGCCCTCTTCTTCGGGTTCGGGGTCAAGTTCCCGATCGTTCCGTTCCACACGTGGCTTCCCGACGCCCACGTGGAGGCCCCCACCGGCGGCTCCGT
>DASWZL010000075.1:0-12135 GCA_036404475.1 Thermoplasmata archaeon
GAGCAGCTCGAGCCCGTCCTGGCGCGCGACGAGCGGGGAAAAGAAGAAGTTGAAGTTGAACACCGGGCCGAGGACGTACTCCTCGATCCGCGCGGTCGCGAGGTCGGCCGGAGCGACCGTCCCTCGCGCCACCAACCGTTCGACCTTCGCGCGGTACGCCTCGGGGCTGGCGACGGTGAAGAACCCGCGCTCGAGCCGGCGGGTCGCGTGGGGGAGCTTCACGATCGCAAGGCGGTCGATCGCGTCGGGGCTCGGGATCCGGTGAGGGATGGCGATACCGGCCCGCTCGAGGAGCGTGTAGTAGTTCTCGCGCTCGCTCCGTTCCTCGATCCTCAGCATGAGGCGCGACCCCACGATCGGCACCCGGAGGTCGTCCTCGATCGCGGAGAGGGGAACATAGGAGCTGAGCGCCCGGTTCGGGACGAGCACGACGCCCGCCGAGCGAAGGCGGTCCTGGACCGCCGGAGACACGATCTCGGCGAACTTCGAAAACGTCCAGACGGCGTCCACACACCCCCGCGTCCGCGTGCCGTCGGCGGCTCGCACCGTACGGAAGTACCGGGTGTACGTCGCGTCCCGGCCGGCCTCCGCGAGGATGAGGCTCGAAAGACCTTCGGTAACCGCTCCGTCGGCGACGTCAATCGCCGAGTGAGAACCGACCGTTCCGACCACCGGTGGGGACGGATATCGGGCGACGAGCGCTCGGACTTCCTCGAGAGAAAGGGGCATGGCGGACGGCACGGTCAGAGGAGCTTAAGCGCTCGCGCCACCCGCTCCGATGAGAGGGGGAGCTCGGTGACGTGCGCGCCCGTCGCGTCGCGGACCGCGAGCGCGACCGCGGCCGCCACCGGGATCATCGGAGGCTCGCCGAGCCCCTTCGCGCCGGACGGCCCCGCTCCCGGGAACCCCTCGATGAGCGTTACCTCGACCGGGGGGACCTCCCCTATCGTCGGGATCCGATAGTCGAGGAGACTCGGGTTCAGGAGGCGCCCGTCCTCCGACCAGAGCGCCTCCTCGGTGAGCGCGGTCCCGAGGCCCATCACGACCCCGCCCTCGACCTGGGCCGGGGCGGTCGCCGGGTCGATGATCGTCCCGACGTCGTGGAACGCCGCGTACCGGGTGACGCGCACCGACCCGGTCGCCCGGTCGACCATCACCTCCGCGGCGTGCGCCACGCCCGTGAAGTCCGTGTACGGGTAGAACGTGCCGACCTCCACCTTCCGCTCGTCGATCGTACCGGATTTCCCGTAATGCCGGCCGCTCGCGACGATCCCTCCGCCGGCGCGCTCCGTGGCGTTCAGGAGATCCCGGATCGGTCGCCGGGTCGACCGTTCTTGCGCCACAATCTCCCCCGCCTCCACCTCGAGGTGGACGGGTCCCGAGACGCCGAGACGCGTTCGGAGATCGTCGAAGAGGGCGTGCGTCGCGTCCTCGACCGCGCGACCGAGGGCCGCGGTCGTGCGACTTCCGAAGACCCCCGAGTCGAACGGCGCCCGGGAGGTGTCCTCGTACTCCACGGTGACCCGGTCCCGCGGCAGGCCGGTGGACCGCGCGGCGACCGACGCGATCCCCGCGACCACGCTGCCGCTCCCGATCTCCCGCTCCCCCTGGACGACCGCGAGGTCGGTGGGCGAGAGACGAAGACGGACCTCTCCCCCCGCCCCGGTACCCGTCGACCAGAACCCGACCGCCACCCCGACCCCGCGGTCCGGGAGGGCTTCGGCGCGCCACCGGGCCGCGGTGGCTCGCGCCTGTTCGAAGGCGGTCGGGAGGCCGAACGGGCCGACCTTCTGGCCCAAGGGCGTCGTGTCGCCCTCCTTCCACAGGTGGGCGGCCCGGAACGCCAGCGGGTCGAGCCCCGCTTCCCGGGCGACGTGGTCGAGATGCGACTCCAGGACGAAGACGCACTGCGGCGCGAACGGAGCGCGATGGGGACCGAACGCCGGCTTGTTCGTCCGCACGGCATACCCCTCGACCTCGAACGCGGGCGTGCGGTACGGTCCGAGCAGGAAGCCGATCGAGAAGCCGGTCGCGAAGTCCCGCCCGGGAAGGGAGGTCCCGACGTCGAGGAGGAGACGGACGCGCCGCCCGACGATCCGACCGCCCGTGACGGCGGTCTCCATGCGGAAGACCGCGGGAAGGGTCGTACGTCCCAAGAGGAACTCCTCCCGGTACCCTAGGGCGAGCTTCACCGGCCGACCCGAGGCTCTCGCGAGCAGGAGGGCGTACGGCTCGAGGAGCGCCGCGCCCTTGCCTCCGAAACCGCCTCCGACCCAGGTCCCTTCGACCACGACCGATTCCTCTGGGACCCCGAGCAGCGACGCGATGTCCTCGCGCGCTCCGAACGGGGTCTGCGTCGAGGTCCGGACCCGCCACGTCCCGCCGCTCGCCTCCGCGAGGCAGGCGTGCGGCTCGAGGGCGACCGGGTGGACGCTCGATGTCCGGTAGGTCTCCCGGACGACCGTCTCCGCCGTCCGGAAGACCGCGTCCACGTCTCCCTCTCGGGCCCGTACGTGGGCCGCGATGCGCTCGGGCCCCTCGGCGTTCGACCCCGGCCACTCGGGGAATACCTCCTCGAGGTCGGAAACGACGGGGAGCGGTTCGACGTCGACGCGAACCGCGCGCGCCGCTTGGCGCGCGAGTTCCCGGGTCGGCGCCGCGACCGCGGCGACCGGCTGGTTCCGGTAAACGACCGTGTCGGTCGGGAAGAGGGGGCGCAGGGGGTCGCCGGTCGACCCCGGGAGAAGGGTCGCGAGGTCCGCCGCGCCGATCGCGACGACGCCGTCGAGGGCGCGCGCGGGCGATAGGTCGACCGAACGGAGACGTCCGTGGGCGACCGGCGAGGGAACGAGCGCGGCCCACAGCATTCCCGGAACCTCGAGGTCCATTCCGTACACCGCGGAGCCCTCGAGCTTGGGGCGAGCGTCGGGCCGGGGAGAGGAGGAGGTCACGGACCCTCCGCTCGGAGGAGCGCGACGGCACGGGCGATCGAGAGGTAGCCCGTGCATCGACACAGGTTCCCGGCGAGGTCCGCGAGAAGCTCCTCCGCACGGGCCGATTGGCCGCGCTCCCGGAGGAGGCCGACCAGGGCGACCACGAACCCCGGGGTGCAGTACCCGCACTGGAGCGCTCCGGCTCGGGCGAACGCATCCTGAACGACGCGGCCGACCGGGTCGTCCGCCATCCCCTCGATCGTCGTGAGGGACGAGCCTTCCACCTCGTGCGAGAGGGTCAGGCACGAGAGCGTCGAGGTCCCGTCCACGAGCACCGTGCAGGCCCCGCATTGTCCGCTGCGACACCCTTCCTTCGTTCCTTTGAGACCGAGGCGCCAGCGAATCGTGTCGAGCAGGCGCTCCGACCCCGGAACGTCCTCGAGCGAACGGACCCTGCCGTTCACGGTGAGCGCGAGAGAACGGGCCGTCATCGGCCTCCGTTCGCGGACGGGACGGCGCTCCGCACGGCCCGGTCGAGGAGCGTCCCGACGAGATACCGTCGGTACTCCTCGGACGCCCGGCGGTCGGTGACGATCCCCGGGCGGCCGGTCGCCCGCTCGGCGGCGTTACGGACCTCGGCCTCGGTCGGGGACGAAGACCGGAGGCACGCCTCGGCCTCGGGAAGGCGGAGCGCTCGGGGCGGGATCCCGCCGACGGCGAGCCGCCAACGACCGTCCGAGGGCGAGTACGCCGCGGCGACCGCGACCTGCGAGATGTCGTTCGCCGGCCGGACCCGCTGCCAGAGGTAGGCGGACGGCCTCGGCTCCGGGAACCGAACGGACCGGATCAGCTCACCGGACGCGAGCGCGGTGCGATACGACCCGAGGACGAACCGGTCGACGGGGACCGTGCGCGCGCCGGTCGGTCCGACCAGGTCGACCTCGGCGTCGAGCGCGAGGAGGACGGGGATGAGGTCGGAGGAAGGAGCGGCCCGGCCGAGGTTGCCGCCCAGGGTAGCGCGGTGGCGCAACGGGACGCTGCCGACCGCACGAATCGCCTCGAGGAGAGCGGGATGTCGCGACGCCAGGTCGGGGTCCTGCTCGAGCGAGCGCAGGGGCAGGGTGCTCCCCACCGTGAGCGACGGGCCGTTCCAATCCAAGGTACGCCAGGGGAGACGACGGAGGGATACGACCCGCCGCGGAGATGCCTTCGCTCCGTCCAGGGCGAACAAGAGGTCCGTACCTCCCGCCAGGACCGCGACCTCGCCCGGCGCCCCTGTCCTAAGCTCCGCGATCGCCGCGTCGACGCTCGACGGAGCGACGAGGGTGAACGACGCCATCGCGGCGGGGGAGCGCGACGCGGGAGCTAAGGGTTTCGCGCCGCGGGCGGGGGCCTCAGGCCTTCTTTTTTATCCGATGAGAGGTTTTGGCAACCGGATCACATGCCATTCGAACTCGCGTTGCGTTACAGCACTCCTCTCACCCCGATCACCGACCTGGACGAGGTGCTGCGCGAGTTCCTGCGGCTCGTCGGCTACCTTCCGGAAGGCGAGGAGGGTCGCGGCTCCGAAGGACCGGTAGCGCAGAGCCTCGCCTATCGGCTGGTGCGCGACTGCCTCCTCAAGGACCCGACGAAAGCGTGGTACGTGGACGAGCTGACGGCGGTGCTGAAGACGTCCAAGCCCACGGTCTACCGACATGTCAACAAGCTCAAGGCGCTCGACCTGCTGGAGGAGGTGGGAGGGTCCACCGACGGGAAGGGGCGGAAAGGGTACCGGCTCCGATACGGGAACCTGGCCCGTGCCTGGGACTTCACGGAGGCCAATGCCCAGAACGCCCTCCGCCGCTATCGGGAGACGGTGAATCACTTGCAGACGTTGGTCGAGAAGAAGGCGTTCGAGATTCCGCCGAAGGTCGCCCCCGCGCCCCGGGCCGCCGTGCGAGAGCGAGGAGGGACCCGATGAGCGCGCCGGCGAGTGCGACGAAGCGACCGGCGATCGCCTTCACCCCGGGTTCGAAGATTACGGTCCGGTCCGCGGGCACCGAGAGCGCAACGATTGTGTCGACGGGCACGTTCCGGGGGCTCGTCTCGATCGGCGGCGACAACGCCCTGGCCATCGAGCTCGACGGGTCGGGCGGGGACGAGAAGGGACGGGTCCGCCTCGTTCCCGTACCGGCGATCCTCGCGGTCGACATCTTGGAGGCCGTCAAGGCCGACGAGGAGAAGCGGATCGAACCTCCGCAGTCCCCCGGGTACTTCGGCTAGTCCGCGAGGTCGGCGGGGGACGGGCTTGCTGGGAGTTTCGCCGCGGCAGAGCTCCGCGATTTCGAACCCAGGTCGCTGGCTTCGAAGGCCAGCAGGATAGTCCAGGCTACCCCACAAGCCCGCCGTCCTTCCACGGGACGCCGGCTATTTGGACGTTCCGGATTCCCCGTCCCCGGTGTCCGGAGGGGCCGACGGACCGGGAACCGACGCGCCGTCCTCGCCGGTCGCCGGGGTCTTCGGTCGGAATCGGTCGAGCGTCGTCTGGGCGACGGTCCCGGGGAAGAGCGTCGCGACCGAGTCGGCGAGGAGCTGAATGCGCTGCCGGACGTACGGGGTGATCCCCTCCATCGCCCCGAGACGTTGCGAGAGCGGGAGGTACTTGCGGACCGACGCTTCGTAGACGGTCGAGAGGAGCTCTCCGTCGCACCGGCCCCCGGGACGCGGCGCGACGCACCGACCCGAGAGCGGGGGACGGCGGTAGGTGACGTCACACTCCTTGCACCGGAACTTCTGAGTTCCGAAGCTCTTGAGGTTCCCCATCACGTCGGGAAGGAAGTGGGCGTTCAGCACGAGCGTGACCGCCTCGGCGAGGTCGACCGCCCGGATCTGCGCCGCGAGCACGATCGACCGCTCGACGAGCTCGGCCATCGACCGACCTTCGCGGTAGGCGGAGCGCGGCGGTCCGCCTGCAATGCGCTGGGTGTCGTGCGTGAACCCGTACCCCGAGAGCGAGCGGGAGGAACCAAGGCGATGACCGACGAGGTCGAGCAGCGGCTCGATCTCCTTGGGGTCGCGCCGCTCCGCCGCCGCCCGGTAGAGCGCGAGCGGATAGTGGCTCGACACCTCGACGTTGTGCGCTTCCTTGTCGACCTCGGTGGCCTCGAGACGCGTCGTCAGGACGAGCGGCTTGTCCATGAGCGCGCCCCGACTGTCGGGTAGGTAGGACCGCGAGAAGTTGAGCAGCGCGTCGAGGAGGAGCGTCACCGAATCCTCGTCGCCGTCGCAGTTCCGGCGCTTGGCGGCGTGGAACACCGGATGCGCGAAGCACGCCTCCGCGTTCGTGAACCCCAGGAGACGGCCCGCGACCCCCCCCGAGGTGTGGGGCGCGAGCGCGACGACGATCTGACCGATGAGCTGCTCCGGCCGCTCGGCCCGGTAGTACGGCTCGACATCGTAGAGACGGACCAGCTCGTCGTCCACGAACTGGGCAAGACGGGTGAGGTACGTCCCACAGGAATGGGCGACGATGAGGTCCTGGGGAAGGAGCTCGACCAGCTGCTCGTCGTCGGTGAGCGGTGCGCCGGACCAGTCTCGGGCGTACCCCAGCCGTCGGAGGGTTGCGACGTCGGTCCCGATCTCGGCCGGCCGGAAGTGCGTGAGCGGGAGGTCGGTGAGGTCGAAGCGGGCGGTCCCGTCCTGGTAGACCGAGATCGCGTGAAAGGCGCGGAGGATTCCCTTCTCGATCGCCTCGGGCACCTTTCCCGGGGACGTGAGTCCCTTGACCCCTTTCACCACCGGGGGTTTACCGAGGTGCAGGCGCTCGAGCGCATCGCTCCAGAGACGAGCGACCGGCAGGGGCTCGGAGATGATCCGCCCGGTAGGCTCGGTGTGGGCCCCGCACGGGCACCGGGTCCAGACCGTCGAGCGACCGCACGCCGGGCAGCTCCGGACCCCGAGGTCGACCTTCACGCCTTCGCGCATCGTCCGGCGGGCCGCCTCGGGGAGCGAGCGGGTGGCGCCTCCCGCGGTCCCGACAGGGAAGAGTCCGTGGACGTTCGGTTGCATGCTGCGGTGGTAGGCCTTCTCCGGACGACCGACCCGCCCGCCGACCCGCGACGGTCCCCGGGCCCGGACCGGGACCCCGGCGAGACGGCTCACGTAGGCGAGCGCGTCCTCCTCGACCGGGTCGAGCGGCGTGCGACGGACCAACAGCTCTCCTTCGGGCGCGAGACCGAGGCCCCCGACAAGCGCCGCGGAAGCGTCGGGCTCCCCGCGAAGGTCGTCCCCCCCGACCGGGGCGAAGAGGAAACCGAGCCGCACGAGGACCTCCCGCCACAACGGGTCCGCGGGGATGACGAGCGTCCCGTCGACCCAATGGCCGCTGCGCTCGACGAACTCTCCGAGCGCCCGCACCTCTCCCGGCGTGAGGTCGTGCCAGAAGAGGAGCCAACGAGGGTGGAGCGGGACCCGATATGTTTGGGAGACTCGCACGGCGTCCTCGTACGTGGTGACGCCGATCCCCTCCGCATCCGTGGCTCCTACCGCCCGAAGTTCCTCGAGGTGCCAATCGAGCGAATACCCCGGGGGCACGAGGGGCCGGTTGTTCTCGAGGAACTCCCCGAACGAGACCAGGATCTCCCCGAGGTCGATGATCCTCCGCACTCTCGGCCGGAGCTCCTGCGCCCGCGCGAGGTCGTGGACGGCCGTGACCGTACCGTCGTCGAGCTCGACGATAGGACCCTCAATCGTGTCGCAGACCCCCATCGCCGTCGCCTTACCGGGGTACTCGAGCTTGACCTGGGTCCCGATCGCGACGAAGTTCTGGAGGAGCACCATCGTCGCCGGGTTGATCGCGCACGCGGCGAGTCCCGTCGTGCGGGCTCGGCCGTAGACGAGCCGAAAGCCTCCGGGGTGGTTCGGGTGCGCGAGGACCGGTCGGCCCCCGACCGAGTCCTGGAGGTACTTCGGCGTCCGGGCCTCCTCCTCATCGTTCGTATGATGGCCGAGCTCCGAGAGGAACTCCCAACCGTCGAGCCCGAGCTTCTCGACGATCTTCTGGAGCTTCGCCGCCTTCTGGCAGAGACCTTCGGCGATGACGAGGCACGCCCCTCCGCGGATCCCGTTCGTGGGGACGCGGGGGAGGTTGCGGAACGCGCTGACCTCCGCGTCGCCCTCGGTCGCCTCTCCCGAGATCGCCACGGGAACATGGCGAACGACGAGGTCGATCTCCTCGGGAGTAGGAACGTACTGGAGATGCTGATGGTACTTGTAGAGCGGGATCTCCTCCTTGTACCGCCCCACTTCGTCGGGCTCCGGACGGAAGGCGGACAAGCCGAGGTCCCGGCGGACGACGTCGGCGAGCAGCACGCTCAGCGCTTGGGCGGTCCCGCCCGCGGCCCGGATGGGGCCGGCGTAGTAGAGCTCGATGTACGGGCCGTGCTCACGGTCCTCGTGCACATGGACCTCGGCGAGCCCCTCGAGCGGTGCGACGAGGATCCCCTCGGTCAGGATGGCAAGACCGACGCGGAGCGCGGCCTCCACGCGCGCGGCTGTCGACTCGCCCCGTGCCGGGTCGCGCGCGATCCGCCGGGCGATGGTCAAGGCGACTTCCTCGCGGGGCATGGTCGCGGCGAGCGCGCGGATCTCTACCGAGATCCCCTCGATCCCGAGGTGCGAGAGGAGCTTCTCGACGCGCATCGCCATGTCCTGCGCGCGCGGGATCTCGGGAACGATCTCGGGGTCGAACCCTACGTGGCGGGCCTTTTCCGCGACCGCATACGCGCGGTCGACCTCGGCCTCGACCGAGCGAAAATACGACTCCACGAGCGTGCGAGAGAGTGGGCGGTCATAAACTCGCGTGCTCCCGTCGCTCCTCCCCGTCGCGGGAAACGCCGAAATGCGAGCGGTCGCGCGTCGGGTTTTAGAGGCGGTTCATTCCTTGCGCAGCTTCCAGATCGTCTCGAGCGGCCAGGACCGGCCCCAGTCCGCATCGGCGCGGGAGAGGTACGTCGACCGCCGACCGGGGGTCGGACGCGTTTCCACCAACCGTTCCACGGTGAGACCGTTCCTCCGGAAGAGGTCGATCCAGGCTCCGTACGGGAGCTGGAACTCGACGGCCGCGTCGCTCCCCAGGTCGATGCGATGGCTCCCGAAGTACGGCCGGATCAGGCGGCGAGATTGTCGGTCCTTCGCGAGGTCGAGGGTGACGTACCGCAGCGGACTGGCCGTGGCGAAGACCAGCCGCCCTCCGTGACGCAGCACACGGACGCACTCCGGCACCGAGCGCATCGGGTCGGCGAACGTCATCGCGCCCCAGTCGCAGAAGACGAGGTCGAACGCGGCGTCCCGGAACGGAAGCCGTTCCGCGCTGGCGCGCACCAGGGGGAAGCGAACGTTGGACTCCCGCTGGAGCTCTCGGGCCCTCGCGAGCTGGACCAACGAAAGGTCGAGGCCCGTCGGCCGGGCCCCTCCGCGGGCCAGCGCGATCGACCAGCGGGCCGCGCCGCAACCGAGCTCCAGGACTGCCTTCCTCCGCGTATCCCCAAGAAGACCCAACTCACTCTCCGGTACCCGGAATAAGCCCCACGCGGTGGCGGACGTTCCGCCTAGGACACGGGCGTGACGACGGTCGTACCCCACGCTCACCCGGTCCCAGACCGTGCGGTTGTGGCGGATGTGCCCGGTCGAACCCGCCGCCCGGCTCCGCGGGCGCTTTTGCTTGCGTTTGCGATCCATCCGGAACCTCGGACCCGGACGTTTCGGATAACCCTCGCGGCGGGGGTGCCGGGCCTCCCCTACGCCTGGCGCCGGACGAGGACCATGGCTCCTCCCAGGGTGAGCGCGGCGTAGATCCCGAGAGCGAGAAGGTCGACCGCTACACCGGCCACGCCCCAACCCCGGAGCAGGATGTCCTGGAGCGCCCGCGCGGCGTACGTCAACGGCAGGATGTCCGAGATCGGGCGGAAGGAGAGCGGGATCGCCTCGATCGGAAAGAGGGCGCCGGCGAAGAGGATCTGCGGGATCAGGAGGAGCGGGATGAACTGAATCGCCTGGAACTCGCTGCGGGCGGCGGCGGAGAGGAGCATCCCGAGGCCGAGGTTCCCCACGCCGAACAGGAGGAGGACGCCGTAGGCGAAGAGGAGGTTGCCGGTGAACGTCGCGTGGAAGATCAGGAGCGCCGAGACGAAGAGGACCCCGACCTGGGCGAAGACCACGACGGTGAGGCCCACCGCGTGCCCGGCCACGAACTCGGCCGGGCGCAGCGGCGAGGCGAACAGGCGTTCGAGAAGGCCGGCCGAGCGCTCCCGCACGAGAACGACGATCGAGAGCACGGTCGTGATGAACAGGATAGCGAGCGCCATGATGCCCGGGGCGATCGTATCGATGAACGGCGTGCTCGACGACCCGTGGACGTAGTCGGAGGTCAGCCGGACGGGGGACCCCGCGGAGCCGTTCGCCACGAACGCCCTCTCGAGCGCCGTCTCGACCGCGCTCACGACCGCGGCGGCGATCGTCGGGGAGGTACCGTCCAGGTAGAGGGTGATCGACGCCGTCCCGGTCCTCGCCATCGCGGTGAAGTTCGGCCCGATGACGATCGCCGCCCACGCGTTCCCCGAGTTCACGGTCGACCAGGCGCTCGCGTTGCTCCCGGATGCAGTGAGGTCGAGGACGCCGCCCGGAAGCGCGGCCAGGAACGCGGCCCCCGCGGGGCCGCGGTCCTCGTTCACGACGACGGTCGCGATGTGGGTCGGCTGTCCTCCGAAGCCGTAGCCGAAAACAAGCATCAGGACGAGAGGGACGACCAGGACGAAGACGACGGTGCGCCGGTCGTGCGCGAGCTGCCCGAGCGACTTCCGTGCGACCGCGAGGACGCGACGGAGGGCCATCTACCCCACTCCTCCCGTTCGGGCGCGTACCAAGCGGAGAAAGGCGTCCTCGAGGCTCGGGGCGCCAGTGCGCGCTTTCACCTCCTCGGGCGAGCCCGTCGCCAGGATCGCACCGGCGTGCAGGAAGACGACTCGGTCCGCTCGGTTCGTCTCCTCGAGGTAGTGCGTGGTGAGAACGATCGTCTTCCCGCTCTCCGTGAGCCGGTGGAAGTACTCCCAGAACTCCGAACGCAGCTCAGGGTCGACACCGACCGTGGGTTCGTCCAGCAGGAGAAGGTCCGGGTCGGGAAGCAGCGCGGCCGCGAACGAGACTCGGCGGCGCATCCCTCCCGAGAGCTCGGCGACCAGACTTCGGCGCCGCTCCGTGAGGCGGACGAGGGCGAGGACCTCCCGGGACCGAGCGCGCAGGCGCTCGCCGCCCAGGCCGTAGAGGCGACCGAAGAGGTCGAGGTTTTCCTCCACCGTGAGGTCGGTGTACACGGCGAGGTCCTGGGGCATGTAGCCGACCCGCTCTCGGGCACTTCGATGGTCCACGGGCCGGCCGAGGACCGCCGCATCCCCCGTCGTCGGACGCGTGAGACCGAGGAGAATCCGGATTAGCGTCGTTTTCCCGGCGCCATTGGGTCCCAACAGGCCGAGGACGACGCCGTAGGGAATCTCCAAGGTGACGTTGTCGAGGGCGGTCACCTCCCCGAACTTCTTTCCGAGTCGATGGACCGAAATCGCCGGCGCCGCGCCCCCGGCCCCCACTCCGGGCGGAGCCATTTCGGTGGAGGAGGTCGCGGACGCCGTGGGGGGACCGACCGACACGGTCACGCTATCCACGGGCAACGGCGTCCCTTGGATAAGGAGGCGGTGAACGCATCCCGACACCGTCCTCTCCCGTCGGGTCCCCCGTCGAAATCGTCGGGTTTCCCGGCTTCGTGCCCTCGACGCCGCACCGACGGTCGGTTCGTGTCCGGGCCAGTGAGCCGGGGTCGTCTCGCCCTTCTCACCGGGGAGATTTCACCGAGAGCTTCCGCTCTACGCAAACGTTTATGTACGCTTCTCCAAACTGCTTGTCCAGAGCGTATGACGCTCGTCCGACAAACGTGGCGGAGATAGAACGATGAAGTCCATCATTCAGGAAGCGATCGCGAAGCACCAGGAAAACCAGGCCCTGGTCGAAGAGAAGAAGCCGACCGCGCCATCCTATGCCAGCCAGGACGACGCTGAGCTGACGAAGCTGGCGGAGACCCTCAAGGTCAACATCCGGATCGTCGGATGCGGTGGTGGCGGCTCGAACACGATCAACCGCTGCGTCGAGGAAGGCATCCAGGGCGCCGAGATGT
>DASWZL010000076.1:0-27437 GCA_036404475.1 Thermoplasmata archaeon
CCCGCCGGTACGGGTCGCCTACTGGGACTATCTCGGCCGGAGCCGGAACCTCTCGGAGAGCCTTCGCCGGTACGCGCAGGTCCTACGGGATAGCCGGAAGCGCCGGCCGATGTTCGAGAACGCCCTTCGCGCTCCGCTCGAGAAGTACGGGCACCCCGAGGTCTTTCCCCGGCGAAGGGAGAAGCCGCTTATATGAGCCGTCTCGCCGAGCCTCCCGAACCTCCGCGCGAAACGCTACGGGGTCGCCTCTACCGATGCGAGCGATGCGGCTACGACCGGCGATTCTACCTCTCGCCGCCTATCGGCGAGCAACGGAGATGCCCGAAGTGCCGGCGCTACTCGCTCGAGCCGGTACGGGACGAGCGGGTCCTACGGAGGGAGTAATGCCCCGTCCTAACCCCCTTGACGAGCGGGAGGCCCGAATCCAGCGTGCCCACGACGCCTACCAGAAGGCCCGGGGAATCGCTGCCGCGGACCCGACCCCCGCGAACCTTACCGAGGAGAACCGCCTCCATAAGGAGTACGTAACGCTTCTCTACGAGGAAGAGCCTTCTCCTAGACGGGAGCAGACCATCGAGGATTTCGCTTCGATACGGAGGGAGTAGATGCCGAAGGTAATCGTAGTGCTCGCAATCGCGGCGACCGTCGTCATAGCGGCCTTCTCCGCGGCGACTACGATAGCGTACGGTTCCCTCGGCGCGCGGGGCGGGCTGTCGGTAGACGATACGAATAACTCGACCCTTCCCTCGCAGGACTTCCTCGGTACCCCGACGGTGAACGTAACGACCGTTCCTATGCTCTACGACGACTCCGCGAGCTGGTTCTCGAACGGCTGCTCGTACAACGGGTCCGTACCGTATACGGTCCCGTTCCCCTCGAACGACCCGAACGCGACCCCCGGTACCCAGATGGCCGTAGTAAACGCGCTCGGGCCAGGCTACGGTTGCGGGACGGGCTGGTTCGCCGAGGTCTGGAACTTTACGGCGAACGCGACCCTCGTCGCGGAGAACGATTGGTTTAACGTTACGACGAACTGGACCCTCTCGAATACCTCGGGAGAAGTCGTAGGGGTTAACTCGGTCTCCGTGACCGTTAGCTCGGAGACCCTCTCGACGAACGGGACCTTCTCGCTCTACGTCGAGTTCCCGGGGAACCCGGTATCGCTCGGAACGACGAACGTTACGGTCGAGGCGGCGCCGCCGGTCTCGGTTCCCGCTACCTTCGGAGGGAACGGACGGGACGCGCGAGGAACCTTCCCTCCGGCGAACGTATCGCAGAACTTCGTTGCCGACCCGGCCCTCGAGCCCCAACTCGTCGGGGAGCAGTCGACGATATACTCCGACGCGGTAGCGGCGCCGGATGGTTGCTCGAATAGCGTCGCGAATAGTACTCCCGGCGTCCTAACCGGTATCCCATTCCCCGAGCCCGGCGGGAACTACGAGCAGGCGCTCTTCGCGAACGCCGGCGAGGTCTCGGCCTGCTCCGGCGGCGACTACGGGATGCTCTTTACCTTCCTCGTCTCGACGCCGCTCTCGGCGGAGAACGATTGGTTCAACGTTACGACGACTTGGGTGACCCCGGGCGGGGCGACCGTTACCGGGTTTAGCGACTCCCTCGTAAGCGTCGTCCCGGGGAATCTCCCGGGCGGGTCGGAGAACGCGCTCCTCCTCGTCTACGTCGACTACGGGGCGGGAACCCCGACCGTCCTATCGTGCTCGATTACGGTACAAGCGACCTCGCAGGTGGTCGTCGTAGGGTAGGAGAGAGTAGAATGATTTTCGGACGACGACCCTCGGGGGCTACGGACGCGGAACTAATCTCGGCTTATATCGAGAGCCGAGTCGAGGAGAACCACTTCGAGTCGGAACTCGAGCACGAGCGTATCGAGAACGGGCCGGAGGCCGAGCATTGGTCCTTCGAATGGCGGGAGAACTACCGTACCCGTATCGAAGGAATCGAAGAACGTCTCGGGGCGGTCCGCGAGCGGATGGCCGATATTATCGATGACCTCCGCGCTCGTAAGTACCGGCTTAACTTCGAGTATGAGGACGACCCGCTTACCGGGGCGCCTATCAATAAGGACCGTACCCATCTCTATACTATCCAGAAGGGACGACGGCGGTCCGACTTAATCGCGATAGAGTCGGTCGCGCGACGCCGTTTCCCGCCTACGGAGACGGGGCTAATACAGTGGAGGGAGTAGCGATGACGATAGCCGACGAGAAGCCGTACGCCTCGGACCTAAAGGAGATGGAGCGCGTCTGGGACGAATACGTCCGGAAGGAACTCGGCCGCGACTATCGGGGCGAGGTCCGCGACGGGGAGAATCCAAAGCGACGAGCCTCCATCGACCGTATCGATATCATCGACGGGGGGCCCGGGGGCCGCTACGACGTAACGCTCGTCGTCGTCCGGGTCGCCCGCCGGCACGGCGACCTCGAGACGCGGGACGGGGTCGTTTGGAAGCGGCGGTATGACGTTCTCGATAAGATGCTCGTCCGGGACGCCGCGATACAGGAGAACCGTTCGATATCTGAATGGGAGCGGAACCGCCGGTCGGAGGACCTCTGGCGGAATACCCTGACCTACGATATTCAGGACTCGATTCGCGAGGGTGGGTTCCCGAGCCTTCGGAGGATTCGAAGCGAGTACGCGTTCCCGAGGGAGTAGATGCCGCGAAAGCCCCCCGAGTTCCTCGAGGAAGGATGCCCTGCCTGTACCTACCATTTTCTCTATAAGGGAACGGCGGATGGCTCCTACGTGAAGTGCGGTTCCTGTCGTTCGGTCTTTACCCGCGACGAGCAGGGACGGCTACTCCCGTACCGTCTCGCCGTAAACCCGGCGACCGGGAAGACGATTCGGCGCGTTCGACCGCCCGAGCTAAAGGACCCGCGAATCCGGCCGGTCCGCCCGCCGAGCTTCGGTTCGGGATTCGGACGGGCGTGGGACCACGCGACCCTCGAGCTACCGAACGGGACGCGGGTCGGAGGCTGGCGGGACTATACGTGGGGCTCGACCATTCTCTTCGAGTATCCCGAGCACTCGGGGGAGTGGTGGTCGGCGAACGTAAAGACGCTCGACCGGGGGGACGGGTCGTTCGTCTCGCTAAAGGAAGATACGGCGCCGTATGGCGTAGCCGTCCCGAGGAGAGAGTAACGATGGTCGAACCACCGAACTTTGGACCGAGACCCGAGCATCGCGATTCCGTACGAGTACCGGGCGAGTCGAGCTACGGGCGACGGCGTCGGTGGCAACGCGACGAGGCCCGGAGAAGGGAACAGCTCCGACCTCTCCGTCTCTACGTAAACCGGCTCCTCGCTACGACGGGGATTCCTCACGGCCATACCTAAGTCTCCGGTCGTATCTCGGGCCTTCACCACGCGACGGAAGGCTGGCAGACCCAGTCGGATATCTCGGTTCTTCGACCGGGGATTCTCGTCGAGATATACGAGCAGTCGACTACCTCGCTATACTCGGCGCCGCCGAAGGGATGGCGGAAGAAGATTATCGCGAAGCTCGAGGATAGCGGGCTCGTAGTCGAATCTACCGGCTCCGACCTGAAGGTCTACCCGAAGGAGTGGCGCGAGGACGAGGTTTCGAAGGGGGAGTAAATGGTAGAACCGAGGAAGCTAACGCTAGGCCCTATCGACGCAAAGCTGAACGGCGGCGTACCGATACGCCGGCCGAGCGGTTCGGTCCACGATTACGAGGTCACCCTCTGGACGACCGACTCGACCCGTACCGTTCGGTTCGTCTTCAACCGCGAGGACCTCTTCCGGTTAGTCCAGATGCTACCACCCGAACGTGAGCGAACGGCCGGGGACGAGTAGATGTCGAACGGCCGTTGCGACTACGGCGACGGCCGGAAAGCTATCTGGCTGAACTCGAGCGGGGCGATGTTCTGCGGGAAGCACTTCCGCGAACTCGTCCGGCAGAACTACGGGGCGAAGTTCCTCCGCCCCGAGAACCAGTACGCCGTACTCGAGGACGGGTGGTCCCGTATCCGCCCTCGCTCGGTCAAGAGGGAGTAGATGAAGTTCGAGGAGATTACCGCTACCGAGGCGAGGCGGCGGAACCTTTGCCTAACGCCGAGCCCGTACGACGACCGCCGAACTATCGGCTCCCTGATGCCCCGGTACTGCGGTAAGCCGAAGGGCCACCTTAAGGTCGAGGTTCGGATGAACTTCGTTACCGGCGAGCCCCAACCGGTTATCGTAAGCCCCCACCGGTATAACATCCGAATCGTAGACGAGTCGCCGAGGAAGGAGTAACGATGCCCCGCGAGTTCTCGATACGAACTTCGTGCGCGTGGTGCGGTAAGCGTATCCTAAAGAAGGACGCGAAGACCGCCGTAAAGCGGGGAGACCTTCGACTCCATTACCGGTGCGTTGGGAACTACGACCGGTGCTGGGAAGACTTAGAAGCGAGGGAGATAAAGGCCCGGAGGGAGTAGATGAACCCCGACGAGTTTACCGACGCCGAGTGGAAGGCCGCGTTCGGGGAGTACCTCCGTAGCGCCTATCCGTTAAGCCGGGAGAAGCCCGCCGCCGGCGACGTCGTTACGCTTCAGGGCTGGCGGGTCGGGAACGTTAGCGCTATCGCCGTCTCCGACGAGCGGAATGGAGTTACCTACGACTTTACGGTCGGGGACGGGTACCCCCTCCGAGGTAAGCTCGAGTTCCTCGATAACCGCCGGGAGGCTCGACGGGTCGCGAAGCGGTTCGTCGCGCTCTACGGGATGGTCGAGAAGGTCGAGCGCCGTCAGCTCGTCGTCGACCGCGCCGGGAATATCATTCGGAACGACTTCTACGAATCGAGCGACTCGAGCTTAAGGAAGGAATAGAAGATGCTCCCCGCCGACGTAATCCGCGCGGTCGAGAGGAACGCGAGGGACGGGCATCGTTCGATTATCCGGGGGCGTGGTTTCCACTTCCTCGTTACCGAAGCGGCCCGAGCGGAGAGCGGTCGTATCGTCTTCTGGCTCAACGGAACGCAAATCGGCGGCGCCGTTCCTAGCCTTATCGAGTCGGTATCGGCGGGGGGTATCGCGTAGATGCCCGCCCATAGGAAGCGCCCTATCGAGTACTCCGAGGGCGGATTCCGAATCGCCGTCTGCCCGAAGTGCGGTCCTGTGTCCCTCTACGAACCGTTCGAGTACGTTATCGAGGAAGGGCCGAAGGCCGGCGATACGATGAAGGTCTGGCGATGCCGGAACTGCGGGCGACGCGCCTTACGAATCCGCTCGGCGTCCCGACTCGAGCTTCAGCGCCGGGAGTTTCGAAATCGGAGGGAATAGATGCCGACCCCCGAGGAGCTAATCGCCGAGTTCGACGCAGCGCAGAAGGAGTACTCCGCGGTACGATGGGATATCCGGACCCGACGTCGCGAGGCTCGGGCCGCGTACCGAAGGGCGAGCGAAGAGTACCGGCGACGGAGTACGGGGCTCGGAACTCCCGAAGAGCAGGCTACTTGGCGCGCCGCCTACGACGCGCTAAAGGCGGAGAGCGAGGACGCGAAGAAGCGGACGCGGGTCGCCTCGCGCCGGAAGCGTCTCGCGCTAAACGCGGTCCTCGCGGACCCGGCGGCGACCGATATCCTCGCGAAGAAGCTCGAGGAGAACTCGAGGAAGGCTAGGGAGTTCCTCGAGAGCGACGCCTATCGGCGTCTACGGAAGGAGTAGATGCCGACCCCCGAACAACTCGCGGAGCTTAAGGCGATTCAGCGGAGCGCCTATATCCCTCTCTTCGGCGAGAGGACCGCGGTCCATTGGACGAAGGTCATTAGGTCCTCGTCCTACTACGAGCCCGAGGGCCTCGCCGCGATACTCGGGTCCGGCTACCTCGAGGAAGGAACCTCGTTTACGACCTCGCTCGACCTCTCGTACCCGAAGGATAACCACGCCCCGGTCGGTCTCGTCTTCCGGCTCGACGACCTAATCGAACTCGGCTATCATCATCTTCCGCTTAACGAGGCCGGGCATACGCTCCTCGAACTCGTCTACGAGATAGCGGACGGCGAGCGGGTCCCTCTCGACCCGTTCCTTCTCGGGGTTATCTCGTACAACCCGAGGACGCTCGCGAACGCGGTACGAACGGTCCGGAACTCCGGCGTAATTCCCGGTATTCCGAAGCGGACGATTCATTCGAAGGTAGTACGTCGTCCACGGTACGATATCT
Organism: Thermoplasmata archaeon; assembly: GCA_036404475.1. Classification (GTDB taxonomy): domain Archaea; phylum Thermoplasmatota; class Thermoplasmata; order Lutacidiplasmatales; family UBA184; genus Lutacidiplasma. Next base: position 6,177 of record DASWZL010000076.1, read on the forward strand.
TCGATATCCCGCGTCAATGGGCGGATACCGCGGCAGGGAAAATGTACCACGTAATCGACCTTCCGGAGGCGGACCTGCGAAGAGAGTAATCTGCGTGCACCGATAGCAAGAAGGTTATTTCTACTAGGGAGTCACTATCGGTACCGATGACGCGGAGCGAAGCGAGGTACGAGAATGCGCTTGAAGAATACGACTGATATCCCCGACGAGACCCTCCGGGAGATTATCCGGTTCGTCTCTCCGAACGGGGTTACGAAGGTCTCGGTAACCGTTCGGAACGGTCGGTCGGAGTACCATGGAACGGGTAGCCGGTGGGAGGTACTCGCGAGTATCGGGAACCCGAGGTTCCCGTACCAGATGCCCGCGCACCAAGCCTACCTTCCGATACTCGTCCGGAGCCGGGAGGAACTCGCGGTCGCTCTCCTCGCCCACGAACTACGGCATTCGTGGCAGGCCCGGGGCGGTCCGAGGCCGCCGAAGTACGTCGAGGACGACGGGTTCCTAAAGACGTACCCGCAGGGGGGCTACGGGTTCTCGAGGACGCCGTTCCCCGGAGGGGTTCCGACGAAGGGGTTCCGTCTCCTCCGTCGCCCCGGTCAGGCCCACGCTCGGCGGCGGGGGATGGTCTGGGGAGCCCGAGGACGGTTCTCCGAGCGGGACGCGGACGCCTACGCGATTCGGATGCTACGGGGGTGGAGGCGCTCGCATAGCCCTCCCCCCGCCTACGAAGGGGTGGGAGGACTATTCGAATGAAGCGTATCTCCCGGGGCCTTCTTGCTACGGCGGCGAGACCTATCCTCCCGACGGGGATGGACCCCGAGGAGCTAGCCGAGCGGCGGATAACGACCCTCGCTACCGACCCCCCGAAAGGCTACCATTGGCGGGAGACCTACGAGTGGGCCGCCCGCCTCTATCGCGGGGACGGGGACGACCGGGGCCGCCGTATCTTCTCGGACGCCGGACGGTCGGACGCCCGGTACGTCTCGCGGGTCGCGCACCGGGCGGCGCTCGGCCGGGGCCTTCCTTCGACCCCCCGGGAATGGGGGCACCTACGGAAGAGCATCGAGCGGCTCCACGCTGAACTAAACGAGAAGTAGCCTCTACGTCGTCTCCCGTAAGATTATTTATACTACGGCTCCGTACCGAGTTCCGATGTCGCGTTGGCGCCGAGCAGGGAACCGGGGAATCGACGACTCTATCTGGGGGATTGCGGCACTCATCATCGCCGTAATCGTCCTCGTCTGGTTGAGTCCGCGTCTGATGAAGCGGATTCGAGAAGGCGCGAAGGAAGCGGGCGGGCTGAAGGCCGACTTCGAGTCGGGCTACAAGAGCGCGACCGCTGCGAACACCGCGCCGGCAACGCCGGCGAAGAAGTAGATTCCCCCGGGGGTAGGCCGTGCGCCTACCCCCTCCCGAGAGCATACGACCGGTGGACGACTGCGTAGATGGTCGTCCGAGAGCTGGTCGGTAGGCTAACCGAGCGGTACCGTCCCCTTATCCGCCTCGCGAAGTGGGGCGCCCTTCTCTTCGGCGTCTCCTTCGTAGCGTTCACGGTCCTTCCTATCTACCCCTCCGATTTCTCGCAACCGCCGAACGCCTTCCTAGGCTACATGAAGGACTCGTTCGCGGTCTACGTTCTCCTCCTCATGGAGCACCAGCTCCTCCCGGCCGGCGCGACGATAATCGTAATCGGGCCGTTCGATGCGTTCACGGCTATCATGGAAATCGGGTTCTACCTCTCGCTAACGATTACGATTCCGTACCTCGTCTGGGGCTTTCTCCGCTGGCTTTCCCCCGCGTTAACGAGGAAGGAGATTTGGGCGATACGGCGTACGCTCGTCCTCGCGACCTTCCTCTTCTTCGCGGGGTTCTTTATCACGTACTTCTGGCTCCTCCCGCCTATCTACCAATTCTCGTATACGCTCCAGCCGGTCGTCGGGGCGAGCGGAACGCTCTCGCTCGAGGCGTTTATCGAGACGACGTTCCTCTTCCTTCTCGGCGTAGGAATCGCCTTTGAGATACCTCCGCTCTGTCTCGGGCTCGCCTACGTCGGTATCCTCTCTTCGAAGGTCATGGGCCACTATTGGAATATCGCGGGGGCCGCCTGCTTCGTGATAGCGTTTATAATCTCTCCGGGCGTAGGGGGAGGCGTAATCGAGACGCTACTAGCGATGATGCTCTGGGGTCTCTACGGTCTCTCGTACCTTCTCGTGCGCAGGGTAGAGAAGAACAAATGGGCGGAGGCTCTTACCGTTGTTAGCTGACGGGTCGATACGGTACGAGGTCGCCGTACGCGACGGCGAGGACGGGGAAGGGAACCGCCGGGGCTTTCCCTCGAAGAAGGAGGCGAAGCTCTACGAGCGGCTCGCCCGGGACTGCGGCTTCGAAACGAAGATGGTCGTCCTCGACCCGGCCGCGGCCGTCGTCGCGGACCCGGAGCGTAGGAAGCAAGCGAAGGAACTCGCCCTTCTCGGCGGAGGCGCGGCGCTCGCATACGGAGCGCTACGTCTCGGCGGCGTCTCCTCCGTATCGAAGCTCGTAGCGCCGTCCGTCGCCGGCTCTTCGGCGCCCGTTACTTCTCCGACCCCGTCGACCCCCTCGGACCCGGCCGCCGGGAATAACCTCGTTGCCCCCTCGGTCCTCGTCGACCCGGCAGGAGCGCCCCCGGGTTCGATTTGGTACCGCGCCGATATCGGTCTCCTCCGCTACGAGAGCGGCCTCTTCGGTACGCTCTCGGTAGCGGTAATGGACCCGGTCTACGGGACGCTCTGGGCCCAACCGACGGAAGAGAATATCTTCGAGGCTCCTATCCTCGTTCTCGGTCTCGCTAAGTACGATATCCTATCGATGACCGAGGGCGGTCTCGGTATCGTCCCGAATAACGACTTCGCGGTTACGACGTTCAACAACGTTCTCGACGATACCTATGGGAACATGAAGGCGTACGGGACGATGACCGCATCGTCCTATTACGGCGAACTCGGTACCGCGACGCTCGCGACGTATCCCTTCCTCTTCGGGGTATTCGCCCCCGGGCAGGTCCTCTACTTCGACGGGTCGGACTGGGTTAACGAGGCCCTTTCGAGCGTCGCGGTTACCTCGCTCTCCGCGGGGAACGGCATCTCGCTATCGGGGTCGACCGGGGCCGTGACCGTATCGGCGAAGCTCGACGGGACGACCCTATCTCTCGGGTCCTCGGGCCTCTCGATAAATCTCGGAAACGCGAACTCGTGGAGCGCTACCCAGACGTTTACGAACCTCTACCCCGGCATCGAGATGCTCGGGCCGGTAAGCGGCCCTGCGTCGACCTCTTCCGAGATAGCGTTCCTCGGTTGGTCGGGTTCTGCCTCTATCGGCGTAAACCTCTTCGCGGATTCGACCGGGAGTTTTAAGGTCGGACAACAGGGGTCGCCCTATAATACCCTCCTGACCGTCGACCAGTCCGGGAACCTAAACGCCACGGGGACGGTTACGGGTTCCTCGTTCTACGGCGAACTCGATACCGCGACCCTCGACTCGGTAGCGTTCTCGTTTACGTCCCTTACCTCCGGGCAGGTCCTCTACTATAACGGGTCCGACTGGATTAACAAGACGCTCTCGGGCGGCGGCGTAAGCTCCCTGAACGGACTGACGGGAGCGGTAACCCTTACGACCCCGAACTCTACGCTCTCTATCGGGACGAGCGGCTCGGACGTTACCCTCGACATTAATCTCGGAAACGCGAACTCTTGGTCCGCTACCCAGACCTTCGGGAACTATATCTCGATAGGCGGGGCGAGCCTAGACGTCTCGTCCCTCTCCTCGAACGAGTTCCTCTATTACAACGGAAGCAACTGGGTAAACTCCGCAGAACTCGACGTCTTCGAACTCGACGGCGTCGCCTTCTCGTTCGGCAGCCTAACGTCCGGGCAGGTCCTATACTACAACGGCTCGAACTGGATTAACAAGACGATGGGGGCCGGAGGGGTTACCTCCCTGAACGGGCTTACCGGCGCGCTAACGATTACGACCCCGAACTCGACCCTAAGCGTAGGGACGAGCGGGTCGGACGTTACTATCGATATCAACCTCTCGAACGCGAATACCTGGGCGGCGGCGCAGACGTTTACGAAGAACGACCTCCTCCTACTCGGGACGGGCGTCGGAGCGACGACCCTTAACTCGGGTCTTACGGGGGGCTCGAGCAATACCCTTACCCTACCGACGACCCCGAGCGATACCCTCGCGGCGCTCGGTACGGCGCAGGAATGGACGGCGGCGCAGACCTTCGATAGTAGCGACCTCCTCGTCTTTAACCCCGCGAAGACGTTCAAGTATACTATCGTCGCGAGCGCTATCGGGGGGAACTACAACCTTACGCTTCCGCCGATTACGGGGAACGATACCCTCGCCGCGCTCGCGACGGCCGAGAGCTGGACGGCGACCCAGACGTTCGGTACGAACATCTCCTTCATGGGGGCGCAGTTGAGCGGCTCGACGGTCGCGAACGGCCTCCTCTATTACAACGGCTCGAACTGGATAGCGCAGGCCCTCGCGAACGGGAACGGGATTACCGTATCGGGTACGACGATTACCGCCGTAATTAACGGTACGACGCTCTCGCTCGGAGCGTCCGGTCTCTCGCTAAACCTCTCGAACGCGAACCTCTGGTCCGCGGTTCAGACGTTCGGGAACAATATCTCGTTCGGGGGGGCTACCCTGAACGTAACCTCGCTAACGACCGGGAATATCCTTCAGTATAACGGGACGAACTGGGTAAACGTCACGGCGGCCTCGATAGCGGTCGTTTCCTCTGTCTCGAACTCCGACGGTAGCCTCTCTATCTCCCCGACGACGGGAGCCGTCGTAGCCTCGCTCAACGTCGGGAACGCGAATACGTGGACGGCGGTTCAGACGTTCGGGAACAATATCTCGATAGGCGGGGCGCAACTAAGCGTCTCGGGCCTCGCCTCGGGGAACGTCCTTCAGTATAACGGTTCGAACTGGGTGAACGCGACGGTCGCCTCTCTCGCCGTAGCGTGGTCCTCCCTGGCGAACCCGACCGCCGCCCTCGCCCTTACGATGGGGGCGACGTATACGACGGCCTTTACCCTCCAGCAGACGTCGGGTACGGGGTTTACGTGGACCTCCTCGACCCTAACGACCGGGGTCCTCGCGGCCTTCGCCTCGACGGGGACGGCCCTATCGGGTACCGTTAGCCTCGTAACGATAGCTTCGACCGGGGCGAACTCGAATACCGCGGTTACGGCGCAGGGTCTGAATATCTCCGTAGCGAATACGAACGCGACGAGCGGAACGAACGTAGCGCTCTACCTCGCGGCGAGCGGCGCTACTACCGCGAATACGGCCCTCGAGCTTCACGCCGGGCAGATTCTAAGCGATGCGGCGCAGGTCTGGGCGCTTAAGTCGAATACCGCGAGCGCTCTCCAGATTACCGACGGGACGAACGGGTATATCACCGTCAATACGCAGACGGCGACGTCCGGGATTAACGGGGTCCTTATCGGCGTAACGAACCCGACCCTCGTAGCAGCGGCGGGTATCGGGTTCTGGACCTTTAGCGTCGGGGCGACGACGGTTACCCTAACGGGTTCGACCGGCGTAACGAACCTCTACGGTATCGAGGCGATGTTCGCTCGGCCGACGATTACCGATACCTCGTCCGTAACGGTCGGGATAGCGAGCACGGTCTATATCGCGGGCGCTCCGGCGACGGGCGGCTCGGTGACGATTACGAACCCTTACGCTCTCTACGTCTCGGCGGGAGCGACCTACTTCGGGGGTAACCTCGCCTTTAACGGAACGTCGCTGAATATCGGTACCGCCTCGGCGTACCCCGCGACTATCTATGCGAACTCCTTAACTCTCGAGGGTACGCCTTCGATAGTCTGGAGCGGAACTTCGGGGAATATCGGGTCGTCCTCGAACTACCCGGCGATAGTCTATACGAATAGCGTTACCTTCGAGGGAGCTACCGCCGCCCTTAGCGGAACCTACGAAATCGCGGGGACCCCGACCGTCTATTCGAGTCTCGCTTGGAACGGAACGAGCCTAAACTTCGGAACCTCGTCGAACTACCCGGCGAACCTCTACGGGAACCTATTCACCTTCGAAGGTTCGTCCGCCGGCCTAGCCGGGACCTACAATATCGGGGGAACCCCGACGCTAACCGCGACCCTTACCTTTTCGGCGGCACAGATTTTCGCGGCGAAGGCGAATACTGCTCTCGCCTTCAAGCTCACGGACGGAACAAACGCCTACTATACCTTAAATGACCAGACCGGAACGGTCTCGACCGTTACGCATACTTTTAACGTCGGCTCGGCGATTACCGTCTCGCTCGCCGCCGGAAGTACCTTCTCAATGGTAAGCCTCGGGAACTTTACGTATACCGACTCGGCGACGACTACGGTGACGGCCCTTAACGGGATGATGCTGAACGTAGGGACTCCGACTATTAATCAGAGCGGCGGGGCTGTAACCGTTACGACAGCATCAAGCGTCTATATCGCGGCGGCCCCGGCGGCAGGAGGTAGCGTTACCATTACGAACGCGTACTCCCTCTACGTCGCTGGCGGTACCTCTTACTTCGGCGGGAACCTTACATTTAACGGAACTTCGCTGGCTATCGGTACGGCATCCGCCTACCCCGGTACCATCTATGGCAACACGATTACTCTCGAAGGGACTCCCGCTATCAACTTCTCCGGAACCTCGGGGACTATCGGTTCCGCTGCGGCCTACCCGGGAACCATCTATACGGGAGGGATTACGTTCGAGGTGGGCGGTCTCTCCGGAACGTATAGCATCGGTGGTACCGCGACCGTTACCGGTACTCTCACCTTCTCGGGTAACTCGCCGATGACCTTCACCGGGTCGGGCGTATCGAATACCGTACCGAGTAACGTCGCTTGGGGGTTCACGCTTTTTACGGCGGGAGGACAGTACTTCGGCTTGAACACCCAGACGGGAACGGACAACACGTACAATTTCTTATTCCAACTCGGCGATACCATCAGCTACGCCTCGGCGGCCGGCTCCTCGCACTACTTGGTAGAACTTGCTGGTTTGTCGCTTACTCTTACCGGCGGTACCGGGGTAACGGCCCTGCAGGGTCTCGAACTCTACGTCGGTCAGCCGGCCGTCACGAGTTCTAGCGCGACGACCGTAACTACCGCCTCTACTCTCTATATCGCCGGCGCTCCATCGGCCCAGGGCTCGGTCTCGATTACGAACAAATACGCTATCTACGTAGACGCAGGTACGTCGTACTTCCCGAACATAATGATTTCGGTTTCGGGTAACATCTATATGGGTGGTTCGGCGGGGACGGGAAACGGACTATTCTTTACGAGCCCCGCCGGGCAGACCCTTATACAGCTTACCGATTACGATAGTACCGTCGCGCCAAGCTCCTTCGAGATTAACGGGGTTACCTCGAGTGGTAGTTCCTTCGGTACCGTCTTCGCCGTAGGAACGGTCGCGACGGCGTCGGTAGTTACGGCCTACAATACGCTCGACGACGGGTCGGGGAATATGACGGTTGTCGGGACGTTCTCATCCCATACGATTAACCCATCCTCCGACTCGTCGTACTCTATCGGTACGAACGCGCTCCGTTGGGTAACGGTGAACGTCTCCAGCGACCTCCGTATCTACCTGAACGCGAGCGACGCGAACCCGGTCTTCGACGCCTCGTACTATTCCTCGACCGGAGGAATCATACGGTTCGGGGTAGGGGGTTCGACGGCGGTCGATACCTTCCTCCTCCGAACGGGGGTCGGAATCCTCTCGGTCGAGCATACAACCGGTACCTCCGCTATCGCGTTCGTAGCGGCAGCCGCGGGGAGCAGTATCCGAATTACCGGCTCCTCGACTGGCTATACCGCTCTCGCGACAGCGAATACCGGCTCCTCGAACTACACCGCGACCCTTCCCGCGTATACCGGCAACGTGGTCGTTACGACGACCTCCTCACCGGCATCGGGCGACATCCTATACTATAACGGCTCGAACTGGGTCGACCTCGCTATCGGTTCGGCGAACTATCTCCTTACCGTAATCTCGGGGGCGCCGTCATGGCAACCCGCTCCGGCGGCTTCCTCGCTCGCTTGGTCGGCCCTCGCTAACCCGTCCGCCACCCTGTCACTTACCTTCCCTGCGGCCGATACGACTACCTTTACCTTCTCGGCTACGTCGCAGACGCCGATGACGTGGCAGACGAGTACCCTAACAACGGGGACCCTCTTCGCTCTTACCTCGACCTCGGCCGCTCTCTCTGGTACCGTACCGATTACCTCGATTACGGTAAGCGGAACGAACACGAACGCTTCGGCCGTAGCGGAGGGACTCGCCATCAGCGTGACGAACACCGGCACGACCAGCACGAATACCGCCCTCCTCCTTACCGCGAGCGGGGCCTCGACGAACTATGCTATCAATATCGCCGCAGGCGGTATCAATAGCCAAGCGGCGCAGACGTGGGCCCTTAAGGCGAATACGGCTACCGGGCTTCAAATCACCGACGGGACGAACTCCTACATTACGGTTAACACGCAGAGCGCTACCTCCGGTATTAGCGCCGTTACGATTAGCGCGACCGGCCCGACCATCGCTTCCTCCGCGGGCCTTACCTATACCCTCTTTAGTCCGACGAGCTATACGCTGACGCTGACCGGTACGACTACGGTTACGAACATCCCCGGTACGAATACCTACTTTACGCCGACGACGATTACCGACGTATCGACTATTACGGTTACTACGGCCAGTACCGTCTATATCGGGGGCGCCCCGACGGCGGCGGGTTCGGTAACCATCACGAATCCCTACGCGCTCTATATCAACTCCGGGGCGACCTACTTCGGCGGGAACCTCGTATTTACCGGAACGTCCTCGACCGTCGGAACTTCGTCGGCCTACCCGGCGACTACCTACCTACATACGATTACGCTCGAAGGGACGGGACCCTCTATCGCGTGGTCGGGAACTTCGGGGAATATCGGCTCGTCCTCGGCGTACCCGGCGACTATCTACTGCGGCGGTCTTACCTTCGAGGCTTTCGGCGACTCCGGGGGCAAACTGACGATGTCCCCGAGCGGAATCCTCTACCTCGGGACGTCGGCGTACTCGACCTACTCCTTCAACGGGTACTCCAATACGGGCACCTACGGATGGTACTGGGAGGAGAACGCGGGTTCAACGGGGACTACTATCTACGCGGCCTTCGCGTACGCCGCATTGACCCTCGGCTCGACCTCCTACTATGTATCCGTCGGTCATACTTCCGCGACGTCCGACTCTCGCCTCAAGCCCGACTTCATGGACTACGCGGGCGACCCGCTCGCCGAGCTAAAGGCCGTCCGGTTCGGGCAGTATAAGACGATTAAGGACGCTATCGGAGGAGGGGGACGGGTATACGACCATTGGAAAGCCGGGGTCGCCGCCGAGACGCTACCCGACTCGGTACGGACGCTCACGCAACCGCCCCCGGGAAGGCCCGAGTACGGGTCGTACTACTCGGTCGTCCAGCCGCACTACGACCACTGGATAGTCGGGGTCCTAAAGGCGCAACAGGCCGAAATCGAGGAGCTAAAGGCGCGTATCGAGGAGCTTCTCGAGGATAAAACGAAGAACGCCCGCCCCGCGAAACGGAAGTCGCGTCGGTCGGCCTCGTAAGAGGTAACGTAGACGAGGCGTTACCTTACTTATACTAGGAACGTCTTAAGGCCGGTTCGTAGGTCGTCCCGATGAAGATGATAGTAAGCGTATCGGACGAGACGAAGCGGAACCTCGAGGACCTCGCGGATACCGACGGCATCGAAGCCCCGAAGCGCGCGCACCAGTGGCTCCGGAAGTTCGTCTTCGACCCTCCCCAGCAGGTCCCCGGCGGCTCTTCGTGGGTCGCGCAGGCCTCGGCTCTCCTCGCCCGAAAGGAGATGCGGGTCGGGACGCAGACCTTTACGGCGGAGGAACTCGAGACCGGAATGAAGCGTTTCGCTATCCCCGACGGGGGCGACGCGGTAGCCGGCCCGAACGAAATCGAAGTCGTCTTCTCCCGGCGCCTCGGTGACGCCCTTCCGATGTGCCTCGCCTACCTCGACCTCGGGTCGACCGCCGACGGCCGACGTCAGCGCGGCTGGAACAACGCGAGGGAGTTCGTCGAGTTCCTCGTCGCGGGCCGGGCCGCCGAGGATAAGACGAAGGAAGACGCCCGCGAGGCCGAGGAAGAGGAGACCGCCCTCTACCCCGCGAAGGCGAAGAAGTCGAAGAAGGAGAAGGGGGACGCCTAGGCGTTCCCCTTACCGAAGCGCTTAAGAAGCGATTTGTAGGGGGGCCGGCTTAGGGACCGTCGAGGTTTTCCCCGATGGTCCGAGCGGCGGTAGTCGTTGGGCTTACCGCCGTACTCCTTCTCTCCGCTCTGCCGGCGAGCTTCTTCGTCTTGCCATCGGGAGGCGCTCGGTCCCCGACCTCGGAGTCCTCCGGGCTTACCCTATCGGTCGCTCCGGGTCCCGTTACGAGCCTATCGGTCGTTCGCGACGGGCTAACGACCTCGAACCTGACGTGGACGAACCCGATAGGCGCGCTAACGAACTTTACGGTTCTTACTTGGGACGCCGCCGTCCCTTCTTGGTGCGGTAACCCGAGCTACCTCGTCGGGACGAACTCGACCGGCGCCGGTACGAATACGAGCTTCGAAATCTTCGGACTTAGCCCCGGGAACGCCTATTGCTACGCGGTACAGACGTGGGACGGCGCGTCGAGTTCTCCGCTAGCGTGGGTAAACGAGACCTATCCCTCGGCGCCGAAGTCAGCCTCGGCTATTACCGGGGCTGCTTGGGCGAACGTTACCTACGCCGCGCCGCCGGGCTTCGTCTGGGGCTATACGATAGAGGTCTACACGACGCTCGGGAGCTGGTGCTCTCCGGGATTCTCGCCCGTGGCCGGCGCCTCGAACGGGCAGGGAAGTAGTCCGCCGTCGGCGCTATACCTGAACGTAACGGGCCTATCGCCCTCGACCTCGTACTGCGGTCTCGTCTTCGCATCGAACTATTCCGGTAACGCCTTCGGCCAGCACTACGACGGGACCGGTTGCTCCCCGATGGGTTGTAACGCGATACTCGCCCAAGTGAACTTTACGACGCAGGTAGCGCCGGCTACTAATCTACAGGTCGACCGGACCGGAAAGACTACGGCGGTCCTTACTTGGACGAACCCGGGGGTGATTACGAACGCGACCGTCTACTCGTGGTATAACTCGTACGGGCATTGCGGCGAGGTAGGCTACTCCGCGAGTATTACCTCGGTCGGCGCCGTAAACCACTATACCGGCTCGGCGCTCGCGTTCTACGGACGTTGCTACGCCGTAGAGCTTTGGAAGGGAGCCTCGCACTCCGCGTTTACTTGGGCGAACGAGACCTACCCGGTAGCCCCGGTACCTACCGCATGGACGCTCAGTGGTACGTCGCTGAACGTATCCTTTACTCCGGCCGTCGGGTCGGCGGATATCGTCGGGTACTCGATGTACGTCTACGCGGGGGCGCATCTCGGTTCCTCCTGCGGCGTAACGGGTTCGGTCTCGTTCGGTGCGTGGGTCTCCCGGGTTTCGAACGGGCCGGAGCTAGGATACGGCCCGCTCGTCGAGTGGCTGAACGATAGTAGCCTAACCCTAGGCGACCCGTACTGCGCGCTCCTCTTCGCTTGGAACTACTCGGGGTCGGCGCCGGCGTCGGGGTACTACGCGAACCTGACCGATGCCTACGCCTTTAGCTTCGTAGCAACCTACCCGCCCCGGAACGGTATCATCGTTTCCTCGGCACTTCCCTACGTCTTCGCGAACCGGACGTTCGAGTACGTCGTCTCCGCTTCCGAAGCGGTCGATTGGTCCTACTCGGCCTGCCCCTACGCTGCCTTCCTCTACGAGAACCCAAGCCTCTACGCCTCGCTGACGGGGGTTTTACCGTTCAACGGCTCTTCCTACCCCTGTTCGGTGGTAGGGTCGGTTACACTAGCCCTATACGGCTTGCAGGAGTGGTCCTCGGTCGTTCTAAGGAACGTATCTATCTCCTCGGAGCCCGCGATGGTCGTTCAGGAGGGGACGTACTACTCCTATACCCCGACCCTCGTAAACCCCGGGGTCGGAGGGTCGTGGACGTTCTCCGGGGCCCCCTACCTAACGTTCGACCCCGCGAACGGGGCGGTCTACGGGACTCCGGTGAACGATACCGACTACGAGAACGTCCTGACCTACTCCTCCTCGCTCGGGAGCTGGACGCAGGCGTGGTGGGCCGTTCCGGTCGGTAACCCCTTCCCCGGCTCGATATCCTTCGCCGCGAAGACGGACGGGCACGCGCTCTCGGTTACTCTCCCGACGACCGATATCGCCGGGGTCGGCTCGGATATGGTCTGGCTCGGGCAGTATCCGCTAATAAACTTCGGGAACGGTACGGATAACTACTCGTTCGCCTACGGCCCGACCGGCTACTACTCCCTAACGTGGGAAGGCGGGAGCGTAACGAACAAGACGCTCTGGTACTACGGCGAACAGGGGTCGATACCCGCCGTTTACGTGAACAGCCACGTCCTATCGCTCCCTTCGTTCCCCTCCTCGGGCTTCGCGAATACGACCCTCTCGCCGCCGCCCGCGGTAACGAGCCTCGCCGTCTACCAGCAGAATACCTCCTCGATTTCGGTATCGTGGACGAATCCCGCTACGGCGGTAGCGGACGTCGCGTACTACGGCCTTACCTGCGGCGTCTGGATAGGCGAGGCGAACCTTACCCTTTCGACCGTCTATACGTTCGCCGCCCTCCTCCCGCAGACGAGCTACTGCCTCGCTATCGGAGCGGTAAGCCTCTCGGGGCAGGGCGCGCTCGCGACGGTTACCGGGGTTACGAATAGTCTCGACCCGGCGGCGAACCTAGCGACCGTCGTCTACGGCTCGTTCGTGAACTTTACCTGGACGCTCCCCTCTACGGCGAAGTATACGGGCCAAGTCGTCTTCTTCGGCTACTCCTGCGGGAGCTGGATTCAGACCTTCGCCGTTAGCATTAAAGGAGGTATCTCGTGGAACGAGTACCTCGTACCCCAGTACCTGAACGTCTCCGAGCTTCCGGGATACTACTGTATCGGGGTCGTTCTCTACGTCGGTTCTATCGCCTCGCCGTACGTCTACGCCTTCGCCCTCGTCGTTCCGGTAAACGGCCCCCCGCAGGTTCAGAACCTAACCTTCTCGAACGTAACGACGACGAACGTTAGTCTAAAGTGGTCGGCGACGAAGAATACGACCCGGTACGAGGTCCTCTACGGGCTCTCGAACGGTTCCTATTCGTATCGGGTAATCCTCGGGAACATTACGAACTATACCCTCCGCGGCCTTACCCCGCTAACGACGTACTATATCGTCGTCGAGGCGTTCAACGGAACGGCGGGCGGTCCGTTCAGTAACGTTACGATAATCACGACGCTAGGGACGTCGCCGACGCCGACCCCCACTCCGACGCCGACCCCGACGCCTACGCCGACGCCCTCCCCGTCCCCGATAACCCCGAACGTCTTCTGGACGTTCGTAATTATCGTTATCGCCGGCGGGCTAGGGGGCCTCTTCTTCTTTACCCAACGCCGTAAGGGTACGGGAGGGTTCGAGTGACGTCCCGGTCGTTCCTCGTAGTCCTCGTCGCGCTCCTCGCCGTTACGATGGCCGTCCCGACGGTACTCGTTCCGGCCTCCTCCGCTACCCGTTCGGCCTCCGCTCCGACGCCCGGTAGTTCCTCTTCGGGTCTCTTGTCCTCGGCGGGATGCGTCTACCCGGCGGTAACGCAGGTCGTAGCGGTCGCCTATATCGGTGCCTCGCCGGAGTATCTTTCGTTTCCCGGCGATACGGTTACCGGGGACCAAATCCTCGTAATCTCGAACGCGATTAACGACGGTAGCCTCGCTACGTTCGTCGTTAACGATTCGGAAGGGTCTACCTACTCGGTCGTCGCAGATTCGAATATCGGGTCGGCCGGCGTGAACTATGCGTTCTACGCTTGGAAGGCGACCGTCCCCTTTAGCGAGCCCGATACGATTAACGTCTCGTGGACCGGCGCCTCCGTCCTAAACGATAGTATCGTAGCCTACGAGGTGAGCGGAGGGTACGGTATCGGGTTCGGGTCCGAGGTCATCGGGAGCGACCCGATAGTTAGCGTCTCGGCCCCTATCTGTTCTATCGGGCTCGCTACGATATCCGAGGTAGGGAGCCCGACGTGGGGAACTACGTCCCCCGTATGGACCGTAGAAGTTACCGATAATTCCTACGCGAACGAGTACGTCGAGAGCGACCTAGGTTCGACCGCGCCGCCCGGTTGGATGTATACTTCGTACCCGCCCCCGTCGTATTCCGCGAGCTATATCATGGCCGAGGTCGGTTACGTCGGCGGCCCGATACCGGCACCGGACGTCCCGTCGGGTATTTTCTCGACCCTTTGCGGAAGCTGGAACGACAGGAACGCGAGCGAGTGTAATCCCGGAGCGCCGAACGGAACTGCGTTCTACTTCCCACCCGCCTCCGCGAATCTCTATGACACCGCCTCCCCCGGCTACGTTCAAGTCAATCCCGACCAGTACGATACGACTCCTGGCCCATACGAGTCGTACCTGAACTACGACGGGACTCTCTGGCTCTACTATGGGGGAACGTGGTACAACTGGACGAGTAGTGCGCTCGATAGCACCATCGATGCGGCAGTTAATACGCCGCCTCTCTGTAAGTACACCTGCTTTAGCGAGATAGACTCGGTCGCAGTGACCTACGTTCCTTCGTACGTGACTTTCGGGGTGGGAAACCTGAGCATCATCGTTTCGTGGTACAACGTGAGTTGTCCGGGGTACCCGACCTCGGGCTGCTACGACCCGAATCAGGTGGACAATGAGTCCGATTGGCTCACAGTTATCACCTCTAACGTCGACCTCTCTTCTCCTTCGGTAGGTCCGAACTTCGGCTCTGCTTCTGTCGCGACCCTCTCGGGGAAGGAGGTTACGCATCCAGACGGATGGTTATACCCGAAACGTCCCTTCGACCAGAATGGATGTGGCACAGGAACATCAGCCGCCTACGACCCTGCTCGCGGTCTCGCGTACTTCTCCTTCGAGGAATCCAGTTGCCTCTTTGCTGTCTGGTTCAGTATCGATACCACGGGCGTGATTAACGACGTGAATACCTCAGTGGGATTCGCTGGACTGGCGATTTACGCGCCTCGCGTTCTCGTCTACGACTCGCCCGATGAAGCGCTCCTCTCGGGAAACGACACCTACCTCTATATCCTGAACTCTACCGGGACCTGGACGAATACGACGCAGGCATTCTCACTCACGATGAATTCGCGCACCGACCGTCCGTACCTATCCGGCCCGACCACGTACGGCGCGCTCTTCATCGGTTTGAATACGAAGACCGATATCTGGCTCTTCTCGTACGCTTACACCGGTGGACGGCTCGTGAAAGTGCCGATTAAGGGACCGGTTCCTCCGTATCCTATCGGGGCACATGACTACGGGTTCGCATTTCAAGGAGGAACTTACGACAACGAAGGACTCGTTACGCTGATGGTGGGATGCGCGCATTGGGTCAACTCCTACGGCGGTTACTGCTCAGCGGAGACCTTTAGCAATGCGACCTACCTACTCCAAATCGGCTTCCCGCCGGCGGCTCCATCTATCGTCTCGGTAACGACCCCGGGTAACCTAAGCCGTAACGAACTCGACGTCGGGCTTTCCCTTCCCTCGGCCGGTAGCTACCCCTATACGAACGCTACGCTCTACTACGGAACGAACTGCCACTCGCTCTCTACTAGTCTCTCGGCCGTCGCCGAGGGGTACGGGCCTAACCTGAGCACTAGCGGGTTCACTTGGAACGTCTACCACCTCGTTAAGGATACGACCTACTGCTTCGTCGCGAGCCTCTGGAACATCTTCGGGCAGGGGAACCGTTCGGGTACCGATAACGGGACGACGATAGGAGGCCCGCCGGCCCCGGAGATTACCTACCTGAATGCGGCGGAGGACCCGGTCGTCGAGGTTAGCCTACCGTATACCTATTGCGGTCTCGGTTGCAATCTCTATAACCTGACGAACGTGACGGTATTCTACTCTCCTTCGAACGGCGCTATCCCCTGCGGTCCGGTATCGGTATCGCTCGTTCTTCAGGCTTCTTGGAACGTTACGTACCACTCCCCGAACGAGGGTCTGAATTGGCAGGGCTCGACGACGATGTACCTATCGGGGCTCGAGCCGAAGGTCGACTACTGCTTCTCGACGACCGATTGGAACGTCGGTGGGCAGAGCACGTTCTCGACGAACGTCTCGGGATACGTCCCGCCGTACTCGATATCGACCTCTCCGCCCGTCGTTCCGCGCCCGGGTCTAAACTCCTCGCTGCCGTTCCAGAACTCGTCGAACGTAACGAGCCCGCTATCGGAGGTCGTCGTCCTGAACCTCGGAGCGTATACGACGGGCGCGAACGGACTCGACTCCGCCGCCGTAAGCTGGACGAATACTCGCGGGGTTACGTTTACCTACGAGTTCGCCCTCCAAGCTATCTGGCTGAACGAAGCGACCGAGCTAAACCTGACCGCGAACGGAGCGAAACTTACGCCGACGGGCGAGTACGGGCTCGGGAATAGCGTCCTCTACGTCTACCCGGGTTCGGTCGTCGTTAAGAACGGCTCGACGGTAGCGTTCGCGGTTACGTTCGTCTACAATCCTCCCTCTCCACTCTCGAGCACTATCGTAGTCGTGAACGGGAACGCGCTGACGGCTGCGAGTATCTTCCTCTATATCGCGGTCGCCGTTATCGGGGCCGTCCTCTTCCTGACGTTCGGGATGCGTCGGACGTCGCCGATATCCGTCATCGCCGTGATTGTCCTCTTCCTAACGGTCGGGATGGAGTTGTTCGTATGAGCGAAGTACGAGGTATCTACGGATGGGCCGAAGGGTTCTACCACCGGCACGAACGAACGATTCGATGGGTCCGCGTCCTCCTCCTCGCCGTAGGGCTCGTTCTCGTTAGCGTCGGCTACGTACTCCTCGAGCAACAGCAACCCTCGAAGCCCCCGGTAACGAACCCGACCGGTCTACGGGAGACCTCGTCGCTCGTCCCCGCGGTATCGACGCCGAACGAGCAGGTCATCGGTCTCGCGACGAGCTACGAGACGGTTATCGGCGCCTCGTTCGAGCAGAACGGCTACGGCGAGTTCAATACGACCTTCGGTTCCGCTCCGCTCTATTACGACTTCACGAACTATTCGGACCTGACGTTCGAGTCGCTCGCTACCGAGGTATCGGTCGCCGGCTACCTCGAGCCAATGGTCGTCCTTACGCAGGGGACGGACGTCCTCCTGAATAATACCGGGACCGGGACCTTCCTTATCTACCCGCCCTCGACGATGCAGGTTAACCTATCGATTCCCGCCGCCTTTACTCCCGGGGGCGGAGAGCCGGCGAACGGGACGTACGCGGTAAATCTCTGGGCGCAGTTAGCCCTCGAGTACCAGAGTACGGCCTCCTCGACCTGGTCGGTCTCGGGCTATACGACGAGCGAGTCCTTCGTCCTTAGCGCGCCGGCCGGGGTCTGGCTGAATCAGACTACCGTCTACCTACCCTTCCCGCTCCCGCTCGCCGTAAACTACTCCTCGGTAAGCGTGAACCTCGGGGGCTCGACCTACCCCTATACGCAGATTACGACGAACGGCGTCTACCTCAGCGTCCCGTCGCTCGGGCCGGGTTCGAACTTCAAGTTCTCCGTTAGCTTCCGACCGAACCCGACGCAGGTCGGCGGGACGACGCCGGTTATCGTTATCAAGTCCTACTCGTCGAACCCGAATACGGGGCCGAAGTACCTCGCGATGGGTTCGTGGGTCAATACGTTCTATACGCTCTGGGGCGGGATGTACATCATCGAGCTGAATATCTCGTATACGATAGACCCGGCGAGCGTGAACCTCTCGGCGAACGGGCACTACCTGAAGAGTTCGAACTTCCTCGTCTCGGGGGACGTAATTACGATTCTCCCGCTCGCCGTCCTAACGCCCTCGGGGAATACGACGAGGTTTACGATTCTCTTTAACCTCCCCTCGGCGCCCCCGTCCGGGAGCATTACGACGACCTCGAGCACGAACCTTCTCGGCTATACGATTACGTTCGGCGATACCCTCATCTTCCTCGCCATCGTCGGGGCGGCTACGCTTGCGGCGATGTGGCTCGCGCCGCGCCGGAATAAGGTAGCGTCGGCGGAACGGTACTCCGGTACGTTCGGGCTCATCGTTCTCGTAATCGGTTGCGGGGTCGCGTATTACCTCTTTAGGTAGGAACGATGGCGGTCGTCGACTCGAGAAGGTCACGGGTACCGGCGTTCGGGCCGGTAAAGGTCCCGGCGTTCGGACCCCTCGCGTCGCCGAACGTAAAGGTCATCGGAATCGTCGCGGCGCTCTTCGCGACGCAAGCCTTCGTCTGGCTCGGTACGGTCGTCGTTACGAATACGAACGGCTCGAGCCCTATCCTTCCGGGCTCGTGGTCGGGGTACAGTAATCAGATGCTCTTCTACCTGATTACGATGCTCTTCTCGATGATTCTTATTGGCTATACGACCGACCTTAGCCTCGTCCCGAAGTATAAGGACGTCTCCCGGTTCCTGATTAACTACGGTCTTTGGACGTTCGTTTCGTGGCTCGCCCTCTCGTTAATCTATCCGGGCGGTCCCGGGGTCGCCGCCCTTACCGGGACGGACCGTATCCAGACCCTCGTCTTTATCAGTCTCTTCGTCGCGCCCGCCGAGGAACTCCTCTTCCGCGTCGTTCTACCGCGGCTCCTGAACTCTTGGATACTCGGGTCGGTCGTCCTCTTCTCGGGATACCACTTCGCCGCGTACCTCGTTAGCTACTCGAGCGAATCCCTAATCGTCGTAGCTACCGGGCTTATCGAGGTCGCTATCCTCGGGGTCGTCCTCTGGTTCATCTACTCGTTCGTCTTCCGGGTCAAGACCCGTAGCGGAGCGGTCGTAGCGATTAACTCGGGCTACGGGGGCTCTACCGGGTTCCACGCCGCTTGGGACCTCTTCGTTAGCGGGGTCCTCCCCGGGCTCCCTATCTAACGCCGTTAGTTAGTTTACTTATACGAGGAACCCGTTCGGTCGGGTAGAGACGGCGATTAGGGAGTTCGATGAGTGGAGACGGCCGCCCCCGATTTCGGAACTACGCTAGACGCCAGCGTACCCCGAACCCGGACGCGCCGCGACCGCCGCTCCAGCGGAACGTCGCTATCCTCGTAGGGCTCGGCGTCTTCTTCATCGGGCTCGGGCTAGCCCTCTTCGTCTATTTCGGGGCGATATGATATCCGAATGTCTACGATGCGGCCATCCGTCTACGGATTCGGGCCGTCTTACGCACGCCCCCGTCGGCGCCGGTCGACCGGGATGCTGGCTCTGTCCTGATTCGAAGGTCTGCCCGAAGTTCGTAGAGGTCCCGCCGTTGGTCCGAGGCTACCGGAAGGTAACTCCGGTCGCCGGTATCCTAGCGCTCGTCGCGGGGCTAACGACTATCATCCTAACGCTCGTCGCGTTCGGAGCGCCATCGTTCCTATCGGTCGTAGAGGTCCCGTTCGGGGTTCTTATCGGAGCGGCGATTCTCTACGTCTGGCTCCGGCTCGTCGATATCGCGTTCGTCCGGAGTATTCTCGCGAGAGAGGGGTAAAGGAAAATGAAGAAGGTCTGGGTCGGGACGGCGGCGGAACGGGACGTAGCCGTAAAGAAGCTCGGGTTCCGGTATCGGGTCGCGAACGCGCTCGTCGAGGATATCCGGTTCTCGGAGAAGGCGGGGCTAACGAGGGCGGGCCTCTCGTACTGGACTAGGCGTCTCGGGACCGCGACGTATCTCTTCGCTATCGGGCTTCTCAGCATTGGGCTCGTCGTTTCGTCCGCGACCCCGGTCCCTCTCCTCTACGTCCTCGACGGGGTTGGGTTCGCCTGCATAATCTACGCGGGGGTCGTCTTCGCTCTCGCGTTCCGGTCCGCGAACCACGCCGGCTGGTTCGAGCTATCGGTCTACGGCCCGGAGGGGTAGGCGTACGGACGCGCTCGCGGTCGTTCTCGGGATAGGAGCGGCGGCGGCCGGGGCGGTCGCCGTCGTCTGGCTCATCGCGCTCTACGGGCGGAGGGTAGCGGATTGGTTCCTCGATAGGGAGGAGGAGGGATGAGGCTCGACGTAGGCTGCGGGAGCCGAAAGGACGGGGACGTCGGCCTCGACGTCGAGCCGGGGCCGAACGCGGATATCGTCTGCGATATTACGAAGGCGCCGTGGACCGGGGCGAACGGCGAGCCCGTCCCCGGCGGTTGGGATAGTATCGTCATGCACCAGGTCCTCGAGCATCTACCGCTACGGGGGGCCGGGGTCCGACAACGGGACGACCCGATATTCGTAGTCGCCCGGGAGGTCTACCGGCTCCTAAAGCCCGGGGGGGTCTGGGAGTTCGACGTTCCCCATTTCCGCGGTTGGGGGGGTTGCGGGAACCCTCTCCACGTTCGCTTCTATAACGAGCGGTCCTTCGGCTGGCTGCTCGGGGACGACCGGTTCCTCGAGCCCGACCTCCATAACTGTATACCCCGGTTCGAACTATCGGAGCCGGTTCGTCTTACCCGTTCATGGGAAGGTGGCTGGCTAAACGTCTGGCATTTCCGGAGATACGCGCCGTCGTTCCTTCGCGCCCTCTACCGGCTAAAGCTCGGGATACCGGATGTAATCTACGTTAAGCTAAGGAAGCCCTATCGGGTCCTCGGCGAGGAGGAGACCGGGGAACGTAACTTTCTCGTCCTTCCCGTTCTCGCGGTCGCGGTTCTTTCGGGGGTCGCGCTCTATCTCGTTATCCGGTTCTTCGAGACGCTGGTCGACGTTCCGAAGGGCGTCCGAAAGAAGCCGGTCGACGCGAAGGTAGGACTACGATGAGAGACCCGACGAAGAGGCTCGGTCACCGGCTCCGCCTCGCCGCGAGGACCTACCGTGGCGGGGTCTCGATATTCGTTCTCGCGGTCGGAGCGCTCCTTACTATCCTCGCGGTCGGAGCGTTTACCCCGCTCGCGCTCCTTCCCCCGTTCCCCCTCGTAAACTCAGCGACGGATACCTCGGTCTGGAACTTTAGTCTCGTCTTCGTAATCGTCGGGCCTATCGTAACGATAGTCGGGGCCTATATGGTCGGGGCCTATTTTACCGCCCGACGGAAGTTCGAGCACCTCCT
>DASWZL010000077.1:0-5497 GCA_036404475.1 Thermoplasmata archaeon
CTCTGGCCGATTCACTACTGGACGTGGGACCCCTCTATCGACCACGACGATACGCGGGAGGCGGTCGACCTCTGCCTCGAGAAGGGGACGGTCCTACGGGCCGTAGACTTCCCGACGAAGGGGAACGTCCTACTCGCTTACAAGAACCCCGAGTCCGAGGCGGCGCTCGCGGCGTGGAAGGAACGGGCTACGAAGGGGGCGGCGTAGATGGCCGTCGAGACCGTCTCCGAATACCTCGAACGTCTCGACCCGCAGACGGGAGGCGCCTTTGGCGGGCTCGGTCGACCGACCGAGTACCGGGACGCGAAGGGGTTCCCGGTCTACCCCGCCGGCGGCGAGGGCGGCTTTCCGGTAGCGTGGTGGGGGTCTACGCTCCAGACCCGCGATACAACGATTTGCTCCCTTACGCCCGAGGAACTCGGATGCGACCCCGGGGAGCGTCTAGACCCGGACGAGCGATGGGCGATGGAACTCGCGCAGGAGGTAGAGTAGATGGCGCGGAAGGTCTATACGACCGAGGCGAAGCTCCGAGGGTCTATCTCGATAGACGGAGTAGTCTTCGACGAGGGGAAGGTCCTCTCCCGGGCCTACCGTACGTCCGGCCCGGAGGGTCAGACGTGGGTCAAGCATAAGCTCGTCCTCCCGGGAAAGACCCACGTATTCCGTATCGTTATCGACGAGAAGGCCGAGGAACTCCTCTCCGAAATTATGGTCGACGTCATCGAACGCGCGATGCTTAACGGCCGACGAAAGCGGGTGGTGAAGTAGATGCCGACCGAGGTCTTCGGCTTCTCCGTTTTCGTTCGCGCCGTTAGCAAAGAGGCCGCCGAGGAGGAGCTAGAGCATCTCCTCGACCAAGCCGGCTACTCCGAGAACGTCCACGGCTACGAACTCGGCGGACCTATCGACGCGAAGAAAGAACAGGACCGGATGAAGGAGTAGGCGATGTGCGTTCGGTGCGCCTCCTATAAGCCCTGTAAGTGCCCCTGCGGGTACGCCCGTAAGTGCGCTCCCGGTCACGGGCCCCGGGGCGCCCGCCTCTGCGGGAAGTGTACGCACTACGTTCGGAGGCCCGAACCATGACGCTCCGCGCCGAGTCGAGTCCGTTAGATACCGTAGTCCCACCACCTACGGTACCCCACTCCGGTTCGGCGTCATCGCGCGACAACGGGTCGCGAGAACCCTCCGCTAGAATAGGCGCGGAGATAGGAGGGACCCGTTCGGGGCCGGCTTCGGCCGGCCCCGTTAACCTCCCGGGCCTTCTTCCCTGCTCGGAGTGGGTCCGGTGCCGGTACTGCGGCCGGTCGCTCCCGAACTCGCACCAACGGAAGGCGCACGAACGGGTCGAAGAGCGGCGCCTAGGTAAAATACCGTAAGTCTCGTCGCTCGCCGTAACGTTACTTATACTAGGCTCGTTATAATCCCGCCGTGCGTGGAGTAGATACCGGTCGTCTCGTCACCCTCTACGAAGGGGGTTCTCCGCCGTCGGACCTCGCTCTCCAGTTTAAGGTCTCGCAGGATACCGTTAAGCGGCTCCTCCGGAAGAACGGCGTATCGATTCGCCCGCAGGGCCGGCCGGTCGGCTGGCGGAAGCTCGACTCGAAGGAAAT
The DNA here is from genome assembly GCA_036404475.1 of Thermoplasmata archaeon. Taxonomy (GTDB): domain Archaea; phylum Thermoplasmatota; class Thermoplasmata; order Lutacidiplasmatales; family UBA184; genus Lutacidiplasma. The sequence continues at coordinate 1,611 of DASWZL010000077.1, forward strand.
CGAGCGCCGGAAGCGAATCGCCCTTCGGTCGAATACGTGGGAGCGGTACCGGAAGAAGGCGGGTCTCCCGGCGAAGTACAACGCCCGTCTCGACCGGCGTTACGGGGTCCGTCTCGCCTGCTTCCTCTGTAAGACGAAGGTCTCGACCGAGACCGGCCGGATTAACGGGTACCGCCGACAGCTCTGCCGAAGGTGCTTCCGGAGGCTACCGAAGTGAGCGCCGGCCGTTCCCTCCTCGGCGGGGAGAACGACCGTTGCGCGGCCTGCGGTTCTCCTCTTGCCTCGGCGAACGGGGAACGCTATTGCTCGTCCTGCGGAATCGTCGCGGAAGACCAGCCTATCGAGTCGGAGTACGCGAACCCGAGCGCCGTCCCGCTCTCGCTCGCCGCTACGCACGAAGCGGCTCCTATCCGGACGACGAAGACGAGCAAGATATCGCCGAGGGACTACGCGGGGAGGCGGGTCGAGAGCTACCGTTCGTTCCTGCGGCTCTTCGAAGAGGAGAAGCGCCAGCTTAGGACGAACCGGGCGTTCGCCTATATCCCGGTAATCTACCGGATTACGGGACTGATGGGCCTCCCGCGGTATATCGCGGTACGCGCGGTCGTCCTCGAGCGGGAGATGTTCCGGCGAAGACTCGCACGGGGGTACCCGGTCGACGCGAGCGCGGCCGTCGCGATTATGCTTGCCGCCCGGGAACAGGGAATCGTCTTCTCGTTCCACGACCTAGGCGATAGGGCCGACGAGAACTGGCGTCGAATCGCGAGCCTCTACCGAAAGGTACGGCGGGAACTCCTCGTCGATGCGAAGATACCGACCGCCGAGGACTATATCCGAAAGGCGGCGTTCGAGCTAGAGGTCTCCGGCGTCCTCCGGGATGAGGCTATCGCGCTCGCGAAGGAGCTGACGGAGAACGCGCCTACGGGCGCCGGTCCCGTATCGGTAGCGGCGGCGATGGCGTGGAGGGTCTGGAGTCGTCCTCTCGCGCTTACGAAGAGCCGGCTCGCGAAGGTCTTCGGGATAACGGAGGTCTCGGTCCGTTCGGCGCTCCACGTCTACTTCCCTGACGAAATCGGGGAGGCGCCCTCGGTACGCGCGAGGCGACGGGCGAGCCGGGGATGAGCGATAACCCCGAAGGTATCGGCCTCCTAGCGGTCGCTAACGCGGCTCCCCGCGGTCGAGCGGTCCTCTACTCGTACTACCCTATCGATACCGCCGAGGAGGTCGCCCTCCTGAAGCTAATCGAAGCGTCGGACCTTCACGTCGACGTGGTCGACCGTCGGGTCGGGACCCCGATCGACCATCCCTCGTGGAACGAGGCTATCGAGGCGGCGCGGTCTTCCCGGGCGACCGTAATACTCCTCCCGAACGATTCGTCGCTCGGGCCGGTCTCCTACTCGGGTCTCCTAGAGGACGTACTCCCGAAGCTCGAGACGGAGAAGCTCCGTATGCGAGCCGTACCTCCGGGTATCTTCGATTCGGCCGACCCGAAGTTCGTCGGAGCGGTAACTTGGGCCGCGGAGAGCGTCGTCCGGTTCCGGGAGTCGAAACGGAAGAAGAAGTACGCGCCCTGTATGTGCGGGCACCGGGTCACGAAGCCGGGGGGCGAGGGTCATAACCTAATCGCGGGGGAGATAGGCCCTTGCCGGAAGACCTCCTGCGGCTGCTCTATCTACCGCCCGAAGGACCTGCGTCTAATGGGGAAGGGGCGGTAGGTACGGACTACGGTACGCTGCTCGGGTTCGTGGAACTCGTAGCCCTTTGGTTCGCCGCGGGATGGCTAATCGGGAAGGTAGCCCTCGCTCTACTCCGCCCGTGGAATCGGGGCTGTCGGAAGTGGGTCTACTAGGTAAGGGGCGGTAGACCGGAGGCCGGTAGACCGGCGTCTCTAATACGTAATAGAGGCGGCGGTAGACCGGCCGCCGCTCTCTTCCGGTCGGTCGGGCTAGCCGTCGCCGGCCGGGCCGGTCGTATCCTTCGGCCGGAATAGGTTCTCGCTCGCTTTCCGAACGGCGTTCGCTACGTCGGCGTCGACGACCCGGGTATAGATTTGGGTCGTCGCGACCGAGGCGTGGCCGAGCGTCGTCTGGATAGCGCGGAGGTTCGCGCCTCCCCGCAGGAGCGAGGCGGCGTACGAGTGCCTTAGCTGATGTGGCGTAAGGGTCGCGGCGAGGTTCGATTCCCGTCCCTCGCGTTTCCGGGTAAGGTCGATGAGCTCGGCGACCTCCGTAAGGATTCGTTCGACCCGTCGAGCCTCGATAGGGAAGAGCGGGTCGAGGTACTTAATCTCGGGATGCTCGGCGAGGTAGGCGTCGATAGCTCCGAAGACGACCTCGGGCCGGAGAAGGAACGCCCGCCGGTCCTTATCCTCCTTCCCGGATTTGACGAAGAGCGCCCCCTCGTCGCGGAGGAGGGACTCTCTCGTAAGGGAGATGACCTCGGAGAGTCGGAGCCCCCCGTACGCGAGTACCTTTAGGAGCGCCCCGTCCCGTACGCCCTTCCGGGTCAGCTCGGCGAACGTAACGAGGTCCTCGACGTCTTCGGACGAGAGGACTACCGGGTCGTGTTGCCCCGGAGCGAACCGGGGAATCTCCTTCGGGGGGACTACGATATCGAGCGCCCGGAAGAGTGCGAGGACTGCGGTCGAGTACGTCTTTAGGGAACCGTTCGGGTCGCGCTTCGCGTCGGGGTTCTTCTCATGGAATCGAGCCGAGTACGCGACGAGGAAGCCGACGAGTTCCTCGGACCCCGCCCGTTCGACCGGTACGCCGAGGCTTTCGCAGTAATCGATGAACCGACGGGCGACGCTCCGGTAGTTCCGCTTCGTCCGCTCTGACTTCCCGAGGAGCGACCGCTCGAGAATCGCGAGGGCGTCGGGCCTAGGCTCTGAGGGAGCGTTCCCGGAGGGTCTGGGGGTCGGGGACGGGGCTCCGGACGAGCCGGCATCGCTGGACAGAGGGGTATCAGATTGTTTAGAGGCCGATTCGGGCGCTCCCATCGGTCTCCCCGAGGTCCTCGCACCCTAAAAGGACGTCTTTCGGTTGGAATCCGTATTGGATTCAGTCGGGGAAGTGTAAGGTAACTTACTTTTTAGTTCGTCGAACCATCTACGTGCGCGCGTTCTCGCTTCGGTAGGTTTAAGCCTAACGCCGTGGCACCGAACAATCGCGGTTCCCGATTAACTAGCAGAGGCGCGCCGTCTCTTCCCCCGGTGGGTCCAACGATACGGGAGGGGAGGGCGGACGCGCTCCTCGGCCTCGCGGATGGCCGCGGCCCTCCTCCGACCCGCCGGAGTATTCGCGAGACCGAGCCGGTCCGGCTGGCCCTTATCGCGAACGAACTTGAGAGCGGGCTCGCCCTTCTCGAGGTCGTTACGGACGAACTCGATTACGTCGGCGGGGGAGACTAGCTCGGCCCGCGGACTTACCCTCGCGTCGCTCGGGCGGTTCGGGTTGATGAAGAAGAATCGGTTCCCCCCTCGGTAACAGAGAATCCCGTACTTCGCTACCGTCTCGAGGAACTCTCTCTCGGTTATCGTCTCTCGGTACTCGCGGGGTATAGCACTCATCGTCTCCTCCGAAGCCGTCCCTAGTATAAACGGGAAATCGTTCGAAGAGCGCTACCGGCGCTTAACTTATTTAGCCTAGGAGGGCCTACCCGGTTCGTGCCGAACTGGCCTTCCCTACCGCTGGAGAACAAGCGAGAGTACGTCCAGAAGATTGTAGGGCTCGCCTCGCCCCTACCCGGAGGCTCGAAGATAGACGCCCCCCGGGTCGCCGAGTACCTACGGGCTCGGACGGAGGGGACGTCCCTCGTCGAGTTTACCGAGACGGAGCGTCGTATCCTCCGGGTCGTCGTCGACCATCGGGCGAAGCTGACGTTTAAGG
>DASWZL010000078.1:0-9043 GCA_036404475.1 Thermoplasmata archaeon
GCTCTATCTTCTTATCGAGGGCCTTCCGCTCCTGCATCCGCTTCGCCTTATAGAGCGCCCGGTCCATCCTCGCCCGCCGGACGAGGTCGAAGGTCATCCGGACCTTATTGATACACTCGGAGCCGACGTACGAGACGCCCCGGGTCGGGTGCCGAACGTAGAACTTGAACTCGATAGCATGGCCGCAGGCTTGGCACTCCCCGACCGGGGCGCCGAGGTCCTCGACGAGCGGCTCGCCGTTCTGCTCGACGATATCCCAACGGTTCGTCCCATCGGGGTCGAGCCAGAACTTCCTCCCCGTCCGGTAGATAAAGTCCGCGTCCGACTCGTTCATCGACGGCTTCCGGTGCGGGTCGGGTGGGTCGTTCGATTCCCGGAAGAGGTCGTCGGGCATCTAGTCCTCCCGTATCAGGTTCCGTAGAGGAATACGACGGTAGCCTTTCTCGTTCAGGTCCGATTCCATCTCGTCGAACGGGTCGGTCTGCTGCTCGAACCATCCCGAGCCTTCGGCGACGAGCTTCTTCCCGTCGTAGATATAGGCCCAGAAGTACGGACCATCGTCGAGCGTATCCTCGTCTACGTTCACCTCGGCGCGGAGCGACTTCTTGACGTACGTAGCGCGGAGCCAGCCGACTACCTCTTTCCGGATTCTCCTCTCCGCGGCCTCGACCGAGCGCTTCGTCATCTACTCCCTCCCTAGTCTCCGAAGATACGGTTGAGCGCCCTCGAATGGGTTCCCCGGGAGCGGGCGAAGTCGAAGGCGTCGTCCATCATGTCCTTCGGATAGTAGTACCACCAGCCGGTCGGGACGTAGTAAACGATAGCGCCGTTCTCGTACTTCTCGAGGTAGACCTCGTGGTACTTATCGAAGAAGTAGGTCTTGACGAGCTTCCCGAGATGGTCCATCGCGGCGGCCCAACGGGGGTCCGGCTTCTCTCCGTGGATACCGCCGTGCTCGACGTTCGTTAGGACCCTCGACCCCGGCCGGTTCGAGTCGCTATACCAGTTCGTCGCCGCGGCGTGGAGGTTCCGAATCGTATCGGGGTCGAGCCCTTCGTGGCTCTGCCCGCAATCAGGGCACTTCGCGCGCCGCTCCTCCTCGCGCGCGTCGTGCGCGGCCTCGACAAGGGCCTCGTGACGCATCTCCTCGTCGATATCGTAGTCCTCGTCGGGGTCGGACATCGTTACTCCTTCCTAAGAAAGCCGCTGACGCGGCGAGCCTGCCACCCCGGCTCCCATCCCGGCGCCCCGGGCTTCCAGCCCTCGGGCATCGGCTCTAGGCGGAGACGGTACGGGAGGCTCCGCCAGCTCATCTGGTAGTTGCATCGCGGGCAGGTCGCCCAGACCCACCAGCGCTTCCCGTTCTTATCGGAGAGGCCGCCCTCGTGGGGATAGCCGCGGAACGAGCGCTCGTTCAGCTTAACGTGATTCCCGCAGAGGCACTCGTAGCTCCCCTCGTCGACGTTCCGAATGAACTCCGCTACCTCGCCGCCGTCCTCGGGGCTCATCCGCTTCTCGTCGCTCGTCATCTTCTACTCCCTCCTCGGGGCCGTAACGGGCCTCGCGTAGCCGAGTAGCTTAACGACGAGGAGCATCTCGTCGGTCGGAAGAAGATGGCTCTCGGCCCAGTCCTTCGCCGCCCGCTCGGTATCGAAGTATCGTTCTATCGCGGTCCCTTCGTTATAGCTCCGAAGAACAGCGTACATCGGGAGTTCGCCCTTCGCCTTCCGACCGACCGGATAGAACGGCATCTACTCCCTCCTAACCGACGGGGTACGCCCTAGTCGGTTCGCGTAGCTAACGGGGTAGTAGTTCGTATAGTTCAGAACGAGCTGTCGCTTGACCTCCGCGATACCACCCTCGTCCTTTACGGCGTAGCTAATCGCATCGACCGCGGCCTTCTGCGCCTTCTTCCGAACGACCTCGGGCGGGTCGAGGTTCCAGAAGGAAGCCGTATCGACGAAGTGCCGGCCTATCCGCCAGTCCCCGAGCGCCGCCGCATCGGTATCGGTAAAGCCGAGCGACCTCGCCCCGTTAATCCAGCCCTCTACGACCGCGAGACGCTTCCACTCGGTAAAGCCGTCGAGGGACGTTAGCTGGTCGATAGTCCCCCAGAGGCCGAAGCCGCCCGAGAGTTCCTTCCCGAGGGCCCAGACTTCGTTCGCTCTCGCCATCGTTACGGACTTCATCTACTCTCTCCGGAGGCTCTTCTCGCGCTCGTCGTTCCGGCAGTCGCCGCAGATTTGGCCGCCCGAGTTTACGTAGCTCCCGAGCTGAACGTCGCGGCCGGTAATCTCCCGGCCGCACCGGTTACAGAGAACGTCCTCACGACCCTTATGGAAGGTAACGTAGTACTTCGGCTTTCGCCCGGTCTTCGCGCCGGTATAGTCGTTGCGTCCGTCGTTGTAGGTAACCTTCCAGTAGTCGGAGTCCCAGTAGCCCTTCCCCGTTCGCTTAACGGTCGTCCCGAGGGTCTTCTCGCCGTAGCCCGCGTAGGGGTAACGGCCGAGGGCGTCCGCCTTCCGTAGCAGGAACCCGTTGTACGGGAAGTACTGGGCCTCCGTCGCTTCGCGGTCGAGACTCGTCCACTCCTCGACCCAGTTCACTTGGTGGTGGTAGATTATCTTCCCCCGAAGGAACTCGCGGAACTCGGGCCAAGTCATCACCGTCGTGTTCCCCTTCCCGATTGCTAGCTTATGCGCCATCTTCCTACTCCCTCCATCGAACCGAAGGCTTTCGCGTCCAGCCGTGCTCCTCGATAATCTCGGCGAGGGTCGCCTCGGGGACCGTCGTCGTCTCGAGCGCGTCGTTCCCCCACGACTTCGTATTCGCTTCCCACTCATAGGTAAAGCGCCGCTTCGCCCCGTCGCTAATCGTAACGCGCCAGACGGCGTCCTCGAACTCGTCGCCCGGGCTTCCCCGTAGTCGAACGATGAAGCGACCGCGGAACGTCCGCTGCGCCCACCGGCGAATCTCGCCCGCTATCTCATCCTCGAGAAAGTGGGTGAACGCCCGCTCGTCCCTCTCACCCCGCGTCATCGTTCGTTGAACCTCCTCCCTAGTATATGTAACCTCTTCCTCAGAAGACGACGAAGAGGAGGACGAGCCCGATTCCGAGGAAGGTCGGCCCGAGGATAAACCGACGGAACGCGAAGAGGACCGCGCCGCCGATAAGCGATACGATACCGAGGAAGTTCTGTACGAGAAGGCCCGCCGGGGTAAACGCGGGGAACGCTAGCGCGGGTCCGTTCGTCGGGTAGTTCGGGGTACCCGTAGCGTTCGTAGAGTTACCGCTTCCGCCGGGCGGACTACCGCCGCCGGGCGGACCGCCGCCCGGGGTAGCTTGCGTAGTCGCCGAAACGCAGGCCGAGGCCGCACCCGTCCCGGTCGTATCCGCGGCGGCAATGGTATAGCTATACGTCGTCGTCTGCGCGAGGTCGATATCCGCGTAGGCCGTTACGACCCCGGCCATATCGAGCGTCGTTGGGCTCCCGGTACAGGTAGACGCGACGTAGACGTTTACGAAGGTATCCGTAAGCGTCCCCGACGGGTTCGTCCACGTCAGGTCGATTTCGGTATCGCTAGCGACGTTCGCTACGAGGCTCGTCGGAACGTCGGGGTAGGTCATCCCGGAGTGGCAGGTACTCGGAGCCGAGAAGCCGGTCGCATTCTTAGCGAGGACCTCGAAGCCGTACGAGGTCGCCGAAGAGAGCGAGCCGACGTTCGCGGAGGTTACGACGGAACCGATATCGACGGTACTATGGCCGCCAGAACAGGCGGCGGCTGCGAACTCGTAGTACTCGTTATCGGTTAGCGCCCCGACCGGGTTCGTCCAAGCGAGATGGATAACCGTAGCGTTCGTCGCCGTCGCGGTAAGGCCCGTCGGTGCCGGCGGGACGGCGTCCGGCTGGAGTCCGCTCGACCCGGTCAGGTTCGCGGTCGGTGCGGCGTGTACGGCGCTAAGACCGAAGACTACGGCGACGAGCGCGACGAGAACGAGCGTCGCGTAGCTCCCCTTCCGCTTCATTTTCTTCCCCTTCTTCTCTCGGTTACTCCCTTAGAGCACGTACGCCCAGAGGATGAACTCGACCGGGATAGCGATACCCGCGATAAAGGTCAAGACGACCGAGTAGTCGTTCGGACGCATTATCGTAAACGCTAGGAGCCCGACGAAGAAAATCCCGGTTATCGGGAGGTAGAGTTCGAGGTAGTACGAACTCGGGTTCGGCGCGACGACCGCCGGAACGTTCGTATAGGTAGCGACGTTCGAGAATACGATAGTCGACGTAGGGCTCGTCCAGAAGGCGAGGTACGTTGAGACGTCCGCCGTCGCGGTAATCGTCAGGTTCTCCGGCGCCGTCCCGCAGGTCAGCGGGGACGAGCAGACCGCGACGGTCGTTACCGTGAACGCCCCTATCATCGTATAGAGGTTATTCGACCCGACGGAGATAGACGTCGCCGAGGCGGTAAGGTTCGTAGCGAGGATTACCGGATTCCCGCCCCCGCCGGTCTCGACGACCGAGTAGATGAACTTCGCGCCTATCTGGTAAATCGTATTCGGCGCGACTAACGAGTAGAACTGCGTCTTCAGGGTGACCTGAACCGACTGCGCCGTCGACGGGTTTAGCGTAGCTCCCGTCGAGGCCGTCGGTGCCGACGGCGCGCCCTGCGCGCAAATCGTCAGGAAGAGCAGTACGACGATGGCGATAGCGGCTCCGATTCCGACCCATACTTTTGCCGACATTTTCTTCTTTCCTTATCCCTCCCCCGCCTCCCCGAGAGCGCTCGGCTCCCGATAAACCGGAGGGAGAGAACCGTAACGGTCGAACCCCGCGCTTACGCGACGGACGACCTCCTTAAGACCGGCGTGCTTCGAGAGGGGGACGGAGAAGATGGCCCGTCGACCGGCGTCCGGGTACGACGGGTCGTAGACCTCGACCTCGACCCGGTTCCGGCGTATCGGGCCGAGATAGAAGGTATAGCGCGTCTCTTCCGAGAGACGCTTCTCGGCCTTCCGGAGGACGCTCGGGTCGACCATCTACTCCCTCCGAGCGGCGTCCGCCCGCTCGTCCGAGGTACAGAGGTAGCACGGCTTATCCGTGTTATGGACTATGAAGGAGACCGCGCCGCCCTGGTGACGGACGTATCGTCCGTCGACGTGAACCTCGCGCCCGCACTTCCGACACTCGAGCTTAACGCGGAGGGGGTACTCTTCGGGCATCGTTACTCCTCCATTAGCCGGTTGAACATCCCACGGGTCCCCGGCCGCTCGTAGTGAATCGCGACGCTCCAGCGGTACGGCGCGTGGCTCGGGGTCTTCCCCTTATCGGTGACCTTCGCCTCGTGCCACTCTCGGCCCGAGCACGCATCGCGGACCTTTAGGTAGGCGTTCTCGCAGGAGGCGGTAAAGGTCGAGTCCTTCTCGACGAACTTCATCTCCTCCTCGTCGTACCGCTTCGTTAGGCGAATCTCTTGTATCGCCCGCTCGCGGATAAACACCGGACCGTCGGGGGCGGCGATAAGCGCCTTCCCGTCGATTTCGATTACGACCTTATCGCTCGGCATCTACTCCCTCCGTAGGCCGCGGCCCGAGGGGGCTCGGTCAATCTCGGTAAAGCCGACCTCGTCGGCGATGAACCACTTCCCTCCGTGCTGGATAACGTCGCCCATCATCATCGAGGTATGGCCCGTACCGACCTTCCGGAGGAAGGCGTTCGACTCCTCGCCCCGCCCCCAGTTCTCGCCCTGCATCTTCGCCCAGACGTCCTCGAGGCCGGTCGCGGCTATCGAGCCCATCCGGGCGTAGGTATGCTCGACCTCCTCGACGGTAATAGGGTTCTCACGGAAGTACTTCGAGTTCGTCCCGAACGCCGCGCGCATCTCAGGGTGGGAGAGGTCGTGGCCGGGCCCCGTCGGGCGGTACCGAGGTAGGTACCAGATTTCGTATGGGCCTTTCCCGTAGGCGTCCTCCGGGGTGAACATCTTCGCTCCCTCCCCCTCCGCTCGGGTTCCTCCCCTTTCTCCTTTCCTTCAGGCCGCCCTAGAGCGGGCCGAGTCCTCCGACGAAGTACCCTGCCCCGAAGCCGACGACGAGCGCGACGATAGCGAGGATAGCCCGCCATTCCGGGTTCCCCGGGATAATCGCCGCTACGAAGAGCCCGCCGAAGCCGATAATCAGCAGGCCCGTCGCGGCGTTAAACGGCTCAACCGACGGAGCTGGCGGAGGAGGACCCGTCGAGACGCATATCGGCGTCGTCGGGGTTCCGCAGGTCTGATTGTTCGGAGTCGTCGTCCCTACCGTAATGTTCACGACGTGGCTTGCGCTCGCCGTAGCTACCCCGAGGTACGTCGTTCCGGTAACCTTATCCGTTACCGTATAGCCCCCGCTCGCGGCGTAGGTATGGGTCGCATTCGAACCCGAGCCGGTACTGCCGTCCCCGAAGGTCCAAGCGAACGTGACCCCGGTAACGCCGCTTACTGTAGAGGTATCGATTACCGTAAGGACCCCGGCCGAGGTCGAGGTATACTTGAACGCGGGGGTAATCGACCACTTCGTCGTATTGCAGTTTATCTGGCACCGCGAGTTCGACCCGACGATGAACGCGATAGACTCGCTCGTAGCCGAGTACTTCGTTCCGAGATACGAAGACGTAGCGGTCGCCTTTGCGGTATGGTTCCCCGGTGAGAGCGTGTAGAACGCGGGCCCATTCGTATAGGCGTCTACCGAGTTTACCTTCGTAGTCGCGGTGAGCGCGACCGACGCGCTATCGATACTTAACGAGACGACGGGTTGCGTCATCCCCGAGGGGTAGTAGGCCCCCGAGATGGTAACGTTCGCGCCGGTCGTTCCCGGGGCGACCGTAAGGTACGCCGTAATCTCGGGAGTACCGCCGCAGCGGGGTAACGCCGTGCTACCCCCTACGATAGCGGTCGTCGGGCAGGTTACTGCGAGGCCGGGAATCGTCCCGATAGCCCCGAAGATTCCGACGAGGAGCCCGACGACCCCGATTACCGCTAGGATTCCCGACCACTGATTCATCTTCTTTCCTCCTTTCCCTTAGAGCGTCCCTAGAGACCCCCGACTACGTAGCCGATGGCCCCGCCGAGCGCGAACATGACGAGGATGATGACCGTTCCGTAGACCGGGAACCGCATTACGAGGAACCCGAGGAGGGCGAGCGTTCCGAACCCGACGATAAGGACTCCCGTTACGAGGTTGAACGAGAAGGTCGAGTTCGTCGTCGTGTTCGTCTTCGTTCCGCAAGTCCCGAAGCAGGGGAGCGATACCGTAGCGTTCGAGGTCGCCGAGTACGAGTTCCCCGAGTAGGTCCACGATACGGTCTCGGTAAGCGAGTAGTTCCCGTACGTCGAGTAGGTATGGGTAAAGTTAGCCCCGAGCGCCTTCGCCGAACCCGTCTGGCCGTCGCCCCAAGCGAGCGCTAGACCCGTAACCGTCGGAGAGCCGACGGTCGTCGAGGTATCCTTTACCGCCAGCGTGTAGTTTACGAAGCTCGTCGAAAAGTCTACGTTAACGGTCACTACGTTCGTACAACTGGAGCAGCCTACCGGTATCGTAGTCGAGAACGGCGCCGAGAAGGGCTCGCCGACGTAGGTCCACGATATCGTCTCCGTAGCGGTATAGTTCCCGGCGGCGGCGTAGGTATGCGAGAGGGAGAACCCGAGCGCCGTCGGGCTGTTCGTAGACCCGTCGCCCCAGACGAACTTAATCGAGGTCAGGGTCGGGGAGCCGTAGGTCGTCGAGGTATCCTTAACGTTAACGACGTTCCCCGTCGCAGTCGTATAGGTAAAGCCCGGGACGTACTTGTTCTGCCCCCCGATGCCCGAGATGGCGAACTGACCCTGCGCGACGATATCGGTCGTCTTGCAGTGGACGCCGCCCCGCCCGCCGGCGCATTGTTCGTGCGCGATAGTCTCTGCTACCGTATAGGTCCCGGCCGCGACGTAGACGTGCTCGAACATGTGCGAGATAGGGAGCTGGTTATTCGGGGGCGTAAAGGCCGAGGCCGGCGTACTATCGCCCCAATTGACGCTTAACGTCAGGTAGCCGTTCCTATCGGCCGAGTTCGCCCAGTGGGACGTATCGTTCAGGTAAATCGCATACCCGTTCTGGGATACCGAGAACGAGGGAGTAATCCCGGTACCGCAGTTCGAGACGCAGGTTACCGCGAGACCGGGAACGATACCGAACGCTCCGAGAATCCCGATAACGAGCCCGATAGCTCCGACCGCCGTTAGTACTCCGCCGACCTGTGCGCTCATTTTCTTTTCTCCTCCCCTAAGCCACCGCCGAGTTAAAGGCTCCGCCGGGTACGAAGAGCCCCGTTATCCAGCCGAGGGCATAGAGGAGTATCAGTATGGCTACGACCGCGATAGGTAGCGCGAAGCGGACCCACGGCGGTATCGGAACGAGTAGGACGAGGAGGACCGCCCCTAGGATGAAAGCCCCCATCAGGAGTATCGGCCCGATAATCTCCCAAGTCGTTACCCCCGACTGAAGCGGGTCGCAGGTAGCGCCCGGCGCGCAGTCGGAAGCCTTAATGCTGATAAGTTGGTAGCCGAAGAGCGACGGGGAGATATTCGAGGCGGATACCGCCGCGACCGCGATAGCCGTATCTCCGATGGGCGGGTTTACCTTAAAGGTGTACGTCCCGACCGCGTTCTTTCCGTCGTGCGTTACGACGAGGATTTGCCCGTTCGGGCAGGGCGTCACCCAAGCCGGAGCCGAACCGCACGAAGGCGCGGACGATACGCCCTGCCCCGGGGAGAGGTAGTAGACCTCGACGTCGATGCTCTGGACCATCCCCGAGTCCTGCGAGGCGTTCGAGTAGACGGTCAGGGTAACCGTATCGCCGACCGCCGGGTAGATGCCCGCTCCGCTACTCGTATAGGTAACGACGGGGGTCGTCGGAGCGTAGAGTGGATTGATAACGGTGAACTGCGTTATCTGCTCCGCTACCGTCGAGGCCGAGAGGACTCCGGACCAAAGGTCCCATTGGACGTCGTGCCCCGAGAGGTTCGTATC
>DASWZL010000079.1:0-1929 GCA_036404475.1 Thermoplasmata archaeon
CCCTCCGCTTTTCCGGAGGGCCCGGGCGAAAAGGGCAACCGCAATTGCGCACATGCAGTCTGAGTCGGGTTCGTGGGGAACGGTGGGCTGTATAACCTAGTACTCGCGATCAGTCGGCGGGGGGCTCGTCTTCGCTTGAAAGGGGAGATGTAATCTACCCCTCCCTCGCGCCTCGGGCCGGACCCGAGGTCGTATCTGGCGCCGCGAAGCGGACGGGTCCAGCAACGGATTACGAGAGGGAGAAGAGCCCGCGATCCTCACGACTTTTCGGGCGTCAATAGACCCATCGGGTCGAATGACGGGTTATTCGTCGCTCTTTCTGGACCAATAGGGGTTTATACGTATCCGCAACCCTGTACACAGCCCGAGGACTGGGCCTACCCGGGAGGTCAATCGATGAGTTCGCGAATGTCTCAGAGGTCCGTCTACCTGGTGACCGCCGCGATCGTGGCCTCTATGGTAGGAGGATTCGCTCTCGCACAGATGTCGATCGGAGGAACGAACACGAGTTATCAGGGTTCTCAGACGACCACGGTACAGGCCGTGCCGGGCCTCACATGGCTCTCTACGAACCTGACAGCGATCCCCAGCGCATTGCTCTTCTCGGCGAACTCGTGCAGGACCTTGGGGACGCCTTGCGACGTCGCCTCAACGGGTTACACGCTTTGCGTCGGTGGCCTCACGGGCTCGACCCTTTGTAACGCGGGGGATTTCGTCGAGCAAGTGAACCTCTCGATCAGCAACTCGGTCGACTTCCCCGCCAGCACATTTGGTGCCACCCCCACCAGCGCCGTGACGTTGACAGTGTATGTCACCGGTACCCCCGTCGGGTTCTCCCCGGGGGTGTTTGTCGGATTCACCTGCTACTTCCAAGAGTCAGTACTCCCCGGCTCGCCTGAGGTCCTCACCCTCGACTTCGATATCGGGACCACCACGGCCGGACCCGGCGGAGTGACGGCGGTCAGCGTCATCGCGACCACCGCGACAACGTAGAGCCCCGAGGGTTGTTCGGATCCCTCTCGGCTCGGCTCTCCTTCGCAGCGCCGGGGGAGGAACCCCGGAATGAACCGCCGTCGGAGGCCGGGGAACGATGACAAGAGGCTCGACGTCTCTTCGGGTTCAGGGGGTGGACCCGACGGACAGTCGGACGGAGCAATGCGTCCGATCACCGCCCACGCGGGGCGAACGAGATGGCTACTCCGGAGCCGACTCCCCCTCCCGCCCTGCAGTCCATGACGTGGGCCCGGCCCTGAAGCGACGGCCGAAAAACTTCGAAGGGGCGTTCCCACTCCTGCTCGTCGGTAGCGCACTATTGGTCTATTGCGCCATCCTCAGGAACGAGGCGGTCGCATCCCAAGGTGCCCATTTTCCTATCTGGGGTATCGTCGGGGCAGTAGGGGCGGTGATTGCCGGCGCGGGGATCTACTCCGTCTTCTTGGAACCCTCCGAGTTGGGGGTCTCGGCCGCCCCGGAAGGTTTTGTCATGGTTCCGAAAGCAGAATGGGAGGCGTCCCGAGCTGGCCGACGTGCCAGCGCCCGGCCCATGTCCGCGAGTCCCATGCCCCCCTGGTGGGAGGGGCCGCCGGTCTATCCCCACACTTCCCCCGTGCGCCCATCCGGCCCGCCAGCCTCTCAGCAGGTGACCCGACTGACACCGGTCCAACCGACCAGGGCGGTCCCCCGTCCGCATCTCACCTCTCCTTCGTCGCCGCGGCCGGTCGGTGGCAGCATGGGCCCCGGAGCTGATCCCCGTGGGCCGACGCGCGCTGTCCCGACACCCGGCCCTGCGCCTCCGACCCCGCGCAGGGACTCCCTGGACGAGTTGAAGCAGGCCCTTACCGAGCTGGAAGCCCTGGTCGACAGCGAGTTCAAATCCTCGCCCCGACGCTTGCCGAAGGCGGGACCCGGGGAGCCCGGGTTCTGTGCCGA
>DASWZL010000080.1:0-71841 GCA_036404475.1 Thermoplasmata archaeon
CGGGCAAACCATTATCTAAGTCGGTCGGGTCGATGCGCCACCGGCGTGGCGTGGGGCCGTGGGGTAGCTTGGACCATCCTTCTTGCTTGGGGTGCAAGAGACTCCGATTCAAATTCGGACGGCCCCATCGTCCCGCGCCGGCCCGAAGACGACCCGCGTGCGCCGATTCCCGGTCGAGGGAGTGAAGGTGCGGTTCCCGAAGGCCGACCCGAGCCGTCCAAGTCGTTGCCGCGCTTACGGGTCGAGCCGAGGCACGCCCCGGTGGCGGAACTCGACGTCGCGCGGGCCGCATTCGCGGAGTGCGGGGCCTTCATGTACGCGCGTCCGCTCCCGCCCTCCCCATGGGTCGACGGTTCGTGGACCAGCGGCGGCGCGACCCGTACTACCGGGCGGCCCAGCGCGAAGGTCTGCGCTCGCGCGCCGCCTTCAAGCTCGCGTACCTCGACGACCGGTTCCACCTTCTCCGACCGGGCGCCCGCGTCCTCGATCTCGGGGCGGCCCCGGGAGGCTGGTCCGTAATCGCCCTCGACCGGGTCGGTCCCTCGGGCACGGTCGTCGCGGTCGACCCCCGCCCGATCGCCCCGGCCGACGGTCTTCGTGTCGTGCGGGGGCGCGTCGGTGACCCGTCGCTCCTCGAGCGGCTCGGGGCCGCCCGGTTTGACGTCGTGCTCTCCGACATGTCCCCGTCGATCAGCGGTGCGTACGCCACCGACCACGCTCGCTCGGTCGACCTGGTCCGGTCGGCGCACGCGCTCGCGCTTCGCGTGCTCGCGCCCCGAGGGGCGTTCGTCGCAAAGGTGTTCGCGGGCGACCTGGTCGACGAGCTCGTGCTCGAGGTGCAACCCCACTTCGCGGAGGTCGTCCGCACGAAGCCCCCGGCGTCCCGCGCCCCGTCCTCCGAGCTCTACGTGGTCGCTCTCGGGTTCCGTCCCGGCCGCTCCCTACGGGAGCGGCCGGTCTCCCCGGAGGCACCTCGCCCGGATTCCGATATATAGGACCATCGTTTAGCGCGTTCTCCCCATTTTGAGGCCTGGTTACTCGTGATCCGGTTTGGACCCGCGGGGATCCCTCTCTCCTGCAAAGGGCGCACGCTCCGGGACGGGATCGCGGACGTGCACCACCTGGGGCTCACCGCGATGGAGGTCCAGTTCATCAAAGTGAATCACCTGACTCGGGCCGTCCTCGATGAGGAGATCGGAAAGACCTCCCGCGAGCTCGTTACGCAGCTGGTCGTCAGCGTCGGGCCGGCCGACCATCAGGGAGGGGCCCCGAACCTGCTGGCGATGACGTCGCCCCTCAAGCGGCGGGATTCGATTACGAACCTGACCTGGAGCCTCGCGAAGGATTTCGCGGACCTCCAGCAGACGCGCGCGCTCGGGAAGGCGCTCGATGCCGACCTCACGCTCCACGCCCCCTACTACGTGGACTTCTTCGGTTCCGCCGATGCGCGCGAGCAGTCGACCCGTCAGATCCAGTGGGCGGGCGTGCTGGCCCAAGGGTTGGGCGCGCGCCTCGCGGTCACCCACCTCGGCTTCTACGGGCCGGGCGACCGCGCCGACTCCATCCAGCAGCTCACCGAGATCGTCTCGGACCTTTCCGAATGGCTCGGGAAGTTCTCGAAGGGAACCGTCCGACTGGCGATCGAACCGAGCGGTCATCCCGACGTCTTCGGTTCGCGCGAGGAGGTCCTCGAGCTCGTGCGGCGGGTGAAGGGGACCGTGCCCGTCCTCAATCTCCCGCACATCGCGGCGCGCGAGCGCACGAGCTTCGAGGAGGCGGAACAGCTCGACCCGGTCGTGAAGGAGTTCGTCCGAGCGACCGACGGGCCGGTCTATCTCAACTTCTCGGGGGTCGAGTTCTACGGGCCGGGGGAGTTCCGGCTCACGCCCATCAAACGAGGGCTCGTCCGGTTCGACCCCCTCGCGGAGATCCTCACCGAGCGCGACTACGACGTGACGGTGATCTCGAGCTCTCCGTTGCTCGAGCACGACGCGATGTACATGAAGCTCCTGTACGAGCGGGCGCTCACACGCCGCTGGTCGAAACTGCACGCTCCTCCCGCCCCCCGGGCTCCGCCGAAGCCTCCGGCGGGGCCGCTGCCCCGGGCTCCGCCGCCCCGGGCGCCGCCGAGGCTCAAATCCCCGCCGACGGCCCGACCCCCGCCTCCCCGGCCGGCCGGCCACCGACCGAAGCCGTCTCGGGTCCTGCCTCGTAAGCGACGCACGGAGGTGCGCCATGGCGGCCATCGACGTCGATAACGGGACGACGTTCGTCCGCTCGCAACGGTACATCGGCGAGCGCGTCACGCTCGCCCTCGAACGGATCGACCCGACGGCCATCACCCGTGCGGTCGAAATCCTCCTCAAAGCGCCCCAGATCTTCGTCTACGGGGCCGGCCGCAGTGGGATCATCGGGCGTGCGTTCGCCATGCGGCTCGTTCAGGCGGGCCTTCGGGCGTACGTGATCGGAGAGAGCGTCACGCCCATCGTTCGGCAGGGGGACGCCGTCTTCATCCTCTCGGCCCAGGGGGAGAGCTACTCCTCCATCCAGACCGCGAACATCGTCCGACGGGAGGGAGCGGAGCTGATCGTCCTCACGTCGAAGCCCGGCTCCAAGATCGCCCACACGGCAAGCCACCTCCTCTCGATCGAGTTCGAGGAGGACCCCGACCGACCGCGCTACGCTCCCCTCGGCACGCTGTTCGAAGAGGCCAGCCTTCGGCTCACCGACGGCCTCGTCGCGGAGCTCTTGCGGGTACGGGGCGAGACCGAGTCGTCCATGCGCCGTCGGCACGCGATCATGGTCTGAACTCGGCGGCCCGGCCCAAACCTTAAGGGCCCGTCGACCTCCCCGCACGGCGTGCCGCGACGCGCCGAACCGACGGCGCACACCCTCGTCCCTGTCCCCTCACGGTTCTTCGTCACGAGCGGGAAAGGGATCAATAAGACCAGCGAGCTGAACGCCTTCGACCTCGCGCTCCTGCAGGCCGGGATCGGCGAGCAGAACCTCGTCAGCGTCTCCTCCGTCCTGCCGATCGGGATCCGCCAGACCGACCGGGTCCCCATCTCCCGGGGGGCGATTACGCACTGCGTCCTCGCCCGGCACGGGGGCGGGGAAGGCGAGGTCATCAGCGCCGGGATCGCCTACGGGTTCCGCAGCGACGGGCAGGGCGGCTACGTTGCGGAGGGGCATCTTCACGGGACCCAGAAATCGCTCAAGGAGTTCCTGAAGTGGCGGATGACCGAGATTGCCCATTTCCGGGGCGTCGAGCTCCGTCGAATCCACTACCGTACGGAAGAGCTGTCGATCCCGATGGACCACTACGGCGTATGCATCGCCGCTTGCGTCTTCCTGCCGTAGCTCTAGGCCGATCCGCGCGCTCTTCTTAGAGGAGCTTGCGGAAGAGGAGCTTGTCTTCGAGGCTCCCCTCGATCGAGAGCTTGCGCGTCACGAGCGCCTTCATCGGGCCGATGTCCTTCTTGACGAGCGCGTCGAACGTACCGACGTCCGTCGTGATCCGCACGTCGGCGCCGGCCGCCGGACCCGTCCTCAGATTCCGTAGACGCCCCTTGGAGAGGTCGACCGCGTACGTCCCCCCGTCCGTGAGGCGGATCTGGATCGTCCGAGAGATCCCGTCCAGCTCCTCGGTCACCCCCGGGGTCCGCTCCGCGTGCCGGTTGAACCGGTCCACCAGGGAGGCGAGCGTATCTTCGACCGTCATGGGAGGAAGCTGTCCAGCGTGCGAGCCGGTCGGCGGGGTTTAACCCTTTGCATCGTGGCCCACGAACCGCGCACCCACAACGGGACCGCCGACCCGTCGGCGAGCACGTGGCGGACGAACCGGACCGTCCGTCGGTCGGACGGGTACCCGCTGCCGAGCTCCTCCCCGAGTTCCTCCCGTAACCGAGCGAGCGCCCGGTCGCGCCGGACCTTGGCCACGATGGACGCGGCGCCCACGACCGGGAAGTCCCGGTCGGCATGGTGGCGGGCGATCACTCGGGTCGTTCCCCCCGCGAGGCGCGCGACCCGGAGGCCGAACCGCCGTTCGTTCGGGTCACAC
Source organism: Thermoplasmata archaeon (assembly GCA_036404475.1). Taxonomy (GTDB): domain Archaea; phylum Thermoplasmatota; class Thermoplasmata; order Lutacidiplasmatales; family UBA184; genus Lutacidiplasma. The sequence continues at coordinate 4,061 of DASWZL010000080.1, forward strand.
GCGTCGACGTAGGCGACGTCCGGCGCGAGCTCGTGGACGAGGCGGGCGAACGCCTCCGCTTCGAGGTCATTGAGCCGGCCCCGCGAGACCGCCCGGTCCACCGTTCGTGGCGAGAGCACGACATCGGCCCGCGTTCCGAGCGAATCGAGCCCAGCGAAGACCCGCTCCCGGGCGCGGGGAGTGAGCGCCTTGGAATCCTTGGCCCCCAAGGCGACGAGGTCTGCGACCCGCTCGGCAGAGACGCAGAACCCTCCGACGACGAGCGGTCCCACGAGACTCCCGCGACCGGCCTCGTCGAGACCGAGGATCCGCTCCGCGACCGTAGCGCCGCCCCCGACCGCGGCACAGCTACGTAAGCCATTAAGTCGGCGCGCGGCTACCGCGAGCGATGCCGCTCGAGGGACTTTCGGTACCGGTCCCGACGCTCTTCACCGCGGAGGGGGCCGTGGACCCGGGGCGGAACGCCCGCTTCGCGCGGGACCTCTGCGACGCCCGGGCCGACCACCTCTTCGTCCTCGGCTCGACCGGGGAGTTCCCGTCGGTCACTCCCACCGAGCGCGGACCTCTGGTCGAAGTGGTGGTCGAGAGCGCCACCGGCAAGACCGACGTGTGGGTCGGTTGCGGGGCTCCGTCTACCGCTCAAGCGGTCGCGTTCGCGGAAGAGGCCGAAGGAATCGGCGCCGCCGCGATCGTAGCGGTCCCTCCCTACTATCTCCACCCCACGCCCGCCGCGATCGACCACTACTACCGGGCGCTGCGGAAGGCGATAACGGTTCCGTTGCTCGCCTACAACATCCCGTCGCTGGTCGGCTACGCCCTTCCGCCGTCCCTTGTTCACACCCTCGCGCGAGAGGGGGTCTTGGCGGGAGTGAAGGACACGGGGGGCTCCCTCGAAAGCGTCTCCGCGTTCCTGGCGGGAGCCCCGGAAGAGCTCGCGGTTTTCCCGGGCGACCCTCAGTTCGCCTCGTCCGCGATCGAGCGAGGCGCGAAGGGCGCCGTGATGGGCGTGGCGAACATCGTGCCGAAGCTCTGCGTCGAGCTGGTCGCGGCCGCACGGCGCGGGGACCGGGCCCGGACGCAGGAGCTCCAACCGGTGGTCGACCGATTGGTCGAGGTAACGAGGTCCGGTCCGTCTCCCTCCACCATCAAGTTCCTCGCGGCGCACCTGCGGGGCGCGGAGGTCGGGTACCGGGCCCCGTACGAGCCGCTCACTCCCGTCGAACAGGCCGCGGTCCTGGCTCGGCTCGAACCGCTCCGAGCGCTCCTCACGCCGTTCCTAGGCCAGTGACCGTCCGGGCGCTCGTCGTGCGACCGCCGACGCCCGGAGCCGAGCTCGCGGACGTGCCGTCCCTGCCTCTTCCGCCGGGAGGTGTCCGCGTGGAGGTCATCGAATGCGGGGTCTGCGGTACCGATCACGATATCGTCGACGGGAAGTACGGGCGCCCGCCGACCGGGTCCCCCTACCTCATCCTGGGCCACGAGAACCTCGGAAAGGTCCGGGAAGTGGCCCCGGGGGTGGTCGGGTTCCGTCCCGGAGAGCTGGTGGTCGCCACCGTGCGGCGAGGGTGCGGGCGCTGTCGGTTCTGCCGCACGAACCGCTCCGACTTCTGCGAAACCGGCGGGTTCACCGAACGGGGCATCGACGGAGCCCACGGCTACATGGTGGAGGAGTACGTCGAGGTCCCCGAGTACCTGGTCCCCGTGCCGCCCTCTCTCGCCCCGGTGGCCGTGCTCCTCGAGCCGCTCAGCGTGGTCGAGAAGGCGGTCTTCCAAGGTCAGCGGGTGCTCGACCGGAAGGAACCGACCCCGGGTGAGCCGAAGGGGGGGACGCCGGGCGCGCTCGTCGCGGGGACGGGAGCGATCGGCATGCTCGCGGCGTTCGTCCTCCGGGTCCGGGGGTACGATGTCGTGGCAATCGACCGACACGACAGCACGACCGTTGCCGGGCGTCTCCTCGGCCGTATCGGCGCGACGCACGTGAACGTCGCGAACGGGCTCGGTCCCCTCGCCGACCGCCATTTCGACCTCGTCGTGGAGGCGACGGGGTCCGTGGCGCTCGACTTCACGCTGGTCGACCGACTGGGACCGAACGGCGTCCTGGTCCTCACGGGGATTCCGGACCCGGCGAGCCCCCCGACGAACGTCGCGGGCGGGCTCCTCTTCCGGGACGTCGTCCTCGGCAACCAGGCGCTCGTCGGCTCCGTGAACGCGAACCGCACCTACTTCGAGAGCGGTCTCCGCGACCTCACGGTCTTCGAGCAGCGCTGGCCGGGCAGCGTGGGCGAGATGGTCTCGGCGCGGCGACCGCTCGAGGAGTTCGCGGAGGTCTTCGGGAACCGTGGCTCGGGTACCGTGAAGACCGTCCTCACCGTCAGACCGGGCAGCGCGTCTCGCTGAAAAGGTCATATACGGAACCCCGGTCGGACCGCACCTCTCGGAGGATATCGTGGGGATCTGGCAAGGTCGGTCGCGTCGCAAGCGGACGGGCGGCCGCCTTCGACCGATCCGCAAGAAGCGCCGCTTCGAGATCGGGCGCGAGCAGCAGCACGCGACGCTCGGCGCCGGCACCGTGAAGGTCTACCGGGTCCGGGGCGCGAATCGCAAGCTCCGCATCCTCACGACCCAGACGATCAACGTCTTCGACCCGGCGACCAAGAAGATGCAGCCGGCGAAGGTCATCACGGTCCGGGAGAACCCCGCGAACCCGAACTACGTCCAGCGGAACATCATCACGAAAGGCGCGATCCTGGAGACCGATGTCGGCCTCGTCCGCGTTCGTTCCCGCCCGGGCCAGGACGGGGTCCTGAACGGGGTGCGGGTCCCGAGCCCGGCCTCGGCCTGACGCGGCGCCGGTCCCTAATGCCCGACCACTTCTACGTGTATCCGGCGTACCTCGCTCGCGGCCTCTCGCGGACGGGAGGACGTCGGGTCCCCGAACCGGAAAGCCTGCCGGACCTGACCACCGAGGAGATCGTCCTAGCGGCGAAGCGGCTGGGCTTCCACGCCGAGGCCGAGGCCGACAAGCAGTACCCCCGGCGCTTCTACGACTACTCGGGCCGGGTCAAGGTGACGAAGAAGGGTCCCACGACGAAGGCCCGCTTCCTCAAGGAGCTGGCCGCGGAGCTCCGCAAGCAGCGGGCGGCCGCGGGACGGAAGTGATCCGTGGAAGAGCCGGGGACGATCTACTTCACGGGTACGGCCGGCGCCGGGAAGACCTCGCTGGTGCGTGCCTTCGCCGAGTGGACGCGTTCGGCCGGCTACGACGCGGCCGTCGTGAACCTCGACCCGGGGAGCGAAGCCTCGGAGGACGCGGCGGACGTCGACATCCGCGAGTGGGTCCGGCTCGCCGACGTGCAGGACGAGTACGGCCTGGGCCCGAACGGTGCCCAGGTGGTCGCGGCCGACATGATCGCCCTCAAGGTCTTCGAGGTGAAGCAGGCGGTCCAGGAGCAGAAGGCCGACTACATCCTGATCGACACGCCCGGACAGATCGAGCTGTTCGCGTTCCGAGAGGCCTCGAAGGCGATCGTGGATGCGCTCAGCGGGGACCGCTCGGTCATCGCGTTCCTCTACGACCCGGTGCTCGCCCGGACCGCCGCCGGGTTCGTCTCGCTCCTCATGCTGGGAGCAACCGTGGAGTTCCGCTTCCGCCTTCCGATGGTCAACATCCTCGCCAAGTCGGATGTGCTGAGCCCCGAGCAGCTCCTCGAGGTGATGAGCTGGTCGGACGACCCGGGCATGCTCTACGACGCGATCGGCCGCGATACGCCGACCCCGGACGTCCAGCTGTCGACCGAGCTGTTCCGGGCGATCGAGACGATGGCCCCGCTGGTCGGCCTGGTCCCCACCTCCGCGAAGGAGGCGAGCGGCCTCGAGGACCTCTACCGCTCCTTCCAGCGGGTCTTCGCCGGCGGCGAGGACCTCGAGCCCTCGCACGCTCCGTCCAACGAGTGAGCCCCTACTCTTCGGTGAAGAAGAGGCCCATCCCGGCCGAGGCCGAGTCGTCCTCGTCCTTGAACCGGCGGTAGAGCGATTCCGCGTCCGCGGTCGGCAGGCGCGTGCCGATGGGCGCGAGGAGCTCCTCGGCCCGGTGGACCGCCTCCGCGGCGCCTTCGATGAGCACGTACGTGGCGCCGGAGGGGCCGCCCATCGCCGCCGCGTCCCGGACCTTCTGGCTCTGGCGGGAGACCCGGTCGTCCTTGAGGACAGCGTCCAGTTCTGTCCGCTTCGTGCTGGGGACGGAGAAGAGGGTCCACGTCATGCGGTCGGACGACCCGACTCGCCTATATGGGCGTTTTCGGCTCGACAGCCAGCGAGATGAACGCCTCCGACCTCGGTCGGACGTGTACTCCTCGACCCTGGAAGCCCCGGTCCTCGTGTTGGGCTCGGCCCACGTGGTGGACCTGAGCGAGCCGCTGCGCCGGATCCTCTCCGAGCGGGTCCTGGACGCGATCGCCGTGGAGCTCGATGCGGAGCGGGCCCAGTCCCTCATGTCCCCGGACGGACCCGGACGGAGTTCCGGCTCGTCCCCCCTCTTCGCTCGGCTCTGGGGGGTCGTGCAGCGCCGTCTCGGCTCGGAGATCGGGGCCGGGGTCCCGGGGGCGGAGATGAAGGTCGCGATCGGGGTCGCCCGGAACCGAAGCCTCCCCGTCTTCCTCATCGACGACCCGCTCCGGGTCACGCTCGCGAACCTCGTGCGGTCGATGTCGTTCAAGGAGCGGGTCACCCTGCTGGTGAGCGGCCTCGTGGGGCTCTTCCTCCCGTCCCGCCTCGTGACCCGGGAGATGGACCGCTACGCCGAGTCTCCGAACGAGTACACCGAGGAGCTGCGGCGCGCCAGCCCGACCATGGCCCGCGTCCTATTGGACGACCGGAACGAGCACATGGCCGACCGTCTCGTCTCGCTCCGACAGCAGGGGTACGGGCGGATGGCCGCCGTGGTCGGCGACGCCCACCTCGAAGGGCTGCGTACCGCCCTGGCCCGGCGCGGACTTCCGAGCGAGGTCGTCCGCTTTTCCGAACTGCGGGCGGCTACAGCACCGTCACCCGGTTCTTCGTAGCGTCGTCGACGGCCCGGACGAACGTCTCGGCGAGCGCCGCGACCTCGGGCGACCTGATCTCTCCCAGACGACCGTCGTCCGAAAGCTCCGAGACCGGAGGCAGGACCGGGAGGCTCCCTAAGACCGGGATCCCATACTCCTGCGCGACGCGGGCGACCCGGCTCGGGCCGAAAAGTTCGGTCCGCTCGTGGCAGTGCGGGCAGGTCATGAACGACATGTTCTCGACGACCCCGAGGAGGGGGACGTGGAGGTCGCGGGCCATGTTCATCGCCTTCTTCACGATGAGCGCCGCGAGGTCCTGGGGCGTCAGCACGAACACCATCCCATCGATCGGGATCGTCTGGAAGACCGTGAGGGGCACGTCGCTCGTCCCGGGCGGCATATCGATGAGCAAGAAGTCGAGGTCCCCCCAGTGGACGCCTCCGAAGAACTGGGTGATGAGCCGGGTCACGAGAGGGCCTCGCCAGATGACCGGGGTCTGCTCGTCCTCGACCATGAACTGCGAGGAGATCACCGAGATCCCCGACGGGGTTTGGGTCGGTTCGATCCCTTCGCCCCGGTCGAAGAGGGGACCGGTGAGGCCGAGGAGCTTCGGGATCGAGGGCCCGGTGATGTCGGCGTCCAGGATTCCCACGTGCTGACCTCGACGCGCGAGCTCGATGGCGAGGAGCGCGGTGACGGACGACTTCCCGACACCTCCCTTTCCGCTCCCGACCGCCACGACGTGTCGGACCCCGCCCTTATCCATGCGCTGGAGGAGGCCGCGTGCGGGCGGACGTGCGGCGGGCGTCGGAGGTTGCGGCGGCGGCGCGGAGGGGTACGCAGGCTCTCCGTCGGCGGTCACGAGGTGTTGACGGGGGCGTGGATATATAACGGACTGCCGTCCGCGGCACCGTACTCGGTGAGGAAACTATGACGGTCGGCCGGTCGGACGAGTTGGACGAGCTCTTTCGGCCCTCGTCGGTCGCCGTCGTGGGTGCGTCGAACAAGCCCGGGAAGGTCGGCATGCACCTCTTCCGCAACATCCTCGAAGCCGGGTTCAAAGGGGTCGTCTACCCGGTGAACCCTTCCTCGAAGAGCGTCTCGGGCGTCCGGTGTTACCCCGACATCGAGGACCTGCCCGAGACGCCGGACCTCGGTGTCATCATCGTGCCGGCTCCCACCGTCGCCGACACCGTCGAGCGGCTCGGGAAGGCGGGTTCTCGCGGCGTGGTCATCATCTCCTCCGGGTTCCGCGAACAGGGCGAGGCGGGAGCGGCGCTCGAGGAGGACGTGGTCCGGCGGGCGGCGAAGTACAAGATGTCCGTCGTCGGGCCCAACTGTTTCGGGGTCATCAACACGGCCCCCGACGTGAACCTCAATGCCACGTTCAGCGAGAACCTGCCGCCCCGAGGGAACATCGCGTTCGTGTCCCAGAGCGGAGCCCTCTGCGCGGGGATCCTCGCCTACGGAACGACCGAGCGGATCGGCTTCTCACGGTTCGTTTCCGTGGGGAACCGTGCGGGGGTCGATGAGAACGACCTTCTCTACTCGCTCGGCAAGGACGACGCCACCAAGGTCATCCTGCTCTACGTCGAGAGCCTCGTGAACGGCCGAAAATTCCTGGAGACCGCGCGGGAGGTGACGGAACGCAAGCCCGTCCTCGTGATCAAGAGCGGGCGCACGCCGGCGGGGGAACGGGCGGCGAAGAGCCACACCGGTTCGCTCGCGCAGTCGGGCCGCGACCAGCTGTACGACTCCCTCTTTAACCAAGCCGGGGTCGAGCGGGTCGAGACCCTCGGGGAGCTCTTCCGGACCGCGAAGATCTTCGCTTCCGGCCTCAAGCTTGAAGGGCCTCGCCTCATGATCCTCACGAACTCGGGGGGTCCGGGGATCGTCGCGGCGGATTCCGCGATACGGCACGGCCTCGAGCTCCCGCCCCTCTCGCGCGCCATGCACGATGCCCTCGTGCCGCGCCTTTCTCCGTCCGCGTCGATCGCGAACCCTCTCGACATGACCGCCGACGCCGGCGCCGACCACTACCGAGACATCCTGAAGATGCTGCTCGAAGGGTCCGACATGAACGGGGCGCTCGTCATCACGACCCCGACCTCGACCATGACCGCCGAGTCGGTGGCCCGGGCAATCCTGGAGGCGAAGGCCACGACCCAGAAGCCGATCGCGGCCTGCCTCTTCGGCGTGAACGACCTCTCTCGGGAAGTGTCGATCCTGGAGGACAACGGAGTCCCCACGTTCACGTTCCCGGAGGAGGCGACCCAGGGTCTCGCATCCCTCGCGCGCTACCATGACTGGTGGACTCGACCCCGCGCGCCCGAGCGAACGTTCTCCGTGGACCGCGCGGCCGCTCAGGAGGTAATCGAACGCGCTCGACGGGACGGCACGACCGTCCTTCCCGACTACGCCGCGCGCGCCCTGCTCGTCGCGTACGGGATCCGGTTCCCCGACGTCCAACTGGTCAAGACCCTGGACCAGGCCGTCGAAGCGGCCGAGGGGATTGGGTTCCCCGTCGTGCTCAAGGTCGCGTCTCCCGACCTCTCCCACAAGACCGATGTCGGCGGGGTGGCGGTCGGGATCCGTGACCCCGCGTCGCTCCGAACGGCATGGGAGGCGATGCAGCAGTCCCTCCAGGCCCGGGCCCACGATGCTCGGGTCGACGGGTTCGAGGTCGAAGCCGAGGTCGAGGGTGGGAAGGAGGTCCTGGTCGGCGTCCAGCGGGACCCGCACTTCGGGCCGGTGATCGCCTTCGGTCTCGGTGGGATCTACGTCGAAGTGCTCCGGGACGTGACGTTCCGGCTCGCGCCCCTCCGACCGCTCTCGGCGCTGCGCATGGTGCAGTCCGTGAGAGCGTTCCCGCTCCTCAAAGGGGTCCGGGGCGAGCCCCCCAGCGACATCGAAGCGTTGACGGAGGTGATCGAGCGCGTCTCTCAGCTCGCGATGGAATTGACCGATATCGTCGAGCTCGACATCAACCCGCTCATCGTCCGACCGGTCCGTCAGGGCGCCGTCGCCGTCGACGCGCGGGTCGTGCTCTCTCCACCTTCCAAATAGGAGCCTTCGCTTTCAGCTGTTCGAGGAGGAACCGGGCGGCCCCGAACGTCTCCTCCCGGTGGCCCGCCGCGACCCCGACGAGCACCGAGATCTCGCCGACCGGCACCGAGCCCAGACGGTGCCACAGGACGACCCTCCCCACACCGAAGCGCCGGCGGGCCGTTCGCTCGAGGTCGGCGAGGACGGCGAGGGCGAGCGGTCGGTGCGCCTCGTAGTCGAGGGCGATGACCCGCCCTCGACGCATCGCGTCCGGGCGGACCCGACCGGCGAACACCACGACGCCTCCCAGCCCCGGTCCCTCCAACTCCCGCATCGCGGCTGGGACGGAGAGCCGTTGGCGGGTCAGCCGAACGCTCACGGTCAGCCGCCTCCGTACGGCGGATGCACCGCGAACTCATCGCCCGGTCGTACCCGGGTCGTGAGGGTCGTAAGATACCGCCCATTGAGAACGAAACGGCTCGTCCGGAGCACGGGCGCGAGTTTCGGGTAGCGGTTCCCGAGGGAGCGGATGAGAGAGCGGGCCGTTACGCTGCCCGAGTCGACCGGCCAGGGGAGCCGGGCCGTCCCGACCGCCACCCGGGCCGTCGCGAAGAGAAGGACCGTCACCCGGCCGGGCATGGGCGCACCCAACCAACCGCCCCCCTAAGGGTTACGGACATCCGGCTTGACAGAACCGATTAATACGCAGGGGCGCTCGAACTGACCATGAATGAGTTTGCCGTCCGCGTCGGCGGTCAGGCCGGCGATGGAATCGCCTCGATCGGCGAGACGGTCACCCGCTGCTTTTCGCGGATGGGGTACCATGTCTTTGGCATCAACGCCTACCAATCGGTAATCCGGGGCGGCCACGTTTGGTTCCACGCCCGGGCCTCCGAGAAGCCCGTGCACTCCCCAGGCGACGGTGTTGACATCCTGTACGCCATGGACCGGATGACGGTTGACGTCCATTCGGCGCTCCTTCGGCAGGGCGGAACGGTCATCCACGACCCCGAGAAGTTCCCGCTCGCGGCGAGCGACCTCCCGGTGGGCATACATGTCTTGGCCGTGCCGACGCTCGAGATCGCGCGGAAGTACACGAGCCAATCGATCCTCCAGAACGCCGCCGGCATCGGAGCGATGGCGTATCTCGCGGGCATCCCGCTCGACATGATCCAATCCGTCCTCACCGATTCGTTCGGGAGGAAAGCCGGGGACATCGTCGCGTGGAACGTCGGCGCGTGCGCCGACGCGTATCACCTCGCCGAGAAGCAGGCCGCGGTCCACCCCCCGACCCTAACGAAGAAGGGGCCCCCGAAGCTCCTCATGACGGGCAACCAGGCGATTGGGCTCGCCTCCGCCGCGGCCGGGTGCAAGTTCCTGGTCCAGTACCCCATGACCCCGGCTACCTCGATCATGCACTGGCTCGCGGCCCACTCGCGGGCGACGGGCGTGGTGGTCAAGCAGTCAGAGGACGAGCTCGCGTCCATCAACATGGCGATCGGCGCATCGTTCACGGGAGTTCGGACGATGACCGCCAGCAGCGGCGGCGGATTCGCGCTCATGACCGAAGGTCTCGGAATGGCTGGCATGACGGAGACCCCCGTGGTGGTGGTCGACGCGGCGCGCGCGGGCCCTTCGACGGGGCTACCCACGAAGACCGAGCAGGGGGACCTCAACCTCCTGCTGGGTGCGGGCCAGGGAGAGTTCCCCCGGGTCGTCCTCGCGCCCTCGAACCCGGTCGAGGCGTACCGCCTGACGATCACCGCGTTCGAGCTCGCCGAGAAGTACCAAGTGCCGGCGCTCCTCCTCACCGACTTCCACCTCGCGGAGTGTTGGGAAGGAGTCGACCGGGGCGAGATCAACCTTGACGTCCCTATCCCCTCGCTCGTCACGGTCGAGCCGAACACGCCCGACTACCGCCGCTACCGGTACACCGACTCCGGGGTTTCGCCCCGGGCGTTCCCCGGCCAAGCTGGCCTCAATCACATCGCCTTGTCGGACGAACACGATGAGTGGGGCCACGACGTCTCCGATATCCGCGCGGGGATCCCCGCGTCGGTGACCGTGCGGGAGAAGATGATGGAGAAGCGGATGCGCAAGCTCCACGGCCTCGCGAAGGACGCCCCTCCGCCGGTGTTCGAAGGCCCTGCCGATGCCCCCCTCACCTTCGTGGCCTGGGGGTCGACCGTCGGCGCCGTTCGTGACGCGATGGAGGTCATGCACGAGAAGGGGAAGACCACCAACCTCCTCCGCTTCCCGACCCTCTATCCGCTCGACCCCGAGGTGGTCCAATCGATGTTCGCCCGAACTCACAAGACGCTCCTCGTGGAGGGGAACTACTCCGGGCAGTTCGGACACCTCCTCCGCGCGGAGACCGGCATCGAGCTCCCGCACAAGTTCCTGAAGTACGATGGAGAGCCGTTCTACCCGCACCAGATCATGGCCCACGCACTCGAGGTGATGTGACGATGGCAGAGACCGCTGCGGCGCCCCAAGTCACGACGTCATCGACCCTCCTTCCGGTCGTCGGGAAGTCCCAGATCAAGCCGACCTGGTGCCCCGGGTGCGGCGATTTCGGTGTCGTCGCGTCCATCGAGATGGCCCTGAAGCGCCTCAAAATCCCGAGCAAGGACGTTGTCATCGTCTCGGGGATTGGCTGCTCGTCCAACCTCCCGCACTTCCTGTCGTCGTACGGTTTCCACGGGCTCCACGGCCGGGCCATCCCGATCGCCGAGGGGATCCGGTGGGGGAACCACGGGCTCACGGTCATCGCGACCGGCGGCGACGGGGACGGCTTCGGGATCGGGGCCGGCCACCTCATCCACGCGATGCGACGCAACGTCAAGCTGACGTACGTCACGATGGACAACCAGGTCTACGGCCTCACGACCGGCCAGGCGAGCCCGACGTCGAGGATGGGCCAGAAGACCAAGTCGACGCCGACGGGGGTCATCGAGAACCCGCTCGACCCGATCGCCCTCGCGCTCGCGAGCGGCGCGACGTACGTCGCCCGCGGGTTCTCGGGGGACGTGAAGCACCTGACCGACCTCGTCGCGAACGGCATCCAGCACAAGGGGTTCGCGTTCGTGGACGTCTTCTCCCCCTGTGTGACGTACAACAAGATCAACACGTTCGACTTCTTCCGCCAGCGGGTCTACAAGCTCGAGAGCGCCGGCCACGACCCGAGCGACATCGTCGCGGCGTGGCAGCGTTCGCTCGAGTGGGGGGACAAGATCCCGATCGGGCTGTTCTACTCGGTCGAGAAGCCGACGTACGAGGATCTCGAGGAAGTGCTGGCCGCCGGGCCGCTGGCCTCTCAGCCGACCGGGCTCAAAGGGCGCGAAAAGCTCCTCGACGAGTTCGTCTAACGACCGGCGAACTCCCGCCGGCGGTCCGTCAGCCGACGACCGCGAACAGGTAGGCGTCGTCGTCGCTGTGGAGCAGCGGGTAGGACGCGGATTCCGAGAGGAACGGCCGGGGAGAGAACGCCCACCAGAGGACCGTATTGTTGCCGGTCACGAAGATGTACCCCACGTGAAGGACGGCGAGGGCCCGCACGTCCGCGGGGCCGAGCGTCCCGTTCGGGAGGTCGTGGACCAGAAGCTCGTACGAGGCGTTCACCGTCGACCACCCCGGCACCATGGGATAGAGGAGGACGATGTTGGAGCAGTATCCGGGCAAAAACTGGCCGGCGCTCCCCGGCGCGACCAGAACCCGGGCGCCAGCGGGAAGGTGGGTTCCCGCGTACTCGAGAAGGTCGAAGTCGCCCGCGGTCACGTTCCCAAAGTCATGATACAGCTCGGAGAGCCCGGGCGCTAGTTCGGTCGGGGTGAGGACGACCCCGGGAACCACGATCACGACCACGATCATCAACGGGGCGACGGCCCGGAGGGCGGTCGACGGGACCCTCCTCGGCCGACGGGGGCCGGCCGACGCGCGGCCCGTTGTGGGCGCCCGCTCCGTGCGGCGGACCCAACCCACGAACCTCTCGAATGCGAGGGCGAGAGGGACGGCCGCGACGAGTCCGTAGAGGGCGAAGAGCCAGATCGAGAGCTCCTCCGCGCTCGATATGCCACCGAACGCGAGACCCGGACCAAAGCCGTAGTGCGCCGCCCAGAAGAGGGCCAAGAGACCCACCAGGGCGGCCGCGGCGCCGGCCACGAACGGGCGGAACGGTTCAAGGTATCTTCCGAGCGCCGAATCTCGGCCGACGAGGAACAGCAGCGCGAGCCCGAGAACGATCAGGATGGCGAGCTCGAGCCGCAACCCGGCGACCGGAGAAAGTTGGACGTCGGTCGACCGGAAGAGGAACGGGTCGATGCTACCGAAGAACTGGGCTTCGGTGATCCCGGTCGGGCTACCGGCTGGCGCCGAGGTCGCCCCCGGGACGAATCCGGGGCTTGAGCGCCCGAGACCGAGGACGTAGAGCGACGGGACGATTCCGATCAGGGTCGCTCCGACGGCGACTCCCCATCGCGCGACCCAGCCGCGCACGAGGCCGCCGAAGCGAGGTCGAGTGAGGAGAGCGGCGACCGGCAGGGTGAGCAGGAGCCACTCGGCGCCGACCGGGTTCATCGCCGCCGAGTAGCCGGTCAGCAGTCCGAACCCGAAGGCGTCCGAGAACCGCGGGAGCGGCGAGCGCAGCCAGACGACGGCCTGGCCTGCGAGGAGGAGGACGAGCGGGAACGCGAAGACGAAGTCGTTGCTGCCGGCCACCATACCTCGAGTGCCGGGCCCCACCCACGCGAGGAGTAGGGCCATCGCGAGGCCGGCCCGGTCGCTTCCGAACAGGCGTCGGCCGAAGACGAATCCCGCGAGAGGGGCCAACGCGAGGAAGAGCGGGGTCACGAGGAGGCTCGTCCTCGCGGGCGGCAGCCCGAAGACCAGCTGCGCCCAGCCGAGCCAGACGGTCGTCCCTTGCGGGTAAAGGACTCCGGTCGAGGCGTACGGAGCGAACGAGAGCGCGGTCACGTGGTTCTGCAAGAGGAGGCTCGTGTACACGGTCAATAGACTCGAGTCGAACGTGTTCCCCGTGCCGACCGGGAGGGTGACCCAGAGTTCCACGACGAACAGACCCAGGGCGGAGAGGAGGACCGCGAGGTAGACGGGACGGCCGAGGGGCGCGAGCGAGGCCAGGAGTTCGTCGGTCCACCCGGGCCGCCGAGACGAACGGATCGCGAGGGTCACCGCCCCCGCCGCCGCCCCGATGGGGAGCAGGTAGACGACGGGAGCGACGAAGGCGTCCCACGGAACGGAGGCGACGAGATAGAGGAGCGCCCCTCCGAGATAGAAGTCGAGGAGCCCCCGTTCGATCGGCTCGGGTCGCCGCCAGAGAGGCACCCATCGCGCCGTGAGCGCTCGGACGAACTCGCCCACGACCACCGCGAGGGCGGCCCAGGCGAGCAGGGCCGCAGCCCATTCTCCACCCCCCGGACCGGGAATGCCCACGATAAGGCCAGCGGAGGTCGGCTACTAGAATCCTAACCCTGCCTTCCGAACACTACACTTTTAGCATGTCGAGGGGAATTCCGCTCGCAGGCGAAGGTCTTGGCCACCGATTCCGAAGACCTGGTTCGGGAGGGACTGTCGAGCGTCACCAAAGGCACCCTCTTCCTGTTGGTCGCCACTCTCGTCCTGGTCGGCCTTAACTTCGTCTCGAGGGTGGTCATCGTCCGGAGCATCTCGGCGAGCGACTGGAGCTCGTTCTCCTTCGGCTTGACGCTGGCGGGGGTGCTCGCCGCGATCGGGTCCCTCGGTCTGCCGAGCGCGGTAGCCCGAAGCTTGCCCTACGCAACCTCGGACGATGAGCGTCGGACCATCGTTCGAGGTGCCTTATGGATCGGGGGCGGGGCCGCGCTCGGAATCTCGGTCCTCCTCTTCGTATTCGCCGGACCGATCGGGCAGTCGCTCGGGTCTCCCGGGATCACCCTCGGCCTCCAGTTCTTCCCCGTCGCGGTCGGCTCGGGGATCCTCGCGGGCCTGATCGCCTCGATCTTCCAGGGATACGAGGACGTCACTCCGAACGCCCTCTTCGTCCAGGTCGTCAACCCGGCGTTGTTCGTCGCGTTCCTCACCGTGTGGCTCGTACTGCCGCCGCCCGGGATCACCTACGAAGAGGCGCTCCTCGCCTTCGCCCTGGCGAACGCGGTCACTCTCGGGCTGCTCGTCGTCTACCTGGTCCGCCGCCTGCCTCGGCACCTCTCCCCAGGGCCCCGGGCGCCCTCCGCGCTCCCTCGTCTCCTCCGGTTCACGGCGCCGCTCCTTGTCGTGGGCGTCATGGGGACGATCGCGGGCTCCGGGGACACGCTCATTCTCGGCATCTTCCACCCGAGCGAGGTCGGGACGTATACCGCGTCGCTCACCCTCGCCCGCCTGGTTCCGATCGGGATCGGCGCGGCGGCGTACATCTTCCTACCGGTCGCGAGTCGGTTCGTCCGGCAGGGCGATACCCCGTCGATCGCCACCACGTACGCCACCGTGACGAAATGGATGATCCTCGTTTCCCTGCCGCTCTTCCTCCTCTTCTTCTTCCTGCCGAGCGCCTCGCTCGGGTTCGTCTACGGCCCGAACTACATGACCATCGTACTACCGCTCCAGATCACGGTGGCCGGAGCGTTTGCCACCACCGTCCTCGGACCTGCGCCGACCGCCCAGGTGGCGTTCGGGCAGACGCGGCTCCTGGCCGCCAACGCGATCGCGGCGGGGCTCGTCGACATCATTGTCGCGTTCGCCCTCGTCCCGACCTACGGATACGTGGGGGCGGCCATCGCCTGGGGGGTCGCCAATGCGGCCTACTCGACGCTATCCCTGGTCCAGCTCGGTTTCCTCACCCGGGTCCACCCGTTCGAGTGGCACTTCGTCACCCCCCTCCTGGTCACGGCGCTCCCGGTCGGTGTCGGGCTCTGGCTCCTGCACCCGACCCTGCCCTGGTGGGTCCTACCTCCCCTCGGGCTCGGGGTCGCCCTTTTGTTCGTGATCCTCGTCCTTGCCACCCGTTCGGTCGACGACGGGGACCGCCTTCTCCTCGAGGCCGTCGAGCAGCTGGTCGGCCGGCCCCTTCCGTTCTTCCGTCGCCTCGGGCGATACGCCCTCCGGCGTCGTGCTCCCTGAGGGGTTCGCGGACGGCGACCCGGCCCGGTCGCGAACATGCTCGATGAGAAGCAGGACGACTCCCCCCGCGAGGAGGAAGAAGACGTACTCCGCGAGCGAGTTCGCGGCATCGACCTCCCCGGCAGCGTCCACGACCGCTGTCACGACCAGGAGGACCAGAGCGGCCCCGATGGGATACCGCCCATCCAACCGGGCCCACACAGAATAGACCAGGTAGGCGAGGAGGAGACCGACAAAGATCGTGGTGTACGGGATGTCCATCGGTCCGGCATCGGGAGCGGGCCGGGACTATTATCCTATTCCGGGCGTCCCTCGAACTCCCGGCACGGCCGTTCACGTCCCTTCGAACGCTTGTATAACGTCACCGGATTCCTCGTCAGGCTTACATAGGGCCAGCGTCATCGTGTATAGGGGAGGGCGGTCCGTCCTTCCGGTCATCGTGTCAGACCGAAGAGGTTCTCGCATAGTCCCGCTCGCGCTTGGCCTCGCCATGCTCGCGGTCGTCCTCGCCGCGGGCCTGTTCCCGAATGTCGGTACGGTTCAGGCCCAGACGTCCTGCCCGTACGGGGTCTGCCCGTCCTCATCTTCCTCGGGCATTCCGGCCTGGGAGATCGCCGCCATCTTGATCATCATCATCGCCGGGGTCATCGCCGCGACGTTGTTCCTCATGCGCCGGCGCCGCCCGCCGCCTGCCACTTCCGTCGCCGGGGGGACGGCCGGACCTGCCGAAGGAGCGGGACCAGCCGGCGGAGCCGCGGCTCCTCCGTACCTCGAGACCGCCGAGGATGTGGGCCACGCGCCGCCGTCGGTCATCCCGCCGGGGGTTGTCGGAGCCGCCGGTGCGGCGGGGGCAGCGGGCGCGACCGCGGGGGCCGGGGCGGGGTCCGACATCGACTCCCTCATGGCCGAACTCGATAAGATCAGCGGCGAGATCCTGAAGAAGCCCCCGAAGAAGGGACCGGGGGCGAAGGACTCGGACGTGGTCGAGGACGTTGAGAAGTCCCCGTAGGGACCTCGCTCGGGTCGGACGGCGCCCGTTAAAAAGGCGCCCGGCGTTTCGTCCCCGATGACCGGGGCGGAGACGTCGACGAACGGCGACGCGCTCCTCGTGGAGCTTCGCCGGGCGGTCGAGCAAGCTCCGGAACGACCCCGGGAGATCGAAGTGGGGATTGCCCTCTCCATCGCCCTCGGCCGCCAACGTCCCGTCGTGTCGTGCGGCGGTTGTCAGAATCCCCTCGAGTTCGACGGGATCCCCGCCCGGACCAACAGCCAACTGCGAACCCCCTTTCGTCTCCTCTTCGGACCGACGTCCGGGACGTGAGCTCCGACCGCCCGTCGGAACCGGGGGGGTCGCGCCATTGTGACGTTCTCACTGATCGGGTCGGTCGTGGACGTCATCACGACCGTGATGACGACGATCGGGCTCCCCGGCCTCCTCGCCCTGATGGTGGTCTCGATGATCGGGGTTGCTCCGATTCCGGCCGAGGTCATCCTGCCGTTCGCTGGCTTCTTAGTGGCCAACGGGACCTTCGCCTTCGGCTGGGCGCTGACCGCGGCGCTCGCGGGTACCATGATCGGCGCCTACGCCGCCTACGCGGTGGGCCTTTGGTGGCGCGACCGCATCACGGGGCTCGGGATCGGCCACCTTCGGCTCGAAGCTCGCACCCTGGAGCGGATGGACCGCTTCTTTGCCCGTCGAGGCGAGATCACGGTCGCCCTCCTCCGTCTCGTTCCGGTCGTCCGGACGTACATCAGTTACCCCGCGGGGACCGCTCGGATGGAGCCCTTTCGTTTTGGGGTCTACACGCTGGCCGGTGCGATCCCCTACACGGTGGCACTGATCTATGCCGGGATGCTCCTTCGGTCGAACTGGGTTCTCCTATCCTCCTACCTCCAGTTGTTTGACGTGCCCGTCCTAGTGCTCGTGCTGGCGGTCGTGGCCTACCTCGTTCTGCAGATCGTGGGAGTCCTGGAACCCGGATGGCCTCCCCGCCGGACCCGCTCCCCCCGATCGAGGACCCCGTCCGGGGGAGCGCCAGCGGGACCTCCTCCGTCGTCCCCCTGATCAACCGTCGGGTCGGAGAGCATCCCCGGGTTCGCCGGGAGCATACTCGGGTCGGACGACCCGACCCACCGGACGGCCGACATACTCCCCCGCCTCGACGATCCGCTCGCCGTCCCGGTAATGCTCCCAAGGTCGGACCGCTTCCCAGCCCTCGAACGGGGTCCAGCCGCAGGGAGACCGCAGTCCCCGACCTTCGACCTTCGAGCGCTTCGTGAAATCGACGACGAGAAGGTTGGCCCGGTGGCCGGGGGCGAGGCGACCGAGCGGCTGGCCGAGCCAGCGGGCGGGGCGGTCGCACGCTGCCGCCAGGAGCACCGCCAGGTCGAGGTCTCCTCCGCGCACCTTGGCGAGCAGGAGGGGCAGCCCCGTCTCGACCCCGGGCATTCCGCTCGGGGCCCGGTCGAACGGGAGCTCCTTCGCATCCCGCGGGTGAGGGGCGTGATCGCTCGCGACGATCGGGATCTCTCCGCGTCGAAAGGCCTCCCAGAGCGCGACCCGCTCCGGCTCGCTCCGTAAGGGAGGGTTGACCTTGAAATGCGCGTCCACCCCCGAGCGGTCGGACAGGAGAAGGTGATGGGGGGTGGCTTCGAAGGAGAGCCCGGCCGCGTTCAGCCTTCGAACCCCGGCGGCGGTGGTCACGTGGGCGGCGTGTAATCGAAGAGCCTTCGGGGCCCGGGTCAATCCGTCGAGCGCGGCCTCCTCGGCGGCGACCGGACGGCAACCGTTCCACTGCGCGGGAGAGGTCGGGCGGAGGTTCGGTACGAAACGGGTAGGGTCCTCCGCGTGCACGGAGACGGGGAGCCGGAGCTCGGCCAGCCGGTCCCAGAGCGCGGGGAGCTCGGAGGAAGCAGGCGACTCCTCGATGCCCGTGGTCGGGGCCAGGTAGACCTTGAATCCGCCTACCTTGCGGGAAAGCGACGGGAGCGCCCGTGGGACGGTGGGGGTGGCGAACAGCAGGACGTCGACGGCCGCCCGCCCTTCCACGAGGCGCGCCTTATCCTGCCAGCTCTCGACGTCCGCCACCGGCGGACGGGTGTTCGGCATCTCACCCACCAGGGAGACCCCGCCCAGGGCGGCGCCAACCGTGCCGGTCGGGATCGTCTCGGCTTCGGCCGGGCCGCCCGGTTCGCGGAAGTGGACATGCATGTCAGTCGCGGCCGGGAGGATGACGGCGTCCCCGACGTCGTGGCGCGGGGCCCCCGAACGGACCTTGCCGACCGACTGAATCCGACCGGCGTCGTCGATCGCGATCTCTATGGGCTGGAGCCGTCCCCGAACGAGGGCGCGGCCTGCCAGCACGAGGGCGGTCGATGCCGAGGAACGGGGAGCCGCCTCCGCCTTTCGTCGGCGAGCGGCGCCGGGCATCCCTTGGTCGGACGCTGGAGGAGCGTAAATAGCTCAACCCCCCCCGGAGGCGAGGGTATTTCTTCCCGGGGCCCTCGGTCGTTCATGGCTTCCCCTCCTCGAACGGACCGGCCCTGGACCTACGCACGGAGCGGCGTCGACCGATCGCGCGCGTCCTCCGCGCTCGGGGCACTGCTCGCTGAGGTCTCCTACCGCCCGCCGCCGTCCGCCGGCCGGGTCGTGGAAGCCCCGGGACACTACGCGGGACTCCTGCGCATCGGCCGGGAGACGATCGCCGTCACGACCGACACGGTCGGAACGAAGGTGAAGCTCGCCGCCCAGCTCGGTCGTTGGGAGGAGGTCGGCGAGGACATCGTGGGGGTCAATGTCAACGATCTCGCTTCGGTCGGGGCCCGACCCGCCGGGCTCGTGGACACCATTCTCTGTCCTCAGCCCGACCCGGACGCGTTCCGAGGGATCGGAAAGGGGCTCAACCGAGGGCTCCGGTTGGCCCGTTGCTCCCTCTTGGGCGGGGAGACCGCCGTCGTCCCGGAGATCGTCGACGGGATCGACCTGGGCGCGACCGCGTTCGGGTTCTTCCCGCGCGGTCGTCGACCGGTGCTCGGGACCGCCATCCGTCCGGGGGACCGGGTTCTCGGGATTCCCTCCTCCGGGGTGCACGCGAACGGGTTGACCCTGCTCCGCCGTCTCCTGAAGGAACGGTCGGTGGACCTGCTCCGCCCCCGGCCGGGGGGCGACCGACCGGTCGGCGAGGAGATTCTCACGCCGACGCGGATCTACTCGGTCGTCGGCGACGCCCTCGCTGATTCCCCGGCGGCGCACGGCCTCGCTCACCTCTCCGGCGGAGGCGTCCGCAACCTCATTCGGCTGCATCCGAAGGTCGCGTTCGTCCTCGACCGGTGGCCCGAGGTGCCGCCGTTGTTCCGATGGGTCCAACAGCTCGGAGGCCTCTCCGACGAGGAGATGTTCCAGACGTTCAACATGGGGATTGGATTCGTTCTCGTGGTCGGCTCCGCCCGGCTCGCCGAGACCCGTCGCCGACTCGCACGGGCCGGGGCCCCCGACGCGGTGGAGGTCGGGCACGTGGAGCGCGGTTCGGGCGTCTCCGTGCCCGTCCACGGTCTTTCCTTCGAGGGATACTCCTAGCGGTCCCGCCGTCCTCCCCCGCCGGTGCCCCGGACTCGGCAACGATTATCGTGGACCGAACCTAACGAACCGACGTGGCGGTCGGGAGACGCACCATCGCGTGGGCGATCGTCGCGTCGGTCCTCTCCGCCTTTGCTTGGGCCACCTACTACCTCTTCGTCCTGTGGGTGACCCCGGGGACCGCCCCGTCGGCGATCCTCGCGTACCCGTTCCTCGTCGGCGGGACCGTGTACGCCGGGTGGGCGGTCGGGACCGGTCACGGGCGCGCCTTCGCGGCCCTCTGGCGGGACCCGATGGCGTACGGGCGCGTCGGTCTTCTCTTCGGGCTGCAGGTTTCGGTCCTGGCCGCCACGTACCTCACGGGACCGGTGGACGCCTCCCTCCTTTCGCTGATCGGGGATGTCGTCCTGACGCCGATCGTGGTCGCGCTCCTCCTAAAGGCGTACCGTTCGCATATCGCGACGCCGCTCTTCGCGATCGGCATTGTCGTCAGTCTCGCGGGAGGGACGATGGCGATCGTCGGCGGGCAGAACCTCGCCTCCGTCCACGGTTGGGGGTGGCTCGCCGTGCCCGGGGTACCGATCACCGTCGCTGCCTACTTCCTTCTCACGGCGAGAGCCAATCGCACGATGGCCCCGTCTGCGGTGGTCGGTCAGTCGATGCTCGCCGCCGGGGTGTTCTTCGTCCTCGCCGCCCCGCTCTTCCCGGGAGGCTGGGGAGGGCTCGCCTCGGTCGCCCCCGTTCCGGCCCTCTTGCTCGCCCTGTGCGGGGTGACGAGTTTCTTCCTCGCGCCCGCGCTCTACTTCCTCGCCTTGAGCGAGGTCGGGCTCGTCATCCCTCCGATGCTGATGACCGCGATCCCCGTCTTCACGCTCTTGCTCTCGGCGGGGATCCTCGGCATCGCCCTCCCCCTCATCGGGGTCCTCGGGATCCCGGTCGCGGTCGCCGGAGGGATCCTCGCGCTCCGGGGAGAATCGGCGGTCCCGCCCGACCCACCCCCCGGCACACCACGCCCCGGCACCTGAGCCCACGGGCTCATTGCCAATCGCTGAGGCTCCGGGTCGAGCTCCGACGCTTCGTTGGTTTGCCGACCTCGGAGAGCGGGGTGTCGAGCGTCGCCGGCGGGGCGTTCGTCTCCGGAACTCGGGGCGCTTCCGGCGCCGACGAGAGCCTCCGCTGGTGGCTGCCCCGCAGGAGCGCGGCCGCGTCCCAGTCGAACACCTCCGTCACGCGGGCGAGGGTCTGCGCCACCCGGTCGGCGTAGTACTCCCAATCCGGCTCCTTCGTGAACGTTCGGCCCTCCACCCACGGCTCGATTTCCTGGGGGGTCTTGCGGGAATCGGTGACGACCCAGGCGACCCGCATACCGGGGATCACGTCGTAGCCCTCGCTGCGGAGCTGCTTGAAGACCCGCAGGAACGGCAGCGATTCCCGCGTCGACTCGTTGTACTCGCTCTCCGCCCGGACCGTTCGGGCGATGACGAGCCGTTCGGCCGGCACCTCGCGGTTCCGGACCGACAGAACGAGCTCTCGGGCCCGGCGCAGCGCCCCTTCGGTGTCGCCCTTCAGGACAAGGTCAAAGATCTCCATGAGCGCCGCGGACTGGAAGTCGAACGCATCCGTGCGCCGGGTCTCGTACCCGCGGACCACCAGTTCTCCGGCGGGCCACGCCGGCCGGCCGACGTACCGCTTCTTCACGCCGTGGGAGAAGAACGACTCGAACACCGACTGGAACTCGAACGTCACCCCCTCGTGGGTGAACCGCTTCGCGACGCGCTCCCCGAACTCTCGCGCGCCTTCGAGCGACGCGACCGGGGACCGGACGAAGACGGAGTCGGTGTCGGAGTAGACGACCTCGAGACCGTCAGCCTCGAGGTCACGGATGATGGAGGTGATCGCTTCCCGCCCGAACGCCGTGATCGCCGCCCCGATCTCCTTGTTCGTGAACCGGTAGAAGCTCGAGGCGAGGACCCCGTAGAACGAGTTCATCAGGACCTTGACGGCGTTCTGGAGGCCGTCGTAGTACTCCTTCATCTCCGGGTTCGCCGCCGCCTGGCCAGCCTGGCGGAAGCGGGTCCGGTCCGCGAGCAGGCCGGAGAGGATCTCCGGGATGATCCCGCGACGGACGGCGGCGGTGACGAAGCGCGCTCCGGACGGAGCGACCGTCGTCCCCTCGGGGGAGAGGGTCGTGAAGCAGAGGTTCTGGGAGATGATGATGGACGGATACATCGACTTGAAGTCGAGAACGACGACCCAACGGTAGATCCCGGGACGGATCGGGTGGACGTACCCGCCCTCGATCGGGTTCTCGCGGCCCGCGAAGTGGCTCATCGGGACCCCGACCCCTTGCGCGTCCGCGCGGGGGATGAGCAGCGCGTCTACGTAGAGGGACGTCCGTCCGTTCATTCCCTCCTCGAGCGGAAGATGGGCGACGGTCGCGAGGTCGGCCGCCTTCTCCACGGTGCGCAGGCGCTGGAGGATTCGGAGCGCGAGGTCCGCGTCGTGTTCGCAGTATTCCATGACGCGTTCCGGGTCGTTCGCCCACTCCCTCTCGATCTCCCTCCGGTCGACGTCCAGTTTTGAGTCGCCGAGGAGGGTCCGCGCGACGTACTGCAGCGTTTCCTGTTTGGGTTTGAGGTCGCGTCGGACCGACCACCAGGCGTCGGCCACGGCCCGCCCGGTCACCTTCCAGAGACGCTCCCCCATCTCTCGCGGGGACGAGCGTTCCCGACCGATCGCAAGGGTCCCGAGCCCGGTCGCCTTGGCCCGCTCGACGAGGAGGGGGAAGTCGTACCCGCCGATGTTGTAGCCGGTGATCACATCCGGGTCGTCCTGGATGATCGTCTTCACGAACTCCTCGATGAGATGACGCTCGTCCGGTCCCCGGAGCCGGAACGTGCTGCGAGGTCGGCCGCCGCCCTCCGAAACCCCGCAGATCGTGAAGATGGTCCGCTCCCGGATGGCGTTCTCGACGTCGAACGAAAGGACCCGCAGCGGGGGACGGAACACCTCTGTGGGCCGGATGTCGTGCCCGTCGGTGGTCACGACTCGGACCACGTTCGCCACGGTGTAGCGGGCGCGGACCTCCTCGCTTTCCTCCTCGGCCTCGAAGGCGACCGCGAGACCGAGATGCTTGTCGTAGAGGAAGCGGTGGACGAAGGGTATGTCGCAGGCCAGGACGCTGTTTTCGTCGCCTCGGCGCCGGTACTGGTCCCGGTACTGCGGCACGAGCCACGGGCGATGCAGGGTGACGCGCACGGCCGGCTGACTCCGGCCGGCGACCCAGGTCGTGATGTCCTGGACCTCAACGATCTCCTTGTCGGCGCGGAGCCGAGCCCGCACCTCGTCCGTCGGCTCCGTGATCACGAAGTAGGGACGAAACCCGTAGTAGCGCGCGACCATCGGCGCCCCGTCCCGCGTTCGACCGAACAGTTCGAGGACGACCCCGTCGTCGACGGCCTGGTACGAACCTTCCAAGAGGAACAGCTCGACCGTGCGCACGGCCGACCCCGAGCCCGACCCGAGTTAAAGCCGTTTACGCGAGGCGCTCGGCAAGCCATCGTCCGAGCGTCCGGACGTCCCGCTCCCAGCGCTCGCGTAGCCGTCGGGACCGAAGCGCCGCCGCGGGGTGGATGAGCGGAAAGTAAGGGGTCCCGCCGTGATCCCGCGGCCGACCCGCGGCGGAGAGCATCGGAGGGGCGGTCGGTTCGACCGCCGCCAACGCCCGGGCTCCGAGCGTCACGATCACGTCGGGTCGGAGAAGGTCGAACTGTCGGTCGAGGTACGGTCGACAGGTCCGGGCCGCGCTTCGGTCGAACCGGTTGTCCGGAGGTCGGCACTTCAGGACGTTGAGGACCCCGAACTGCTCGTCCGAGAGCCCGAGGGCCGCCACCGCTCGGTCGAGCTCTCGGCCCGACCGACCGACGAACGGTAGTCCGGTGCGGTCCTCCTCCGTTCCGGGCGCCTCGCCGACGAAGAGCACCCGAGGGGCCAGCCCGCCCCGGTAGACGACCGCGTTGGTACGAATCTCGCCGAGCGGGCACTTTCGGCACGCCCGTATCTCGGCCGACAGCCGGTCCCACGCCTTCCGGACCCGGGGGTCCACGACCCGGTTCGGGCGTGCGGCCGGAGCGGTCCGGGGAGCCGTCGGCCGTCGCCGTGTCTCGTTCATTTCGTCCTTCCGGGCCGCTCTCACCCGCCGCCGTGCACGACTCGGCACGGACCTTAAATACCACTACCCTGTGGCTCGGCCCCTCCGCCGATATGTCGCCGCCATCGGGGCTCAACACAGCGGGCCGTCTGGCCACCCTCCGCCAGCGTCGGCGCTGGTCGGACCGCTACTACAAGCGGCGAACGCTGCATCTCAAGGAACGTTCGGACCCTCTGGAAGGGGCCCCGCAGGCGCGCGGAATCGTGATCGAGAAGGTCGGTGTCGAGGCGAAGCAGCCGAACTCCGCGATTCGCAAGTGCATCAAGGTCCAGCTCATCAAGAACGGCCGTCAGGTGACCGCCTTCGCGGTCGGCGACGGCGCGATCAACTTCATCGACGAGCATGACGAGGTCCTGGTCGAAGGAATCGGCGGCCGGATGGGTCGGTCGTACGGGGATATTCCCGGCGTCCGCTACAAGGTGATCCAGGTGAACAGCGTCTCGCTGGACGAGCTCGTGCGCGGACGCAAGGAGAAGCCGGCCCGATGAGCGGGGGCCCCGAATCGCTGCGGCCCCCGGACTCCACCGAGGAGGACGCCGGGCCAATCGTCCACCGGCCCGAGCCGCCGCCTCCCCCTCCGTTCCCGCTCCCGCCCCTCTTCGGGAAGTACCCGTTCGAGGGGGTCGAGGTCCACGACCCGGGGCTACTGCCGTACATCTACCTGCACCCGATCTACGCCCCCCACACCGAAGGGAAGCTCACAGGGAAGCCGTTCCTCAAGACCCGCATGCATCTCGTGGAGCGGCTCGCGAACCACCTCATGAAAGGGGGAAAGTTCACCGGCAAGAAGTCGAAGGCGCTCGCGACGATCCGCAAGGCGTTCGACGAGGTGGCGAAGAAGGAACAGAAGAACCCTCTCCAGCTCCTCGTCGATGCCGTCGAGAACGCCGCACCCCGCGAGGAGGTCACCCGTCTCCAGTTCGGGGGGATCTCCGTCCCGCGAGCGGTCGACGCTTCGCCCGCCCGACGCCTCAACGTCGCCATCCGGAACATCGCCCTCGGGGCGATCCAGGCGTCGCACAAGTCCACGAAACCGATCCACTCCTGCCTGGCGGACGAGATCCGCCTGGCCGCGAAGGGGGACCTCACCTCCTTCGCCGTCGGTCGGAAGGAAGAGGTCGAACGGGTCGCCCAATCGGCGCGGTAGGACCCGAGGAGCTCGCGATGACCCACATTCGAACGGAACTGGCGAAGGCCATTCCCGAGATGATGCGCAACGTCGACCGGATCCGGAACATCGGGATCGTGGCGCACATCCACCACGGGAAGACGACGCTTTCCGACAACCTCCTCGCCGCGGCGGGGATGATTTCCACCGAGCTCGCGGGGAAGCAGCTCTATCTCAATTTCGACGAGCAGGAGCAGGCGCGTCTGCTCACCATCAACAACGCGGACGTCACCATCGTCCACGAATTCCAGGGGGAGCAGCATCTCATCAACCTCATCGACACCCCCGGGCACGTCGACTTCGGCGGGGACGTCACGCGCGCGATGCGCGCGGTCGACGGCGCGATCGTGGTCGTCTGCGCGGTCGAGGGGGTCATGGCCCAGACCGAGACCGTGCTCCGGCAGGCGCTCCGCGAGAAGGTGAAGCCGGTCCTGTTCATCAACAAGGTCGACCGCGCGATCAAGGAGCTCAAGCTCACGCCCGAATCGCTCCAGAAGCGGTTCACGAACATCATCTCCGAGGTCAACGAGCTCATCCGCAAGATGGCCCCCGAGGAGTTCGTCGACGATTGGAGCGTCGACCCCCGGGACGGGTCGGTCGCGTTCGGCTCGGGCTACGAGAACTGGGCGATCAGCGTTCCGTACATGCAGAAGACGGGCGTGAAGTTCCCCGACATCATCGACTACGTCTCCACGGGTCGCTCGCGGGAGATCGCGCAGAAGACCAAGATCAACGACGTCATTTTCGACATGGTCGTCCGCCACCTCCCGAGCCCGCACGTGGCCCAGCGCTACCGGATCCCCAACATCTGGAAGGGCGACGCCACCTCCCCGATCGGGGTGGCGATGGCGAACACCGACCCGAACGGCCCCACCGCGTTCATGGTGACCGACATCACGATGGACCCGAGCGCGGGCGAGATCGCTACGGGCCGGGTCTTCTCGGGCCGCCTCCAGAAGGGGATGGAGCTCAACGTCGTGGGGTCGAAGTTGCGGAACCGCATCCAACACGTTTCCCTCTTCATGGGTCCCGAGCGGCTGATGGTCGAGGAGGTCACCGCCGGCAACATCGCGGCCGTGATCGGCCTCACGGACGCGTTCGCGGGGACGACCATGTCCGACGCGCCGGACATGGTGCCGTTCGAGGAGATCCGTCACGTTTCGGAGCCGGTCGTGACGGTCGCGATCGAGCCGAAACGGATGGGCGACCTTCCGAAGCTCATCGAGGTCATGCGCAAGATCGCCAAGGAAGACGCGAGCCTGCGGGTCGAGATCAACCCGGAGACCGGGGAGCACCTGCTCTCGGGGATGGGCGAGCTCCACCTCGAGATCACTCAGTACCGGATCGTCAACGATTACAAGGTCGAGATCCAGGCGTCGAAGCCGATCGTGGTCTATCGCGAGGTCGTCCGACACGCGGGTGGGCCGTTCGAAGGGAAATCCCCCAACAAGCACAACCGGTTCTACTTCGAGGTCGAGGCGTTGCCCGCGGGCGTGGTCGAGGCCCTCAAGGAGGGCGAGATCCCCCAGGGAAAGTCGTTCAAGGACACGAAGGTGCTCGTCGCGAAGCTCGAAACGCTCGGGATCCCGAGGGACGAGGGCCGGGGGATCGTGGCCGTCGAGGGGACGAACATTCTCTTCGACGTGACGAAGGGGATCCAGTACCTCAACGAGACGATGGACCTCATCGTCGATGCGTTCAAGGAGGCTGTCAACCGAGGCCCGCTCGCGAACGAGAAGGTCTACGGGCTCAAGGTCCGCCTCGTCGATGCGAAGCTCCACGAAGACTCGATCCACCGGGGCCCGGCGCAGACGATCCCGGCCGCCCGCTCGGGGATCTACGGGGCGATGTGCCTCGGCGACCGGTTGCTCCTCGAGCCGTTCCAGAAGGCCACGGTGAACGTTCCACAGGAGGTCCTCGCGGGAGCGACCCGGGAGCTTCAGCGCCGGCGTGGAGAGATCCTCGACATGACGAGCGTGGGCGACCTCCAGACGGTGGTGGCGAAGGTCCCGGTCGCCGAGATGTTCGGGTTCGCTTCCGACATCCGCAGCGCGACCGCCGGCAAGGTCCTCTGGGCGACCGAATCGATAGGGTTCGAGCCCGTTCCGATCGACCTCCAGCCGAAGGTGGTCGCCGAGGTTCGCCAGCGGCGCGGGCTCAAGCCCGAACCGTACGACGCTTCCTACTACGCCGGGTAGTGCGTTCGCGGCCGGACCGGGACCACCGACGCGGTGGCCTTGGCCGAGCGGCCGGCCTTGGGGGATTCCCTCAGGGTGTCCAGCGTGCGTTGGCCGTGGGGGCGGGGCCCTTCGGCCGACCGGGAGCGCAACGGCCAGGCCCCTTCATGGTCGAGCAGCCATCGCTTCCGCCAGAGGCCGAGCCCGAATCCGGTGATCGCGCCTCCCTGACCGACGACCCGATGGCACGGGATGATGATCGGGATCGGGTTGCGTCGCATCGCGCCCCCGACCGCCCGGGCCGCCCCCGGGTAGCCCACTCTTTTCGCAAGCTCCCCGTACGTCACCGTGTAGCCGGCCCGAACCGCGCGCAACTCCGTCCAGACCGCGCGGTCGAACACCGACGCGGTGTCCGGCTCGACCTCGAGGTCGAAATCCGTGCGGGTCCCTTGGAAATACTCCCGGAGCTGGCGAGGGGGGCTCGCGGGCGGGAACGGAGGGTTCCGCCGCACGGCTCCGTTCGGGAGGCCGGTCTGCGGGACCCCGTTCTCGAGGAGGTCGACGACCCGCACGCTCGAGCGGAGGTAGGTGATGCGGAACATCCCGATTGGAGTGGGGATGTCCGAGAACTGGACCGTATCGTCCATCGCCCGGGAAGGTGCGTCCTTCCTTATCTCGGTTTATCCCGGACCCACGCTTTCGAGCCCGGTCGGCCCGATCCGGAAATCGGCCGACCCTTCGGGGAGGGAGCGGTGTTTGGTGAGGACGACCCGGCGGAGCGGGCCCGAGAGCCGGTCGAACCGAAGGATCGTCTTCGCCACATGGTTCAGGAACGAGCCTCCGAGAGGCTCCAGCCCACCATCCCGCAGGTTCCGCCAGACCTGGTTCGTGAAGAGCACCGGGAGATGGGCGCGCAGCGCGGTCGCGACGAGGTCAGCGACCGCGAGCGATAGCGCCTGGCGCGCGTCGTCCTCGTCCGGTCCCGAGAGGGAAAGCCGATAGAAGAACGTCCCGGAGTCGACCACGATGAGGCCGACGGGTCGCTGGCCCTCGCGCGCGAGCGCGCAGGCCGTTCCGACGGCCTTCCCCTGTCCGGCGAGGTCCTTCGGGGTCGAGAGGAGCCAGCGCCTCAGCACCCGGTCGAGGTCGTCGCCCGCTATCGCGCGCAGGCGGTCGACGCTCACTCCCTCGGTGTCGACGTAGAAGACCCAGCGGTTCTCGAGGGCCACCCGGTGCGCCACCTGGAGGCAGAAGAGGGTCTTCCCGCTCCCGCCCTCGCCGTACAGCTCGGTGATGCAATCGGTCTCGAGCCCTCCGCCCAGGAGGCGGTCGACCGAGGCGATCCCCGTCGAGCAACGATCCGGGTCCATCCGAGCTCCGAGACCCTTCGGGACGTTAACCTATCGTCGCCGGGGGGGGTCGCCTAGCGGTGGAGGGGGTACGACACCCCCAGCTCGGGGGAGCGGACGGACGGGCCCGCCTTCTCGAACGCCTCGGGATGCTCGGTGTGGATGGGGTACACGGTCCGGGCGCCGGCCGCGCGGACGATATCGAGGAGCTCGGAACCCGACGCGTGCCCGCTCGCGTGCATCTGGTGGAACTCGAGACCGAAGTGGTCGAGCCAGTTGTGCATCACTCGGTCGTCCACATCGTCCTCGCTGAACGGTTCGCTCATCGAATGGATGAACGGGCTCCCCTTCGGGGGTCTCAGGTCGATGAGCTCGGGGAAGTGCGCGAGGTCGAGCGCGAGGAGATACTTCCGTCCCCGGCTCCGTACCTCCTCCGACGGGAGCGCGTCGGCGAGGAACGGTCGTTCCCACAGGTAGGAGACCCGCTTCTTCCGAGCGTAGACACGGAGCCCTGGGGAGCGTCCGGGCACGGGGATCTCCCCCGGGGGGAAGCGAGGGGCGACCTGGGAGAGGAGGTGCGCGGTGCGGACCGACACCACGAGCTCCCGGTCGGCCGCGACTGCGGCCGCGTACAGGGTACGGAGCCGGTCGATGTCCCGAGGGTAGGTGCAGGCGAGGGCGAGCTCGGGCCGTTCCTTCAGCACCCGGTCGACCCCGCTCCGAACTCCCGCCTCGGAAAGGTTCCTCCGTGGGTCGGGTCCCGCCCGCGTCCCCTCGATCAGGAGCGCGTCCACTTTCTCGGCCGCGACGGCGTCGAAGAAGGCGTGGGTATCGCCCGCTCGGGGGCCGTGGTGTCGGAAATCCCCGGTGTAGGCGAGCGTGCCCTCAGTCGTCCGCACGAGGAACCCATAGGCGAACGGGATCGAATGGTCGACCGGGAACGGGACGACCTCGATCCCGCCGATGCGGACCGGCGTCCGGTCGGTGAAGACCTTCCACGGATGGTCGCCGTACTTCATCCGCGTGGACGTCTCGATCGCGGACAGCAGGGTCCGCGTTCCCTCGCCGACATGAACCGGGATCGACGGGTCGACCAGCTCGAGGTACCCCGCGTGGTCGGCGTGCGCGTGGCTGACAAAGATCCCGTGGACCTCGGGGGGCGCGTAGGGGAGGTCGCCGTCCCCGAGCGCCTCCTTGGCGTAGAGGCCCGAGATCCGAGGGATGAGGTCGAACTCGAGGAGGTCCTTCGCCCGGCTCGTCGACCGGGGCTGGAGGTACTCGACGTAGAACTCCTCCACGCGGGGCGAGAACGACGGGCCGAAGTCGAACAGGATCCGATCCGAACCGTCTTCGAGGAGGATCTTGTTCCCCCCGATCTCGCGGACTCCGCCCAAGAACCGGATGGTCGGCCCTTTCACGGGAGACCGAGGAGGCTCTCCCTGAAACGGTTTGTCGGTCGTGGACCGCAGGAGTTTTTCGTCCGGAGACCTTGGGAACCCGGGCATGGTTCCACCTCACCCACCCCTTCGTCGCCGTTCCGGACCCTCGAGGCGAGGTCGTAACCCGCTGGCGAGCCCGGCCGAGCATCGGGAGGTTCTGCGAACCGCCCGAGGGCTTGCGAACGAGCTGGACCCCGGGGGTAGGGCCGCCATCCTACTCGTGGGAAGCTGGGTCCGAGGAGACGCCTACGAAGCCTCCGACATCGACCTTTGGGTGGTCGGGAACGGACAGCGCCCACGTCAGGTGTGCCTAGACCGGGGCGGACGGTTGGTCTCGGTAAAGTACAGCACGGTCGCGGCGGAGCGTCGCGAACTGCGCAATCCGAGCCGCCTCGATGGCGCGGTTCCGGGTTGGCGGCACGCGAGGATCCTGCGCGACCCGAGGGGGGTCGCGGCGAGATTGCAACGAGAGGCCCGGGCGTTCCGCTGGCGTTCGGTCCGCCGCGCCCGCGACGCCTACATCGCAACCCAGCTCTCGGGATGGGCGGAGGAGGTCGCGAAGCTTCTACGGGCGATGGGCACCGGCGAACGGGAGACGGCGTCCGTCCAACGGAACCTGCTCGCGAACCAGATGGCGTTCCTCTGGGTCCTCCGGCGCGAACGACTGGTGGAGACGGAGAACGGTTTCTGGGAGCGGACGGCGAAGTGGGCCGGGCCGGCCTTTCGGTCCGCCCAGCGCGCGGCACTCGGGACCGACGGGGGAAGCTGGACGGCCAGTTGCGAGGGCGCGCTCCGTCTCTACTCGATCACGGCCCGAGCGAGCCTTCCGGTCCTCCGCGGCGAGAAGCGACGGATCGTCGCGGCGGCCTGCCGACGGGCCGGCTACCCGATCGAGGGACCGTTCGGCGCTAGCGCGCCTTCAGGACCTTCTTCACGTTCGGGTGTTCCTTCGTGAAGATCTTCCCACCGCAATTATCGCAGCGGACCCCGAAGAGGTTCGCGTCCGAGGGAAGGGCTTCCCCGCAGCGGATGCAGCGGAACATGACGGCCGGTTCGACCTTCCTCGAGAGCTTAAGCGTTGCCCGGGGTCGGTTCTCGCTCGGTCCGCTGGATTGGGGGAGGGGCCGCGAAGACGTACGCGTTGGACGAGTACCGGGTCCCGCAGCGGCGGCATTCGAAGACCCCGCTCGCCACACGGTGGAGCGTCACGGTCGAGCAGCGCGGACACGGGGCATCGGGCCCGCGGGCGCGGTCGATCTCCACGACGCGACGACGGATCCGGATCCCGTACCGAGGTCCCATCCAACCGGTCGGGCCGGCCTTTTTTGTGCGCTTGCTCATGAGGTCCCTCCCTTCGCGAGGACGCGGTGGCGCTCGCCGTGGCGGAACGCCCGCCGTACGACGTCCTTCACGTCGTCCGGGGAGAACGCTCCCACCAGGCCCTTCTGCATCGCGACGACTCGGCCGACCTCATCGGTCGCCACCGTGATCCGGCCCTGGGCCGCCCGCTCCTCGTCGAACGTGGGGTCGACGACGATGGCGTCGCCGAGGCGGACGAACGTGCATTCGACCGGGAAGTGGTTGACCTCGAGGGGGTAATCGGCCTCGGCGATCTCGAACCGCTTCGCCGGCACCGTCGCGTGGCTGAGCGCGCTCAGCGCCGCCAGGAGGGCGGCGTCGATGAGATTCCCCGAATGGTCCAGGACGTGGATGTCGACGTAGCAGACCCAGGTCTTCTCGCCGGGGGTAACGCAGAGGCGGGTCAGGTCGATCGTCTCGGCGGCCCGGATCGCGCGGTCGACGACCCGGGAGACCTCGATCGCCCCGGGCTGCGGTGGCCCCGGCTCGAACGTCGGGCTCGAGAGCGGGATCAGCTCGGCGTTGGTCGTGAGGACGCCCGCGTTCGGGGTGTCGGGGAACGGCTTTCCCGGCTCGAGCTTGATGCCCGCGAGGACCGCGGTGTGGCCGATCCGGACGAGGGCGGAGCCGTCCGCCGTGGTGACGAACCCCGGCTCGACCGTGATGGGGCGGTAGTCGTCGGGGCCGCGACCGTCGAGGCGCTTTCCCTCGGCCGCGAGGTCGAGGATGTGGGTCGTGAGGATCTCCGCCGAGACCTCTTCGCTCATGCGGAACCTCCGATCGGCCCGGTGGCGTACCGCTCGCGGAGCGCCTGTTTCATCTTCTCGTAGATCTCGCGGCAGCCCTGCACGCCCAGCTCGAGCGCCTGCGAGAGCTCCTCCTCGGTCATGTGCCCCTCCATCTGGATCAGTACGAGGCGACCGGACTGCGGCACGAGCGCCATCGGTAGGTCGGCGTCCCCGAAGTTGTCCTCCTCCTTCTTGAGGTCGAGGGCGATCTTCCCGGCGATCTTCCCGACCGCGACGGCGGGCAGGAGGTCGACCATCGGGATCCCGGCGTCCGCAAGCGCCATCGAGGCGGCGACGAGGCCCGCGCACCGCGTCCCGGCGTTCGCCTGAAGGACCTCGATGTAGATGTCGATGCTCGTGCGGGGGTACTCCTCCGCGAAGACGACCGACTCGAACGCCTCTCCGATCACCTTCGAGATCTCCTGCGAACGACGGTCGAGCCCCGGCCGCTTCCGTTCGTCCACCGCGAATGCCGCCATGTTGTACTTGCACTGGATGACGGCCTTGTTGTTCTGCTGAAGGTGCCGGGGGTGGACCTCGCTCGGTCCGTAGACCGCCGCCATGACCTTGTTCGCCCCCCACTCCACGAACGCCGAGCCGTCGGCGTTGTGCAGGGCGCCGACCTGAATGCGGATCGGCCGGAGTTCGTCCAATTTCCGCCCGTCAATCCGGAGCCCTTCCGGGCTCAACAGCACGGGGACCTCTTTCGCTCCTACGCTTCCCATCTTCGTTCTCCTTGGATGATTGATCCGTCAGTGTCCGCCCGATTCGCTCGGCTCAGGGGGCTCGTCCTCGGCGTCGACCGCGTCCTCGTCCGGCTCCGCCGCACCGAGGACCCGCGGGGGGGCATCGCGATGAGCGTGCTCGTGCGGGGGCGCTTCAGGCCCTCTCGTACCGGTCGAAGTGGTCGATTGGAGGTAGCTTTCCACCCGCTCCGTCAGGCCGGAGTGCTGAGCGTTCTCCTCGATGATCCGGAGGACCTCGCTCACGCGGTGGATCCCCTCCGGCGTACCTCCGATCCAGACCCGCCCGTTCTGGCCGACGACGACCTCGGCGCCGGTGAGACGTCGGATGGTGTCGATCATCGAGCCGTTCCGGCCCACGACCCGCGGTATGCGGGCGGGCGAGATGCGGACGATCGTCCCTCCCTCGAGCTTCCCGAGCCCTTCGCCGTTCATCGTGACGCCGATGCGCCCGGTCGCTTCGAGGCTCTCGATCTGCACTACGACCGCGTCCCCCACGCGGAGGAACCGTTCGGTCTCCCCCACGTCCACCTGCCACGGGGTCCCGGTCATGTGGAGGGGGGCCCAGCGCGGGGCGCCGATGTCAAGAAGCCAGAACGTCCCTTGGACGTCCGTGACCGTGCCGATGACGGTGTCGGCCGGCTTCGGGATGTACCGACCGGAGAGCGGGATCACTTGGACGAGCGGAGGTCGCTCGGAGAGCAGCCCCAGGACGCTCGCGTACACCTTGCCGCCCGTGCGGTAGGTCCCGGGCCCCGGTTTCAGACCCTGGGCACGGATCTCTTCACCGGGAAGAACTAGTGTCCGGTCCCCGAAGGGAGACGAGGGAGAACCCTCGCGGCCACGAGTTCGGTGGCCCGGACGATGACCTCTGGACATGTTGCTTGCTGCACCGGGCCGCTCGACCGGCGTGCCCTATTTAACCAAAGCGGTCTCGATGGCGCCCTTGGTGCGCGCGCTGAGCTTCTCGTAGAGCTCGGTCTGCATTCCGGCGGGGATTTCGACGATGCCGCTCCAGTTCCCGCCCGAGAGCCAGTTCTCCTCGAGGAGGCGGCCGAGTCCCTTCACTTCGCCAATGACGTGGGGATAGAACTGGGCGGGGATCTTGATCCGGACCTTGACGACGTCGAGGCGGATCGGGATGAGCGGGCGCAGCTTCGCGAGGACCTCCTGGACCTGCTCGTCGACGGGGCGGAACGGGTCGATGTGGACCTTTGCCTCCGTCATCGCCGCCTCGATCCGGGCCGGGGGGTGCGGGGCACCGGTCTGGGGGTTCATCGCATTCCGGGCGATGGTCGCAACGACCTGCTGGCGCTTCGTCGCCTGGAGGTGGTGACGCTGCTCGGTCGTGACCTGGACCTCGCCCTTCTGGATGATGACCCGAGCGATCTCGGCGAGGTTGCGGGTGTGGAACGTCTTCTCGAGGTGCTCCTCGGAGATCTTGTCGCCCTTCTTCGCGTCCTTGAAGACCTGGTCGAGAGCGAGCTTGTCGGAGAGGTCGACCTTCTTTCCGTCCTTGAGGTCCTGGACCGCTTGCGGGTCGACGAGGACCTCGAACCGCGAGCCCTGGGTCTCCCAGCGCGCGATGACCGCGTCCTCGACCTTCACCATAGGGAACGTGAAGGGGCGCCGGTCTAGGGGCGGCCGGGTCGACCGGCCCCGCCCGCCGGTGGGAGGCGCTGGACGTACTTCTGGACCTCGTCCGAGGGGAAGCGTGTCATCCCCTCGCCGACCTGGGTCGAGCAGACCTCGACCTGTGAGAGGTTGCCGCCTTCCTCGAGGCCCGCTCGAAGGCCTTCGAGCGCGAGGAGGATCGCCCCGTCCCGGTCCATGCCGGGGCGGTACTTCTGTTCAAAGAGGTCCATGACGGGTCCCTTGTTGCCGCCGGTGCTCGCGGCCTTGAAGCTCGTGAGCGAACCGGACGGCTCGGTCTCGAAGAGGTGGACCCCGCTGTCGTCGTATCCACCGACCAGGAGCGCGGTCCCGAACGGACGGACCCCGCCGAACTGGGTGTACTGCTGCTTGTAATCGCAGACGCGACGGACGAGGAGTTCGACCGACATCGGCTCGGCGTAGGTGACCCGGTTGATCTGGGCCGAGAGCCGGGCGTAGTCGACCAGGACGCGGGCGTCCGCGACTAGGCCCGCGGTCGCGCAGGCGATGTTCTCGTCGATCTGGTGGATCTTCTCGAGGCTCGAGGCTTCCGCGAGCTTCGGGTTCGGAATCCGTCGGTCGGCGATGAGCACCACGCCGTCCGAATAGACGACCCCGGCCGTCGTCGCTCCGCGCCGCACCGCTTCCCGGGCGTACTCGACCTGGAAGAGCCGTCCGTCGGGCGAGAAGACCGTGATCGCCCGGTCGTAGGCCATCTGGCCGGGTTGCATCTCCATGGTGAGCGCCTCGCCCGGGCACTGAGGCCCCCTTTATAACGAGCGCGCGGGGAGTAACGCTCCCGTGAGCCGGTTACGCCCCTCCCGGAGGCCGACCGTCGTCGGCGAAGGAGGCGGTCCGACAACGGTAAGAGCCGAGGACGGACCTCCCGGCCCATGAGCGCTCCCGCCGAGCCGGGACCGGGACGGACGGGCGGTTGGCGCCTCGCGGACCGGTCGTCCTCCTACCTTCGGAGCGCCGCCGGGCAGCCGATCGAGTGGTACCCGTGGGGTCCCGAGCCGTTCGAACTGGCCCGGCGCACGGGGCGTCCGATCCTGCTCGACATCGGAGCCTCGTGGTGCCACTGGTGCCATGTCATGGACGAGGGCACCTACTCCGACCCCGAAGTCGCCCACCTATTGCTCCAGCACTTCGTGGCGGTCAAGGTCGACCGCGATGAGCACCCCGAGATCGACCGGAGGTACCAGCGGCAGGTCGGGGCGCTCACGGGCGAGGGCGGTTGGCCTCTCACGGCGTTCTTGACCCCCGAAGGGG
This sequence comes from Thermoplasmata archaeon, assembly GCA_036404475.1. Taxonomy (GTDB): domain Archaea; phylum Thermoplasmatota; class Thermoplasmata; order Lutacidiplasmatales; family UBA184; genus Lutacidiplasma. Next base: position 39,992 of record DASWZL010000080.1, read on the forward strand.
AGGTCTTTCTCGGCGGTACCTACTTCCCCCCGACGGACGGGCACGGCCGTCCCGGCTTCCGTCGAGTCCTCAAGGAGGTCTCCCGGCTGTGGCACGAGGAACCCGAGCGAATCCGAGAGAACACGCAAGCGATCCAGAGCGCTCTTACGCGGATGCGAGAGGCCCGGTCGCCGGCGGACCGACCGCTCGATGCCTTCGTCGAGAGCGTGCGCGGGGAGATCCATTCGAGCTATGACCCGGTCAACGGCGGCTTCGGGATGGCGCCCAAGTTCCCCCACCCGACGGCCGTGTCCTTCCTCCTCTGGGACGGGTTCGAGCACGGGGATCCCACGAGCACCGAGCGCGCTCACGAGACGCTCACCCGGATGGCCGACGGCGGTCTCCTCGACCAGGTGGGGGGCGGGTTCCATCGGTATTCCGTGGACGAAGGCTGGCACATCCCTCATTTCGAAAAGATGGGGGTTGACAACGCCGCCCTCTTGGGCGTGTACGTGGAGGGAGCAGCCCGGTTCTTGGACCCCCGGCTCGAGGAGGTCGTTCGGTCGACCGTCGGCTGGGTGCGGGAGGTCCTCGAGGACCCGCGGGGTGGGTTCGGGGCGAGCCAGGACGCGGACAACGCCCCCGGCGACGACGGAGGGTACTTCACCTGGTCCCGCTCCGAGCTCAAGGAAGCGCTCGCCTCGGACGAGCTTCGTCTCGTCACGCGGTTCTTCGGGGTCGGGACCGATGGGCGAATGCCCCACGACCCCGACCGGAACGTCCTCTTCCGGCTCCTGCCCCTCGCGGAGGCCGCCGAGGGTGTGTACCCGCCGGGAGCGGCCGCGCCGGCGCTCGCACGGGCCATCGCGAAGCTTCGTGCCGTGCGATCGAACCGTCCGACGCCCCCAGTGGACCGTGCGGTCTATGCCGACATCAACGGCCGTTTCATCGCATCGTTCGCACGGGCCGGTGCGTTCCTGGGCGACCGTTTGGTCGTCGCCGACGCTCGGAAGGCCGCCGACCGGCTCCTGAAGGAAGCGTTCCGTCCGGGGCAGGGGGTCGGTCACCGGGTCGACCCCGACGGAGCGCGAGGGTTCGGGCTTCTCGAGGACCAGGTCGCCGTCGCCTCGGGTCTCCTCGAGCTTTCGGGAGTGCTCGCGGAGCCGAAGTATCTCGAGACGGCGGTCGCCCTCCTCGAGCTCGTCGACCGGGAGTTCCGCGGAGAGGACGGCCTCCTCCGCGACCTGTCGCCGGGCCTGTACGACGGGTCGGTGGTCGGAGGGGTGACCGAGCCCTCCTACCCGCTCGAGGACAGTCCCCATCTTTCCGCGAACGCCTCCGCCGCGATCTCGTTCCTCCGGGCGGGATCCCTCACGCACGACGACCGCTGGACGGAGAAGGCCCGCGCCCTCCTCGGGCCGATCACCCGCCGCGTCGGAAACGCCGGTCTCTTCGTTGGCGGCTCCGCGCTGGCCGCGGGACTCCTCACGACTCCGCCCGCCACGGTCGTCGTCGAGGGGGAGGGGGCCGAAGCCGAGGCGCTCCTCCGAGCGGCCCGTCGGGCTTGGCACCCCAACGTATGGGTGTTCTCCGGGCACCCGCCGCCGCCGTTCTCTCTCCCCGGGGAGATGGCGGGGCAAGGTGCTCCGAAGGAGGCCCGGGCCCTCGTCTGCTTCGGGACCGCGTGCGCGCCGCCGGTCACCGACCCGGGGGCGCTCGGTCCGCTGCTCGCGGCCGGCGGGCGTGCTCGGACAGGGTCGTGAGAACGCCGAGGTCGGTGCCGTCCAGCAGATAGGCCCGGGCGACCCCGTCGGCGAGGAACCGGCGGTAGAGGAACGAACGGCCGCGCGCCGGTCGTTCGCGGTTCAACGCCTCCGTACCGGCGATCGGGTTGAACGCAGGAAGGATGACGACCTCCCGGGCCTGAGGCTCGATGTGACGACGGCGGCGCGACGCCTTCGCTCCGGAGGGGACCCGCTCGACCCGGACCCAGCAGCGACGTTTTCCCTCGGGGTCCTCCGCCGTGGGGGCGAGCCGGAACCCCGGATGCAGGTGTCCGGCCACCAACCGCCGGGCCCGTAGGACCTTGTTCGACGGCCATCGGTGGCCGTGGAAGATTCCGACCTCTCCTCGCACGACCCCGGTCGCCGGGTGGACGAGGACCTCGCGGGGCAGATGGCGAACGATCCCGACGTCGTGGTTGCCGAGGACGAGCTCGACCGTCAGTCCCGCTCGCAGGAGCTCGGCGAAGAAGTCGAAGACCACGGGTCGGAGCGCGGGCGGCGTCCCGACGATCGGATGCTTCGCGTCCCCGGCGACGACGACCGTCTCGGCCCGGGTCGAGCGCACGACCTCGAGGAGCCTCTCGGCGAGGCGGTCGGCCGAACCCTCGGGAGGGCCGAGGGACCGCTCGGGGGTGCTGCCGAGGCCGAGGTGGACGTCCGCGATGACGAGCGTCCTCGCTTCGGCTCGCCCGGCCGGTTCGATGACCAGCGCCGGCGCGCCCGGCACCGGGCGAAGGGGGCTCTCCACGACCCCCCCCAACGGCCCCGCGGCCAAGACGGTTCTTGGTGGGTGGGGCGTCCCACTCTCCGAGAGCTCGGACCATGCTCTTTTATATAAAAGAAGTAAGTGGATTATTCTGGGGGGAGCCGGTTGCAGTCTGCGCGGGAGCATTCGATCGAACACATCCGCGAGCTGCTCGAGCGTGCGGGATTCTACGTCGCGGACACGCACGCGATCCGGCCGACCAGCTTCGACCTCGCGGCCCGTCGGGACGCTATGCTCCTCCTGGTCAAGGTGCTCAAGAACATCGATGCCCTGGACTCCGAGGAGGCCACCCGCCTCCGCGAGCTCGGGCATCTCTTCCCGGCAATCACCCTGGTGATCGGTCAGACGTCGGGCGCCTCCGACCTTGACCCCGGGGTGGTCTACACCCGCTACGGAGTCCCGATCATCAACGAGGAGACGCTCCAAGAGTTCCTCGAGAAGGCGCTCCCCCCGTTCCTGTATGCGAGCCCCGGAGGCACGTTCGCCCAGGTGGACGGACCGCGTCTCCGACAGCTGCGGAACGAACGGGGCCTCTCTCTCGGAACCCTCGCCAGCATCGCCGGCGTCTCCCGCCGAGCGATCCAGCTCTACGAGGAGAGCGCGGGCGCGGAAGCGCTCGTCATCGAACGGATCGAGACGTTCCTCGGCGAAACCGTCGTGAAACCGATTGACCTGTTCGATTGGTCGGCCCGAGCCCGCGACGCGGCCGCGGGAGAGAAGGCGACCGACGGTTCCGAGCCGGCGACGGCGCGCTCGCATCCCAGTACCGGGGACACGCTGCGGGACGGGGTCGTCCGGCAGTTGGACGGGATGGGACTCGAGGTCACGGTGACCGTGCGGGCTCCGTTCGATGCGCTCGCCCGTACGCCGGAGGTCCTGCTCGCCGCCGTCGGAAGTTTGAGGACCGCGCTCCACCGGGCCGAGGTCCTCCCCGGTTTGGCCCGGGTGGCCGAAGGACACGCGGTGTTCATCGTCCGGGACCCCGTCACCCGCTCGGCGATCGCCGGCCTGCCCATCCTGACGATCACCGAGCTCCGACGGCACCGCGACCCGGACGAACTGATCGAGGAGATCACCGAGCGGGAAGGCCCGTGATCACGGCGAAGTTCGAGAACGCGCCCGGGATCCTCCTGATCGCTCCGGTCCGCGGCCTCGTCTCCGAGGTTCCCCGGGTCCTCTCCGAGCTGGACGCTTTCGCGCCGGCGCGGGTGGGTCTGGGCGTCTCGAGCGACGAGCTTGGGAGCCTTCTCGATTACTTCGTCACCGCGGACGCGGAACCGATCGTCCCCCTGACCGACAACGAGACGAGCGAGGTCCGCGGGCTCGTCCGCTTCGGCGAGGTTCGGGTCCCGAACCCATCGTTCGTCGAGGCCCTCCGGTGGGCGTGGTCGCGCGGCCTCCCGACCGAGCCACTGGACCCGGACGACGAACGCACGGCCGCGCTCTTCGCCGAGCACATTGGCTACCTCGAGCTCGTTCGTCGGACGGTCCGGGAGCATCGCATCTCGCGCAGCCCCCCCACTCCCTCGTCCCCCGACGAGTTCGCTCTCCAGTGGGACCGAGAGACCGCGTCGGGTCGGGGCTCCCGCGAATTCGCGGAGGCCCGTGACCAGCATCTCGTCGGCCGGCTCCCCGCGCTCACGGCCGACCGGAGGCCGCTCGCGGTCGTGGTCGACCGAGAGCGGTTCGACTCGATCCGGAGCCTGCTCACACAGGGGCCCCCGTCCACGATCGCGTAGGGGCGAACGGGCGGCTCACTCCTCACGCGCGAGGATCTTCTCGAGTACCGCCCGGCCCGCTCGGCGGAACTCGTCGAGCGTGCCCTCGTTCACGAGCATCCCGTCGGCCACGGCAAATGCGTTGCCGATGCCCCACTTGAGCTCCCGTCGGTCCCGGTCGAAGAACTCCTGGAGGTCGGCCGCGTCGTCCGCGCGGCTGCGGCTCGCCATCCGGTCGTGCCGGGTCTCGGGAGAGGCATAGATCCCGAGCACGAACAGGTCACCGAAGTTGTGACGGAAGACGGTCACTTCGGTATCGGACCGGCACCCGTCGACCAACATTCGGGTCTCGGTCAACTTCGGGATCGCGCGCTGTGCCCAGATCCCCGGTCCGTGCTTGTCGCGCTCCTCGGACGCGACCCGTGCGACGTTCGAGTTCGAGATCGGAAGCCCGCGGCGGCGCGTCTCGTCGCGGACGAGGTCGCCCATCTTCAGGGTCGCGAGGCCCATCGCGCGGGCGACGCCCACGAGCTCGTCCTTGCCCGAGCCGGGCATGCCCACGGTGACGATGAGTTTCATAGCGAGGAGGGCGGCTCGTCGGAGGACCCCTTCGGGGTGTCCGCGGTCGCCTTGAGGTGGTCCGCGACCTCGTGCTCGGAGACCATCTGGAGTCGGTCCGCCCGTTGCCGGTACGCGGCCGCTTCCTGCTCCTCGAGACGCGCGGTCTCCAGATACCGGTCGACCTTGACCTTGAGCTCGGCGGTCTTCTGGGTCTTGGTCGCGGCCCGCAGCTCCAGGGCCCGGGCCTTCTGCTGGCGGTCGACCACCTTCTGCTGAAGCTTGCGGACGCGATAGTGCATGCTCGTTACGTCGGAGCCGATGGGGGCGCCCCCGGTCTTCTTGGTCGCCGCCTCGATGTCCCGCTCCTGCTGCTTCATCTCCTGCTCGATCTCGGGGATCTGAGCGAGGGCCCGCTGACCCCTCTCCCGCAGGAGGGTGGCCTGGTGCCGGAGCTTATCGATACGGGTGTTGAGCCGGGCGACCCGCTGCTGGGCCCGCGCGCTCGCGCGGTCGTGGCGGGCCGCGATCTCCCGAAGCTTCGTGATGTCCGCGTACTGCTGACCGATCCAGCGGGACCGCCGGGCCGCCAAGGGGGTCGCCGCCCCTATCGGTTGAGGGGGCTCTCCTCCGCCGGTCGCCATCAGAACGGAGTGACTCGGACGCGAGATATAGCCGTTGTCTTGCGGACGAAGGCGGGCGAGGGCTAGCCCCGTGCCGGTCGCGGGGGCCGCAGGAACGGGGCCAGGCGGGTCGCGAGGTCCGTGGCCGGGACCCGTTCTTGGGCCTTCGAGTCCCGCGTACGGACCGTGACGGTGCCCTGCCTCGGGCCGTCCGCCACCGTCTCTCCATCGACGGTCACGCAGAACGGCGTTCCGGCCTCGTCCATGCGCGCGTAGCGTTTCCCGATCGTCCCCGCGTCGTCGTACTGGTTCGGGATCCCGGCGGCGGAAAGGTCATCGGAGAGGCGGAGGGCGAACGCGGCGTGCTCTTTCGCGATCAGGGGAAAGACCCCGACCGGCACGGGCGCGAGGTACGTCGGGAGGCGCCAGACGGTCCGCTCCCCGTCCTTTCCGAGGTGTACGTCGGCGAGCGCCCAGAGGTTGCGGTCGACACCGAACGTGAGCTCGAGCACATGCGGGAGCACGGAGCGGCCCCCGGTCAGCGTCACGGAGAGGTCCCGCCCCGAGCCCTGTCCGTGACGACCGAGGTCGTAGTCGCCGCGGTAGTGCACCGCCGCGAGCTCCTTGAATCCGCCCAGGCTCTCGAGGTCGGCCTCGACGTCGAACTGGATCCGGTTGTAGAACGCCCTCTCCTGGTCGGACTTCTCGAGCAGCCGGAGCCGGTCGGCGGGGAATCCGAGCACGTCGCGATAGAACCGGTAGGTGTGAGCGAGATGGAACGCGTAGAACTCGGGCAAGCCTCCCGCGCTCACGAGGTCTCCCGCGGAGACGAGCTCGACCGCCTCCGACCCCGCGAGCCGTCGCGCGGCCCGGACGACGGGGAGCTTCTCGTCGCGCACGCGGTCGAACGGAAGCGGGAAGCTCTCGGGGTCGAAGAAGATCTGGAGCTCGGCCTGCGCGAAGGTCCGCATCCGGAACAGCACCTGGCGGGGCGCGATCTCGTTCCGGTAGGCCTTTCCGACGATCGCGACCCCGAGCGGCAGGGCTCGTCGACCGACGTCCCACATCCGGGGAAAGGAGAGGTAGCTGCTCTGCGCGGTCTCGGGTCGCAGGTACGCCCGCTCGTGCCCGGTCACGCCGAAGTCGAGCCCGAACATCAGGTTGAACGGCTGGGGGACGTTCAGGGTCGTCGCTCCGCAGCTCGGGCACTTCACGCCCCGGGCCCGGACGATTTCTCCGATCTCCGCGGGCGTCAGGCCGTCCACCCCCTCGGGTCGGACCTTCTCGAGGACGGTGTCCGCTCGGAACGCGTTGTGGCAGGTCTCGCACGTGACTTCGGGGTCGGTGAAGTTCTCGAGATGGCCGGACGCGCGCACGACCGTCTCGGGGAGGATCTCCGCGGGGTCGATCAGGTAGTAGTCGTGCGAAAGGCCGACGAACCAGGCCGTCCAGGCCTCTTCGATCCGCCGCTTGAGCGACGCGCCGAGGGGACCGTAGTCGTAGAGGCCTTGCGCGCCCCCGTAGATCTCGGCGCTCGGCCAGAGGACGCCCCGACGGCGCAACAGTGCGAACAGCTCGTCGCTCTTCATCGCCCCGCGGTCCGCTGTCGGCCCCGGGGCCGGACCCGGACCATAAGGTGTTCGGTGGTGCGCGTGACGACCTGGTAGGCCGGGTCGTCCGGGGGCAATCGAAGGACGACCGGAGGGACGGGCATCTCCGGAACGACCAGGGCGGCCTCCGGCTCCCCGAGCCACTTCCAGGGTTCGACGAGCGCCGCCCGGGCGAGGAACGCCGCCGAGACCGGTCGTCGGCGAAGCCGAGAGGCGACGTAGGCGAACTCCATCTCTCGCCAGAGCGACGGGGCGTGGAACATCGCATTGTCGGTCCCAAGCAGGACGGAGAGCCCGAGCCGTTCCATCGAGCCGAGGTCGGGCTGACGGCCGAACAGCGCGTTCGACCGCGGGCAGACCGCGACCGAGACGCGCTCGTCGCGCACCATCGCGAGGTCGTCGACGGTCGCCTTCGCGAGGTGGACCAGCAGGTCCGGTCGCGGGTCCAGGTACCGCTCGGGTTTCTCCCGGACCGCTTCGCTCGCATGGAGGCCGAACTTCCTTCCCGCGGCCCGACAGGCCCGAGCGACGGTCCGACGCGTATCGTCCGTCTCGTCCCGAGCGCTCGAGAGTCCGACCCCGTCCGCTACCGCGAGGAGCTGGTCGAGCTCGGTCCGGACGACCGGCCGGGCGAGGGGACGCCCCAAGGCGAGGACGCGCACCGAGCTTCCGCGGGCGGCCTCGCGCAGGAGCTCGACGCCGGGCCGCCCCTCCTCCCGGAAGTCGACGGTCGCGGCGACCCCGTCCCGTTCCATCCGACGGAGCGCGGCGCGGATCGCCCGGACCTTCTCCGCGGGAGAGGCGCTCGCCAAGAGTCGGAACTTGTAGCCGTGAGGGGGTTGGATGAGCTGAGCGACCGGACCCGGCGGGGGCTCGCGCACCGACACCGCATCGCCGAGGTGGGTATGGGCGTTGACCGGGGCGGGGACGACGATCCCTCGAACCGTCCGCTCGCCCCGACGTCGACCTTCGGCGCCCCGGGTGCCGACCTCGCTGACGCGCCCGTTACGGAAGCGGACGTAGGCCGGTCGTGCGCCGTCGATGTCGAGGATGGCACCTACGACGAGCATGCCGCCTTCCGCGGGAACCTTCCGGCGGCTTAAGCGGCTTACCGGGTGCCCCCAAGCGATAAGCGACCGGGGGGCTCACAGGATTCCGCCGACCATGACGGGAACGGTCGCCGACCGCCCCCGGGACCTGCTGGTCTCGGGTCACGTCAACATCGACCGGTTCCTGTCGGTCCGTTCGTTCCCCGCGGCCGACCGGACCGTCGCCGTTCTCGAGCATCGAGCCGAGGTCGGTGGCACCGCCGCCAACATCGCCCGGGCTGCCTCGAAGCTCGGGGTGGCCACCGGTCTCGTCGCCCGCGTGGGGGACGGATTTCCCGACGAGTATGTCGCGGCGTTCCGGGACGCGGGGATTGACGTTCGGGGTATCCAACGGGTGATCGGTAAGCCCACCCCGACCTGCTACACCATCGAGGACCGCGAGGGGGTCCAGCGGACGCTGATCGACCAGGGCGTGATGTCGCGGACCCGGGGAGTGGCCCTACCACCGGTCCGTTTGCTCCGGGAGTACTCCTGGGTCCACCTGACGACCGCGGACCCGGAGTTCCAGCTTCGTCTCCAGAAGGCGGCGCGGGCGCGTGGCCTCCGCGTGGCGGCCGACCCCGCCCAGGAGATCCATTACCGCTGGGACCGCCGGTCGTTCCGCGAGCTCCTCCGAGGGTCGGAGCTCCTCTTCGGCAACCGGTCCGAGATCGACCGCGCCCTCGAGTTCGTCGGGGCCCGTCGACCCAAGGGACTGCTCGAGTTCGTGCCCCTCGTGATCCGGACCGAAGGTCGCGCAGGGGCCACCGCCTTCTCCCGGGCGGACACCGTCCACGTCGGCGCGGCCCGTCCGGCCCGGGTTCGGACTTTCGTCGGGGCCGGGGACGCCTTCCGGGGCGGGTTCTACGCGGCGTGGTTCGCCGGTCAACCCCTCTTGGCGTGCCTCACGGCCGGGACCCGTAGCTCGGCCCGGTGGATCGAGGGAAAGAGGTAGCTTCGCCGCATGGAGATGCACGCCTTCGGTCGGCTGACGCCGGTCGACGTGGCCCGCCGACGCCTGCTGGCGGCGACCCGACCGATCGACCGCGTAGAGCAGGTTCGGGTCGAAGGGGCGTTCCGACGGGTCCTCGCCTCGAACATCCGGGCGCCCGCCCCCGTCCCGGGGTTCCCCCGGACCACGTGGGATGGTTACGCCCTTCGGAGCCGGGATACCTCGGGGGCGACACGCGCCCGGCCCGTCGAGCTCCGAATCGTCGGCGAGGTCTTCGCCGAGCAATCGTATCCGAGCGGCCTTCGGTCGGGGGAGGCCGTGGCGATCGCCACGGGCGGGGCCATTCCGAGAGGCGCCGATGCCGTGGTCATCTTCGAGGAGGCGGTTCGTGACGACGGGATCGTTCGGGTCCCTCGTCCAATCCCGAGGGGGGACCGGATCTCTCCCCCCGGTCATGACTTTCCCCGCGGTGCTCTCCTCGGGCGGAAGGGCGACGAGCTCTCCGCACCGGCGGCCGGAGCGATCGCCGCGTGCGGCATCGCGAAGGTCCCCGTCTACGCCGCGCCGCGGGTCGCCGTCGTCCCGAACGGCAACGAGCTCCTCGCCCCCGGCGACCCTCCTCAGGTCGGTCGGATCTACGAGAGCAACAACGCCTCGCTCGCGTCCGTGATCCTCGCCGCCGGAGGGATCCCCGACCTCTATTCCCCCGTCCCCGACCAGCCCGCCCTCATCGAGCGGGCGATTCGCTCCGCGCTCGCGCATGCGGACCTCGTGCTGGCGACGGGAGGAAGCTCCGTGGGGGAGCGCGACCACCTGCCCCGGATTCTGTCGAAGCTCGGACCTCTTCTGTTCCACGGGATCGCGGTTCGGGCGGGAAAGCCGACGCTCGCCGTCCGGAGCGGACGGAAGCTCGTGGTGGGGCTGCCCGGTCACCCGACCTCCTGTCTCGCGAACATGTACTGGTTGGTCCTCCCGGTTCTCCGGCGGCTCGGGCGGAGGCCCGGGCCCGGATGGACCGACGGCTGGGCGGTCCTCGGCAGCGACGCAGTCGCGCCTTCCCCGGGACTGGCCACCATCGTGCCGTTGCGGTTCGAGCGGGGACGCGCGTACACGACCTACCGCGGGTCGTCGGTGATCACGAGCCTCGCCGGAGCGACTGCGTTCGCCCTGATGCCGGCCGGACGTCGGGTCGTCCGCCGGGGAGAGCGTCTCCGCGTTCACTACCTCGACCCACCGCTTGGTCCGGGGGTCCCCGGGGGGGGAGCGCGTCGTCCGGGAACAACGGTTAAACGGTCCGCCGCCTCGGTCGGTCGTGGCGCGCCGTAACCTCGCGGTCGCGGTCCTTTCCATCGAGGGGACGAACTGCGACGACGAGCTCCGGGAGGCCCTCACGACCCTCGGGGCGCGTCCCGAGGTCGTGCACCTTAAGCAACTCGAGGGGCGCGACGTGCTCCCCGAGGAGCGGCGTCGGCTCTCCAATTATCAGGCCCTGTTCGTCCCCGGCGGCTTCTCCGCGGGCGACTACGTGCGCGCCGGGGCCATCCTCGCCGCCCGCGTACGAGCCTCAATCGGCGCCGAGCTCGAGGAGTTCGTGCGAAGCGGTCGGATCGTAGGCGGGATCTGCAACGGCTTCCAGGTCCTCACCGAGCTCGGCCTGCTGCCCGGCCGGCCCGGCGGGCATCTCGTGGCCCCCGAGGCCGCCCTCATGACCAACGACTCCGGCCACTTCGAATGCCGCCCGACGTTCGTGGCCTGGGAGGGCGGGACTTTCCCTCCGCTCCAGGGGGTCCCCAAAGGGACTCGCTTTCTCTTCCCTTCGGCCCACGCGGAGGGGAAGCTGGTCCTCGGGAGCGAGGAGCTCCGCCGCTCGGTGGAGGAGAACGGCCAGGTCCTGTTCCGCTGGGTCGCGTCGGACGGCGGCCCCGCGCGCTACCCTTGGAACCCGAACGGTTCGGAGGGGAACATCGCGGGGCTCACGAATCCGGAAGGGAACGTCTTCGGCCTCATGCCGCATCCCGAGCGCTCGTTCTTCCGTGCCCAGGCGCCGGACTGGACCCGCACCGGGTCGGCCGAGGGGTTCGGGGACGGCCAACGGTTCTTGGACGCGGTGCTGACCTACGCCGAACGGCACGTCTAGCGCGGACCGAGGCGGAGCCGCCAGACCTCGAGCCGCTCCCCCTCGAGGGCGCGGGAGTCGGCCACCTCCATGCTCCCGCCGCGCCTCGCCCAGCCGTTCCGGATCCGCTCCAAGGCGTCGGCGTCCTGTCGCGAGGATACCACCACGAACGCCGTCCCGTCGGCGGTCAGGTGCTGGTCGAGCTCCTCGACCAGCCGCGCGGTGACCCGACAGCCGTCCGGCCCTCCGTCGAGCGCGAGGTTGTGCCACCGGTCGGGGTCCCGCTCCTCGGGCCGGGTCGGCAGGTACGGCGGGTTGGAAAGGAGTCGGTCGAAGCGCCCGAGACCGCGAGCGAGGTCGGTCCGGACAAGGGTAAGGTCGACCCCCTCCGCTCGGGCCCGCTCGCGCAGGCAGCGGAGCGCGTGAGGGTTCACGTCGGTCGCGACGACCCGAGCGCCACGTCGCGCGGCGGTGAGGGCCGCCAGGCCGGCACCGGCTCCGACCTCGAGGAGGAGGGTGCCCGGGAAGACCTCGGCGAACGGGAGGAGGAGCAGGGTGTCCTCGCGCGGGGGGTAGACCGATGCCTCCCCGTCGGAGAGCTCGAGTCCGCCGGTGGCGGGTGGCCGCAGCGGCGCGCCCGCACGACGTCTTCTTATTGGTTCCACGCGTACTACGCATCCTAGCGGTATACTTGGTGATGCCTCGTCGACTTTCCCCTCCAGTCAAGATCGGGATCACGGGTCTCCCGGGCTCGGGCAAGACCCAGACCCTGCTCCGCATCATCGAGCTCCTCGAAGAGGAGGGGGTGAAGGTCGGCGGCATGGTGACGGAGCCGATCGTCGAGAAGCAGCGGCGCGCGGGGTTCCAGATCGTCGATTGGACAACGAAGGAGCACGAGGTCTTCGCCCACGAGGGGTTGAAGTCTCGGGTGCGGTCGGGCCGCTTCGGCGTCAACATCTCCGCGCTCGAGGGTCTCGGGACGCGGGCCCTCGCCGAGGCGCGCGAGTCCGCCGACGTGATCGTGATCGACGAGGTCGGGAAGATGGAGGTCGAGAGCGAGGTGTTCACGAAGAGCGTGATCGACACGCTCGACGCCCGGAAGTCGATCATCATGACCCTGCACAAGAAATCGAGGAACCCGCTGCTCCAGGACATCCGTCGGAGGGACGAACTACGCCTGCTCGAAGTGACCCCGGTGAACAAGAATCTCCTCGCGTTCAAGATCGTCCACCTCATCACCGGCCGGGCCCACTAGCTCTCGTCTCGGAAGGGAGGACCGAGCTCCTCCTCCCGCTCACCGCGCCGGGCCGGGGTCCGGGACGGCGGTCGCCGGTCTTCTACAACCCGGCGATGGCCGGCGACCGGGACCTCGGGGTCGCGTTCGCCCAGGCGCTTCCCCCACCGACCCACGGTGGCCGGACCGGCTGGGAGATGACCGCCGCGACGGGGGTGCGGGGGCTCCGCCTCCTCCGGGAATCCGGGGCGTTCGGTACCTTCACGTTCTCGGAGGCGAACCCCGAGGCATGCCGAGTGCTCCGGGAGAACACGGCCCGCGTCCCGGGCGCGTTCGTGGTCGAGGGGGACGCCCGGCTCGCTCCACCCGCAGCCCCGTTCGACTACGTCGACCTCGACCCCTACGGGACCCCGGCCCCGTTCGTACGCACCGCGCTCGGCTCGGTCCGCCCGGGGGGGGTCGTCGCCGTCACGGCGACCGACATGATGGTGCTCGCGGGGACCCAGCCGTCGGCCTGCTGGCGGCGCTACGGCGCCCGACCGGTGCGCGGTCGCCTAGGACCGGAGGGAGGGCTTCGAATCCTCCTCGCCTACCTGGCGCGCGACGCGGAGGCGCTCGGTCGTTCGATCCGCCCGATGCTCGCGTACGCACGCGACCATTACGTCCGCGCCTACGTCGAGGTCAACGAGCGTTCGGACGCGGCGGTCCCGGTGGGCACCATCGACCCCGAGAACTGGCCGGGCCCGTGGGTCGGGGACCGGGGACCGTACGGTCCGCTCTGGCTCGGTCCGCTCTTCGACGCGGACCTCGTCTCGCGCCTTCGGGTCCCCGACGGCGCCGCCCGCGCCCGCGAGGTCGAGCGGTTCATCTCCCGGCTGAAGGAGGAGGTCACCGCCGACCGACCGTTCTACTTCGAGGCGAACGTCCTCGCTTCGCGGCTCGAACTGGCGGCGCCGCCGAGCCTCCGGGCCGTGGAGGAAGGACTCCGCTCGCTCGGATTCCGGGTCGCTCGCACCCATGCCCGCCCGGAGGGGTTCCGGACGGACGCTTCTCGGAAGGTGGTCGAGCAGCTGGTCCGGCGCCTCGCCGACGCTTCCTAGTCCCAGAAGACCCGGGTCCGGGCGTAGGCCCGTTCCGCCCGGAGGATCTCTGTGAAGAACGCATTGTCGTCCCGATAGAGACGCATCAAGAGCCGGCGCGCGGTCTCCGGCCCGATCCCCCGACCGGCCAGAGCGTAGAGCGCCCGTTCCCCGTAGTGGGCGACGAGCTCGGCCGAGGTGTACCCGGTGCGCACGAGCGTTTCCGTCCCCGCGGGCAGGGCCCGCTCCCGACGCACGCGACGACCTGGGGCGGGCTTCTCTCGGGCCCGCTTCCGCTTCGCGTAGGCGCTCAACCGGTCGACCTCCTCGGTCCGCCGGGGCGACAGCACCGCCGACAGCGACCCGTGGCAGAGGAGGCACCGGCTCCCTCCCTCAGCCTTGTACCGCGAGGGGCTCGTCGTCCGGACGAAGCCGCACCGAAGGCAGACCAAGGTAAGGGGCTCCTTCGCGAGCCGTTCCTGGACCGCCTTCAACAGCGTGGGCGGGGGGATGTCGAGCACGGTCCGCCACTCCAGGCGCTCGAGCGGTCCGTCGGTGAACTTCGAAGGGGGGGTGGCGACCACCTCCATTGCGCCGTCCCGGATCCGCTCGAGGACCTCCACCCCGTGGTCGACATCGTACCGGTCGTGCAGCGTCTTCTCGAGGGTCTCCTCGCCGAGGGGGTTCGTCCGGCTCGCCGCGAGCAAGGGGTCGAGGGTCCGGAGGTCCCGGGGGTCCGCCGAGGCCGGGATCACCCCGAGCTTGCGGGCGACCGCGAGGAAGACCCAGCGGTAGTCGAGGCCCGAGGGGACGAGGCGCTCGACGAGAGGGCGGAGGGTCGCCGGTTCGATCGAGAGAGCGTCGACGAGCGTGGGGGCGTCGACCGCGACCGGTAGCTCCAGGACGAACCAGGTCGGCTCGACCGAAGCGACCTCGACGCGGGCCCCGAGGCGGGCGGTGAGGAGCCCGGCGGTCGCGAGGGAGAGGGTCTCGTTGGTCCGGGTGCCGAAGCAGGCACCGTAGACCACCACGCGACCGTGGGTGGTGACCGTGACCCGTCGGTCCGTCGGGATCGTGCCGGCGAGGGCCGGGTCCTTCCGACGTTCGTCGAGATGCGCTCGGTCCTCCGGTGAGATGGGGTACTCTTCGAACGACCCCTCCCGCCGGAGCTTCCCGATCTCCTGAGCGACATCGAACGGGACCGGGAGGTCCTCCCCGGCCCACCGAGGCTCGCGTCCGATCTCTTGGACGGTCTCGACCAGGAGTTCGCCTTCCCGGTACTCCACCACCTTCCACGTCCGCCCGTGGAGGAGGAAGATCTCCTCGGGTTGGGCCAGGATCTGGGTCAGGACGAAGCGCTCGTCCAGGGTCCCGATGAGCCGCCGCGTGCCGATGTCGCGGAGCCGGTAGGTCCGCTCGTCCGGGATGAGGGACAGTGAGGCGTAGAACCGGTGCAGGGTCCCTCGTCCCGGCGCCACCCGGTCGCCGAGCCGCTTCGCGAGCCCGAGGCCGACCAGGTAGTCGATGAGCTCGGTCCACTCCGGGTCGGAGAGGTCCGCCGTGGCCGCGGCGTGCCGAAGCGGTCGGAGCAGCTCCGAGAGCTCGAGGGTCCCTTCCGCGCGGAGCGAGGCGACCACCTGCTGCGCCGCTGCGAGCCGGTTGCGAGTACGCCAGGCGACCGGTTCGATCAGTCCCGCGTCGGCCCTCCGCGCGAGCACCGCCGCCTCTTCGAGGTCGTCGTCGTCCAGCGAGAGGACGGTCCCGTGGATCGTGCGGTCGAGCCGGTGGCCCGAACGACCGACCCGCTGGACGAGGCGGCCGACCTGGTGCGGCGAGCCGAACTGGACGACGTGGTCGACGGCCCCGATGTCGATCCCGAGCTCGAGGGACGACGTCGCGACCAGCGCCCGGAGCTGTCCGTCCCGGAACGCGCGCTCGGCCTCCTCGCGGACCTCTCGGGAGAGCGAACCGTGGTGGACCGCGATCGGAAGGTCCGGCGCGAGCTTCTGGAGACGCGCCGCGAGCCCCTCGGCCGTCGGGCGGGTATTGACGAAGACGAGGGTGGTCCGGTGCTCCCGGACCTCCTCTTCGACCGCCCTCAGGCCCTCGAGCAGCGTCGAGTCGGCCTTGAGCTCGCGGACCAGGGATTCGTCGAGAGGCGGTCTCTTTCGGTCCGGCCGGCGTGCCGTGAGCTCGAGCGGCCGTCGCTCCTGGGCGACGCGGACCTCCACGTCCCGTGGGGCGGGGGAGAGGAACCGGGCGACCTCGCCGGGGTTTCCTACGGTCGCCGAGAGGCCGATACGGCGAACGGCGCGTCCCGTGAGCTTGTCGAGCCGCTCGAGGGTGATCGAGAGCTGCGCCCCTCGGTCCGAACCGACCAGCTCGTGGACCTCGTCGATCACGACCGAGCGGACGTTCCGAAGGGATTCCCGAAGGCGGGTTCCCGTGAGAAGGAGCTGCAGGGTCTCGGGGGTGGTGAGCAGCAGGTCGGGCGGTTGACGGGACTGAGCGAGGCGTGCCGAGGTCGGAGTGTCCCCGTGGCGGACCGCCGCGGTGAGACCGACCTGCTTCACGAGAGCCACGATGCGGTGCTCGAGGTCCCGGTTCAGGGCCCGCAAGGGAGTGATGTAGAGGATCGAGATCGGCGGAGTCGGGTCGGCGAGGCGGCGCGAGAGCAGGGGCAGGAGGACCGCTTCGGTCTTCCCCGTCCCCGTGGGAGAGAGCAAGAGGGCGTCCGCGTCCGTCGCGAGGAGCGGGAACGCGAGACGCTGGATCTCCGTGGGCTCGGTAAGTCCTCGCTGACGGATCGCGTCCTCGAGCCGAGGGTCAAGGGTCGTGAACACGGAGGGCGGCCCGGACATGAACGAACCGCACGAGCCGGGCGGAACGGAAAGGGATGGCGGACGACTACGGTTCGGCCGACGGTTCGAGGTCGAGCATCTTCAGGCCGTAGCTTTCGACCAGAGGGCGGCCGAACGTGCGCCCGGGGAACGTCTCGATCAGGACCTCCTGGATCGTCCCCACCGTCGCGCGCAGGAGATGACCCCCGACGACCCGGTGGTCCGGGCCGGCGACGGCCACATGGAGGTGGAGGGACGGCCCTCCGCCCCCGCGGGCGAGGGTGCCGTGGAGCGAGACGACCTCGTGGGGCACGGTCAGTTCTTGGGTTTGGTACTGGCTTCCGTCCCAGTAGCCGAACGTCGCCCGACGAAACATCCCGATTCCGAACACGACGGTCCCGGCGCGAACGTTCTCGCGCTGCGCGAATCCCGAGATCGCTTCGAAGAGGTCCTCTCCATCCTCCAGTCGCAGCATCCACCGGCTTCCGTCGCGGACCGCTTGCATCGGTTTCCCCTACGGCCGCCTGGGCTATGGCGATTGCACCTCGCGCGGCCTTCCCCCCACGCACGGTGTTCCCGCATCTCTCCCCGAGGTTCTAAACCCCTTGAGGCTTCCACCGAACCGGGGGGGAACGAGAGCGTGACGAGAGCTCGCGGGGGTTTCGAGGTCGAGATGAGTCGAGATTCGGACGACGACCTCGGGGATGGCACCCCCCTCGGATCCATGAGGGTGAGCAAGCGATTCCACGGGGACCTCGACGGGACCAGCCGAGGACGAATGCTGACCGGTATGACCCGAACGGAAGGTTCCGCGGGGTACGTGTTGATAGAGCGGGTTCGCGGTCGGCTGGAGGGCCGCACGGGCACCTTCCTCCTCCAGCACTCGGGGATCCTCGACCGCGGCGCTCCCCGACAGACGATCGAGGTCGTCCCGGATTCCGGTACCGGCGAGCTCGCGGGAATCCGGGGGCGAATGACCATTCAGATCTCGGGGGGAGACCACTCCTACGAGTTCGAGTACAGCTTCGTCGTTCGTCCGTGAAATGCCCGCCTCACGGTTTCCCCCGACCGGCCGATTCGAAGTCCCCGCCGGTCGACGCACCGGTGGGAAGTCGGCGGGAGGGTCGTAGCCCGAAGGAAAGGGTAATGGGCCACGGGCGGTAGAACGAGAAGAATGTCCTCTTCGCTCTCCCCGGCCATCGCGGGCCGCCCCGCTGACGAGGTCGTCGCACGGATCCGCGAAGGTGGCCGGGCGGTGGTCGCACTCTCCGGGGGCGTCGACTCCTCTACGGTCGCCGCGCTCGCGTTCTCGGCGCTGGGACCGGAGGCGGTCGCGGTCACCCTCATCGGCCCCGCGGTCTCCGGGGCCGAGGTGTCTCGAGCGGAGCGGGTGGCGGCGGCGATCGGAGTAGAGCACGTGCTACTGAGGGTGAACCCGCTCTCCCGTCCGGAGTACCGGGAGAATCGGTCGGATCGTTGCTACTTCTGTCGGTCTGTGGAGACGATCGTCCTTCGCGAGTTCGGGGCCGCCCGATCGGCTGTCCAGTACCTGGACGGGGTGCATCGGGACGACCTGACGGACGACCGACCCGGTCTCCGCGCGATGGACGAGGCCGGGTTTACCCATCCGCTCCTGTGGGCGGGGTGGGGCAAGGCCGAGATTCGAGCCGAGGCCCACCGTCGCGGTCTCCCGAACTGGGACCAGCCGTCGGACGCGTGCCTCGCCTCGCGCATCGCGCACGGTGACCCCGTCACGAACGAGCTGCTGGCGCGCATCGAAGCGGCCGAAGCAGTCCTGCTCGGTCTCGGGTTCCGCCGGGTCCGGGTACGCGTCCGGGGCGGAACGGCCCGGATCGAGGTCGCCTCCTCCGAGGTGTCCCGCCTCCGAGCGGAACCGCTCGCGAGCGAGGTGGCTCGCCAGGTCGCTCGCCTAGGTTTCACGAGCGTGACGGTCGACCCGCGAGGCTACCTCGGGGCCTCTCTCGAACTACCGACCGTTCCATGACCCGGAATCCCGGCGCCCGGAAGGGTTCGGACGCCCTGCCGGGACAGTTCCAACTCGAAACGGACCTCGTGCCCCAGGGCGACCAACCCGAGGCGATCGACGCCCTCGTGAAGCGGGTGGAGAAGGGAGAGAAGTTCGTCACCCTACTGGGCGTGACGGGCAGCGGCAAGACGTTCACGATGGCCCACGTGGTCGCGCGTCTCCAGCGTCCGACGCTGGTCATCAGCCCCAACAAGACGCTCGCGGCCCAGCTCGTGAGCGAGTTCCGGGCGCTCTTCCCGAAGAACGCGGTCGAGTACTTCGTCAGCTACTACGACTACTACCAGCCCGAGGCGTACGTTCCCCAGATCGACCTCTACATCGAGAAGGACGCTTCCATCAACGAGGAGATCGACCGGCTGCGGCACCGGGCGACCCAGGCGCTCCTCACGCGACGGGACGTCCTCATCGTCGCCTCGGTGAGCTGCATCTACGGTCTCGGCTCCCCCGAGGATTATCGTGCCTCCGTCGTCGACCTCGCCGTCGGCCAGGAGATCTCCCGGCAGACCCTCCTCGAGCAGCTGGTCCGGATGAAGTACACCCGCAACGATATCGAACTGAAGCGGGGCCGCTTCCGCGTCCGCGGCGGGACGATCGATGTGATGGGCGCGGGCGAGACCGTCCATCGGGTGGTGCTCGATGGGAGCACCATCCGGGAGATTGTAGAGCTCGACCCCTTGACCCAGGAAGAGCGCCGGGAGCTCTCGGAGCTGGCCGTCTTTCCGGCGACCCACTTCCTGACCGTGGACGAACGCCTTCGTGGGATCCTGAGCGAGATCGAGAAGGAGCGGGACGAGCGGGTGAAGGAGCTCCAGCGCGAGGAGAAGATCGTCGAGGCTCAACGCCTCAAGGGACGGGTCGACTACGACCTCGAGATGATCCGAGAGACCGGCTACTGTTCGGGGGTCGAGAACTACGCCCGCTACTTCGCGGGGCGCCGCGCGGGCGAGCCTCCGTACACCCTCCTCGACTTCTTCCCGGACGACTTCCTCGCGTTCATCGACGAGTCCCACGTCACGATCCCGCAGATCCAGGGAATGTACAAGGGCGACCGGAGCCGCAAGGACAACCTGGTCGAGTTCGGATGGCGCCTTCCCTCCGCCCGCGACAACCGTCCCCTCAAGTTCCCCGAGTTCCTGGCCCACGTCCCCCAAACGGTGTTCGTCTCGGCGACGCCCGGACCGTTCGAACGGAAGGCCTCGAAGGGCCTCGTCGAGCAGATCATCCGGCCCACGGGGTTGGTCGACCCCCCGATCGAGGTCCGACCGCTGAAGGGCCACATCGCCGACCTGATGGTCGAGCTCCGGGCGTGCATCGCACGTGGCGACCGAGCGCTCGTGACCACCCTCACGAAGGCGACCAGCGAGGAGCTGGCGAACTACCTCGCCAACCAGGGGTTCCGGGTCCGCTACCTCCACTCCGAGGTCGAGACGATGAAGCGAGTCGAGATCCTCCGCGACCTTCGGCTGGGTGAGTTCGACGTGCTGGTCGGGATCAACCTCTTGCGCGAGGGGCTCGACCTCCCCGAGGTCAGTTTCGTCGCGATCCTGGACGCCGACAAGGAGGGGTACCTACGGAGCGAGACGTCCATCGTCCAGACCTCGGGGCGCGCGAGCCGCAACGTCGACGGGAAGGTCGTCCTGTACGCTGACCGGGTCACGGGGTCGATGCAGCGCGCGATGGCCGAGATGGCGCGCCGTCGGGAGACCCAGGTCGAGTACAACCGCGTCCACGACATCGTGCCCGAATCCATCCGCAAGGAGGTGCGCTCGCTCCTCGCCCCCGAGGAGGAAGCCCCGTCCGGTGAGCTTTCCACGAGCGGGCTCGGACGGTACTGGAAGGACAAGCTCCCGCTGCTCCTCACGAACCTCGAGGAGGAGATGCGCCTCGCCGCGGAGCGCCTCGACTTCGAAGAGGCGGCGCGCATCCGGGACCGCCTCCGGGAGGTCCGCCGGGCGAACCCGATGCCGCGCTCCTCCGCGCGAAAGGCCGGGGTGCCCTCCTAGGCAAGGCCGTTTTCCCGAGCGGTAAAGACTGTTTTATCCGCCGGAAGTCTCCGCGCTCCGTGGTCGGCGTCCGCACTCCCGAGACGACGGGGCTGGCCGGGCTTCGGCGGGGCGGGACGGTCACCGAGCTCCTCTTCCTGTACGAGTGCGCCACCCTCGAGCCGACCCAGCTGCGGCCGATCGCGGAGCGCCTCGGGCTCACGGTCCAGGCCGTGTCGCACTCCTACCGTCAGCTTCGCCGCCGCGGGCTCGTGACCGTCCGAGAGGGCCGGTACCGACCGACGGTCGAAGGAGTCGCCTGGCTCCACGAAACGCTCCGTCGCCTCGGGGACGACCTTCGGGAGCGGATCGAGCGGGTCCACGTCATCCGGTCGACCCGCGCTCTCGCGCTCGAGGACCTCGCGGAAGGGGCCGCTGTCTCCCTCGAGCTCCAGCACGGCCTGCTCTCCGCCCGCCCGGGCGGGGGAGGTCCCTCGCGAGGCCGGGTTCGCCAAGGCGGTCGGAAGGGCTCGCTCGTCGAGGTCTCGGACCTCGAGGGGATCGTTCCGCTCACACCGGCTCCGATCTCGGTGCGCACCCTCACCTCGAGCGACCTCGCCGACCGCCGCTTGGGGAACCGGGTCCGGGACAGCCTGCCCTCGGACCCTCTCGCGCTCGTCACCGCCGAGGGCCTCGAAGCCTACCATGCGCTCTCGAACGCCGGGGTCCGCTCGGTCCTCCGCTTCGCCGCCGGCACCGCCTGCCTCGAAGCCTCCCGGCTCGGTGTGCCGAGCTACATCCTCGTCCTCGAGAACGACCTTCCGTACCTCCTGGCTCAGTTCGCCGGCCCCTCCCCGCCCCCCCTCGAGGTCGCTCCCCTTCCCGGGGGGGGAAAACCGCGACGGCGCGGTCACTGAGAGGCCGAGGCGGCCGGTTCGGCGGCGAGGGCTTCGAGCATCTCGGCCGCCCCGGCGACCGGTCGGGCTCCGCCGCGACGGAGTTCCGCGAGGAGGGCGCGCGCCCGTCCCCCGGCAAAATCCCATTCCTCGCCGGTCGGTCGGTCAACGAGGAGGATTGGAACGCGCCCGAGCAACCGTCGTACCTCCTCGAGGTTGGGCAGGTTGGAGGGCCCGACCGGGAACGGTGCGACCACGATGGCCGTCGCCGCCTCGAGGAGCGTGCGCAGTCGCTCCCGCACCTCGTCCCCGATCGGGGCGAACGGTACCTCGACGGCGGTGAGCGCGCCCAGGCTCTCCGCGGTCTCGAGGTCGGAGTCGAGGAGGTGCAGGGCCCCCGCGGTGACGCGATACCCCGCCTCGGAGAGAGCCCTCAGGTAGGGCGCCCCCGAGCCCCCGCCCCCGACGACATGGACCGGCCCCTTGCCGAGGAACGTTCCCGGCCCGGACGGCGCGGGCCGTACGAGATGGTGCGGGAGAAGGTACGGGGCGCCGGTCCGTGGGTCACGGCGAAGGTCCGCGACGACCCCCCATACCCGGGCGAGGAGCTCCTCGGAGAGGACGTCCGCCGGCACCCCGTCCGCAACCCGCCGACCTCTGGAAAGCACGACGATCCGGTCGGAGAATCGGGCGGCCAGGTTGAGGTCGTGAAGGGCCGCGACGATCGTCACGCCCCGTTCGCCGGAGAGCTCGCGGACCCGGCTCAGGAGGTCGAGCTGGTGCGCGATGTCGAGATGGCTCGTCGGCTCGTCCAGCAGGACGAGGGGCGCCTCTTGGACGAGCGCCCGGGCCAGGATCGCCCGTTGCTTCTCCCCTCCGCTGACGGAGAGGATCCCGTCTCCCGCTCGCTCCTCAAGGCCCACCGCTCTCAGCGCCCGGACGGCCGCCTCCCGGTCCCGGGCCGTCTCGCCTTGGAGCCATCCGAGATGGGCATAGCGTCCGTAGAGCACATAGTCGAGGAGCGGCGCATCCTCCCGGGGATTCTCCTCTTGGGGGACCCACGCGACGCGTCGAGCTCGCTCCGCCACCGAGAGCCGAAGCACCTCGCTTCCGAACAGCTCGACCGAGCCCGCGTCGGGGGTCAGGAACCCTAAGGCGGCCCGCAACAACGTGGTCTTTCCGGACCCGTTCGGTCCGGTGAGCGCGACGAACTGCCCCCGGGGAACCTCGAGGTTGACGTCCTGAAGCGCCGTCCGCTCGCCGAATCGGACGGTAACTCCCCGGAGCCGGAGGGCCGATCCCGTCGGCCCGGTCATGGGGTTCCCATGGTCGAGGCCCCTCGCCGGCGAAAGAGAAGGTAGGCGAAGAACGGCGCTCCGGCGAACGACGTGAAGATCCCGATCGGCAACAGGGTCCCCGGAAAGGCGACCAGCGAGAGGTCCCGAGCGGTCAGCAGGAACCCTCCCCCGACGAGCGCGGCTCCGGGGAGGACGAGGCGATAGTCGTTGCCCGCGATCCGGCGGACCACGTGCGGAGAGACCAACCCAACGAACCCGATGATCCCGGTGAACGCGACCGCGGCGGCCGTCGTGACCGAGGCGAGCAGAAGGAGGCGAACTCGCACCTTCCGGGAGTCGACCCCGAGGCTCTGGGCGACGTCCGGGCCGAGTTGGAGGAGATTCAGTTCCCGACCGTACGTCGCCAGGAGCGTTCCCGCGACCAGGACCACTCCGAAGGCGATCCCGTCCTGGGTCCAATCGAGGGAGCCCAGGTTGCCGAGCAGCCAGAAATCGACCTGGAGGCTCCCGGTCGGGCTGTAGAGGAGCAGCAGCGAGAGGACGGCGGAGAGGAAACTGGAGAGGGCGACCCCGGTGAGGAGGAGCGTCTCGACGGAACCGAAACGGCTGCGGGCCGCGACCAAGATCACCGCCCCGGTCGCGATCGCTCCGACGAACGCGAAGAGCGGTAGGAGGAGGTTCTGTTCACTTACCCCGATCCGGAAGACCACGACCACCGCGGCCCCGAGGGTGCCCCCCGACGAGATCCCGAGCAGGAAAGGGTCCGCGAGCGGGTTCCGGAACACGCCCTGGAGCGTACCGCCGGAGATCCCGAGACCGGCTCCGACCACGACCGCGAGCATCACCTCCGAGAGCCGAGCGTCCCAGACGATCTCGATGAGGCCCGAGCAGCCGCTGGCCGGGACGCTCGCCCCCGCGCACGGGTCGGAGAAGAGCGCCCCACCCGAGACCTGATGGAGGAGGATCCTCAGCACGGTGTCGGGAGAGACCGACACGGTCCCGAGGATCGGCGAAAAGAAGACCCCGACCCCGAGGAGGGCGAGGAGGAGCCCGAGCACCCAGGGACGACGGCCGAGCCCTCTCGCGGTCCCGGTGGGAACCTCGGCCGTCGCTCCCACGAGGTCGCTCCCGCTACGCGGAGGAGCCCGGGTGGAGGACCGCGATGAGCTGGGGAAGGCCTACCAGGATCATGGTCGGGTCGGGCTCGGTGAAGTAGTTCGAGTCCATGCCGACCGCATGGCCCCCCTGGGTCGTGATGAGCTGCGACCAGAACGGCCCTCCGGCGTAGGTCGATTCGTTGATCCCGAACCCGGTCCCGTAGACGAGGTACTCCGGGTTGCTCGCGAGGACCTGCTCGCCTGAGAGCTCGGGGTAGGGAAGCGTGGCGTTCGCGGAGATGCTCGCACCGCTCGCCAGCTCGATCAGAGACTGACCGAACGTCCCGGGGCCGAACGTCCAGTAGCCGTTCCCGTCGGCGGAGTACGTCACGAGAACGGTGGGGAACGGCGTGCCGTTCGCGGTCAGGTTGTCCTGGAGCGAGGCTGCCCGGGAGAGGGCGGATTGGAGCGAGCTCACGAGCGAAGAAGAAGCCCCGGGGACCTCGAAGATCTCCCCTAGGAGCTGATCGTTCAGGATGACCCCGGTCAGGGTGGCGGGTTGGAGCATCACGACCGGGATGTGGTAGGTCTGGGTGATCTGTTCGACCGCCGCCACCGAGACGATCGTGGCCGCGAGAACCAGTTGCGGTCCGAGCGCGAGGAGCTGCTCCACGTCGAAGGTCGGCCCGGTCTCGACGCACATGGACGAGGAAAGGTTCCAGAGAGCGACCTGGTCGGCCGAATAGTCCGACGACAGCCCCCCGAGGCTCGGGGCGTAGCAGTCGACCCCCACGACGTGGCTCCGCAGCCCGAGGCGATACATCGAGTCCATGATAGAAGGCCCGAGGACGACCACCCGCGCCGGGTCGGCCGGCACGGTATCGTGACGACCGAGGTCGTCCGTGATGCTGAGCGGACCGGACGGGGACCCCGGTCGGAGGGCGTAGGAGGTGGCGATCCCGGCCACCGAGACGCCCGCGGCGACGATCACGCCTACCACGAACCAGGCGAGCGGGACCGTCCGTCGCACCGGCGGTGGCGTCGAAGAGGGGTCATGCAAATGCATTGGATTTGGCACAAAAGTGCTTTCAGATAAACATTTCGCCGGCGCGAACGCTCCCCGGTGGGGGAAGGGGGTCGGGGAACAGCTCGACGAAAAAGGCTATCTCTCCTGAGGTTCCCGGCGTTCCCGGAGGGAGCATAGGCTAATCTGGCAGACCAGCGGGCTCCAGTCAGGGTGACCGAAGGTCGTCCTGGGATCAGGGTCTGCGGAGGGGCGATGAGCCCCCGTGACGAGTGACTGGAGCGCGCGGAGAGACCCGCATATCGGGGTTCAAATCCCCGTGCTCCCACCTCCCCCTCCAACCGGCGGGTGTCGATGGGCCGATGGCCCCGTCCGACGGTACCCCGCGGGGAGACCACGACCGCGACCCTTTCGCCGGCGGTCACCGAAGGAACAAAGCGAAGTATTCCGATGGCTGAACTGGGTGCCCCTCAAGTCCGAGCGGGAGGAAGGGAGGAAGCCGACCGAACGGAGTGGTCTGCGGACGCGAATCAATGCCGCTGGAATACACCGGTGTCCGGGTG
This sequence comes from Thermoplasmata archaeon, assembly GCA_036404475.1. GTDB lineage: Archaea > Thermoplasmatota > Thermoplasmata > Lutacidiplasmatales > UBA184 > Lutacidiplasma. The sequence continues at coordinate 65,246 of DASWZL010000080.1, forward strand.
CGGGACCTCGCCCGAGCTGTACGGTTCTTCACGGAAGGGTTGGGTCTCAAGGTGGGCCTGTCCGGCCGCATGTCGGCGGGAGGTCTCTGGCAGGAGCTCTACGACCCGGAGACCAAGGCGATCCTCGAGCTCAACTACTACCCGGGAGACCCGCCCTATCGCCTCGGTGACGAGCTCGACCATCTCGGGTTTCGGGTCACCGAACTGGATGCCGTGGTCGAACGGCTGGTCACCCTGGGGGCGCGAGTCGAGATCCCGCCCTTCGAGGAGGGCGAGATGCGCCTCGTCTTCCTCTCGGACCCGGACGGGCTATGGGTAGAGCTCTACGAACGCCGTACCGGCGAAGAGCCCCCTACCTCCCGGCCCGGAAGCTGACCGAGGCGCTCGAGCGACGGGAATAAGAAGCGGTCCTCTCCATGCCCCGCCGGTAATCCGTGGAACCCACGACCCCGTCCCCGGCGGCCTCGCCCGGACCGACGGTCGTCCCGAAGCCGACGCACTCCCTCGCGCTCAGTTCGAGCGCGGTCTTCGCGGCGGGCCTTGCGACGCAGTTGATCGGGTTCTTCGCGAGCATCGCCTTCTACAAGACGATCGGGCTCACCGATGAGGGTCGGGTCCTCCTCGGGACGGCGCAGCTGTTCCTGCTGATCGGCTCGTCCATCAACGGGGTCGGCGACCTCCGTCTCGGCACCGCGTACACGTACTTCCTCGCCCGAGGTAAGCCGGCGACGGACAACACGTCGACCTACCTCCTCGTGCGGATGTTGATGGTCGGCGCCGCGGGCCTGATCCTCTTCGTGATCGCGCCGGTCTCCATCGGCGGAGCCCGGATCGCCTCGGGAAGCACCGACCTGCTGTCCCTGGGCATCTTCGTCACCCTCCCGCTCCTTTGGTCGTTCTCGACGGTGTACAACTCGCTCTTCATCGGTGTCGGCAACTCGGTCAAGGCGCAGTATCCGTCCCTGGTCGAGGCCATCGCCCGGTTGCCGGCGATCATCATCGTGGCGCTCTACTTTCCTACGATCCTCGGGATCACGGTGGCGTACGCGATCGGGGCGGCCGCGTCGACCATCTACTGTCTTCCCGCGGTCATGCGGCTCCTCCGACGCTTCCATTGGTCGGAGGCCACCCGGATGTTCCGCTTCTCTTGGCCGCTGATGGGCAGCCTGATGTTGAGCTACCTGGTCACCAACATGATCCCGCTCATCGTGAACGCCTTCCTGGGCGCGGCCGCGCTCACGATCTTCCTCGCCGCGAACGGCTGGAGGGTCCTCGCCCTTTCCCTTCCCGCGGCGGTCACCACCCCTCTGTTCCCCTACCTGGCCGGACTGCATCGTAAGGAGGAGTACGAGCGGATCCGACGCGGAACTTGGCAGGCCTTGCGGTATTCAGCGATGCTGCTGGTGCCCGGCGTCGTCGCGCTCGTGACGTACCGGTCCGTCTTCCTGAACGTCTTCCAGAACGCGGCCTACGCCACCGCCGGGTCGATCCCCCTCGCAATCCTGGTCGTCGGCGCGATCCCGCTCGCGCTGAGCCAGATCATGCAGGCGTCCATCAACTCGATCGGTCGGCAGCGCTTGGAACTGTACATCACCTCCACCCAGGTGGGCGTCCTGTTCGTGGCGGTCTTCCTCCTCATGCCTTCGTGGTCGCCCTTCTATCTGAGCAACGGTCTCGTCGCCGGCTCGATCGCAGTGCTCGCTTCCTCGGTCGCGGCCCTCGGTCTCAACACGTACTTCATGGAGACGCTCATTCGGGTCCACATCCAACCCCGATCGATCCTCGGGATCACGCTTAGCGCGGCGGGAGGGTTCTTCGTGATGTCCCAGTTCAACCACTTCCTGCCCCACAACCGCTACTTCCAGCTCGCCGTCGGGGTGATTCTCGGTTTCGTCGCGTACTTCGTGATCCTGATCCTGATTGGGGAGCTCACCCGCCAGGACGTTCGGCAGATCGGATCCTCGGTGGGCCTTCCCTCGTGGTTCTACAATACGATCGCCCGCCTCTGTTGGAGGGAGACCTCGCCCGGGCTGCTCCCCGTCGACCTGAGCCGCGCGCGGGGATTGCGACCCACGGAGCTACCGGAGACCTTTGTCGGCGACACCGAAATGCCCGAGATGGCCATGCTCCCGGAGGAGCCTCCGCCATCGCCTCCGGACGTCTGAGGAATGCCCGTTCGGATCGGGGAGGCCGCGGTGTGGCCGCGCGAGCGGCGCAGAGCTTAAAATCGGGACCCGGGTCCTCGGCTCGAGGAAGCTCAGCATGGTCCATATCGAGGTGCGACCGGAGGTCGACCCGGTCCGGACGCTCCTCCACGGACCATCGTCCGTGGTGGCCGTTCGTGGTTACGCGCCACCCGGGGGCGCAGGTTGCGGTAGAGGCGGGGCGGGAGGCTACGGCGCGTGGGGACGGAGCGCGGCCTAGGGCAGCGGAGGCGCGTGCGGGTCGGAATAGGGTTCCACCGGAGCGCCTCGACGACCGACGACCGACGCCGCTCCTCTCCCCAAGAGAGGGCGACACCGCGGGGCCGGGCGGGTTCGTGACCGACCCCGCGCTCTGGAGTGAGAACCTCCGAAAGGTCTACCGATCGAAGGGGGCGCCTCCCACTGAGGCTCTGGCAGGCGTCTCGCTCGAGGTCCGACGCGGCGAGCGGGTCGCGCTTCTCGGCCGGAACGGCGCCGGCAAGACGACCTTCCTCAAGATCGCCTCGACGCTCCTCCGGCCCACCTCCGGGCGGATCCAGGTGTTCGGTTATGACGTCGACCAGACCCCCGAGAAGGCCCGACCGTACATCGCGGTCGTGCCGCAGGAGGGGAAGCCGTTTTTCCACCTCACCCCGCGAGAACAGGTCTACACGTACCTCCGCGCCCGGGGGTTGGGGCGGGAGACCGCCAAGGCCCGAACGGAAGAGGCGCTCGACAAGATGGGGCTGACCGACTTCGCCGACCGTCTTTCCATCACGCTGTCGGGAGGTCAACGGCAGCGCGCGATGGTCGCGACCGTCATCGCGACCGAGGCTCCGCTCCTGTTCCTGGACGAGCCGACCATCGGCATGGACCCGTTCGCGCGACGCGCCGTATGGGAGTCGATGCGAGCGCTCACGCGCCACGGCTCGACCATCCTACTGACGACGCACTACCTCGACGAGGCCGAGGCCCTGAGCGACCGGCTCTACGTCATCGAACGGGGAGAGGTGCTGGTCTCGGGGACCGCAGACGACCTCAAGCGGTCCGTCGGAGGCACGGTCAAGGTCCTCCTTCCGGGGGGGGCGGCGCAGATTGAGTCGTTCCGCACCTTTGGGTCGTGCGTCACCGACGGCGATGCCCTCACCATCATCGCCACACCCGAGCGGTTGGGCGAGCTGATGGACCTCGCCGTCCGCTCGAAGCTGATGGCGACCGTCGGTCCGGTCACGCTCGAAGAGGCGTTCCTTCGGGTCGTCGGGCGGTCGATCGATGAGAACTAGCGAACTTCCCCCCAGCTCTCGGGCGTTCCGCGGTCTGAGCGCGTTCCTCTGGACCGAGATCCTCGTCCAGGCGCACGAGGGGCTCGCGATGGCGACCTCGATGCTCGTCCAGGGGGTGCTCCTCGTGTTCGTTTGGATTCTCGCTCCGACGCTCCTCGGCGTCGCGTTCGTGGGGGCCATCATCTTCTCGACGTTCACGATGGGCCAGCGGGTGCTCAACGAAGCCGCCTACATCCGCATCGACCACAAGGCGAACGACCTCTACCTCGCCGGCCCGATGTCGCCCGAGGCGTACTTCCTCGGGATGTCGACCGGGATCCTGCTGGTTTACCTAGCGCCGGTGGTGGCCCTCGGGGTCTTGGCGACCGCGGTCGTCCACTTCACGTTGGCCCAGGGGCTTCTCCTCCTGGCGCTGGCGGCCATCGTCTGGGTTTTCTCCGCGTCCGTCGGTTACGTCTTCTCTACGTCCTTCCGCGACAACCGGGCGATCTGGGCGTACTCGAGCCTGTTCTTCAACGTCTTCGGGGTCCTGCCCCCCGTCTTCTATCCGTTTCGGCTCTTCCCGACGCCGCTGCACCCGGTCGCCCTGCTCATGCCCCCGAGCGCCGCCGCGGCGCTCGCCCAGATGAGCCTCGGCATCACCCACCTCACCTCGAGCGAGCTCGCGCTCGCCGTGGGAGGGCTTGTGGTCGAGACAACCTTCGTCTTCCTCTTCGCGATCTACTGGGCCCGGCGGACGGTGCGGGCGGACTAGATGGCCGCGATGCGCGCCGAGTTTCCGCACGTCCCGACGAACGGGCGAGCACTCCCGGCGTTCCTGATCGTCGGCTGGCGCTGGATCAGCCGCAACCCGGCGGTCGCGATCACGCCGGTCCTTCTCCCGTTCATCTTCCTGTACTTCCTGTCGCTCATCGCGCCCCCCTCACTCCTCCCTCTCGAGGTGGTGGGGGCGATGCTCTTCACGATGCAGAACATCGGTTCCTGGGTCCTCGGGGACAGTGCCTTCTGGCGGATCGAGTGCTCGCTCCAGGACATGTTCGTCGCGAGCCCGCTCAGTCGGGTCCGCTACCTGTTCGGGATCGCCATCTCGAACCTGATCGCGATGCTGCCCGCGCTCGCGATCCTGACGGGCCTCCTCGTCTGGGCCGGGGCCCGAGAGGGAACCCCCCTCACGCCGTTCGCCTTCCTCGTCCTCCTCGCGTGCCTGGGGGTCCTGTGGGTCCTCTTCTCGGCCGTGGGCATCGGGATCTCGAGCCGGATCCGCACCCAGCGCGAGATCTGGCCCGTGGGAAACCTGACGTTCACCATCCTCGGGATGCTTTCGCCCCTGTACTACCCCCTCTCCGCCCTTCCGCCGTTGTGGCAGGACGCGGCGAGGTTCCTGCCCACCACCTACGCCGCCCTCCTCATCCAGGGCGCGCTCGGTATCACCCCCGCCTCCCCGGCCGAGATGGCCTTCTACGCCATCCTTCTCGTGACCTGCGCCTCGGTCGGCCTCGTCATCATGCTGCGCCTGTACCGCTGGGGGGAGGCGTAGACCGTCCGCGGCATGATAGGAAACGTTCATGCGGGGTGCCGGCATGTACGCTCTGGTGCCTTCACCGAGACCCGCTCCCACTTCATCGTGCGTGTCGGTCGCACCGCTCGGTGTTCCTTCGACCCGCTCCTACCGCTCGCTCCTCCGGGTCGCAGGCGGCCGGGAGACCTGACATGAGTGACGACGAGTTCGACGAGATCCTATCCGCGCTCGACCGAGAGACCGCCCGCATCCGGGTTCGGGCAGAACCCCGCCGGTACAACAAGCCGGCGACCGTGATCTCCGGGTTCCCGCCGGGGGTCGACCTCGCGGAGACGACCCGTTCGCTCAAGAATCGCCTCGCGACGGGAGGGTCCGTCGTCGACGGGGAAGTGTACCTTCAGGGTGACCACCGGAGCCGGATCCGCGCGGAGCTCGCCAAGCTCGGCTTCGACCCCGAGACCATCGAGATCTCGGACACCGCGCTCCCGAAGCGCGGACGTCGCGGTTAGGCATCGCTCGCCCTCTCCGCCGGGGGTGGGTCGCCCGGGGAATTGAATGGGCGAAGGGAATTGAGCCGACCAACGAAGGTATATCCCCATACCGTAACAGCCCCGCCCGAGGCAAACCCCCGATGGCAGCGTACGCGCATCCCGAGGTGCTGGTCGAGACCGACTGGCTCGAATCCCACCGGAACGACCCGAAGGTCCGCATCGCGGAGGTCGATTACGACCCCGCCGCGAACTACGAAATGAGCCACATCCCCGGCTCCGTCCTGTTCGACTGGCGCAAGGACATCAACGACCCGGTCGCCCGTGACATCCTCTCGGGGGACGCGCTCACCGCCCTCTTCGCCCGCGCCGGCGTCGACGACGACACGACGCTCGTGCTCTACGGTGACTTCAACAACTGGTTCGCCGCGTTCGCCTTCTGGGTCTTCACCTACTACGGGGTCAAGAACGTCAAGCTGATGAACGGTGGCCGTAAGAAATGGATCGCCGAGGACCGACCGCTCACCGAGGACGTGCCGAAAACGGCGCCCGGTCACTTCAAGGCGCACCCTCCGAACGCCCAGCTCCGGTCGTTCCTCGAGGATGTCCGGAAGGTCCTTCCCGACGTGAAGGGCGGAAAGTTCTCCCTCGTCGACGTCCGCGGTCCGAAGGAGTTCTCGGGCGAGATCACCGCTCCCCCCGAGTACCCGACCGAGCACGCACAGCGAGGCGGCCATATCCCCGGCGCGAAGAACATCCCGTGGGCGCAGGCGGTCAAGGACGACGGGACCTTCAAGTCCCGGGACGAGCTCGAAGAGCTCTATCGGTCGAAGGGCGTCCTTCGGGACCACCCCGTGATCACCTACTGCCGCATCGGCGAGCGGTCGAGCCACACCTGGTTCGTGCTGACGTACCTCCTCGGGTACCCCGACGTCCGGAACTACGACGGGTCGTGGACCGAGTGGGGGAACCTCGTCCGGACCCCGATCGAGAAGTAGGCGGGACCCGCGCCTCAGCCCGGACGGCGACGGGGCTTCGGCTCCGCCTCCTTTCGGACCAGGAACTGGTGGAGGGCTCCTTCCCGGCGGTGCGCGAGCACGGGGTGGCCGGTCTGGTCGGACCA
>DASWZL010000081.1:0-1839 GCA_036404475.1 Thermoplasmata archaeon
ACCGCCCCAGCCCGAGGACTCGGGCCTTAATGTCCAGGTATCGCTTCGCCCTCCCCTTCACGGCGACTTGACCTAGAACTCGTCCCGCGCCGATTCGGTTCGCCTCTTTTCCGAGGTCGCGGACACGTGACCTCCCGGCCGAGGAAGGAGGGACTACGGAGGCGGCCGTGGATACCGGCCAACCCCTCGGGGGTCATCCTGAGCCCGAGTCCGACGCGCCGCGAAGACATACGTTGGCTCTCGAAGCAGGCCGACGGTCACTACGTTCCCCCTCGGACCCTCGCGGAGGTCGCATGCGAACGAGTCGCGTCATCCTCCCTGCGATTCGGTGAGCAGGCCATCAAGATGGGATTGCCAAGCCTCCGGCGTGGTGTGAATCGCACGACCGACGAAGAGTTGCCGGGCTTGCCGGAGGTACGGGAGTTTTCTCACCGCCAGTTTGTACTCCGCGAACCGGCCCGAGTCAATCTCCTTCTGCGGAGCGTAAAGGGGCTCGCGAAAGAAGTTGAGCGCGACCATCGCTCGCGAGATCACCCGGGCGGTTGCTAGAAATGGGTCCTCGTTCGTCGTCGAATCGAGGCACCGGTAGACGTACGTCGCGAACCCTTTGGTCCCTGAGATGACCTCGACCGTCAGCCACTGGTGTCCCTTGGACTCTAGACCTGCCATGAACCAAAAGAGGTAGTCCCGTTGAACGTTCGGCTCCTGTGCGGTTCCCTCCTCGGGCACACCGTCGACCGACGGAGTCAACGGCTCGTCTTCCGCCGATCCGAAATCTACGCCGCTCTTCTCGGCCGAAGTGAGTCGCCGAAGGCCGAACCACAGCCGTTCCCCTGTCTTCCCTCGGAGATAGGCGTACGAATCCCGAGTCGCGGCACTCGTCCGAATGACCTCCTCGATGCGTTCCCAAAGCCAGGGAACTTCAGAGTACAAATCCGACTTGGAGGCGGCTTTGCCCCGGAGGAGGAGATCGGTCAACCGCGTAAGCTGGGCAAATTCGAGAGCGGGGAAAACTTCCATGAGGAGGGTGGCGGTTTCCTCCTCGACCCGTTGTCGCGCACTGAGGACCGACCGGTGGAAGCGTCCCAGGTCGGAAGGCTCGCCCCCGAAGAAGATGGCCTTCAAGTCGGGGGTCATGTATTCGAGTTGGTAGTCGTCGGTCTCTCGGAACTCCCCGAGGTCGTTCAAGGGCAGTTGAAAAGGATCCCTGCCGAACGGTATCCCCACGATGCCGGTGGAGTACAGTTGAACCGTCGCATCAGAGTCGGCATTGCCTTCTAGCCGGACTTTGCACTCCAAGGTGTCTATTGGCGCCCCATCGATGAATCGGAGAAGAAAGGCCCAGCGAATACCTCGTAGGCGCGACAGATGAAGGAATAGTGGTCGGACGAGCGTTCCGTCCATTCCGTCGAAAAGGACCGTTCCCGCCGGGTGCATTTGGATTTCAACGCTCGTGGGGGTCTGCCGAATCGACTCGAGCTGCTCGTACCCGATTCGGTTGGTGCGATTCCCCTTCACTAGGAGGAACTCATCGTCGAGGTGGATTTCGCACGGACCCTCGGAGAGGGTCTTCCCGTTCAGGCTGATCCGATGATTCGCGCGGTAGTCGCGCATCGTAATCGCGGGCATTGACGTGGTCTATCCTTCCGACCCCATGTCACCGACCGTATTTCGTTCCCACGTCGATTCGGTACAGGCAGAACCCTCTAGGAGGTCACGAGCGCAGGGCTGTCGGAAAACCCTCCCGGTCGCTCATGCAACGGCCGGAAATGGAGTTCGAGGATTGATCGGTGTTCGACTAACGTGGTTTCCTAGTGCAGGGATTCACTCCTTCCCGGT
>DASWZL010000082.1:0-6785 GCA_036404475.1 Thermoplasmata archaeon
ACGAACCCGAACAGTTCCCCGGCCTCGTCTGCCGGATCGACGAGCCGAGGGTCGTGGTGCTCCTGTTCGGCAGCGGCAAGCTCGTCATCACCGGGGCCCGCAAGCCGTCCGACCTCGAGGTCGCCGTCATGAAGATCACGAAGGAGTTACAGGATGCGGGTCTCTTGAGCCGGGAGCGGAGGCGTCACCTAAAGCCGAAGGAGACGAAGTCGTGAACGCCCAGTCGGACGCCGGGCATCCCTTCGGGCCTCCCGACCCCGCAGGTCGGCGGATATGTCGTCTCTGCGGATACTCGGTCGGCCCGGAGACGACCGAGGCCGGGACGTGCGCCGAGCGCGAGCGCATCCGGGCCGTGGTGCGACACGCCTTCGATTCGGGCACGGGGTACGACGGCGCGACCGGGAGGCGAGGGACATGAACGGCGCGCGCGCTCGATGACCGACCGCGAGGAGCGCGCTACCCATCAGGCCTACATTGACCCGAACCCGAACCGTCTTGTTCCAGGTCCCGGTGGTTCCGCTCGTGCGAGTGATGGTCTTCCTGCATGGGACGACGTTGATGCACGCCGCCGGGGTCGGCCAGCCGCGAGAGGTCCGCGTTCGTCAGTCGAAAGAGCGCGATCCCTCGGTCACTGACTTTGCTAACTACGTCCCCATCGGCAACGCGGCCGAGAAAGTCGGTGCCTGGGCAGCCAAGGGGGCGGAAATCGTGTATCTCAGCTCCCTTCGGAACTCCCTCGACGTGGTCGCCGACCGGGTTGTCCTCAACCGATGGGCGTTCCCGACGGGCGATATCCTCTGGCGCGGGGAGGATGAATCTTACGCGGACGTGGTCGCCCGGGCCGGGCCAGACGTTCTCGTCGAGGATGATTGCGAGAGCATCGGTGGCAGGGGAGAGACGGCCTCCGCGCACTTGTCACCAGAGGTGGCGAAGAAGGTACATTCTCTCGTGGTGAACGAGTTTGGAGGCATCGACCATCTCCCCGATGATCCAAGGCGTCTTGTGACACTCGCCAGCGGGTGAGAGGGGCTGCGCGTAGCGATGATGAAGGGCGCGCGTGGTCGATAACCGACCGCGAGGAGCGCGCGGGGCCGCGCGAAGATCGCCCCATGGGCCACTGACTACCCCACCCGGGGACGCCATCTGCCGGCGAGAATTACCTACGGCGTGACGACGCCTTGTCCCTTCTGTCCGGGGAGCGCCTTTCCGAGCCACGAAGCGGCAAGAGACCATGTCCGGATGGACCATCCGGACGAAGTGAGAAGGTTCCTCGAACAAGCCCGGATCCGGCGAGGAGTGCACATGACCGACCCTGAAGCTTGGGCGGCCGGTGAACTCCTCGTCCAGTAGCGGCACTGACCTCCCACACGGCCCGAACTGAAGGGGCGCGCGTTCGATGACCGACCGCGAGGGAACCGGAACCGTACCGTGATGTCAACGCTCCCACTGACCCAAGAACCGTTTCCGGACGGCCCTGTACCGGACCCCGTCCGGTCCAACCCCGAGTGTTGGCGGCAGCCCCGAGGTCTCTCGTAAGTGCGCGCCCTATCTGCTTAAACGCACCGTCAACACTGCCGTCTCGGGAGGCAACTTCTATGTCGATGCCCGGCTCCTCGGCGAGTAGTTCGAGAATCCTGATTCTGGTCGTAGGAATCGCTGTCGGGATCGTCGTGGGCCTTCTGCTGGGGGCTGTGCTCCAACCGGCTTCGAGCAGTAGTGGAAGCTCCCCCGTGGCGAGCGCGGCCGTATCGGTCCACAGTCATGCCTGGGCCCTCACTACGGGCCCAACCACCACTACCCCCCTGGTGAACGTCCTCGCGGGGAGCGCGGCCTATCTGTTCGTAGGCTATGTCAACCCGGAGATCGGCGGTGGCGTCGTCTCTTCCATCACCGATACGGTCGGCGACACCTACAGTCTGGTCATCTCGACCGGCTACGTCCAGAACCACACGCAGGACCTCTACGTCGCAGAGCCTATCCAGCAGACGACATCGCTCAGTGTGACGGTCACCTTCTCCGGCGGGGCGACCCCGATGGGGGGGTCGGTCGCTCTGGTCGACGTGACGGGATCCGGACTCCCCGCCGTCGATGCTGTCTATATGCAAAGCGGAGCGTGGACGGGCACTGCGTCGGTGGCTGTGGTGACCACCCACTCCAACGACCTCCTCCTGTTGGGAGTGTCCGGCATGGGAAGGGACGCTCCGTTCGCCCCTGCCACGGGAGAGACCTTGCTCGATACCTCGGGCAACACGAGTGGACCCTGGGAGGATGGAACGGGATTCGGCACCTTCGCGACCACCGAGAGCGGTACGGGCGCCTTTCTCTCCGCGACGCTCGCCACCCCCGCAGAGTGGACCGCGATAGGGGTCGGGATCTTCGTCGCTCCTCATCCGTCCCTCGCTAGCGCGGGTTCCATCATGGCACCGACCCTTTGGGCCGGGACACCGTCCGTGGTCCTAGCCGTGATGCGCCCGCTGTAAGACGAAAAACGTCCCAGGGAATCCTTCGTCCGTGGGAGAAGTCGTACCGCGTCCTTTCGGAACGACTATCGATCGAACCTACGCCAGCGTTCGACCCCGTCGCAGAGAAGCCCGAGCGCGAGCCCCAGGCCCACGATGGCGAGCAGGGGGAAGAGATACATCCACCAGTAGTCGAAGCCTCCCGGAAAGCTGAACCCCTCGCACGTCCCGAACCCGAGGAGGTACCCCCACTCCGGGAACGAGCCGGAGGGCAGGGGCGAGAAGAACGGAAGGCTCGGTGCGAGGTACGGGACGGGGGAAGTGTAGGGGGGAGTCGGGGGTCCTCCGGGTAGCTGACAGTTGTAGTACCAGGGAAACGCGGAGAGGACGAAGAAGATAGGGGCCACGTCAAGGGGCACCTGGGACAGCACCGGGCCGACCGAGTTTGGCATGACGTGACGGACCAGGATGCGGGGGAAGGATGCTCCCGAAGCGCGCGCCGCTTCGATGTACGGCTGATGGGCGATGACGCGAGCCCGTTCTCGAACAGTACGGGCCATGGTGGGCCAGAGGATAATGCCGAAAACCGCGACGAAGACGGGAAGGCCGACAACGTTGGGCGCTACGGTCAGTAGGCCGGCGAATGCGACAACGGCCAAGATGAACGTTGGGATCGAACCGAGCGAGTCCCCGACGAACGTGACGATCGCATCGACGAGACCGCCTTCGTCGAGACCGGCAATCGCTCCCAGGAAGAAGCCCAGGAACACCTCGATGGCCAGAATTCCGGCGACGATCGCGAGATCCCAGGGCGTCGCCTGCCAGATCGCGTTGAACAAGTCCACGCCGAACCCGGGCATTATCCCGAACGGGTGGGCCGCTGAGGGGCCGATCGGGTTGAAGGGAGGGGTCCACGCCAAGTTTCGGGGAAGCTGGTCGAGCGAGCGACGAAAGACGATGAGGGCGCTGAGAGCGGCAACTAAGTAGGCGGCGAGCAACCCGGCGCCCACCAGGAAGCCGGGGCTAGGGGGCCGCCGAGCCCATCGCTCACGGAGGGTAGGTTGTGGCGGAGCCAACGGCACGTCGGCGGGGCGGGGGACGGGAGCGTCGGTCATCGGGCTGCCACCCCGCGAGGGTCTAGCCGGATCGCGATGAGGTCGACGACGAGGGCCCAGACAAGGACCACGATCGCCAACAGGAAGACCAGGGACACGAGGGGGGAAAGAACCCCTCCGGTCAGGCTTGCGAAGATCAGATATCCGAAGCCGGGGTCGACGAAGGCCACCTCTACGGCGAACTGAACGCCGAGGTACTCCGGGATCGTCAGGGCGAAGACGAGAAGGAACGACGGAGCCACCGCCCGGGCGGCGTGGCGCCACAGCAGCGTGCGTTCGGAGATCCCCCGCGAGCGGGCTCCGACAATGTACACCTCCTCTCGGACCGACCGCGCGATGGAGCGAGCGTGCCGGAAGAAGATCGCGACGTAAGCGATCGCGACGACCGAGGCCTGGATGAGGGTCTTGATGAGCGATATCGCCGCGATCGTCCATGCCTGATGGATGACCGCGTCGATCAGCGGCAATCCCGTGGGCTGGGTCGCGAAACCGTAGAGAATCCAGGAGGGGTAACCGCCGCGGTCGAAGAACCAGAAATCGGCCGGAAGCAACCCCTGGGACGGAATGTCTTGGAAGTAGCCCAAGTAGCTGAGGAAGAGGACGTTCAGGACCAGGGTCCCCACGACGAAGACCGGGAGCAGGGCGCCGGTCAGGGTCACGACCCGGGCGGGCGTGTCAAGTCCCGGCCGACGGCTCCAGCCGGCGAGGAGGCTGACAGGGTAGGCCAGCGCGGCCGCGATGGGGAGCGCGAACATCGCTAGCTGCACGGATGTCGGAATGTAGTACGCGAAGATCCAGGTCCAAGGAATCGGCTCCAGAGGGTTCGGCCCTCCCCCCCCATTCAAGAATCTCACGAAACTGGCTGTCCCCCAATTGCCGGTGAAGAGGTTGAACACCATCTGAAAGAATCCCCGGTCAATTCCGGCGAGACTTTCCGGCGGGGTCTGCATGAGGCTGATGGGCACGTCGATGACGAGGTAGAGGATCAGGAGCACAAACACGAGTTGCGCTGGGATCAACAACAGCCGCCGCAGGGCATACCGGGCAAATCCCGAAAGCAGCGGGCGACGGGAGCCATGGGGGATGGTCTCGCGCGACCGACGGAACGAGTCGTGGCACAACCCGGAGCTCGTTGGCGCCTCCTCGGGCGAAGCGATCACGGGGGGAACCTTTGGGGGGACATTACCGTGCCCGAGGCGGACATCCTCCACGGCGACAATTCCGGCCGACCGACCGAGTCGAGGGGTTCTCGCCGCTACGTCGCGAGGTGGGGCCACCCGATCGGCCCTGCCCGTTCGGGCAGGTTCCGGGGCCGACCGCCGGAGGCCCGGTCATCCCCGGGTCGATGGCGGTAGTGGTTAATAGCCCGTTCCGGAGCGCGGGAGCCGACGAGGTCCCTTACTTCTCCGACCGGTCGGCGGGAGGTCCCGCTAGGGGTCGTGGACGTTGCGGCGGGCTCACCGGCGGTCGCAAGACCGGGGTTCGTCACGGGCCCCCGGGAAAAGGCAGTGGGGAACGCCGCCACCACGACGACCACAAGCGCACGACCATCGCTGCACGCAGGTATTCGACATGGCCCACCGGGGGAGGGCCGACTCACGGCATTCCTTGAGCGGTTTACCCTTGGAGAAACGCCGACGTCCGGTGCGTCCGACCGCTCCCCGAACACCCCCTCGTCCGTTACGGAGGATGGGGAGGGCAGGGTCGGCCTCCACGCAAACTCTTTAGCTGCTCAAGCCCGAACGGGCTCCGTGATCTCGGAAGGCCTCGACCCGATCCTCATTCAGGTGACGATTCCCCTTCCCATGCCGATGATCTACGCCGCGTTCACCGACCCGACGCAGATCAAGAACTGGCTCGCGGACGACGCCCACGTCACGGCCGAGGTCGGCGGGACGTACCACCTCTCGTGGAAAGGGACGACCCCGTTCGAGAGCCCCGGGAAGATCGTTCGCATGACCCCCGACCTCGACATCGGGTTCAGTTGGTTCGCTCCACCTCCCTTCGAGCGATTGATGAACCACCCCGAGCCCAGGACCCAGGTCTACGTACGGCTCCAGGAGTCTCCGGAGGGAATCGATATCACCCTCGAGCATGAGGGATGGGGCGCGAGCGGGCCCTGGGAAGAGGCGCGCTCGTGGCACTTCCATTTCTGGGAGGAGCGCCTCACACGGCTGAAGGACTACCTCATCAAGACCGCCTACGGTTGAGGGGAACGCAGGTCGTCCGGGTCACGTCCCGCCGGGGGTGTAGCGGTGACATACCGCCTCACCGCAGAGGGCGCACGGGCCGGTCGGTTGGAGCCGAAAGCTCGCGGTCGACCCGATCGCGGCCACCTCCATATGGTGGGTCGGAAGGTGGCCGCACCGGCATCGGGGCCGGCCCACGGGCCGCGTCGCACTGCCGGACGCAGACGCCGCTCGCATGATCCGACGACTTGCCCGCCATGCCAAAAGCTTGTCGCGCGAGTCAGCCCTAAGAGCTTCCCCGAGCGTCCCGCGGTCATGGAGGTCGGCGGCTGTCCGCTCCCTGAGGACCGGCTCTACGACCTCCAGAACGACGTGTGGTGGGCGGACGACCCCGAGGGCGGGACCGGTCGCGTCGGGATCCTGGGAACCTTGAGCGCGTTCGCCGGACCGTTCCGGACGCTCACGTTCCGGCCCATCGAGGGAGCCGTCGGGCGAGGGCGCAGCGTCGCGACGGTGGAGAGCTTCCGATTCACGGGCGCGATCCGGGTGCCGGTCGACGCCATCCTCGTCGACCGTAACGAGGAGGTCGCGCGGCGCCCTCGCCTGCTCAACGACGTCCCGTACGGGGAGGGATGGGTCGTTCGGGTCCGCCCCGCCCGCCCCGGCGACCCGGGCCATCTCCTCGAGACCGCGTCCGCGATCGCCCAGCGCCTCGAGGAACGCATCCGTAGGCAGCGGATCCGCTGCTGGCCGGCGACCCCGGATTTCGAGCTCTACGAGATCGGGGTCGAATGTTCCGCGGTCCTCACAAGGCTCAACGAAGAGCTCGCCGGGCGTTCGCCGGGGGAGGCGATCCTCCTCGTGACGGACGACCCGACGAGCCCGATCGAGAAGTAGGCGGGACCCGCGCCTCAGCCCGGACGGCGACGGGGCTTCGGCTCCGCCTCCTTTCGGACCAGGAACTGGTGGAGGGCTCCTTCCCGGCGGTGCGCGAGCACGGGGTGGCCGGTCTGGTCGGACCA
>DASWZL010000083.1:0-6570 GCA_036404475.1 Thermoplasmata archaeon
GCCGAGTTCGCGGGCCCGGGAGGCTCTCCGTTCCCCCCCGACCTCCTCAAGAAGTACATCGCGTTCGCCCGCCGCACGGTCCGCCCGACGCTGAGCCAGGCCGCGCTCGACGCGATCGAGAACTACTATGTCGAGGTCCGTCGGCAGGGCGAGGAGCCGAACGCCCCCGTGCCGATCACCGCGCGGCAGCTCGAGGCGCTCGTCCGACTGAGCGAGGCGGCCGCGCGGGCCCGCCTCTCGAGCGACGTGGACGTAGAGGACGCCGAACGGGCGATCCACGTCATGCAGAGCTTCCTGCGTCGCGTCTCGATGACGGAGGAAGGGAAGCTCGACATCGACCTCACCCAGACCGGCGTCAGCCACAGCCAGCGCGAGCGCATGGACATCGCGATGCGGATCATGCGCGACCTCCAAGAGCAGCCGGGCGGGACCTTCACCATCGAGCAGTACCACGAGGCGACCGAGAAGTCCCGGATCTCGATGGCGCACGCGGACTCGATCCTCCAGACGATGCGCAACCAGGGCGAGATCATCGAGCCCCGCCCGAACCAGTACCAGCTCGTCCGATTCTGACGGGCGCGCCCCGGCCCCCTCTTTATTTCCCCTCGGTCCTGCGGGTTCGAGCGCCGGAGGCTAGATCGTGGACGACGGGGTGGTGATGCGGGTCCATCGGGTCCGCTCCGAGGTCGTGGTCGCCGCGTGCGACGCGGACCTCCTCGGCCGGGACCTCCCGGTCGGCGACAAGGGCCGCACGGTCAAGGTCTCGGCCCAGTTCTACGGGGAACGGCGCGTCTCCCGGGAGGAGCTGCTCTGGGCCCTCGAACGCGCCACGATCGCGAACCTGCTCGGCGAGCGTGTGATGAAGCTCGCGACGGAGGGCGGCTTCGTCTCCGCCGAAGGGGTCGGGACGCTCGGCGGGGTCCCGCACGCCGAGATCATCTCGATGAGCGGGTAGGGACGGTCGTCGGGGCCCCACCGCGAACTTTACGAGGGCCGATGGCAGTTCTTTTCCACCACGGACCGCGACCATGAGCGAAGGGGAGTTCTGCGTCGTCTGCGGCGCGACGGGCCGGCCGCTCGTCGACGGCGTATGCGCCGAGTGCGCCGCCGACCGGACCCGCCTTTTGTCCGCGCCGAAGCGGGCCGAGGTGACCGTCTGTCCGACCTGCGGCGCGCGGAAGCGGGGCGCGCACTGGGAGCGGGCGGGGTCGAGCCCGGTCCTGACCGCGGAGGACCTCTCCCCGTTCCTCGAGGTCCCCGAGGAGGTGGGGGTCCGCCGGGTCCAGTGGGACGAGACCGTGGTCACGGCGACCGTTCGCGAGTTCGTCGGTCGCGCCCGCGTGCGCTTCCGCGGCATCGAGCGGGACGTCGAGGTCCCGCTCTCGGTGCGCACCGTCCACACGACGTGCCCGGACTGCAGCCGGAAGAGCGGCCGGTACTACACCGCGACCCTCCAGCTTCGGGGGCCCGCCGACGGACCGAGCGAGAAACCGATCGCCCTTCGGGCCCGGCTCGAGGAGGAATGGACCCGCCTGGTCCGGGAGATGCGTCCGGACTGGCGCGACGCGGTCTCCTGGCGCGAGGAGCTCCCCGAGGGCTGGAACTGCTTCTTTACCGACACGCTCGCGGCCCGGGCCGTCGCCAAGCTTGCCAAGCAGCGGTTCGGCGCGTCCCTCAAGGAGTCCTCGAGCTTGGTCGGCCGCAAGAACGGCCAGGACCTCTACCGGGTCACCTTCTGCCTTCGGTTCCCGCGGCGTTCCCACGACGGCCCGGACAAGGGCGTGCCAGGGGAGAGCGAACAGCCGCTTGAACAATAGCCTTAAGAAGCAACCTCTCCGTCGAGGCTCCCGGTAGCGGGGGCACTCCTCCATGAGCAAAAGCGGCATTCTCCGGCGACACCACGGGTCCGATACATTGGAAGAAGGGACGTTCCTCGACCTCGGCGCGATGAGCTTCGAGGACGAGGCCGGCACGCTCGCCGGTCAGAAGGGGACCGTCCGGCTGGCCGAGATCATCCGGTTCGAGGACCTTCACGGGATCTCGAAGCTCGCCTACCAGGGCGACATCGTTCTGCTCGACTACACGTCCATCGCGAACGACCAGATGGCCGTGAAGCGGATGAGCATCGACCTCAAGAACATCGCAAAGGATACGGGGGGCGATGTCGCTGGGATCGCAAAGAACCTGCTCGCCATCACGCCCGCCGGAATCCGCATCGACCGACAGAAGATTCGACCCTCGTTCTAGGTCCGGTCCGACCGGGGGACCATGAAGGTCCAGGTCGACCGCCGCGACGGCCTGACGGCCGCGGCGGATGTGACGGCGAGCGGCGTCTTCGAGCGCGCCGAGAAGGACGATACGTTCCCCCGGACGCTTCAGAAGGAGGACGAGGCCACCCGCGGGCTCGTCAAGGCCGCCTGGACCCGCAAGGAGGTCAAGGGCAAGCGGAAGGAGCTCACGGTCTTTCACCGGCCGGACGGCAAGGGCCGCATCGCGCTCATCGGTCTCGGTCCGCACGCGAAGTTCACCGCGGACGTCGTTCGGCGCGCCGCGGCCGAGGTCGTTCGGGGCTTCAAGGGAAAAGGGGCCCGGACGGTGGCGTTCCGCCTGGGTTCGTTCGTCGCCGACAACGTCCGGAGCGAGGCGGCGGTCGCCGCGCTCACGGACGGCGCCATCCTGGGCAACTACGAGTTCCAGAAGTACAAGTCGACGACCGAGGGAGGCATCGAGGACGCGAGCATTCACCTCGGCGAGGAGTTCTCGCGGGACGAGGCGGCCCTCAAAAAGATCGTCTCTGACCAGGCGACCATCGCCGACGTGGTCGTCTGGGCCCGGGACATCGCGAACCTTCCGGCCGACACGGCCTCCCCCCAGCGCCTCGCGGAGGAGGCGGTCGCGCTCGGCAAGGAGTTCGGGCTCAAGGTCACCGTGTTCGACGAGAAGAAGCTCGCCGAGATGGGATGCGGCGGGATCCTCGCGGTCGGCAGCGGCTCGGCCGGCCACCCACCGCGCATGGTCGTCCTCGAGTATCCGGGCGGCGCCCGTCGCGGGCGGACGGTCGCCGTGGTCGGCAAGGGGATCACGTTCGACTCCGGCGGCATCTCGATCAAGCCGGCGCTCAGCATGCAGGAGATGAAGTTCGACAAGTCGGGGGCGGTCGCCGTCCTCGGCATACTGCGGGCGGCGGCCACCCTCAAGGTCCCACCCCGGGTGATCGGGGTCATGTGCTGCGCGGAGAACGTCCCGAGCGGGACCTCCTACCGACCGGGCGACGTGGTCCGCTCGTTCAACGGGAAGACGATCGAGATCCTCAACACCGACGCCGAGGGACGCGTCGTGCTCTCGGACGGGCTCGGATACGTCGTCAAGCAGTACCGCCCGGACGAGGTGATCGACCTCGCGACGCTCACCGGGGCCCAGGTGGTGGCGCTCGGCGACGACACCGCCGGCCTCGTTTCGAACGACGAGAAGCTCGCGCAGGGGCTCCTCCTCGCCTCGGCAGCGACGGGCGAGCCGGTCTGGCAGATGCCGCTCACCGACTACCACCGCGAGCTCGTGAAGAGCGAGATCGCGGACGTCCGCAACTCGACCGAGATCCCGGTCGCCGGGATGCTCACGGCGGCCGCGTTCCTCGAGGCGTTCGTGGGCACGACCCCGTGGGCCCACCTCGACATCGCCGGACCGGCGTACACTAGCGGAAAGACCCGGAAGTGGCAACCGGCGTACCAGAACGTCGGCGCGACCGCGTTCGCGGTGCGCCTCGTGACTCGGTACCTGGAGACCGCTCCCCCGCGAGGCTAGTCGGATCGACCTCCCCGAGGCCGCTCCCCGACCCACCGCCGTTCCGCTCGCGGGAGCGCGCTCACGGGTCCGCGGACCCGCCCGTCAGGCCGCGACGACCTGGACGCTTTCCCCACCGTGCCGGGTGGAGCGCGGGCGGACCTCGCAGAAGAGGGGCGTGTGGTACCCGCCGCCGGTGATGAGGGCTACCCCGACGGGCAGCGATTGGATCATCTCGGTCATCCCGTTCGTGAGCCCCTCGATCGACTGCGTGATCGCCTTCAGGTCGAGGGGGTTCGTGACCTGGAGGATCAGCTGGGTGTTGCACTGCGAGAGGACGTTCTTGTCGATCCGGGCCGCGCGCTGGGTGACGACGCACAGGCCGAGACCGAACTTCCGCCCCTCGCTCGCGATGTTCTTCAGGACCCGCGAGCTCGTCACCTGACCCTGCTGGGGGGCGAAATTGTGCGCCTCCTCGATGACGAGGAAGAGCGGCGGGATCTTCCCCCGCTTGCGGTTGTCGAAGAGCGTCCCGGCGATCCGGGCGACCACGAGCTCCTGGACGTCGGGCGCGACGCCGCGCAGGTTGATGAGGGTGGCATCGCCCTCCTTCACGAGCTCGTTCAAGCTCGTGCCCTGGGGACCGAGGAGCTTCGTCTGCTCGACGTACTCGAGCCGTTCGTGGAGCGTCTCCGCGACGGCTCCCTCTCCCGCTTCGGCCGCGCGGACAAGGTCGTGGACGGTGAAGTCCGGGGTGCTCACGCTGACCCGCTCGATGATCTGTTTCAGTGGGGGGAGGAACGTCTTGATGTTCGTCAACCCCATGAACACCAGAAGTTCGCGCGGGTCGAGGTGGCGGAGGGAGAAGGTGAGAGGCTTCGCCCCCGGGTTCAGCGTGGCGTCGGGCGAGAACTCTCGGACCTGCTTCGCGAACCCCTGGGCGGCGACGCCGAACCGCGCATGCCCGCCGTTCGGCTCCGAGGAGAAGCGGAGCGAGCCGTACTCCCCGTGCGGGTCGACGACGACGCACGTCACCTTGTGGCGGAGCAGCTCCTCGATGAGGACGCCGAGAAGGTAGCTCTTCCCGCCGCCGGTCTTGGCGAGCACGCTCACGTGCCGCTGGACGAGCTGGTTGATGTCGAGCTCGACGTGGATCGTGTGGTTCCGGAGCAACCCGACGTACGCACCGGAGTTCGGCCGATGCTTCAGGCCGAGCACCTCGGCGATGAGCGGTTCGTCGGCCCGGTAGACGTGAGCCCCGGGCCGGAACGGGATGGTCGGGATCTTCACGATCCCCCGGGCGTCCCGGTAGCCAATGATGCGGACCAGGCCGAGCAAGTTCTCGTGGATCGGAGCCTCCTCCGTCGGCTTGAGCGCGCCGGCCGCCTCGAGTCCGAGGTCGCTCTTGCGCTTCAGGTCGTCCAGTTGGCAGAGGACCTTTCCGTGGAGCTCGTCCTCGACCGCCAGGTAGTCGCCCCGCTCGACGGGCTGGGAGAGGCTGAGGTGGAACTGACCCAGCCCTACGTCACCGTAGATGCGGCCGACCTCGTCCACGGGCCAAATCATCGAGAGTCGCAGTTATTAGACTGACGCGGCAGGAGAAACCACGGTCCGCGTGCCGCGGAAGCCTTTATATCGCGCACTTCTGTCGAAACCTTCCCCGACCCGGGACGTGCTCCTACGGCGGAACGGTGGCCTTGAGCGACGCGATCGAAGAACTTGAACGGAAGCGGGCGGAATCCAACGCGAAGGCCGACGAGTCGCGCGCGAAGCGTGACCGGCTGAACGCCGAAGCCCGAGCGACGGCGGAGACCCGGTCCCGGATCCTCGACGAACTCCACGACAAGAGCGCCGAGGCCCAGGACCACCGACGGCTCCGCGATACGTTCAACGCGCAGGTCCGCGAGGAAAAGCGCCTGCGGGAAGAGTGGAACCACAAGTTCCAGGAGCTCGGGGACAAGGTCCAGGAGCTGAAGCGGACCCGCCAGCCGAGGCCGGGCGCGGTGCCCGTGTGGCGGCTCCGCAAGGAGCTCAAGGAGCTCGAGTTCCGCCACATGACCACCGCACTCACCGGGGAGCAGGAGAAGCGGCTGATCGAGGAGATGAAGCGCCTCGAGGCCGCGATCCGGGACCAGGATGAGCAGCTCCGCCAGGACCCCGAGGTCGAGCAGACCCTGAAGGAGTTCGCCGAGGCGCGCACGGAGGCCGAGACCCACCACTCGGCCGTGGGGAAGTTCGCCGAGGACGCCCAGCGCGAGCATGAGGCGATGGTCGTGCTGTACGAGTCCGTGGACGCGCTCCGGCGCCAGGCGGACGAGGTCCAGACCCACCTCCTCGAGGTGAAGGCCCAGGCCGACGAGGCGCACCGCGCCCACATCGCGGCGATCGAGGAGGTCCGCGACTTCGAGAAGATGCTCTACGCCGCCCGCGGCGGTCGCGCTCCGCAGACGTGGGGCGAGGCCGAACCGCCGAAGGAAGAGGATTTCCTCGCCCGGCTGAAGAAGGGCGAGAAGGTATCGACCGAGGACCTGCTCGAGCTCCAGAAGAGCGGGCGCCCGTAGTGCGGCACCGACCGTGACGCTCTCTTACGGACCGCACGAGGTCGACGCCGTCCTGCTCGACCTGGACGACGTGCTCGTTCCGTTCCAAACGCCGGCCGCCTGGCAGTGGGCGTGGCGACCCCAGGGCCCGGTGCTGGGCGAACGCCGGGTGAAGGCCGCGGTGCGGCGGGCCCTCAAGGCCTGGGACCGCCGTCGCTGGCAGGGGCTCACCGGGAAGGCCCCGCCCGCC
>DASWZL010000084.1:0-2408 GCA_036404475.1 Thermoplasmata archaeon
CCAGGGGCTCAGGGGCGATGGGCTCATGACCGCGGCGACATCCCCCTGAGGCAGGAGGCGAACCGGATTTCCCCCGAGACCCTGGATCCCACGCGCCAGCTCAGGTGGAAAACCGACGATGCCGTAGATGTAGGTGGCCTGCACGATTCCCTCGAGTTCGCCAGGGCTGGACGTTCAAAGCTCCCGGCCCAGGCGAAGATCCCGGGCCGTTTCGACGGAGGACAGGAGCAGGCGCAGCCCCACAAAGATCAGATCCACGTCCGCCACCGAGATGGTCACGTCGCCGGCGATTACCACCCCCTTGTTCAGGACCCGATCCAGAGTTTCCAGCAGCGTGATCCGGTGTTCTGCCACACCGGAGTCGAGATCAGCCGGCATCGCTGTCGAGCCTCGGCGAGAAGTTGTAGGGGGGCCAGGGGCCCGAGGCCACCAGGCGCAGGCCCTGATCCGCTACGGCCTCGTTCCACCGCTGGACCTCGGCGAGGAACGTTTGCACCTCTTGCCGGAGAACGAGGCACGCCAGATTGAGCATGATTTCCTCGCCTGGATCTCCCCCTGCCGCGGACACCGACGGGTCCGTGTTAGTCCCCCGGACCCGGAGGGGCGAGTTGATGGCAAGCTGGACCACCGAAGGCCGCAGCGCCTCGACGGCCTCCCGGATCAGCTCGGCCGCTCGTTCCATTCGCCTCTGCTCGGCGAGATCGTCCATCCTTCGTTTCAGGAGGAAGGCGGAACCCGGCCGGGCGCGGGCGGACGTGGCCAGGCGCTCCGCCATCTCGTGCAGCTCCGGGTCCCGGCGCAGGACCGCCTCCCTGAGACAGCCCCGGTGGGCGAAGCCCTTGACCCCCCATTCCTCCTTTTCCTGGACGAACTCCAGCGCTTCCTGGAATCCGAGTGCGTTTTCGCGGAGCATGCGGCGCACGGCGTCGGGACTCCGGAAGATGGTGCAGAACTTCATGGGGAGGATAGGGCCCATGGCCATCATGGCTTCGACGACCGCCTCGTGCCGGCAGACCTTTTCCGCCAGCCAGCGGGGATCCTCCATGTTTCTCCGGAGCGGCTCGGAGTCAAACAGCGACAGGGAGACGGGGCTCGCCACGGCCATGATCGGGCCCTCAGGGATGAAGGCCACGGCGCGTCCCTGCTCAATCCCGGCCGTCACGGGTACCTCCACGGACCAGGGGAGGACACCGTAAACGTACCAGCCCACCCTATTTCCTGCGGCGGGCGTTGCGAGTGCCCCACTCTCATCCGTCATGACCCCTCCCCTGTCCCGGCTCTCCGGGAGGAATGTGGAACGGGAGCCGATGGATGAGGTACTGGACCTCGACGTCCCTGGGGAGAAACCGATCCACGCGGTGCATAAGCCCGATGAAGAGGATGCCCACCTCTCCCTCCTTCAGGGTCTCGTCAATCCTCCGGCCGATGAATTCATCCCGCTGGCGGAGAATCCTTTCGCTCTCCCTGGCGGACTCTTCCCGGGCCTGGTCGGGCAGTCCGGCAGAGGCCGACTCGCCTGTCTGCATCCGCCCGCGCGGCACGGACTCCTTCGGAATGGCGGACCGGATGCGCTCGTACTCCTCCCGGAGGAGGTCGGGGCTCTCCGTGCCCTCCAGCATCGCCCCCCGGTCCAGCAGCTCGAGGATGAGGGCGTAGTTCCTGCTTCCCGCCTGGGCCACCTCCCGGACGATGTCCAGCTCCCTGCCGCAGACCGGAAGGCCGTCCTGGTAGATCCTCACCCCGCGGTAGTCCAGAGCCAAAGCGAGGAGGCGTGTCCGGAGCCCCTCCCAAACCTCATCGATGAGGCGCCGAGTCCGCGCCCACTCGCCCCGGCCGTGCCTCCGCACGTGCTCCCGTTCCAGGGCCTCTGCCTGCGACCCCATGTCGGCCGTCGTATGGACGATCGGGACATAGATCAGCTTCCTCATCGGTCACGGGCGACCCGTCGGAGGGAGGTGGATGGCCTCGTGGGCGTTCCGCCCGGGGCGGAGGGCCGGACGGGCGTGGTCGGCGATGACCCGGAGCAGCGTGGACAGATCGAACGGGTCTCCCACATATTCTCGCGCGCCGAGGTCGCGCGCCTGGCGCGCCATCTCCGCGGTGGCGGGCTCGGAGAAGGCAACGATCCGCGCTTCCGCATCCCACTCCTGGATCCTCCTCAGGGTTTCCCTGCCATCGGCGGCTGGCGTGGAGATGTCGTACAGGACAAGGTTCGGGGGCTCTCCATTCGGCGGGCTGAGGCCCTCCGGTTCCTCTCCCGCAACCTTCACCTCATATCCCCCGAGGGACAGGGCCTCCGCCAGGAGCCTGCGGATTGGTCCTTGCTCCATCACCACCAGAAGCTTTCCCCGCGTCTGCATCGCCGTTCTCCTTCCTCGCTCCACAATCACACCTTGCCCACCAACTCC
>DASWZL010000085.1:0-1614 GCA_036404475.1 Thermoplasmata archaeon
GTCAAGAGGGACGACGATGTAGCGGAAACCGCAGCGAGGAGCCTTCAGCATAGGTGACCGACCGCGAGGAGCGCGCGGGGGCGCGCTGAGGTCGAAGATGGCAGCCCTGAACCATATTCTTCAAGTCGCGCGGAGCGTGGAGTCTACATGGTCCGCCTTGATCCGATGGATGCGGCCGATTTCGATCCGTACATGGACCGGTTAATCCGGGCGTACGCACAAGACAACGTCAGGGCGGGCCGATGGAATTCGCAAGAAGGGTTGGCCGAGGCCCGGAAGGAGGTTCAAGGGCTCCTTCCGGCGGGCCGGGAGACTCCGAATCACTTCTTCTTCACGATCCACTCAGGTCCCACCGAAGAGAAGGTCGGAGCGATCTGGTTCGCGGTTCAGCCGCGCGGTGGTTTCGTCTACGACCTTCTCGTCTTCGAACCCTTCCGACGGCGAGGTTACGCCCAAGAGGCCATGCGTCTAATCGAGGAAGTTGCCCGACAGAAAGGTGTCCAGCGACTTTCACTTCAGGTCTTTGGCGACAACCCCGGAGCGAGAAGGCTCTACGCCAAGCTAGGGTACACGGAAATGGCTATGATGATGTCAAAGCCGTTGGCTCCCTGAATCGCACCACCCATGTGAAAACCTGCCTGGGGCGATGTCCTTCCGGTCCACTCAAGGGAGCACCGGTCACGAACTGCGACACCCCCGGTTCCGGTAAAGTCGTGTACCCCCCACCTCCTCGACCGGCGCGCCCGGCCGATGATGACATGCTGAAGGCTCCCCGCCCCAGTGAGGAACGGGGGCATGAGGATGTACGCCGGAGTGGACGTCCACCGCGGGTTCTGTCAGACCACGGTGATGGATGAGCAGGGAGCGATCGTCGAACGTGCCAGGATCCCGACCGACACGGAGCACCTCACCGCGTTCTTCGAACGCTATCGGGATGCCCAGGCGGTCGTCGAGTCCAACACGATCTGGGAGTTCGTCTACGAGACCCTCGACGACCTCGGACTCGACGTCTGTCTCGCGAGCCCGGCTCAGGTCAAGGCAATCGCCCAGGCTCGCGTGAAGACCGACACCGTAGACGCTACTACCCTCGCCCATTTGCTCCGAACGAACCTCATCCCGGAGGCCTGGGTGGGCGACGAGGAAGTGCGCGAGCTGCGCAAGGATGTCCGCGCCCGACGGGGCCTCCGCGACATCTCGACCGAACTCAAGAACCAGATCTACGCCGAGATGATCCGCAAGGGGATCGCCTACGAGGACGGAGTGCTGCGCTCGAAGAAGGGTCGCGCGTGGGTCCGCGACCAGTTCGCCGACAACCCTCGTGTGATCGCTCGCCTCGACCTCATGGAACAGACCGAGACGACGATCGACACGTACAACAAGACGGTCCTGCTCCCCAAGTTCACCGAGGAGTCGCAGGCGCCGCTCCTCGCCACCATCCCCGGGGTGGGCTACTACACCGCCCTCACCGTCGTCGCGCTCATTGGTGATGTAACGCGATTCCCCGACAGCGATCATCTGGTCTCCTACGCCGGACTGGCCCCGCGGGTCCACCAGTCCGCTAACGTCCTTCACCTCGGACCCATCACCAAAGAAGGGCCCCGCGAGCTCCGCTGG
>DASWZL010000086.1:0-11969 GCA_036404475.1 Thermoplasmata archaeon
ACCCGCGGCCCGGCGGAACAGAGCGTCTGCGAGGCGCCACGAGACGCACAGTTCGTCCGAACGTCGCTCCTGCCTGTCACCCCCGCTAAGGACGGTTTCGGTGTGTAAGGGGACGCCCAACCCCCCGGTCTAGCCTAGCGAAGAGACGACGCCGGGGCTCGTACATATCTCTTGGCTAGGTCCAACGGACCCCTTCGTGCCTCGCCGAGGAGCCGCGCGCCGAAGACGGGAGCTCGTGGGTCGGAGCCGGGTCGATCTATCGGATGTGTTCGAGGGAGAACGACCCGAGGTTGAACGAGCGCTTCGTGAACGAGTAGCCGACCCACGAACGCGCCTGCGCTTCCCCGATCCCCTTGATGGCGAGGAGCGTCTTCATCTGCTCCACCTTGAGGTTGATCGAGCCGTCGACCATGTGCTCGAGCGTCTCGAGGTCGCTCTGGGTGTGCATGCCGCTGTCGAGCATGTAGTAGCTCACGGCCCCGTCGATCTTCCGGCGCCCGACGAACGGCTGGAGGAACCGGAAGGTCGCGGCCGTGTCGAGGTAGGCCGTGACGGTCGAGACCGACTCGAAGATGAGCCGGTACGCCGGGAACTTCTCCTTGAGCTCCTCCGCGTAGGACCGGACGGTCTCGGAAAGCTGGTCGAGGACGTTCTTGTCCGTGGCGGAAAGGAACCGCACGCCGACGCCGGTCGGCGTGGCGCCGACCGCGCGGGAGTACAGGTCGGCGTACCGGACCATCCCCTTCTTCTCGGCCTCCGCGAACCCGGGGAAGAGGCCAGCGAGGTCCTCGCGGACCTGGAGGTAGGTCTTGTCGGTCACGACCCAGATCGACGGGATCCCGAGCCGGAGCCCCTCGGCCGAGAAGAGGCGAGCGAGCACGTCCTTGCCGGTATGCGCCGGTCCGTTGACGAGGATCTGCGAGCCGACGGGGAAACCACCATAGAGCAGGTCGTCCAGGCGCCGGATCCCGCTCTTCACCTTCGTCTCGGCGACCGTCGCGACCGCCTCGGCCTGCATCTTGTTCGCTTCCGCCTCGGCGGTAGCGCCGCTCATCCGCTCGAGCTCCTGGAGCCGTTGGGCCAGCTGCCCCTCGCGGGCGCGGAGCTCGGATTCCTTCTGCGAGAGCTGGTGGCGGAGGTCCTCCACGCGACGGGCCTCGTCGCTCGGCGCCGAGCCGGGCGGACCGATCTCGCGCCGTTGTTCCTCGATACGGCGAGACTGGATGTCGAGCGCTTGGCGGCGCGTCTGCAGCTGCTGGTCGAACGCGGCGAGCTCCCCTTCCTTGAACTCGAGGAGCCCGCGCCGGCGTTCGTTCTCCTCGGCGTTGATCCGGATCTCCTCGAAGCGGGTCCTCAGCTCGTTCTCGCGGGCGACCAGGTCCCGCTCCTGCTGGTGGACCTCCTCGAGACGGCGGGTGAGGTCCTCCGCGACCGGACCCCGTTCCTTCGACAGGATCGACTCCCGGTCCCGGGCCCGCTCGGTCTGGCTCGAGAGGCTGCGGACGTCGCCTTCGAGCTGCACGATGCGACGGCGGAGCTCCGTCTCCCGCTCGATGTACTCGTGCTCGCGCTGCGCGAACTCCTCGCGCAGGCGCTGGTCGAGCTCGCGGGTCGCCTGCTCGACCGCGTCGGCCGCGGTGACGCTGGCCGTCGAGGTCTCGGTATGGGGGTCCACCGACGCGGCGGGGGAGGGCGCCCGCTCCCCGTCCACCCCTTCGAGGGCGAGGAGGCGGAGCTTGAGCTCGGCGATCTCGTCGTCCTTGGAGCGCAGCGCGAGCTCCCGCTCCTTTGCCTCGTGCGAGCGGACGTACTTGATGACGGCGATCGAGCCGCGCTTCACGTGCTCGACCTCGTCCTCGAGCTGCTTGCGCTTCGTCCGCTCGTCGAACAGCTGACGCTGGAGGTCCTGGGCCTCCTGGATCATCGTCGACGGGTCGAACTGGTCGCTCTTGACGCGGTCGAGAAGCCCGGTGAGCCACCGCACGACTGTTTCCTCCCGCGCCAGGACCGGCGCAGTCGCCGCGGCCTCGGCGGAGGTAGGAGGGGCGGGACCTTCGGCCGGACCCGGTGCGGGGGGGCTGACGAGCGGGGTCGCGGGCACCAACCGGTCGGTCTCGGAGGCGTGGATCCAGTCCTCCATCGCTCGGTCGTCGCCGTCGACCCACTTCCTCAGGACCTCGGCCGACTCCTTCGGAGCGACCGCGGGCCGTCGGCGGCGCGTCCGGTCGGGGCGACGGACCGTGCCGGCCCATCGTTCGACGATCTGGTCCGAGTCCGGCGGAGCAGGGCTGGGCCCCGGTTCCGGCTCCGGTCCCGCCTCGGGGGTTGGCTCCGGGGGGGCGGCACGGAACCGGGCCGCCTCCTCGGCGGAGATACCGAGTACGGTGAGGGCCTCGACCGACAGCTCCCGAGCCGCTGAGACGGTGGTGTGACCGGCCTTGACGAGCCGTTCGGCCGTGTCGAGGCTGACCCCGAGGGCACGGGCGAGCTCCTCGGCCGGGGCGGCGGCGGGCGATGCTACCGGCGCGCCGGTCTCGGTCGTTTCGTCCATGGGCGGGGGGTAATTACTAGCAGCTCGGGGGGTCTTAATAAGTCCGGGCGCCCACGAACCGACCGCTTCCGCCGGCGCGTCGCCGGCCTCTATCGGATAAATACGGCCGGCCTTCCTCCTCGGCGATGGACCTCGACGAGCGCCTGGCCCGGGTCGTGCGGCACACCGAAGAAGTCGTCACCGAAGCGGAGGTGCGCGCCCTCCTCGCCTCGACGGCCCACCCGCGGGCCTACATCGGGTTCGAGCCGTCGGGGTCCCTCACGGTCGCTCACCTGATCACGACGCGCAAGGTCCTCGACCTCGCGGAGGCCGGCTGTGACGTCACGATCTTCCTCGCCGATTGGCACGCCTGGATCAACGGCAAGCTCGGCGGCGACCTCGACCGCATCACCGCGGCGGGACGGTACATGCACGCGACGTTCTCCGCGCTCGGCGCCGACCCGGAGCGCGTTCGTTTCCGCTGGTCGCACGAGCTCACCGGTTCCGCCGACTACTGGGCGAGGGTCGTGCGGGTCGCGAAGGCGACCAGCCTCGCGCGGACGAAGCGCGCGATGTCGATCATGGGGCGGGGCGAGGAGGAGTCGACCCTCGACACCTCCTGGCTGTACTATCCAGCGATGCAGGTCGCCGACATCTTCGAGCTCCCGGCCGACATCGCCTACGGCGGCATGGACCAGCGCCGGGGCCACGTGCTCGCCCGCGAGGTGGCCCACCACTACCACTGGTCGGTGCCGACGGCGGTCCACACCCCTCTGCTCTCGTCGCTGAAGGGCGGGGGCCGGATGAACCCGGCCGACGGAACGGTCGAACGGAAGATGTCGAAGTCCGACCCGGGGTCCGCCATCCCCATCCCGGCGGAACGGGAGGTCATCGCGGAGCGGGTCCAGGGCGCGTTCTGCCCCGCGAAGGAGGTCGACGGGAACCCGATCGTCGAAATCGTGCGTTACATCGTGATGCCGTGGGAGGGTCGCCTTCGGGTCGAGCGGCCGGCGAAGTACGGGGGCCCGCTCGAGTTCACGACCGAGAAGGAGTTCCTCACGAGCTGGGCCGCCGGCCTTCTTCATCCCCAGGACCTCAAGGGAGCGGTCACCGAGGCGCTCGACCGGCTCGTCGACCCGGCCCGACGCTACTTCGCGGCCCACCGCGAGTTCTCTCCGGCCTCGTTCGCGAGCCCCCCCTCCCCCAGCCCGTGAGAGAGCGGGCGCGGGGCTTCTCGGAGCGGTCACGCATGGTCCTCCCGAAGAGTCCTCCGGAACTGTCGGGGACCGGCGGAACGCTCGGGGTCGTGCTCGTCCACGACATCTACGGACGGGGCCCCTACATCCGTTCGGTCGCGGAGGCGCTCCGGGCGGTGGGGATCCCGAGCGCGGCGGTCGACCTGTTCGGAGGGAAGGTCCCGACGACCTTGGAGGAAGGGATGGGCCTCGCCGGCACCGTCACGGACGAGGGCGTCCTCGACGCCCTCGAGGAAGGTCGGGTCGCGCTCGGCGCGCGTCTCACCGGTCCGGCGCGGGTGGGGACCCTCGGCTTCTGCATGGGCGGCGGATACGCTCTCCTCGGCGCCTGTCACCTCCCGTTCGATTTCGCGGTCGATTTCTACGGCAAGATCGACCGGGCCGAAGAGGTGGCGGGACTCCGCGGTCCGGTCCTCGTCCTCCTGGGCTCCGAGGACGAACGGATCACCCCGTGGGCGCTCGAGGAGCTCCTGCCCGCCGCGAACCGCGCGAAGAAGCGGGTCTCGGTCGAACTGTACCCCGGGGTCCGCCACGCGTTCCATCGTCCGGGATGGGAAGGGCACGACCCTCGCGCGGCCGCGGAGGCGTGGCGCCGGACGCTCGCGTTCCTTTCCGAACTGGGGAGCCCGAAGGGGCCGCGCGCAGCGCAGAGTTAAATAGCGCAGCCCGTAGCCGGCCCCACCCGTGAGCCGAGGACCCCCCGATCCGGGGGTTCCGCTGACGCGAGGAACCATGGCGCGACCGATCTACGTGCGATTCGAGACCCCGAGCGACCTCGCCGACAAGGCCCTCCAGCTCGTCCAAGTGGCGAGCGAGACCGGAAAGGTCCGGGTCGGCACGAACGAAGTGACGAAGTCGAGCGAGCGCTCCGAGGCGAAGCTCGTGATCATGGCCGAGGACGTCGACCCGGTCGAGATCCTCGTCCATGTCCCGATGCTCTGCGAGGAGAAGCGGATCCCGTACCTCTACGTCCCGAAGAAGCAGCGGCTCGGCCAGTCGGCCGGCCTCTCGAAGTCCGCCGCGAGCGTGGCGGTCGTGGAGCCGGGCGAGGCCCGCGCCCTGCTCGAGGAGCTCTCCGCCGCGTTCTCGACCCTCAAGAAGTGAGCCGGTAGCAGCACGGCGGGCGCGAGGGAACGATGGCGGAAGAGAAGGGCTCGCCGGCCGAGGTCGTCGAGCTCGTCGGCCGCACCGGCATGGCCGGGGAGGCGACGCAGGTGAAGGTGCGCGTGCTCGCCGGCCGTGACCGCGGCAAGATCATCACCCGCAACGTCGCCGGCCCGATCCGCCTCGGGGACGTCCTGATCCTCCGGGAGACGGCGCGCGAGGCGCGCAAGCTCTCCGTCCGGTAGCGAGGGGCATCGATGGTCGTCAAGCGTCAATGCTCGTTCTGTGCCCAGGAGATCGAACCGGGCACCGGCATGATGTTCGTGAAGCGGGACGGCACCGTCTTCCACTTCTGCACCTCCTCGTGCCGCAAGCAGCAGCTCCATCTCCACCGCGTCGGCCACCGCTTCAAGTGGACCCGCGCGCACGAATTGAAACGCGCCGCGGACCGTTCTTCCGCCCAGAGGGCCCCCGCCGCCGCGCCGGGCCCGAAGGCCGGTCGAACCCGCCCGGGCGCCCGCCGCCCCGCGGTCCCGGCCCCCCCGGCGGCACCGACCGCCGAGCCGTCCCCCTCGGCTGCGGTCGAGCCTGCTCCGAAGGAGACCGCTCCGAGCCCCGAGCCGACGACCCCTTCCCCCGCGCCCGCGACGAAGCCCCGGCGCCCCCGGAAGAAGGCCGAACCCGCGGCCCCCGAGTGAGCGTGCCCACCGACCGCCCAGTGCGCGTGCACCGGAATCGGTAAACCCTCGCGGGGGCCGCGTCCCGCCGCATGGGATCCGACGAGCGCTGGACCTCTCCGTCCGACCTCGCCGATTACGTCTATTGCCCCCGCTCTCACTGGTACCGGCATCATCCTCCCTCCGAGGGCCCGAGCCGCTCCTCCCGACGGAGCGCTCTCGGCGGGGTCCGGTACCATGACCGCATCTTGACCGCCGAGCGGCATCGCGCCGAACGCGGGGGAACGTACTGGGGAGTTCTCCTCCTCGGCCTCGCGTTGGCCGCACTGGGGGTATGGTGGATCTTTCGTCCCTGACGGTCCCGGTCGTCGTCGCGGGGGTCGTGGCGGTCGTCGGCGTCGCTCTCGCGGCGTGGGCGCTCCGCGCGCTCTCCCAGCGCCGGGACGACAGCGCCCGCGGCCGACTGGTCGCGGTCGACGCCGGCCGCCCGACGACGCTCCGATCCGAACGGTACGGTCTCGTGGGGCGGCCGGACGAGCTTCGCCGCCTTCGGGACGGTCGGGTCGTCCCGGTCGAATTCAAGAGCCGGTCGACGCCGCCGCGAGGCCCCACTCCCTCGCATGTGGTGCAGGTCCGGGCGTACTGCCTGCTCGTCGAAGAGGCGACCGGGGCCGCCCCTCCGTACGGGGTGCTTCGCTACTCGGACGGGGAGTTTCGGGTCCGCTGGGACGACCGCGCCCGGGACGAGCTTTTGTCGGTCCGGGCCGAGCTCCTACGGCCGTACGACGGACGGGCCACACCGTCCCGGGCCCGGTGCGCTCGGTGCCCGTGGTTCGCAGCGTGCGACGCCCGGGTCGCGTGAGGCCGTCCTCCTCGGGGCGGCCGTTGGCCCGGGAGGAGCCGGGGGAGCGCGGGCGCGAAACCTTAACCCCCGGTCGGGCTCGGCGGGCCGATGGCCGAAGGGACTGTCGAGCGGACCTTTGCTCTCGTGAAGCCGGACGGAGTGCGCCGGGGCATGATCGGGGAGATCCTCACCCGCTTCGAGCGGAAGGGTCTCAAGGTCGTGGCCGCGAAGATGCTCCGGGTGACCCCCGAGCTCGCGCAGCGTCACTACGCCGAGCACCAGGGCAAGCCGTTCTACCCGGCGCTCGTCCAGCACATCACGTCCGGACCGGTGGTCGCGCTCGCGCTCGAAGGCCGCTCGGCGATCGCCGTCGTTCGGCTCCTCACGGGCACGACCAACCCGCAGACCGCGGCCCCGGGGACCGTCCGTGGGGACCTCGCCCTCGCGATCACTCCGAACCTTCTCCATGCCTCCGACTCGGCCGAGTCGGCCGCGCGAGAGCTCGCGCTCTACTTCACCCCGGACGAGTACCTCGCCTACTCGCGCGTCGGCGAGGAATACTTCTAGAGGCCGATGGAGGCCGCGCTCTCGGACGCCGCGAAGGCGCTCCGACGGGGCCGGCTCGTCGTGTACCCGACGGACACCCTCCTTGGGTTGGGCGCGCTCGCGAGCCACCGCGGCGCCGTGGGGAAGCTCGTCGCGGCGAAGGGCCGCTCCCCGTCCCAGCCGATCTCGGTCTGCGTGAGCTCGACCGAGGAGGTCGAACGGTATGCGCTCGTCTCACCGGCCGCGCGCCGCTTCCTGCGTCGCCACCTTCCCGGGCCGTTCACGGTCCTTCTTCCCCCCTCCCTCGAGGCGCGTCGCCGGTTCGCGCCGAACGTGGGAGGCCGGGCGATGATTGGGTTCCGTGTGCCGGACCACCCGGTGGCGCGACAGCTCGCCCGGGAGGCCGGGCCGATCACCGCCACCTCCGCGAACCGGCACGGCGCCCCGCCGGCCCGCACGGTCGCCGAGGCGCGTCGGGCGCTCGGCGGCGCGGTGAGCGTCTACCTACCGGCGGTCCCTCACGGTTCGGGGAAGCCCTCGACCTTGGTCGACCTCCTCGGACCCGAACCGCGCGAGATCGTGAGGAGCTGAGCGAACGACATGGCACGATACCCTCCGGACCTAGACCGTTGGCGCGAGGCCGCCCGGATCGCGGCGAAGGCCCGGGAGCTCGGGCTCCGCCTCGCCGTCCCGGGCGCGCGATTGAAGGACGTGGCAGAGGCGATCGAGACGTACATCCGGTCGGAGGGGGCGGCGCCGGCGTTCCCGGCGAACCTTTCGCGCAACGACGAGGCGGCCCACTTCACACCGGCTCCCGAGGATACGACCTCGCTCGAGGAGGGGGACCTCCTCAAGGTCGACGTCGGAGCCCACCTGGACGGGGCGATCGCGGACACGGCCGACTCGGTCGAGGTCGGCGGTACGCACCGGTACGACCACCTGATCCGCGCCGCCCGGGAGGGCCGGGAGGCGGGGATCGCTCGCGTGCGGCCGGGGGCGAAGGTCGACGACGCGTCGAGCGCGATCGCCCGAGCGATCCGCGCCCGGGGTCTGAAGCCGGTCTCGAACCTCACGGGCCACTCCATCGAGCGGTACCTTCTGCACGCCGGCAAGTCGGTCCCGAACGTCCCGGGGGCGAGCGCCGCGTCCTTCGAGGAGGGCGAGGTGATCGCGATCGAGCCGTTCGCGACCAACGGGGCGGGCGAGATCGGGAACGGCCCGTTCGGGAACATCGTCCGGTTCCGCAACGACCCGGGAGGGTCCGACCCCGCGCTCGCCGCGATGTTCGCTCGGTTCCGAACCCTTCCGTTCACCGCCCGCTGGGTCGTCGCGCCCGAAGAGGTGAGCGCGCTCGGACGGATCCGCCGGAGGCTCCAGTCGTACCCGGTGTTCGTCGAGCGCGGTCACGGCATGGTCGCCCAGGCCGAGCACACGGTCCTCGTCGGACCGACCGGTGCCGAGGTCCTATCGGGTCCCTGAGCGGCTAGCGCCGCGGGTTCTCGAACTCGGCGCGGGCGAGCGCCGCGCCCTTCACGACCGACTCGAGCTTCGCGCGGGCGACCGTGAGGCTGCGGGTACGGAGGCCGCAGTCCGGGTTCACCCAGATCCGGTGCGGGTCCCCGAGGTACTTCGCGGCCCGGCCGATCCGGTCGGCGACGACCTCGGGTGTCTCGACCGCGTCCCGGTGAACGTCGACAGCACCGAGGCCCACATCCCGCCGGTCGCCGTACTCCGCGAGTACCTTCAGGACCGCGTAGCCGTCGTGCCCTTGGGTGTCGCGGTTCGCGAACTCCCATGCCCACTGTTGGCACCGCTTCGCCTCGAGGAGCGTCGGCAGGAGGTCCGCGTAGTTCGAGTAGCAGATGTGCATCGTGAACTCGGCGTCCAGGCCTTCCGTCGCGGCATTGAACCCGTCGACCACGATCGCGGCCTCGTCCGGGTGGGTGCCCGCGGCCGGCTCGTCGATCTGGATCACCCGGCACCCGCGGTCGATGAGCGCACTCAACGTGGGCCGGACCGCCCGACGGGCGAGGTCGACCACGAACTCCTGCTGCGCGGCCCGTCGCGCGGCCCGGCCCTTCCAACCGGGTTGACGGGCGAGATAGTACTCGTTGTACGACCAATCGGCGAGGGTGTACGGGCCCGTGACCGGTAGCTTCGGCTCCGCGCGCGCGTGACGCTTCACGAACTCGAACTCCTCGACGTGGTACGGCCGGTCGAGGCGGACCTCGTCCGTCACGGCCGCCTTGAGGTAGTACTTGTTGTCGAACGATCGGACATGGCCTCCGAAGCGGAAGCCTCGCATCTGGCGGATCGGGTACTCGTACATCTCGATGCGTCGGGCTTCCCCGTCGTAGACCCGGTCGAGCCCGGCCGTCTCGAGGAATCGGAGGCCAAAGAGGGCGCCCAGGTCCCGGACCGCCTCGGGGCTCGCGTCCCTCGGCCGGCCTTCGAGCAGCGCGTCGCGGACCTCGGGGACTTCGGTCGCGAACCCGACCCGCGCGTCCCAGCTCCGCAGCTCCTCCTTCGCGCTCTCGTCGAGCGGCTCCGAGCGCTGCCCGAGGATTTGCCACCGCGGCTTCGCGAGGCTTCCGATCTCCTGTGTCGGGAAGAGCCCGCGCGTCACGCGGACCCCTCCGAGAGCGCCCGGCGGACCGCCGGAAGGACGTGGAGCTTCCGCGTCGCCGGCTCCCACGGGAGGAGGTCGAGCGGAGCGCCGGGGCCGAGCCAGACGGCGCTTGGCCTTCGGCGCGCGTGTGCCGCGCGAACGACGCGCGCGACCTCCGCGGGGTCCTCTTCGAGGGTCGTGCGCGGGTCGACGACCCCGAGCCCCAATCCGATGCGCGAGGGTCCGACCGGGAGCTGGTCGACCTCCGTCTCGGCGAGGTCGACCCCGACCACCGACACGGGGAGTCGGTCCAGCAACGGGAACGCCGGGCGCGCGTCGGCGCCGTACGTCCAGACGATGGACGTCCCGCCGTCCAGCGCGGCCTCGACCGCGCGGTAGCCGGCGACCACCGCCTCGGCGCGCGGGCCTTCGGGGGGACGGACGACGAGCTGGGGTTCCGAGAAGAGGAACGTCGTGAATCCCCGCCCCCGGAGCTCCTTCACCTCGTCGCCGAGAAGCCGCCCGAGCCGGTGGATGAGCGCGGGGTCGGTCTCGCCCGAGCGGTTGTCGAGCATCTCGGAGAACGAGTACGGACCCGGGAGCAGGACGCGGGCCGTTTGGGGCGAGCGTTGGAGGGGGAGAGGGAGCCGGGCCGCGATGGCGCCCGGGGTCCGGCCGGGCGGAGCGAGGAGGATCGGCTGCCGGTAGAACGTGTTCGTCTCGAGCCACCGGGTGAGCGGACCGACGGTGAATCCCTCCCACGTTTCGGCGATGGGTCGGAAGAGGTCCGGCCAGCGGAGGTACCCCGCGGTCCGCTCGTCGAATCCGAGGCGATGCTCGAGCGCGACGACCTCCTCTTCCGTCTTCGCGAACAGTTCCTCGACCGCTTCCGCGGTCGTCCGACCCCGGTCGAGGTCTCGGGTCGCGGTCACCAACGTCTCGGAGCGGGGGAACGGCCCGGTGAGGCCGGTGCGAACGATCATCGGCCTCCTGACCCGGGGAGGGGCTTAAAGCTGACGAATTTCCGGGAAGGTGCAGGCGAAGAAACGCGGTTGCGCGGGGGACAATCCACCACGCCCTCCCCTTCGAGGTTCGTCCGCACGATCCGGTGGAGGTCGGTCGGTCTCGGCGGCCCGCCTTCCGTCAGGTACCGGACGAACGGGTGCGGGAGGGACGGGGGCGACGCGCCCATCGGCCGAGGGGCACCATCGCCCTGACCGTTCCGCGCAGGTTCCGGCGCGGGGTGGGAAACCGCGGGCCGCGGCTCCCGGGTCCGTCGATTGCCGAACGTTCCGCACGACTTCGCCATAGGGCTAATAAACCGAGGTCGGGTCCACGCCCGTCGATGACCCAGAGCTCTCCCTCTCGGGTCGACCCCGACCGAGCGGCTCGGCGGAACGCCCGGAACGTAGCCACCAGGACCGAGCGAAGCGAGGACCAGACGGACCTCTTGGGGAAGCGCTCGGTCGAGCTCTCCCGCTACTTCGGCGGCAAGATCGAGACGGTGCCCAAGGTGCCCGTCCGCTCCCTTCAGGACTTCGCCCTGTGGTACACGCCCGGGGTGGCCGCGGTCTCGCGCGCGATCCAGGACGACCCCGATAGCTCGTTCGACCTCACGGGACGCTGGAACACGATCGCGATCGTCACGGATGGTTCTCGCGTGCTCGGGCTCGGTGACATAGGTCCCCAAGCCGCGCTCCCCGTCATGGAGGGCAAAGCACTCTTGTTCAAGGTCCTCGGGGGCGTCGACGCGATCCCGATCCCGATTCAGGTAGCGTCGCCCGAACAGTTCATCGCGACGGTCGAGGCGATGGCGCCCGCGTTCGGCGGTATCAACCTCGAGGACATCGCGTCCCCGAAATGCTTCGGCATCCTCGAGGAGCTCTCGAAGCGGCTCTCGATCCCGGTCTGGCACGACGACCAGCTCGGAACCGCGGCCGCGACGGTCGCCGGCCTCCTGAACGCCCTGGAGCTCACACACCGATCGGTCCGAACGGTGCGGACGGTCCTCTTGGGGGCCGGCGCGGCGAACCTCGTGACCGCTCGCCTGCTGCTCGCGCTCGGCCACCCCGCGCGCCAGCTCACGCTCGTCGACCAGAAGGGGATCCTCCATGCCGAGCGGGAGGACCTGGACGAGCTCGAGCTGCGCAACCCGTGGAAGTACCGTATCGCGCTCGCGACGAACGGCGGCGGTCGCACGGGGGACCTAGCGGCGGCGCTCGAGGGAGCGGACGTCCTGCTGGCGGCCTCCACGCCGAAACCGGGCACGATCCGCCCCGAGCACGTCCGCTCGATGGCGAAGGACCCGATCGTCTTCGCGCTCGCGAACCCGGTGCCCGAGATCTGGCCGGAGGTGGCCCGGGCGGCCGGCGCGGCGGTCGTCGCGACCGGACGCAGCGACTTC
>DASWZL010000087.1:0-3676 GCA_036404475.1 Thermoplasmata archaeon
GCTCCCCACCCCCGGAATCCGGGAGTCCGCGTCGCCCTGGCTCCGTCCTCGATTAGAAGATATTGTACGGCGGGACGGTCTTCTTGAGAACGTCTTTCGCTTCTTGCGGGAAGATGGCTTGGAGGTGAGCCTTGGTCTCAATCGGGTTGTAAATCTTGAACGGTACGTCGAGCGGGTTCATCTGGGCAGGGGCCTTGCCATAGTATCGAGCAGCGGCCTCGCGGTAGTTATTGACGCTTTCCTCGTTCACCACGATGAGAGGGTCTAGGCTCGATGTGGCGTAGAGCCGGTCGGCGAGGGCAATCATGGACTCGATATCGTCCAAAGCGCCCCAATTCTCCGTTGGGATCACGACGACGAGGTTCTGGAACACGGTGAGCAGCCCTTCCCCGCCGAGGCTAAACTGACGCCCGCGTACCTTGGTGCTGAACTCATCCCAGGCCCGTTGTGTCGTGGCGGCCATGAGCGAGTTCTCGGGAAGGCAAGCCGTTACCTCGATTACGAGGTTGGCGATGAAGTGGTAGCAGTTCGAAGCCTTGAATCCGTGGACGGTGCTGTCGTGGGGAACGAGGAACGCCTGGTCGAAGAACGTTTTCGGGAGAACGAGTTTGAACCTTCGCCGTTCCAGCTCGTTCGAACTGGTTGCCTCCATCCGCTAGGCTGACCTACCCCGGTCTCTTGGGGCGCGTCAGATACGTGGTCGGGTCGCCCACGATCTTCTCGGCCTCGTACGAAGGCTGGGAGTGATAGCGAGAGGTCTTGAGAATGACGAGGTCATCTTCATTAGCCCCGGCCCTCTGCGCGGCCTCCCGAGCCTTTCCTTGGAGAATTCCGACCTTCCGGACTCGAAGGTCAGAGTACTCCTCTTCAGGTGCAACCATAAGCGAACCCCCCCACCCCGCTCTACCGTTTAACTTTTCGTCTGCCCATATCAAAGTAACGTTCTCACCGTGCTGTAACGCAGTTAACGTTCCTCCCGTTACTTGGCGTGGTCAGCCTCTTAGTCGGCCCCCGGGGCGGCTTCAATCTCCCGGCGTACGGCGAGGTCGAGAATCGCTCTCCACCGGAACCCCGGCAGCGGGGCGATCCCGGCTGCGACCCCCGGGGTGGTTCCGAGCGCAAGGTGGTCGCGGATCATGTTGTAGTGGACCTTCCACCCTAGCGAAAGGGCCTCCGCGCCATCCTCGTTGTCGTAGGCCCTCATGGTCTTGGTCCTGTCCTTCGAGGTCCCGTTGAGCCGTTCGAGGATGTTGTTGGACTCGGGGGCGCGGATCGAGGGGACGACCCGGTGCGGGGTGAAGTACGAGAAGTGGGCGTGCTTCATATCGCGCGGCGGGTCGGTCGGAAGCCTTCGGCGCATGAACTCCTTCTTGATGGCCTCCGGGTAGACCGCGAGCCCGTCCGACCGAATCTCCATCGGCCGAACCTCGGTCCCGGCCTTCGCCTCTTGGAAGGCGGCCCGGGCCTCCGGGACTCCCCTGCCCTTGCTGATGCGCGAGGCGAGGAGGAACCGGGTGTCCGAGTCCATCACATTCCAGAGGTAGGCGTGTTCGCCGTTCACGTTCACGACCCGCTCATCGACGTGCCACGTCTCTCCGACATTCGCTCCCTGCTTCGCCATCCACTCGGCGGCGAGGGCCGAGTAGTGCGTGACCCAGCGGTAGACCGTCATCGGGGAGAGCTTGAGGCCGTACGCCTGGGCGAAGTGCTGGGCGACCTGACGGAAGGACACGCCCCGGAAGTAGAGGTCGAGCGCCTTGGCGATCATCTCGGGGTCCGACCGCCGGTTGTGGAACCCCTCCCTACCGGAGAAGCACGCGCCGCACGCACGGCACTTGAACTTGGATACCGCGCCGCTCTTGTTGAGCCGCTTGCCGTCCCCGACAACGTTCCCGGAGCGGCACGAGGGACACGACTGCTTGGGCTCTGGGAGCGTCTTCGCCGTCTCCCCGAACCCCTCCCGGAACTTGACCGCGAGGATGTGAACGCACGCCGAGCCCTCGGTCTCGAT
Organism: Thermoplasmata archaeon; assembly: GCA_036404475.1. GTDB lineage: Archaea > Thermoplasmatota > Thermoplasmata > Lutacidiplasmatales > UBA184 > Lutacidiplasma. The sequence goes on from DASWZL010000087.1 coordinate 2,012, forward strand.
GTGGAAGCGGCACTCGCACGTCCACCGGCCCCGCTCGCACCGGACCCGGTAGACCGTCTCGGGGTGGCTCTGCGACCGGACCATGTAGACCCTCGGCGCGACCGACTCGATCTGGTCGCCACGGGCCACTATCGCAAGGGCGGGGGTTCGGGCATCCTTCCAAGGTTCTGTCGCAGCCATATCTTACCTCATAGTAGTATACTCATAGGTGTATTTAAGGGGTTCTAACCTAGGCTCATACACCCCTATTTCGCACCGGATAGTTCGACTAATATAGGAGTGGGTGCCTCACCCTTTCGTATGGGCCGGGTCGAGTTCTCGGGATTCAAGTGCGAGCGGTGCGGACACCTCTGGGCCCCCCGCCAAGCCCTCGACAGTGGGGAGCCGGTCACGCTCCCGAAGGTGTGCCCTTCCTGCAAGAGCGCGTGGTGGGACGTTCCGAAGAAAGGAAAGGCCAAGCCGGCGCGAAAGGAACGGAAGACGGAAAAGGCGGGACCCGTTGGGGGCGCCTAGATGGCGAGTCGCCATCGCTCACCGTTCATGGGGGCCGCAAGGTTGAACTCGCAGGCGGTCTCTTCCCCGCCGATGAGCGTCGTAACCCCGAACTCGTCCCTCCTATCGACGGCCCAAATCGGGAGGGGCCAACTGCCGGTGTCGATCCCTGCGAGGTCTCCAAGGGGAAACAAGGTCATCGCGTTCGGATGGTACGGTGGGAAGTTCACTCACCTAGACTGGTTGCTCCCCCTCCTCCCGTCTACGGGCGTACACCACTACTGCGAGCCCTATGGCGGTAGCGCAGCCGTGCTTCTCAATCGGCCCCCGTCGCCGGTAGAGACCTACAACGACGTTGACGGCGGCGTCGTCAATTTCTTCCGAGTACTAAGGGAGTCTCCTGACGAATTGATTCGGCAAATCGCCCTGACGCCATTCAGCCGAGTAGAGTTTCTAGCAGCCCTGAAACAGAGGAGCGAACCACAGATCGGACTGGACGCAGCCCGGGGCTTCTTCATTCGCGCTCGTCAATCTCGGACGGGACTCGCGCAGACGGCGACTCCGGGTCGGTGGGCTAGGTGCCGGACCAACAGCAGGTCCGGCATGAGCGCGGCAATCAGCCGGTGGATGGGTAGTGTTGAAGGTCTTCCATTTGTTGTCGAAAGGCTCGCGAGGGTCCAAATCGAATGCGAGGACGCGCTTGACCTGATTCGCCGGTACGACAGCCCTAGCACGTTGTTCTACTGCGATCCGCCCTACCCCCACGAATCAAGAGGGGACAGTAAGAACTACGGGAACGAGTACACGGACGACGACCACCGACGGCTGGCCGGCGTCCTACATTCCGTGAAGGGCCTTGTTGCTGTCAGCGGCTATCGTTGCGACCTTTCCGATGGATTGTATGGAGACTGGCGGCGGGTCGACGGACCCGAGCGAACCGCTCACAGCGTGAAGGCTCTCCGGCGCGAAGCCTTATGGGCGAACTACGAGTTCCAGTCTCTAGGTGTCGCGGAGCGTATCGACAGATAGCGCCGCGCGTAGGCTCCGGGCCGAATGGTCGCGGACCCTTTCCGCGAGCGGACCTGCCGTAACCCGGAGCATCCCTTTAGGCCTCCGACTCCAAGTCTTTCCAAAGAGGCGAATCCAGTAGCCCTGTATCCCGATCTCGTCATC
>DASWZL010000088.1:0-1699 GCA_036404475.1 Thermoplasmata archaeon
GTATTTCATTAGTTCTTCGGCTGGGAACACGGTCGGAATCCGCGTCCTAGAGGGGGCGCGGGCTGCCATAGATGCGGACCCATGCGTATGGTATAACTTTTAACTGCCGATACGTCGCGGCGGGCGATGGCGGACCTTCGCCCTCGCGTCTTGGTGCTGGGCCTCGACTCGATCCCGCCCGAGCTTCTGTTCGATAAGTTTCTCGGGGTGATGCCCAACATGCGGGCCCTGATGAAACGGGGACGTCGGGGCGTCCTCCGCACCATCGATCCTCCGATTACGGTCCCCGCGTGGGCGGTCATGTTCACGGGGGTCGATCCCGGGACTCTCGGCATTTATGGCTTCCGCCACCGCCGTCCGGGCTCGTACTGGGATATGTACACCCCCACACCCCAGATGATCACCTACCCGACGATCTGGGACCTCCTCTCGCGTGACGGTCGCAGGGTGTGCGTCATCGGGATGCCGCCGGGCTATCCTCCGCCCACGGTGAACGGGGTCTACATCTCGGACTTCCTCACCCCCTCAAACGCGCAGGACTTCGTCCGGCCGACCGATTTGAAGAACGAAATCCTCGGGGTCGCTGGCAGCTACGAGTTTGACGTCACGTTCCGCGCCGAGGACCGTGCCAAGGTAGGCGAGGAGCTGATCACCATGACCCGCCATCGTTTCGCCGTGGCGAGACACTTGTGGAAGAAGGAGCCGTGGGACTTCTTCGCCCTCCATGAGATTGGGCCCGACCGGCTTCACCACACGTTCTGGAAGTACTTTGACGAGTCACACCCGAGGTACGAGGCGAACCCCGCGTTCCGGGAGCTCGCGAATCGGTATTACCGGACGCTCGACGAAGAGATAGGTCGGTTTCTCGAGCTGGTGCCGGAGGACGTACGGATTCTGGTCGCCTCCGACCACGGAAGCCAGGCCATGGAAGGATGCTTCTGCATCAACGAATGGTTGGTGGACGAGGGGTACCTGACGCTCAAACAGCCCGCGACCATATCCGGGACCCCTCTCGAGAAGCTTTCCGTCGACTGGAGCCGTACCCGCGCCTGGGGGGCCGGGGGGTACTACGCGCGAATCTTCCTCAACATCGCAGGCCGGGAGAAGGAGGGAGTGGTGGCCCCGGGTGGAGTCGCAAAACTGATCGCCGAACTAAGGGAGAAGCTTTCCCGGGTTCGACGACCGGACGGAAGTTCCTTGCAGGCCCAGGTGTTCACTCCCGACCAACTGTACCGGTCCGTCCGAGGCGATGCACCCGACCTGATCGCATATTTTGGGAGCCTGCGCTGGCGTTCCGCCGGCACTCTTGGTCACAAGAAATGGTTCCTGGAGGAAAACGACACCGGCCCCGACGATTCCGTCCATTCGTTCGAAGGGCTCTATCTCCTCGTTGAACCCGGCGGGCAATCGGGCGTGGAATCGCGCGAGGAATCCATCCTGGATGTCGCTCCCACGCTCCTGCGATGGTACGGGCTTCAACCGCCGGCCCACATGCAGGGCCGAGCAATCGCGTCTTGGATCGACAACGGGCCTCCCATGCACAACGCCACCGGGATGACCAGGACGGACAGTACGGTTCCAAGGCGGCCCCTGGGGTCTTCTTAGAAGGAAGACGGAATCACGACTCGGTCTCCAGACCTGACAGGCCACCGGGCCCTTCGGAATGGTCACGCTCGAGACGATGGCCTTGGGGGTTCCC
>DASWZL010000089.1:0-40331 GCA_036404475.1 Thermoplasmata archaeon
GCGCCAAAACCCTCGAGAGGCCTCCGACCCCATCACGCGGGAATCCGAAGTCAGCTTGCCCACGAAGATTCCGGGAACGACGAGAATGAAGACCATCGCCACCATCAGTGCGAGAACGAGCGTCACCAGCTGGGGGAACAGTAGCGGCACGAGGACGGCGGGGATACTCTCTCCCGCATAGATCCAGATCGTGCTCTTCGGGGAGAGCCCGAGCGCCTCCCTCACCCCCCAGGCGCTGCCGAGGGAGATCACCACGAGCGCCAGGAACGCGGCCGCCACGAGACCTATGCCCAGGACATAGGCCCCGTACTGCCCAAGGCCGGAGGTCAGGGCGGAGGAGAAACTGGCCCCGGACGTGAAACTGAAGGACCCGCCTAACCCCGCCCCGATCATGACCACGATGATCATGAGGATCTCACTGACGATCGCGCCTAGGAACGTCGATTGCCGCGAGATCGAAACAGAGGTGCGTTTCGCAGCGGTGGCCGAGGATTGGAAGAACAGCATGAACGGCATCACGACCGCGCCGGTGTTGGCGGCGAGAAGGAAGAAGAACGAGGGCGCGGCCGAGACCCCGAACGGGGAGTAGGGGAGGAGGCCCCGGTGGAGGACCACGACCGCCAGTGAGACGATCACGCCGGCGGAGATGCCGATGAGTACCCGCTCGACCCAGGCGTAGCGCCCGCGGGCAACCAGCGCGATGTGGGCCAGGAACGCCATGGGGAGGGAGATGATCGGGGGAACCCCGAACAGGCTCAGGCCCAGGGCGATGCCGGCGTACTCCGCGACGTAGGTCGCGACGTCGCCCGCGGCCATGGAGATGGCGACGGTCGAGGCGACCCGGGGAGGGTAGCGCTCCCGGGCCAGTTCTCCGAGCCCTTTGCCTGCGACGGCACCGAGGCGGCCCGAAGCCTCCTGGATGAAGAACAGAGGGACCGTGAGGGCCACGAGGAACCAGATGAGGTCGTAGCGGTAGCTCGCCCCAGAAGCCAACGCGGTCAGGATGCTCGCCGCGTCGACGTTGGCAATCATGACGAGCCACGCGGGACCTCCACGCCACCTTCGTGGCGCCCTCAGGTGGCGGGAGAGAGCCGGGAGCGTCAGTTTCTCGCGAGTGGAGGCAAGAAGGCCCGGGGGAGGCGGGTTGCCGTCCATCTCCTTGCTAGGCGAGCGTACGCCTCCATAAGCGCTCGGGTGCCGGCCCAGCGAATCGTAGGCGGAAGATCAGCTCCCCCGGCACCCGATGCATCGAGGCAGGGCACAACGAACATCGGGGCCCGACGCTGCGAGCTCCCTCAACGACGGCGCTCCACCGTCGCCCCGCGGCGTTATGATATCCCCCGGAGTGGCGCTTCCTGCCGGTCAGAGAGGATACGATCATGGCAGTGACCCCGAGGAAACGCCCGTCGGCCGCCGGAAAGAAGCGGCATCACAAGGCTCGCCAGCGAAGGATTGCCGCCCGCCGCCGCCAGGTCCCTTTGGGTGGAAACCGGGCCCGCCGCTGACGGACGTTCCACTCGGTCTCGCGGACGATTGAGATCCCGCTCGGGATTCGGATAGCGGAATCCATTAGCCTCGAGCCTCCCGAGGCGGAATGTGGAATTCCGCGGGAGCAGGCTAGTCAAGGTGTCCCCACCAGGGAGGTCGGTCACTTCCGGGATTCGCCCGGTTCCCGGGAGTGCATGGTCACCTGTCGGTCGGTCTTCGCGACGGTCTCCGGCTCGACGCTCCGGTTGATGGTCACCTCGTTGAAGATCACCAGCATTTCCAATACCATCAGGAGGTTCGAGACGACCCGTTGGGCCGACACCGCGAGCCGATGGTCGGAAACGTGGCGGGCGAGTGAGTCCCCCAGGGTGTAGTCGGCCGGTAGCGTCTCGTCGATCTCGTTCAGGTTCGCGTTCGCGTCCACGACCGAGAGCCGGGTGAAGGCGTCCATCGTTCGGTCGAGAAGCCGTTCGACGCGGGCGATTAAGGTGACCAGGTCTGAGATTGCCGACTTCGGCAGGCGCTGGAAGCCAGGAAGGTTGTCGCCGAGTTCGCGGGCGACCCCCGAGACCAGGTCCCCGGTGACCTCGAGGACCTTGGCGATGAGCCGGTAGCCGATCTGGTAATGATGACTCTCCACGCCGATGTCGCGCGCCACCTGGAAGTCGTCCGAGGAGAGCAGCAGTTGGCGGACCATCAGGAGGTAGAATCGGTCGATCTCGTCCTCCATCGGTCCGAGCTGCTGGAGCGCGACGCGATTCCCGCCGGTCAGGACGGCCCGACAGGTTTCGAGCTCGGTCCGTAGCATGCGGACGACCTGGCTCATCAGGCGATGGAACTGGTACTTGCCCGGGTCGACGAAGTTCTGTACCTCGACACCCCCGGATTCCTCCTCGACGACCGTCATGCCGAGGACGTGGGCGACCGTACTTCGGACCTCTTGCCGTTGCTCGGGAGTGAGTCCGGTCCGAGAGGTCACCATGATCTGGTCCTGACCGGTGATGTACGCTCCGATCAGGAGCCGGGCCAGGAGCTTCGGTGGGGCGCCGCTCGCGTCGATGCGAAGGAGCTTCTGGCGCCGCTCCGAAGGGGCTTCCGCGTTCGCGGGGCTGACCTCGAGTCGCCCTCCACCGAGGTCGCGGAACCTCAGGGTATCGCCCGTCTGGAGGTTCATCGAGTCGGTCCACGCCTTGGGGAGGGTGATGGAGAGTGACGAGGAGCCGGTCCGCTGCACCCGTCGGGTGAACCCGGGCGGTGGCGGAGCTTCCCCACGTTCCTTCCGAACCCGGGGCATCACGACCGCATCGTTTCGCCCTCATTAACGGTCTGTTCCGGGGTCGCCGTGCGCCCGGACCCCTCCCCGCCGTTCTCCTTACTCTCCTTACGGCAGGGAGCGTACCCGCATCACACCCCGGGCCCTCTCCCTCGTCCAGAGGCAGCCAATGCGAAACGGGGTGGGATTCCGAGTCTTCGACAGAGCGAACTGGCAACGAAAGGCAAGAACACCGGCCTGGTACCGGCGCGCGGAGAGCGAGAAGCGCTCCACGCCCCCGACAGACCAAAAGGTGTCGGAGAAGTGGTAACCATGGCGTTCATCGATTTCTTGGCGTTCCAGGAAGCCCTTCTGATCGTTGCCGCTGTCATCGTGGGTTACGTGGGCGTCGCCGCCTTCCTGGCGATGCGTCGCAACGACACCGCCGGAGTGAAGAGCGCGCTCAAGTCAGGCGCAATCCCCCTCGGCAGCGTCGGCGCGGTCGCTACGGTGCTGGCCATATGGGCCGAAGAGGCTTGGCCACTCCCGGGGAGCTACAACATCCTGTTCACCGACATCTACCTCCTGTTCGGGGTCACCCTTGTGGTGCTGGCCGTCACGATGGCCACTTCCTCGAAGCTGCAGTACGCTGGCATATTCGCGCTGGTCGCGGGCGGCGTCACGATCTCCTATGGGTGGAACGGCTACATCCTGCACATGACGAAGGACCCCTTCGAGACGTTCCTCCTCTACGGCGCCTTCGGGCTTGCGGGTATCCTCGCGTTCCCCGCGACGCTCGTCACCGACCACTTCCTCGCTCACCCGGACGGCACCGCCTTCGCCTTCAGCACGGGGGCTTCCCTCGCCCGCCGCCACCCGTCGATCCAGGCATCGTCCAGGGCCGCCCAGCCGATCGTCCCGGTGGGACCATCCGGTACACCCGATGAGGACCTGAGCGTCCGCCCGTCCTTCCACCTCCCGATCTACATCAGCACCCCGCTGCTCATCTTCGTGGTCGCGATCGCGCTCGCGGGCTTCGCCGCGATGTGGTATCTGGACGTCACGCTGCCCGCGCACCTAGCGAGCGCGCCGTAGGGAAGCATCGAGAAGAGATTCGATCGACCGCCTCGGCTCGGGAGGGGAAGCTCTCCTCCCGGTGCCTCCCATCCACCCCAGGACGCGGGGCACCGGGGGGTGGTGAGTCCTCGAACGACCCGGACGGTAGCGGAGCGAGCAATGAGTACTTCCGAGGTCTGGTACGGTGTGATCACGAGCCGGGGCCCTCGACAGCAGGAGCCTCGGCTTCGGGTCTCCGACCATCCGTTCTTCCGCGGGATGAACCCCGCCCTGATCGAGGCCGCGGGCCAAGGTTCAGTGGACACAACCTACGATACCGGCGAGCTGCTGGTCAGGGAGGGCGAGGTCGCGGACCGATTCCACCTGATCTTCCACGGCAAGGTCGCCGTAGAGGTCGGCGGGTCGGAAGGGATTCGCCGGACGGTCCAAACGATCGGGCCGGGGGAGGTTCTCGGCTGGTCATGGATCAGTCCCCCCTACCTCTGGCAGTTCGACGGAAGAGCGGTCAAGGAAACGAGGGTTGTCTCACTCGACGCGACGGTCCTTCGCCAGGCTCTGGAATCGCGGCCGGTCGAAGGCTACCGGTTCCTGCAGCGACTATTGCCGGTGATCGGGCAGCGCCTGGAGAACACCCGGGTCCAGATGCTTGAGTTCCAGGACGTTTAGCGACCGGCGCCGGGACTCGGGAGAGGCCTTATCTTGGAAGCGGGAGGTTCGGGTTTGTGCGACTGCTCATCGTGGACGACGACGGTCGTTCCCGCCGGGCCCTGTCGGACCTCCTTGTCCAGCTGGGCCACACGACCGTCGTCGCGGCCTCCGCGAAGGAGGGACTCGACCGGCTCGAGGGAGAGCCGTTCGACCTCGTCTTCGCGGAGCTCCGCACACGCCGAAGCGATGGAATGAAGCTCCTCAGGACCGTCCGCCGACGCTGGCCAGAGACCCACGTCGTCGTGCTCGCGGGTTCATCGGACGTCGACGAGGCGGTCAAGTCGATGGGGGTCAGGACCATCGACTCCGCGCGCGAGCCGATCGATAGGGACCGGGTCCACGCCGTTCTCGAACGCGTGGAGGGGGAGCTCGCTCTTTCGGAGGGCTCTCGCGAGCCAACGACGGTCCCGGTGGCTCACCGCGCACCGGGCGGCCCGGCTCCTCCACGGTCCATGACACTCGCCGCCCATGAGCTCGGAGAAGGGCGCCTCGAACCGGCGCTCCTCGAGGGTCGCATTCAAAAGGTGTTGCGGATCGATGCCACCGGGGCCCCCTCGAACCTGCTCGCTCGGCTCCTCGTCGGGAGCTACATCACGGGACAAGACCAGGTCCTCGTCACCGCCCGGAACGGGCTCACGGCCGCGCAACGGAACGAGATCCACCGGCTCGTCGACCGGATTCTTGGAATGACCGTGGTCGGAGACACCCCGGAGATGGTGGAGGTTCAGAACTTCATCGACCCCGGCAAGTACGAGCTTCCCCGCCTTCTCCATCGGGTCGTCCAGATGCTTCGCACGGAGCTCGAGGCCTGTGGCGCCGCCCTCTCGGGGAGGGAGGCTCCCCAGCTCCAGCTCATCGAGACCATCGAGGAGGAGATCGACCGGTTCTACCTCCTGATGGTTCGACAGCTCCTGCTCTCCTCCGACAGTCCCCGAATCGCCCGGAACATCGACGTCGAGAGCCATCACTACCAGATCGGCTACCGACTGGTCGCCAAGGTGCTCGAGGTCACTGGTGACCTCATCCACGGGATTGGAACCGAGCTCCAGGAGAATCTTCCCGGGTTGCGACGATTGCCTCGAACCATGATCCGGGAGCTCGTGACCCGGGTCGAGCGGCTCGAGCTCCTCCTGACGCGTACCATGGACGCGTTCGACCGCCTTTCCGTGGTGGAGGCGAACGCGACGCTCAACGTGATCGGCGAGGCACTCCCGAAGGACGCCGGGTTCGGGCAGTTGATCTGTCGACGCATCCCGAACCGGAAGGTTGCCGTGGCCGCCCAGCGGATCGCGTACAACCTGGACATGGCGCTCGAGATGCTGATCATCGTCAACGAGGTAACCATCAACCGGAGCGTCGAGCCGGAGACCGTGGCCCGCACCGGCACCCGGGTCCCCATGGGCCCCCGCGGGTCGCGCTTGTCCTCGAAGGCATCTCACCGGGGCATTACAGAACCCGCGATCGCCACCCGCCGCCGGGCACGTTCAGGGACCTGAGACCTCCGACCGCCGAGATCTCCCGCCGGTCCGGCGAACTGCCCCGGACCGGACCACCACCTCAAGGGGAGGTCCCGACCGCCTCGGACAATTGAGGAGGACGGGGGGACCGAACGCGGGATTTATGTCGATGAGGCGATTCCCTTTCGTGCCCGGCTCGCACTTCATCGATGCGATCGAGGTGACCGCCTGCCTCGCATTCGTCGTCGCCGGCTTCGTGTTCTACGGAGCGTGCAATGGAGGGGACTCCCTGATCCTGTTCGGTGTCGCGGTCGCGTTCCTGGGCGCCCTGCTGTACCGTACCGGAGCCTGGGCCACGATCATACCCTTCGCGCTCATCACACTCACCCTCATCGCGGGAGGATGGTACGGGGCGTCGGTCGCCGGCTGTTCCCTGTAGATTCGGGTTCCCGCACGACGCACCCGACTCGCCCTCCGGTGCTCGAACTCGAGGAACCCGGGAGCGGCTCGGGCGAAGAGCCTATTCGTCAAGCTAGGGTGGGGGCGTCGATGTCAGCGGGCGCTCCTCCGAAGACCTTCGTTTCCGACCTTCGGCCCGGGCGCGTCGCCACCTTTGAGGCTACGGTTGCGAAGCTCGAGCCCGTCCGGGAGGTCGAGCAGCGGGCCGGGGGCCGGAAGAAGGTTCGGAACGGGATCCTCAAGGACGGGACGGGCGAGATCTCGTTGGTGCTCTGGGGCGAAGAGGTCGAGCTGGTCACCGAGGGGGAGAAGGTTCGGATCGTCGACGGCTGGGTAAAGGACTACAAGGGCCGGCCCCAGGTCTCCCTCGGAAGAACGGGAAGGCTCGAGAAAGGGTGACGCTCGGACTTGGCCGAGCGCGATGACGACGATTCCGGGCGCCTCGGTCTAGGAAAGTTCCTAATCGGGGTCCCCGTTTGCGTCGGGGATGCGTCGCAGGGCCGACCCCCTTACGCGAGGCCAGCATCGGAAGATCGCCGCGGACCTGTTCAATTACACCTGGTCACTGCTGGACCTGAAAGGACGGAGCAAGGAGGAGATCGACGAGATGCTCCACGCGGCCCACGCCGCACGCTACCACTGGGGCCACGCGGGAACGCCTCTCAACTACTCGATCGGCGAGTGGCAGGTCTCTCGTGTCTACTCAATCCTGGGACGGGCCGAGCCGGCCCTGTACCACGGCCGGCGAGCCCTGGAGATCGCTCGCCGGAACGGGTTGGGTCGTTTCTATGTGGCCTACGCCTACGAGGCCATGGCGCGCGCGTCCGCGGTCGCGGGGCAGCGTCGGGCCCGGGACCGCTACCTCCGGGAGGCCCGCCGGATCGGCGCGACGGTGCGCGGCCGGGACGACCAGCGGATGCTGATGGAAGACCTGGCCACGATTCCCTGACCTAGGCGTGCGTGGTCAAGCCACTGCTCCCGGCCGACCCCCCGGGGGGCGAGCGAGTGCCGTGCCACCCGCTGATGGCGGGTCCCAACGGCGCCTACCCCGACCGGTCGGAGTTGAGGTCACCAGTTACGGAGAGCCTGGGCGACTTGCTTTCGCTCGGCCTTCGTCTGATGGCGAGGAGCATTCCGAGTATAGGCGGGGCACGCGCACGCCCGACAACGGTTGTCGGGCCCATGCAGCCGCCGCTGGTGCAGGCAGCCCGGGGTCTCGCATTCCGTCGTCATGCCGTCCTCCCGCTTCCCTCGACCGTATCCCCTACCCACCCAGGTCGAACACTAAAGGACGATGCCACCCGCTGACCGGGGCCCTCCGACCTTGGCCGAGCTCTCGTCGAGCGCCGATGCCGGCCCGCTGCCGGTCCTGCGGTGCACCCGCGAGACCCTTCAGAGCCTTGTCCGGGCCCGTCCGGCGCGTCTTCCGAGAACGGGGGTCTCATCCGTTCCGGGCCTGGATCCCCGGAGTTTCCGGAGCTTCCGGCGAGGGTTCAGGATGGGCGACCCCGGCATCGAGCTCGTGGACATAGCGGCCGCCTCGCATCAGGGAGACCACGGCGGCCAACGCCGTCAGGACGGCCGAGATCGCAAAGGCGAGGTCAATCCCTTTGAGGAAGGCCGGTGCGACCGCGTTCGGGAAGAACTGCTTGGAAGTGAGCGTCGCCACGACCGATGGCGGGATCTGACCTTGAAGCGACGCGGGAAGGTACGAGAGGTACAACGCCATCGGATTCTGCCCCAAGAACGCCCCGAAGAGCGCTCCCGTGGGGTTGGACGCCACTAGGCTCGAGAGCGCCCCCCCGGCGGGACCCGTGACCCCGGCCGAGCTGAGGGCGCCGGACACCGACCCCGACAGCCCGTTCGCGAGCCCCACGAGGACGATGGTGAAGAAGACCGCCATCGAGAGTTGCATTCCCGCGTTCTGAAGCGTTGCCCGCATCCCCGACGCCGCTCCCCGGTGCTCGGGCGGAACCGCGTTCATGATCGCCGCCGTGTTGGGAGCGGCGAACATCCCCATGCCACAACCCTGGACGAAGAGGAGGAGGCCCATCTGCCAGTACACGAAGTTGTACGGCAGAAACAGGAGGAACACGAACGCCGCGGCGCTGACCCCCATCCCGGCACTCGCGAGATACCGGGCACCGAACCGGTCCGAAAGCCAGCCGCTCAGTGGCCCCATCACGACGAAGCCGCCCAGCATGGGCATCATGTAGATGCCGGCCCAGAACGGCGTCTCCGCGAACGAGTAGCCGTGGAGGGGAAGCCAGATCCCCTGGAACCAGATGACCATCATGAACATCACGCCCCCCCGCGCGATCGACCCGAGGAGCCCCGCGAAGTTCCCAGCGGCGAACGCCCGGATCCGGAAGAGCTCGAGGCGGAACATCGGGTCCCGGACCCGGGTCTCGATGAACACGAACGCCATCAGGAGCGCGAGCCCCCCGACGATGCCCGACCAGACCCAGGGACTCGACCAGCCCATGCTCTGGCCTCCGTAGGGGAGGAGACCGTAGGTCACTGCGACCAGGAGAACGGTCAGACCAATCCCGAACGTGGCGTTTCCAAGATAGTCGATCCGTTGGCCCTCCCGGATCTTGGCGACATCGTGGAGCTTGAAGTAGGCCCAGACCGTCCCACCGACAGAGAATGGGACGCTCGCCAGGAAGATCACCCGCCACGCCGGCAGGACGAACGACCCAACGTGGATGTCGCTCAAGCCGGCGAGGACGCCGCCCAGGACCAGCCCGACGACCGACCCGCCCATGGCGGCGACCTGATTGATCCCGAGCGCCTTCCCCCGTTCGTCGTGCGGGAAGGCGTCGGTGATGAGCGCGGCGGAATTGGCAAACAGGAACGCGCCCCCGATCCCTTGGACGACCCGGAACCCGACCAGCTCCCAGGCACCGAGGGTCCCCGTGTTGGGGACCAGGAACAGCATGACGGAACCGACGGCGAAGATGGCGAACCCGAGGTTGTACATCCGGGCGCGTCCCCACATGTCCGAGATCCGGCCGAAGGTGACGAGGAGCGTGGCCGTGACAACACCATACCCCAGCAGGAGCCAGATGAGGAGAGTGAAGTTGCTCGGGAGGAACGGGTTGACGTCCAAGCCCCGAAAGATGACGGGGAGCGAGATCAAAATGATCGTTCCGTTGATCGACGCCATCAGGGCGCCCAACGTGGTATTCGAAAGCACCGTCCACTTGTACTCCATGCTCACCTCCCTCCATCGGGGCGACGGGTCGGCCGGCGGAGCGTTCGTGTCGGGCCGGGGAGGCCGACCGCGAATGTCCGTCGCTCGTCGGGGGTCATCGTGTTGTTCCGGTTACGGAGAACCGTCCGTTCGGTCGACCTCGCCTTCCGGCAGATTCCGTTACCCGCCGTCGATGGGGAACTCGACCCAGAACCGCGAACCCTCGACGAAGGACGGCTTCATCTTGACCGCGTAAGGTGGGATTCACCTGCTCCTCGGCCGGCGAGGGGCGGTGGAGCGGGTCGGCTCGTGGAACTCACGCGTCGGTTCGTACGCGATTGTCCGCCGAGCTGACCGACGTCACTCGTCGCGTCGCCGACGCTTTCGACGACTGTCGTCGTCGTCATATCGCGGAGGTCCACGACGGTCCGACCCTCGGAACGGTCGACCACCCCGGTCGCCCCCCCGGTTCTGGTAGGAGGGTCGAGACCCGGCCCCGGGCCGGAACTCGCGCCGTCCGTACCGCGGTCCTCCACGGTCGCCCCGGCCGCCTCCCCCACTGTCACTGCGCGGGGGCAAGGTGAACCGGTTCCCGCACGCTTCGCACTCCCCCACGAGTAGACCGTCGTCTCCCGTGGAGAACCGCAGGGGAGCTCCGCACTTCCGGCACGGCCGGCCACGGGGAGCGCCCGCGTCGAATCCTTCGGGCCGTTCCCGCTCCCTCTCGGGCCTCGTCGCCTCTCGTTTCGGCACGAAGACGGTCGTGGTTTCGCAGTCGGCGCAGATCGCCTCGAGCGACCCGCCTTTGCCTTCATGGAACGATAGAAGCGATCCGCACTCCTCGCATTCGGGTCCCCCTTCGGTCCCCTCGCTCACCGGCGCGCCCTCTCCCGAAGGGGCCACGGGTCCCGACGGGGGAGACCCCAGGCGAGAGGAGACCGCGGTCCCTTCCACGAACGCGAATTCCTTCGCGCACGAGGGACAGGTTCCGGTCCGCAGGCGGACCTCGCGTTGCTCGAAATCCATCGAAGTCCCACATTCCGGGCAGGAGTTTGTCATGGTCGTCCGAAGAAGGAACTCTCTGACCCCACATTACATCCCCCTAGCCCAGTTCCTGGGCCAGCCCCGGCCACGGGGTCGGCTTACGCGTGAGATGGAATCGGGCGTCTCGCGTTCCGGCCGTAGAGCCGCCCAGGTCGGCCACGACGGGGAAACCTCCCCGACTTCGTCTACCCGGGTTGACGAAGTGATTTCTCGGTCACGCTCGCGTTCGGAGAAAGTACTTACGGCCATTTGGCGGTGACCGGTGGAAGGTCCGGAAAGGTGAGTGATTACTGCTATGGTGGTGTTGGACGGGCACTCTCTGAAGGCAGAGGACGTTGTCAGAGTGGCCAGGAGCGGGGAGCAGGTATCGATCAGCAAGGACGCGGTGGACCGTATCAACAGGTGCCGCGCCCTCCTAGAACGCAAGATCGTTGCCCAGGAGATCATGTACGGTGTGAACACCGGGATTGGCGAACTTTCCGAAGTCATTCTCAAGCCAGAGCAGGTGGAGAAGTTCCAGCGATACCTGGTCTATTCGCACGTGGCCGGTTGCGGAGAGCCGATCGCCGAAGAGGACGCGCGCGCGGCGATGCTCTCGCGCTTGAACACCCACTGCTGGGGCCATTCGGGCATCCGACACGAGCTCGTGGACCTCATGATCGAGATGCTCAACCGGGGCGTGAACCCCGTCATGTGCCAGAAGGGATCCGTCGGCGCTTGCGGAGACCTTTCTCCCATGGCCCAGATGGCCCTGGTCCTCATGGGCGAGGGGGAGGCCTTCTACAAGGGCAAGAGAATGCCGGGCGCCGAGGCGTTGAGGTCGGCCGGGATTTCCCCCATCGTGTTCAAGGAGAGAGACGGGCTGGCATCGATCAACGGTGCCAACGTCATGACGGGCATGGGCTGCCTCGAGCTGGTTGACGCCGAGAGGTGGCTCAAGACCCAGGAGGTCGCTCTGGCGATGACGCTGGAAGCGCTCAACGCCAACATGAAGGCGTACGACCACCGGGTCCACGATGTGAGAGGGTACCCCGGCGCTCAAGCGTGCGCGGAGAACATCCGAAAGATCACGGAAGGCTCCGACCTGTTGAAGCGCCCCGGGAAGAAGGTGCAGGACGCTTACTCCCTTAGGTCCAGCCCCCAGGTCGTGGGCGCCGCCAAGGACGCCCTGGTCTGGACGAGGTACATGCTCGAGATCGAGCTCAACCACGCGGCCGACAATCCCACGTTCTTTCCCGACGAGGAGCTCGTGCTCACCGGGGCCAACTTCCAGGGCACGCCCATGGCCTTCGCGATCGAGGTCATGGGGATGGTGGTCACCACCGTGGGAGTCCTTTCCGAGCGGAGGACGAATCGCCTCCTGAACCCCCACCTCTCCGTGGGCCTGCCCGCCTTCTTGACGAAGGGGGCCGGCATGTTCTCGGGTCTCATGCTCTCGCAGTACACGGCGGGGGCCCTGGTCTCGGAGAACCGCGTGCTCTCCCATCCCGCCGCCACGGGTTCCATACCGGCCGCGGCCGACCAGGAGGACTTTGTCTCCATGGGCATGACCTCGGCGATCAAATCAAGGCAGATCATCGAGAACTCCTGGTACATCGTGGCGATCGAGCTCATGGCCGCCGCCCAGGCCTTCGAATTTCGAGCGCCCACGAAACCCTCCCAAGGGTGCCAGGCGGCCTACGAGGTCATCCGGAAGCATGTGAAGAAGCTGGAAGAGGACCGACCGCTCTACGACGACATCAACACCCTGACCAAGGTTGCCCGCTCCGGAGAAGTGCTGGGTGCCGTCGAGAAGATCGTCGGGCCATTGAGGTAGGTCTTTCGCGGCTTGGGATTCCCAACCGCGGCAGCGCTACGTGGAGATCGAATAGCGGACGATGGGGTTGTCGACGTACTCGAGGACCTTCTCGGTACCCTTCTCGAGGCCGGTTCGGTAGGCGAGCCTCAGGACCTCCTCGACGGCCTCCCGTTCGAGCGGCGGGATGCTCTCGATGACCGTCGTCACCGGTGTCGCATGACGGTCGAAGCAGGCGAGGAAGGCGCGGAAGCCCGGAAAGGCGCACTGGAACAGTTGGAGTTGGAGCCGCACATCCATCGGCATCGGGCTCGCGTAGTAGCTCTTCATCTCATAGAACCGGTCGCGGCCGTCCCAGTAATCCGGTTGCGCGTAGACCCCCACCCGCTCGTTGATCAGAATCATTCGGCTCCGGGGCCGGGATAGTCCCATGACCTCGCTCCGGCGGAACGCCTGGAGGACGCCGAAAGCTTCCGATACCTGCCGTTCCCGATCTTGGGGGGTTAGCTGGACGTCGGCATCGGAGAGTTCCCGGTCCAGGATCTCGGCCGCTAACCGGTTCATCGCAGCGAGCGTGGGTCGCCGTGACTGACTGAACTCGTGGCTGAACCGGGACAGCGTCTCGTCGATGGCCTTCCCCACCGCCATGCCGATCTCGTCTCTCTCGGTCACGGGCCGGGGGTAGGCGGCTTGGACGATCTCGTGCGTGGCGACTGTCTTCACCGCCGTCATCGTAGGGAAGCCGGGGTCCCATGGTCAGACGAGTATTGGGCATGTTTGCCTGGTAGCTCTCTCACAGGACCGGGTACGTGCGATGGTGGTCGCACCCACCAATAGTGCGGTGTGGATTCGTTCAGCGGGTCAGTTATGGGTTCAGGTCAAGCCGGGCGAAGGTCATTCGCAACGTCCTCGGGTAGGTCGAAAGAAGGACAGGCAGGGTGGGAAAGGATCTCGCGGGCTTGTCCCGCGGTGACTGTCAGCGGACCCCAGACACCTCGAGCTCCGGTGACCGCTCGGAAGGCTACGAACCCCTTCCCGACAATGGTCGGGGCCGCGAGTTGGTCCCACCTCAGTTTGACATGGCTTAGCAGATAACGGAATTCGACGGCGTCCGGGCCCACCTCCACGTTGCGAGGCAGCCTGTCGAGGACAGCCAACCCCATCAGAAATACCGCGGCACCCAGCAACGCTCCGGGGAGGTCGACCTGGAACAACCCGGGCGCCGTGAAGACCAGGTAGACTGTCACGACGATGAGGGCAACTCCGAGAGCGAACACGACGTAGGCAGAGTAAGCCCACCATGCCTGTGTTCTCTCAGACACAGGAACGAATGGGTCAGTGCGTCGAGGTTTGGAATCCATGGTCCTTCGTCCTCGTTCTCTTCCCCCGCACTCCAAAGAACTAGACGAATCCGTGGGCTAAATCAGTTGGGCCGGGTTCTGTGGGCCGACATAGGCTAGACTACCCCCTTTGTGTGTCTGGCGGAAACCGACCCAGCGAAGTCGATTCAAGCGCCGCGCCGCTTCCGCCTCCCCCGTAGACTGGCGGGGATGGTTGGCTATCTTCTACCGGGGGAAGCTCGAGTCGCTTCTTCGTCTCCTATCGGACGAACCACTTTCCTCTGACGTGAAACCGACCTGAGATCGCCCCGGAAGGGGGTTTTTCCTCGGCGGAAAGCGCGCTACTCTAATCACGCAAGATGCGTTGCATCCCCCACGTTGATCCAGCTTGGGAGCTAAGTGGGCCATCCGCTCGAGCAGCTCGGGGATTTCGGGGAATCCCCGCTGGCATTCGACGGAACAGTCAGGGGGCCGTTGTTTGACATACCGTCGACTGAGTGTGATGCACCAGTTTTTGTCCGCGGACCTTAGACGAGAACTTGACGCGGAGAAGGAATTTCCGACCGTGCAGACGACGGAACCGACGCCGGTCGGGTTGCAACGAACGATAGAATTGGGCGTAGCGAACCGGGATTGAGCGTCCCCTCGCAGTCCGGTGTGAGTAGCGCCCTTCGGCAATCAGGGTGTCGGGTCCGGAGACGGTGATTATCTCTCGGAGTGGGCCGGCGCCGATAGCGCCGGGGGCTCTGAGCTCACCGACGGTGGCAAGGTCGCAGTGCAGTGAGTTGCCCACGAAGCGTGCTCTCTCGCTCACGCTTACGGTCCCGTATCGACCCACGGTCGTCGTGCGCATGGAAATGAACTCTCGGCCGAGCAGTTCGAGTGGCCCCACGAAGGGCCTGTTTCCCACATGCTTGGCGCCGACGAAGCAACGGCCAGTCATCGTCAGCGCGGAAGCGAGCCCAACGTCCAACGTTGTCGGAACCGATTGATACGTTACCGTTCCGGATTTGGTGCCCGCATCGGCATCGACAACAAGCGTCCCCTGCGCGCTGAACGGTTGGACGTTCAGGACTCCCACGACCGACAGCTCGACGCTCTTCGGGACGACCATGTCCCCTAGCAGGGCGACGTTCTATTTGGACCCACTGGGACGACCCATTTTTCCGTTCCTGCGGGGGCTCTGAGCCTCACTATCGACGGCGCATTGAATTCTGCCCCGGTCGGACCCGTTCTCCACGACCCGTCCCTCCGGACCACCCCTTAATCTAACGGAAGTGGTTTTCGGGTCGTGGCCGCGACTCGGCGGCTCGCCGCCATCATGTTCACTGACATGGTGGACTTCACGGCCTCGGCTCAGGCCAATGAAGCGGACGCCCTGAGGCTACTGCAGGAGGAGGAGGAACTCGTTCGTCCTCTCTTCAAGAATCACAAGGGGCGCGAGATCAAGTCGACGGGAGACGGTTTCCTGGTCGAGTTCGAAAGCGCCCTGCATGCGGCACAATGCGCGATCGACATCCAGGAACGCCTGCACGAGCGCAACTCGCGGGTAGGTGCTCCGCCAATCAAGCTGCGGGTTGGGGTTCACTTAGGAGACGTCGAGGAGCGTGGCGGTGACATCTTCGGAGACGCGGTGAACATTGCATCCCGGATCGAGCCTCTCGCCTTTCCGGGGGGAGTGTGCATCTCGGGGCCGGTGTTCGATCAGGTCCGGAACAAGATCCCGAACCAGTTCGTGAAACTCTCCCCAAGGGCGCTCAAGAACGTCCAAGTTCCGATGGACATCTACCGCATGGCGTTCCCGTGGGAGGCTCACGAGCCAGCGCCCGCGCGTACCTCCCGGACTCGTCTTGCGGTTCTTCCCCTCGTCAACATCAGTCCTGACCCGAAGGACGAGTACTTCGCGGATGGCCTCACCGAGGAGTTGATCAGCGCGCTCTCCAGAATCCGGGAGCTCAGAGTCATCGCCCGCACGTCGGTCAGCCAGTACAAATCCGGCTCGAAGTCCGTTTCCCAGATCGGCGCCGAACTCGACGTAGCGTCGATCCTGGAGGGTAGCGTTCGGAAGGCCGGCAACCGGCTACGGATCACGTTGCAGCTGATCGACGCGCGTACGCAGGAGCATGTCTGGGCCCATAGCTACGATCGCGAGCTCGACGACGTTTTCGCGATTCAAACAGAGATCGCGGAAAGGACGGCCGGTGTGCTCCGACTCGAACTCCTCGGTGCCGAACGAGAATCGCTTCGGAGGAAGCCCACGTCCAACCTCGCCGCCTACAACCTCTACCTCAAAGGAATCCACGCCGCTCGCCAAACGACGTACTCCGGGTACGCCGAGTCAATCAAATATCTCGACGAGGCCGTAAAGCTGGACCCCGATTTTTCTCTGGCGTACTCCTCCCAGGCGAATATGTACCTCCTGCTGGCCGGCGAGACGCTCGCACCGAGCGAGGCCTTCCCCCGTGCTAGGAAGCTTCTCGACAGAGCGCTGGAGTTGGACCCCAACTCATCCGAGGCGCATACGGCTCGTGGTAACCTCGCTCTCCAGCACGAGCAGGACTGGGAGAACTCCGAACTCGAGTTCCGACAGGCGATCGCGCTCAATCCGAGCAACGCCAATGCTCACTTTTGGTACGCGATGCTTCTTTTGGTGGTAAAGAGGTTCGACGAAGCCGAGGAAGAGCTGCGGATGACGATCGAGCTCGACCCTCTGTGGGGCCTTCCGAGGGTCTGGCTGATGGAGGTCTATTTCGCCGCGGGAGACGTCGTGGCGGCGATTGTGGCCGCCGAAGAAGAGCGGGACCGGGACCCCACGAGTCCTCGGCCTCACATCACCCTCGGGAACATTTACGCCCGTGCGGGTCGGATGGAAGAGGCGCGGAAGGAAGCGGAACTCTCGATGACCGGACCCGTGTCCGAAACGGACCGGTTGGATCGGGCGGCCCTTCGGGCCATCCTCGGAGAGGCTGCGGAGGCTCGACAATTGATCGGGCAGTGGGAGGACGCCTCCCCAACCAAGTATGTCAATCCCACGTGGATGGCCGCCCTCTACGCTGCGCTCGGAGAAAAAGAGACGGCGCTCGAGTGCTTGGAGCGCGACTCCCGAGAGGGGGGACGGGGGTCTCTTTGGTTCTCGTTCAACTATCAAGGGCTAGCTTTCGATTCGATCCGAGCGGATGCAGCGTTCCGATCGCTGCTCGAAAGGCTGAACCTTCCGACGGACGGAGAAGGGCGCGCCCAACAACCCTCCCATGAGACGCAGTAATCAAATCGAGAGGTGCCCGTGGCGTATCCGGAGCGTCGTCCCTCGCTAGTTCCGCGGCGGGTATCTCGACACACCGGTCGTCGGCGAGGGAAAGAGTCTCCCCCTTGGGAACGTGGGTGCAAGACGCGTAACAACAACTCCGCCTTGACTCCACGCGCGTCCACCACCGAACGAGCGCCCGTTCATCAGTTCGAGGCAGGGACGACATAGTACGGGCCACTAGTTACCACTGAAGTCGGGGAACGATCGCGTAGGGCGAGAGCGGGGACGATCGTGGGAGGGGTGCTCCTCCTTCTGTTCGGGCTTGTTTTGATCGGGACCGTTCTGCTCGCAGCGCTGGGAATCCTCCTGGCCTTCATCGGATTCATCTTGGTGATTGTCGGGGCGGTGACCAGCTCGCCGAGGCCGCAGGTGGTCGTGGTCCAGCAGCCCGTCCCCGCGTACTACCCGACTCCTCCCCCGCAGTCAGCGTACCACCCGTACGCTACGGCCCCTCCGCCGGTAACCGTGAACGTCCAGCAGGCCGCTGCCGCACCGCCTCCGCCTCAGTTCATGCGGCGATGCCGGTACTGCAACACCGTTTACGCCGAGAGTCTGGGTAAGTGCCCGGGGTGCGGCGCGGTATTCTGACGGCCGAGCCGATGGACCGTATGGTCGGCGCGGCCTGATCCCAGCCCTCAGCACTCTGCCGGTGGGCACTTCGTGTGTGCTACGTTCTTATGTCAGAACCCGGGTCTCCGGTCCATGGCCGCGAATCCGCTCTCCGGAACGTCATCGGTCCGTTACCGCGAGTATGACCTCTTCGGAAGCATTCGCCGTCGGGTCTTGGTGTCGATCGCCGCGACCGTGGGGTGGCTCTGCCTGGTCCTGCTGTACCTAGCGTTCTGGGCGGGGGGCTTCACCCTCCTCCAAAGCATCGTTGTGGTCGTCGTCTCGCTTCTGATCCTCGCGGCACTCCTCCTGGGAGCGTGGGTGTCGTTCGGGTTGCGATTCGTGGGCCGCTGGCCCGACTGAAGACGGCGCGGGGCAAGGGAAGCCCGTTTCTGCTCGCCTCAGGCCGTTCCTGCCGGCATATTCGCCGACCCCCCGGTGGGGGTAACTCCTCGAGAGGGGTCGACCCATTCTAACCGCGTCAAGTTCGCTTGACAGGGAGGCTTTGCGCCCTGCCCCTCTGAAAATTCCGTCGTAGGTAAGGCTAAAGTGTCAGGTCACGTGGATGCGTTTCGGCCGGGACCCCGTCTCGGGACGTGTCGCGGACCGGACGGCCCCCAGAGGAAAGGTACCCAATGATGCTGATGGTCAGTGTCCAGAACCTCGATGAGGCGCGCGAGGCCGTCGCCGGCGGCGCCGACATCGTGGACGTGAAGAACCTACGCGAAATGATGGTGGGGTCGAACTTCCCACCGGTGATTCGAGAGGTCCGGAACGCCTTTCCCAGGCCTTTCCACGTGAGCGTTACCCTGGGAGTCGTGCCCAACCAGGCCGGGACCGTATCCATGGCGGTCTACGGCGCCGCGGCGTTGGGAGCGACCTCGGTGAAGGTCGGGTTCGTCGAGAGCGACTACGAGACCGCGTTGCGGATCCTCCGAGAGAGCCGGCGCGCGTTGGAGGGATTCGACACCAAGCTCATCGCCGCGACGTTCGCCGACAGCCCTCTCTACCATGGGATCGACCCCACGCTGGTCGTGAAGCTCGGCAAGGAGAGTCAGAGCGACGGAATGCTCATCGACACGCTCGTCAAGGACGGTCGAAACCTCTTCGACTTCCTAGGAGAGCGTGCGCTGAAGGAGCTCGTCCTCGAGGCGAAGGAAGCGGGAATGAGCACGGCGCTCTCGGGAACGCTCAAGGTAGCGAACCTTCACACCCTCGTCCGGATCAACCCGGACATCGTGGGAGTCCGAGGAGCCGTGTGCACGCGCGGCGACCGAGAGAAGGGAAACGTCGATGCCACGGCCGTGGCGGCGCTCCGGGACGAACTTCGACAACGGTTGACCGGGAAGGTCGATGTGTTCGCCGAGGTCGCACCTTCCGCCCCCCGGGTCCCGTCGTGACGTCCCCGACAATTTCCCTCACGGTCGATGGGACGCTGCTGACCTGCAAGGGAGCGATCGCCCGGCTCGAGAAGCAGTTCTCCCAACTTCCGTCGGGCAGCGTGGCCCGCGTCCTGGTGAACGACGTCCCGAGCCGGATCGACGTGCGCGCCTGGGCCGATAGAAAGGGCCATCGGATCCTGAACGACGTTCGTCAAGGCGAGCTGTTCGAGCTGCTCATCGCCAAGGGTGGACGCCCCGGGGCCCCGGTGGCTTCGGGAGTCATGATAAGCTCGCCGTGATTTCGCGGTCCGGCGAAGGGCACGAAAGGGAGAGGGATCATGCGTTACACACGGTCGGAGGCGAAGGCGTGGGCCCGGGAGAACCTTGTCGGCCAATGGACGACGATGATCACCCCGTTCACGCCCGAGGATGAGCTCGACGAGAAGGGGCTCGCCGCCAACATCGAGCATGTCCTGCGGCTCGGAACCCACGGGCTCGGCTTCTCCTGGAACATGGGGGAGTTCTGGAGCCTGACCCGGGACGAACGATACCGCTTGATGGAGCTGGCTCCGCAGCTCGTCCACGGTCGGGCCCCGGTCGCGTTCCAGGTCACGGACACCTGTCTCAAGGACGTCGTCGCCATGGCGCACCGGGCCGAGGAGCTCGGATTCGACTTCGTCATCCTCGCCGCGCCGTACATCGTGACGAAGACGGAGGAGCAGGTCGTCGATTGGGTCGCCCGGGTCGCCGAGCGGGTCAACATCGGCATCGCCTTCTACAACTCACCGCAGTTCGGGGTCGTCCTCTCCGCGAAGGCGATGTCGCGGATGGCCGACCTCGAGACGCTGATCGCCATCAAGGAGGCGAGTTTCAACCTGGGACTTTCGATCGACACCCACCTCGAGGCCGGCGCCAAGGCGGTCGTCAGCATGCCGGACGAGGAGATCTTCTTCGTCGGGGAACCGTACGGCATCCACCAACAGGTGATGTTCGCGAACACGAGCGACTGGCGGTTCGACACCGCGTCCTCGAACGACTACGTCCGGTTCATCGACCTTGCGACCCGGGGGCATTGGGACGAGGCACTGCCGCTGTACTCGAAGATCCGGCCCATCAAGGCCGTCTCTCGCAAGTGGTGGGGACGATTGGTCGGACGAACCGGAGGAGCCCTACCGGTCCAGATGGTGAAGCATTGGGGGGAGCTGATGGGAATGGCCGGAGGGCCAGTCCGAGCCCCGCTCCTCCCCTTGACCCCGGCCGAGCGCGAGGAGATGCGGCACGACCTCGCTCAATTGGGTCTCACGAAGCCGAAGTGAGGGCGACAGGGCGCTTCGCCGCTCTCCCGCCCGAGGATAGCGAGGGGCTCGCGGAGCCCTTCGCCCGAGGGCTCAGCCGACCACGACGACGCGCCTAAGTATCGCTCTCTTCCTGCGACGTTCGGGATGGCCACAACTTTCTGTTCCCATTGCGGGGGAGCGAACCCGCCCGAGGCTGGGTACTGTGAGCATTGCGGGGGTCCGATGCGGACCGCACCTTCCGGACCCATTACCTCCCGCGACGCCACGGCCTCACCACCGGCCGGCGGAGCCCCTCCCTCGTATGGCGGTCCGACCCACCCCCCGCCACGGCGCCGAATTTGGTTGACCATTGGGGTCCTGATCATGGTGGTCATTCTGGTCTTGGGAGTCATCGCCTTCGCCTTCCTCCCGACCTCCTCACCTTCGAACGTTATCGTTACGAGCATCTACTTCAGCTCGCCCGACAACGCTTGCGGCACCGCCGGTCTGACCTCCAACGGCTTCAACGCCAGTACCGGCGAGTCTCTCGGGCTCGGCATTTACATGTACGGAAACAGCACCCCGGGAGGAACCGCCGCGTGCGCGATCCACAGCCTATCGGCCACTACGCCGGGGTTCAGCATCACGGGGGCCGACGTACCGCTCTCGATTCCCCCGAACGCTACCCGGACCCTATCGTTCACCGTGGACATGCCCGGGTCGGCGTACACGGGGGTCCTCACGCTGGTCGTCACGTGAGGTCGACCAGCTCATCGTCCATTCCCGCTCATTCCGGTAGCTCCGTGTCGCCTCCCCGGTGGGAAGGGTGTCCCGGTGCCGTTCGGCCCCCGTGCTAATCTCTTCGCCACGTAACTCGTAAGTAGAACGGCCGGCTCGTTCGCCCCGAGGGAATCATGATCGCTTTGCAGGACGCCTTTGCCCTCGTTGAACGGGGAGAGCTCGAAGCCCTCGGTCGCGATAGGATCGAGGTCCCGGAGCGGTTCAACTGGGCCCATGAGGTGTTCGAAGGTCGTCACCTACGAAG
Source organism: Thermoplasmata archaeon (assembly GCA_036404475.1). Classification (GTDB taxonomy): domain Archaea; phylum Thermoplasmatota; class Thermoplasmata; order Lutacidiplasmatales; family UBA184; genus Lutacidiplasma. The sequence continues at coordinate 21,437 of DASWZL010000089.1, forward strand.
AACGCCGGACCGTCCGGCCCTCGTGTGGGCCGACGACCGCGACCATGAACTGCGTCTCACGTACCGGGAGTTCGTCGAAGCGGGGAACCGTTTCCTGAACCTGCTTCGGCGTCTCGGGCTCAAGGAGAAACAATCGCTCTTCGTGATGTTGCCGGTCTACCCGGAGGTCTGGCTCAGCTACTATGCGGCGATCAAGGGCGGCTTCGTCCTCGTTCCCGCGGCCACGATCCTTTCGCCTTCGGACATCGAGTACCGGTTCCGGCAGCTCCGCCCCGGCGCCGTCCTCGCCGATCCGGTGAGCGCCAAGAAGATCGACTGGGCCGAGATGTCCACCGGTCAGCCGGTCCCCATCAAGCTCATCACCGGCGGGGTACGGCCCGGTTGGACGTCGGTGGACGCGAGCCGGACCGAGTCCACGGAGGCGTCCGCGGCGGCCACTCGTTCCACAGATCCCCTGTTCCTGTTCTTCACCTCCGGGACGACCGGGCTACCGAAGATCGTCACCCACACCCATACGAGCTATCCCATCGGCCACCTGACCACGTCGGCCTGGGTCGGGGTGAGGCCCGACGACGTCCACTCGAACATCAGCCAGGCCGGGTGGGCCAAGTTCGCTTGGAGCTCGTTCTTCGCACCCTGGAACGTGGGGGCGACGTCCTTCTCGTTCTACTACTCCGGTCGGTTCGACCCCCGGCATCAGCTCCAGGCCCTCCAGGACCACGGAGTGACGACCTTCTGCGCTCCCCCGACCGTCTGGCGGATGTTCATCCTCGAGGACCTTTCGAAGTACCGCTTCCGCTTCCGTGAGTGCGTGAGCGCCGGCGAACCCCTGAACCCCGAGGTCATCGATGCTTGGCGAAAGGCTACCGGCGTCACGTTGCGGGATGGCTACGGCCAGACCGAATCGACCCTGATGGTGGGCAACCTACCGGGTCGTGAGGTCAAGGCGGGGTCGGTCGGATGGCCCTCGTTCCTCTACGACGTGCGGGTCGTGGATGAGCACGGCGTTGAGGCGAAGCCCGAGAAGGAGGGGAACATCGCGGTCCATCTTCCGTCGCATCCTCCCGGTCTCTTTGCCGGCTACCTGGGGGCCTCCCCCGAGGTGACCGCGAAGGCGTTCCGCGGGGAGTGGTACTTCACGGGGGACCGTGCCTACCGGGACCCCGACGGGCGCTTCTGGTTCGTGGGCCGAGCGGACGACGTGATCAAGTCCTCGGACTACCGCATCGGCCCGTTCGAAGTCGAAAGCGCGCTCACGGAGCATCCGGCCGTGGCCGAGGCCGCCGTCATCGGGAGTCCGGACCCTATCCGCGGGGCCCTCGTCAAGGCGTTCGTGATCCTGAAGCCCGGGCAGGTCCCGTCCTCGGAACTGGCCCGTGATATGTTCCTCTTCTGTCGGACCCGGCTGGCGCACTACAAGATCCCCCGCATCCTCGAGTTCTGCCCCGAACTCCCGAAGACCATCAGCGGGAAGATTCGCCGGACCGAGCTCCGGACGACGGAATCGGAGACCCGAAAGCGAAAGGAGCGCCTCCCGAACGAGTTCCTCTACTCCGAGGTCGTGAAGACGGAGGAGTCGCGGCCGGCGGGAACCGCCGCCCCGGCCCCCTGAATGCGACCCACTTTCGGTTCTTTCCCGGTAGGGGGTTAGGGCGCGAAGCCCACCTCGCCCCAGCAGCGCGCACCGGGCGGGTCCCGGGGAGGATGTTGGCCGAGCACCGAAGATGCCGTCGAGCCCCTCGAACCGTAGACGTCACCCGCCCAGACGGGCCCCCCAGGGGGTCCGTGGTCCGCCCCCTCCCGACTCGGCGACCCGGACCCGCCGGAGGGAGAATCTTCTCCGGACCGTCATGACAAAGCAATTAAGCCCCCCCTCTTCGAGGCGCCGTGGACGAAGGTACTCGCCGACTGGCCGCGGTTATGGTCACGGACATCGTCGGGTACTCCTCGCTCACTCAGAGGGACGAGTCCCTCGCGTTGAAGCTCGGTCGGGAACACGAGGAGATGGTCCGGCCCCTTCTGCTCCTCCACGGGGGCCGCGAGGTCAAGGCGCTCGGCGACGGGTTCCTCGTCGAGTTCGAGAGCGCTCTCGATGCGGCCCGGTGCGCGATCGACATCCAGCGAACGTTCTTCAACCGGAACCGGAAACCCCCGGTCGTCTCGATCGAGCTGAGGATTGGGATCCACGTGGGGGACGTGGTTCACCGTGACAAGGACGTGTTCGGCGATGCCGTCAACATCGCCTCGCGGATCGAGCCCCTCGCGGACCCCGGGGGGATCTGCGTTTCCGGCGCGGTCTACGAGCAGGTCCGCAACAAGGTCGAGTATCCCTTTATCGCGCTCGAGGCGACCCCCCTCAAGAACATCAGCTACCCGGTCGCCCTCTACCGACTGGAGCTCCCGTGGCATGCCCGGGTCCGTGTCCGAAGCACTCCGTGGGCCGATCGGGAAACGGAACTCGAGACTGTTTGCCGGTCCCTGGAGGGAGCCAGCCGGGGGGAAGGGTCGATTCTCATCCTATCGGGAGAGGCCGGGATCGGGAAGACCCGTCTCATCGAGGAAGCGATGCGGCGGATGGAGGCGCTCGGTCTTCGATTCCTCAAGGCCCGCGGGCTCCCGGGGGATACCAGCCCGCCCTACTCGTACTGGGCCGAGGTGGCCCGAGAGTACCTCCGTGATCTCGCGCCGTCCCTCTTTCAGAAGGTCGTCGGAGAGCAGGCCGCGGACATCGCGAAGCTGGCCCCCGAGCTCAAAGAGCGTCTCGGGAACCCGACGGCACCGCCGGGCCTCGACCCCGACCAGGAGCGTCTCCGCTTCTACGACGGGATCGTCCGGTTCTTCGAGAACATCGCTCGGCAGACGCCCCTCGTGGTCTTCTTCGACGACCTCCAATGGGCCGACACCGCCACCCTCCGTCTCCTCCAGTACGCTTCCCGTCGCCTCCCCGGCCATCGATTGCTGCTCGTGTGCGCCTACCGGGAGACCGACCTGGAGGAGAATCCCGTCCTGAAGGAGCTCCTCCTCGAGCTGACCCGCCATCGTCTCGCCACCCAAATCGGTCTGAAGCGTCTCGGGGAGCGGGACGTCGAGAAGCTGGTCGCCGGTATCCTCAGCACCGACCAGCCGTTCCCGGAGGTCATCCGACTGGTATACGAGAAGACCGGGGGCAACCCGTTCTTTGTCGAGGAAGTGGTCCAGGGTCTCATCGAGTCCGGGGCGATCTTCCAAGGCGACCGGGGCTGGGAGAGGAAGTCAATCGCGGATGTCCGCCTCCCGGACAGCGTGCGGAGCGTGATCCAGCAGCACCTGAGGCGCATCGATGCCCAGAGCCTGGATGTCCTTCGGTGGGCGGCGATCATCGGCGTGGAGTTCAACTTCGACCTCCTCCAGAAGGTCTCCGGGGTGGACGAGACCAAGCTCTTTGACGTCCTCGACGGGCTTCTGAGCGCCCGGTTGGTGAAGGAGGGGGAGGGGTCGCGCGGGGAACCGACCTACGTCTTCGTCGACCACCAGGTCCGCAGCGCCCTCTACGAGGATATGAACCGGGCCCGTCGGCGGAAGTACCACCTCCAAATCGCTCGCGCGATGGAGGAGGCCGGGGCGGGCGAGCGTCCCGAACGGTTTGGCGAGCTGGCGCATCACTACTTCGAGGGGTCGGACGTCGCCAAATCCCTCGACTACACGACCCGGGCGGCCCGGCGCGCGTCCGAGCTCTACGCCCACGAAGAGAGCTACCGGATGCTCCAGACCGCCCTCGAGCTCGTCGAGGAGGACGTAGGGAGCCCGAAGAAGGCCGAGTTGCTAGACCAGCTCGCGGAGGAGAGCTTCCTCGCCGGGTACCTGACCGAAGCGTCCTCCCATTTCCGGGAGGCGGCCCAGCTCTTCGAAAAGTTGGGGGACAAGCGTCAACTTTCCCACGTCTACGGTAGGCTCATGATGATTCATGCCGACAACCTACAGGACACCGAGTCGGCGGTGGACTTCGGGGAGAGGCAGCTTCTCCTCCTCGAGGAACTCGAGGAGACCCCTCAACTCACGGCCGCTCACCAGGAGCTGGGCTTCCTTTTCTCCGCGGCCGGCGATTACGAACGGGCCCGGTCGCACTTCCAGAAGGTCATCGAGCTGTCGGCCCGCCAACCGGACGTGGACGCCGAGGCGACGGCCACACAGTTTCTTGGGTTCCTCAGCCCGATCGAGGAGAAAGCCCACGCGTTTCAGCTGCTGGAGGAAGGGGTCAAGATCGCCCAGTCCCGGGGAGGGATCCGGTACGCCACCAAGCTCACGAATCTCGGCGAGAACTTGGGAATCCTCAAGGCGGACACGCAGGCGGCCGCGAGGTGTTTCCGCACGGCCCGGGAAGTGGCGACGCGGATGGGGCTTCCCGGCTACGCGACGGTCGCCAACGCCATGCTCGCCCAGCGGGTCCATCTCCCCGCCGGCAATTGGGAAGAGGCCCGTCGCTTGTCCGAAGGCGCGATCGCCTCCCCGGCGGCGTCTCCGAGCTCTAGCCGTACCGCGACGGGGACTCTTGCCATCATCGAGATGTACCGTGGAGAGTTCGACCGGTGTGCCACCCGTCTGGGAAATTTCGTTCCTCAGGGAAGACTGAATCCGCGGATTGACGCCCTGGACGCGGGGGAATTGCTCCGGGTGCGGCTCGCGCTCGCGACCGGGGACCTGGCTCAGGCCGAACGGGAGCTCGAGCCGGTCTACGAGCTCCTGGCCCGGGCGCCCGATAACTGCACCACGGTGGTCCCTAAGATCGACACTCTGGCCCTGCTGATCGAGCTCCGCCTTCGGCAGGACCGGGCCCCTCTCGCCGAAAAGCTTCTGACCGAGCTCGAGCGCCTCTCGAACGCGCTTGCGGAGACCTGGAGCTCGAGCGTCCTCGCGCACGCTCGGGGCCTCGCCGCGGCCCAATGGAGCGAACCGAAGGAGGCGGAAAGATTCTTCCTCGAGAGTGCCAAGGGATGGAAGGAGCTCGGGTATCCCTACGAGAGCGCGGTGAACCTCTACCATCTCGGAGTGGCCGCCCAGTCGGCCGGTGACTCCGCCAGCGCCGCGGCCGCGTTCAACGAAGCGCTCGAGATCTTCCAGCGGCTCGAGGCCCGTCCCTTCATCGACCGGATCCTCGCGGCGAAACCGCCTCCCTCTCCCTAGGCGCGCGGTTTCTGCCCCCGGCGGTTCTTGAGACTACCCTTCTTATCCCGGAAGGGCGCGTCCTCTCTGCGTACCGTCATGAACGACCCCGGACCCTACTATCGACCGCCGGGCATGGGCTACCGCCAACGACCCCGCCGCATTCATTGGCTTCCGATCGCGATTGGGGTGGTCTTCGTCGCCCTGGCGTCCCTGATCCTCTTCATCCTGCTTTACCCCTCCTCGTTCGGGGTCGCTCCTTCGGCCTCTCCGTACCGCCTCGGCCCGTTCGGGGGCGTGTTCGTCCTCTTCTTCATCCTCATCGTGGTGTTCTTCATCGTGCGGGTCGCGTTCTGGAGCACGCGGGCAGGCCGGTACGGTAGAAGATACGGCTCGGACCCACCCGAAGGGTATGGACCCAATCGACCCGCGATGGTCGCTCGGATGCGCTACGCCCGCGGCGAGATTACCCGGGAGCAGTACGACCAGATCATGAAGGACCTCGGCCGTCCCCCGGGCTCTCCCTAGCGAGCGCTGGGTGCCGGACCCCTGACAGCAATGGGTTCCGGCCGGCGCGAGACAGACCGGAACATCGCCTACATCCGGTTCCCGTCCATCGTGACAGCGCCTTTCTGGGTTAGAAATACGCAGGATTCGCCAGGAAGAGTGCCGGACGTGCGTTTCGAAACGGGTTCTAATAGGGTGCCTATCCCAAATCGATGGCCGAGGCGAAGCGGGAAGCCGGAGGGGCCGCGTCCCCGGACCCGGCGGCAGACTCCTCTTCGACTGCGGACGGGCCGTCTCGCGGGGAATCCCGCTGGGATCCATCGGATTGGTGCGACCGGGATTGGTAGTCCTCCCCACGAGGCCGTCGGGTGGGGCATCTTGCGGAAGCTCGCCGTCGAGGCTAGCGCCCGGAACCGTGTGCCAGAGACCTTGTCGCCACCCTTGGATAGCGCTCGCTAGGAGCGCCCCTCTGTGGGACGGGCGGTCACGCTAGGGGTACGACCCCAAACGTGGCGCGCCCGCCGAGTTCCCCGTGTCGATCTAGCCCATGAAGGGCCGCCGCCACTCGTCGGGCAGCACGGCGGTTTCCTTGATGTTCCGGGGAGAGAGCCAGCGAAGCAGGTTCAGCACCGACCCCGCCTTGTCGTTCGTTCCCGACCGCCGGGCGCCCCCGAACGGCTGGCGAGCCACGATCGCCCCCGTGGGCTTGTCGTTGATGTAGAAGTTCCCCGCGCTCCAGCGGAGCGTCTCTTCCGCGAGGGTGACCGCACGGGAGTCCCGGGCGAAGACCGCCCCTGTCAGGCCGTACGGTGAGGTCGCATCGCAGAGCTTCAGCGTCTCCTCGAACTTCCCGTCCGGGTACACGTAGATGGTCAGCACCGGGCCGAAGATCTCCTCCGAGATCAGCTTCCCTTGGGGGTCGGTGGTCCGGATCACAGTGGGACGGACGAACCAGCCCTTGGAACCGTCTGACTCACCGCCGACCACGAACGTGTAGTCGTGCGGATTCTTCCGGGCGAACTCGAGGTACCCCACGATGTTGGCGAACGCCGGCTCGTCGATGATCGCTCCCATCAGGTTCCTGATTTCGTCGACGCGGCCCATCGGGACCTTGGGGACCTCCTCCTTCAGAATCCGCTCCACCTCGGGCCACCGGCTCTCGGGGATGTAGGCGCGCGAGCAGGCCGAGCACTTCTGGCCCTGATACTCGAACGCCCCTCGAATCAGGTTCATCGCGGTGCCGCGAACGTCGGCCGACGGGTGCATGAAGATGAAGTCCTTGCCACCGGTCTCCCCGACGATGCGCGGGAAGTTGCGGTACTTCTCGACGTTGTTCCCCACCCGCTTCCAGATCTGGACGAGGGTGTCGTAGCTTCCCGTGAAGTGGATGCCGGCGAGGGACGTGTGGTCCAGGAGGACCGGGGCCTCCTTGCTCGGGAACGGGACGAAGTTGATGACCCCGGGCGGCAGGCCCGCTTCGAGCAGGACCTTGTAGATCTCGTAGTTGGAGAGGATTACCGACCGGGCCGGCTTCCACAACGCTACATTACCGACCATCGCGGGCGCCGTGGGAAGGTTCCCGGCGATCGAGTAGAAGTTGAACGGAGAGATGGCGAGGACGAACCCCTCGAGCGGACGCCAGTCGAACCGGTTGGTCTCGCCGGGGTACTGGTTCGGCTGAATCTCGTAGATCTGACGGGTGAAGTACGCGTTGAAGTTCCAGAAGTCGACGAGCTCGGCGAGGTCAATCTCGGCCTCGTAGGGGTTCTTCGAATGGTTGAGCATGACCGCCGCAATGTTCCGGGTCCGGCGGGGGCCCGCGAGTATCGTCGCGGCCTTCTGGAAGACGGCGACCCGATGGTACCAGTCCATCCGCGCCCAGCTATCGTGGGCCGCGAGGGCGCTCTCGACAGCGCGTCGGAGCTCCGACTCTCCGGCGACGTGCGCGCGGGCTAGCACGACGTCATGGTCGTCCGGGCATCGCACGTCCACGAGGTTCCCGGTCCGTACCTCCTTCCCATCGATGATGAGCGGGATCTCGACCGTCGTCTTGCGCATCGCGGCGAGCTCCTCCTGAAGTTTCCGGCGTTCGACAGAGTTCGGAGCGTAGGATCGGATTGTGTTCACGTCGTTGACCGGTCGCTCGATGTTCCAGATCATGGGGAGGGAGACTCGCCAACGAACCCTATCGATTTCGTGAAATCCCGTTGATACGGAGTTAAATACCGCCCCTCGGCCTGAATTCTTACGAGAGGAACACCATGTCCCCGGACCGGGTCGAACGACACCCCATCCTAGAGGTGCCGGACCACCCCGAAATGGTCGAGTTCACCTTCGACGGGAGGAAGCTCGAAGCCCGGAACTCCGAGATGGTCTCCTCGGCCCTGTTCGCCAACGGGATCCAGGTCTTCGGTCGTCACCGTCGCGACGGCTCGCCTCAGGGGATCTTCTGCGCGAACGGACAGTGCGCGCAGTGCTTGGTGCTCGCAGACGGCCTCCCGGTCAAGGCCTGCATCACTCCCGTGCACCCCCACATGGACGTCCGTCCGATCGAAGGACTGCCCGAGCTGATGGCGGACGATTCTCCCCTGCACCTCCGCCGGGAGATCCCCGAGGTCGATACCGACGTGCTGATCGTCGGAGGCGGGCCGGCCGGATTGATGGCGGCGGCCGAGCTCGGTGCGAAGGGAGTGCGATGCGTTCTCTGCGACGACAAGCAGGCGCTCGGCGGGAAGCTGAGCTTGCAGACTCACAACTTCTTCGGCTCGGTCGACGACTGCTACGCCGGCGTGCGCGGCACCGACATCGGCAAGATCCTCGAGCAACAGGCGCGAGCGCAGAAGACGGTCGACCTATGGACCGATTCCCCCGTCGTGGGCGTCTTCCAAGACGGAATGGTCGGAGTGCTGAAGCAGGGCCGCTTCACTGTGGTCCGTCCGAAATCGATGCTGGTCGCCGCCGGGGCGCGGGAGAAGGCCCTGGCGTTCGCGGGCGCGGACCTTCCCGGGGTCTACGGGGCCGGCGCCTTCCAGACGCTCGTCAACCGGGACCTCGTCAGACCCTCGCGTCGGCTGTTCATCGTGGGCGGGGGGAACGTCGGTCTCATCGTGGCCTACCAGGCCCTCCAAGCCGGCATCGACGTGGTCGGCCTCGCCGAGGTCCTGCCCGAATGCGGGGGATACAAGGTGCACCGGGACAAGATCCTTCGGCTCGGCGTGCCGGTCTTCACGTCCCACACGGTGCTGCGGGCCGAAGGAACGGACCGGGTCGAGCGCGTGATCATCGCTCGGGTAGACGAGCACTTCCGGCCGATCGAGGGTTCCGAACTCTCCTTCGAAGTGGATACCGTGCTGGTCGCGGTCGGCCTCTCCTCGGTCAACGAGCTGTTCGAGGAAGGGCGGCGGCTCGGCATGAAGGTGTACTCCGCCGGGGATTCCCAGGAGATCGCCGAGGCCTCGGCGGCGATGTTCTCGGGGAAGATCGTGGCGCGGAAGATCCTCCAGGACATGGGATTCTCCGTCGAGATCCCGTCCGAGTGGCTCCAGACCCAGGCGATGCTGCGCTCGCATCCGGGGCCTGCGGTGGGCTTCTATCCGACTCCTTCGGAGATGAGCGTGTACCCAATCCTTCGGTGCGCGCAGGATATCCCGTGCAATCCCTGCACAGATGTCTGCATCACGGACGGGATTGTGATCCCCGAAGGGAACATCCTCGGACGACCTCGCCTCGTGGGAGATTGCGTCGGGTGCCTCAAGTGCGTGGCGATCTGCCCCGGATGCGCGATCACCCTCGTCGATAAGCGCCACGACCCCTCCGCGACGGTGGCGAGGGTGACCGTCCCGTGGGAGATGCCCGAGGAACTCGTGCACGTAAGTCAAGAGGTAGCGACGACCGGGTACGAAGGCGAACCCATTGGCACGGGCAGAGTGCTCCGAATCCTATCGGGCAAGTCCCTCAACCGACGTCGACTGATGGTGCTCGAGGTCCCGTTCGCCGACGCGGAGAAGGTGGCGGGAGTCCGGATCCGTTTGTCGGAGACACCGGCCGTTCCCGAGTTCGTGGCGCCCGTGACCGACGACGAGGTGATCGTCTGCCGGTGCGAACGGGTCACGAAGCAGATGATCGTGGACTACCTCCAGAACACGGGCAGCCGGGACTTCAATGCCGTCAAGGCCGCGTTGCGGAGCGGGATGGGACCCTGCGGAGGAAAGACGTGCGCGGAGCTGACCGCGCGCATCTTCCGCGAGCTGGGAGTGGACCTGAAGGCCGTCACGCTGCCGGTGCATCGGCCGTTCACCCAGGAAGTCCCGATGAAAGCGTTCCTGGTGGAAAGTGAAGGCACCAACCGAGTTTGATGCCATCGTCATCGGCGCGGGGTCGGTCGGGAATCCCACCGCCTACTTCCTCGAGCGAGAGGGGCTCCGAACGCTTGTCCTCGACGAGCTTTCCTCCTCCGGCCAGGGGCAGAACAAGGCCGCGATCGGGGGGGTCCGCGCGACCCACTCCGACCCCGCGAAGATCCGGCTCTGCCAGCAGAGCCTGGACGTCTTTTCCCATTGGAAGGAGACGACCGGGACCGACATCGGCTGGAAGAAGGGAGGGTACTGCTTCCCGGCGTTCACCGAGAAGGTGGAAGCGACGGTCAAGGGGCTGCTTCCCGTCCAGAAGAAGTTCCGGCTCAATATCGACTGGCTCGACGCCGAGGGCATCCGAAAGGTCGTGACCGGGATCAACGAGGACGGACTGAGAGGAGGGACGTACTCGCCCGACGATGGTCAGGTGAGCCCGCTCCTCGCGGCGGAGTCGTTCACGCGCGAAGCGGTCCGACTGGGCGCGGTGTACCGCTACCGAGAACCGGTGAAGTCGTTGGTCATGCACGGGAGCGCCATCGTGGGAATCCGTACGGAGAAGGAAGAGTACCGTGCTCCGACCGTGATCAACGCGTCGGGGGTGAACGCCACCGAAATCTGTCGGATGGCGGGCCTCAACGTCCCGATCCTGCCCGAAAGTCACGAGGGCGGCATTTCGGCCCCGGTCCAGCAGTTCCTTGCCCCCCTAGTCGTCGACCTCCGGCCGGGGCCCGAGGGAAAGACGATCAACTTCTACTTCGGGCAGGACGCGAACGGCCAGATCATCTTCTGCTACACCCCGAACGTGCCGATCTCCGGAACGAACCGGAACTCGACCTCCGAGTTCATGCCCATCATCGCCGCCCGCCTCGTGGAGGTCATCCCGCGTCTGAAGAACCTGACGATTCGCCGGGTGTGGCGCGGACTGTACCCCATGACCCCGGACGGCAGCCCCGTCGTGGGGAAGGCACCGAACGTCGAAGGGTTCGTCCTGGGGGTCGGGATGTGCGGACAGGGGTTCATGCTCGGTCCCGGGGTGGGGATGAACCTCGCATCCCTCGTGGCCCACGGAAAACCGGTGGTCGATCGAGAGGTCTTCGACCTATTGAGCCCCTCGCGGGACCTCTACGCGGGGAAGAAAGAAGCGTTGAAGTGAGTCCCTCCCGACGGTGGGACGGCGGCCGGAGGGAGAGGGGACGCTAGGTCGATTCAGGGCCGGCGGCTGCGTCCCTATCCGGGGAAGGGATTTCGCGGCGGAGCAGTCGACGCGATAGCGCGAAGCTGCCTCGCACGGCCACGTAGAGGGCAAACGAAAGGGTGACGATGAAGAAGCTCGGCGGGTACTGCTCGTACCACGCGATGAACAGACCGGTCCAGATGGAGAACAGGGCCACGACCACCGAGACTATTAGGGCGTACAACGGTCGCTTGGTGAGCTGCACCGCCGTCGCGGCCGGAGTGACCATCAGGGCGAAGATGAGGAGGACTCCGACGACCTGCACCGCGAACGAGATGGCCACCGCGAGCAGCAGCATGAAACCCAAGTTGAGGGCGAGCATGGGGAGCCCCTTCGCCTCCGCCACGTCCTCGTCCAGTGAGGAGAACAGCAGCGGCCGATAGATCAACGCGAGCACCGCGAGAACGATGACCCCCGCCTCGAGGGTGAGGAGGACTCCCGCCGCACTGACTCCCTCAATGTCCCCGAACAGGATTGAGACGACCTCGGTCGCGTTGCCGTTGTACAGGCTGAGGAACACCAGGCCCAGACCGAGCATGAACGCGAGAACGGTTCCGATCTCGATATCGCGCGTCGCGGCCCGCCGTCCCAGCAGGGCCATCCCGGAGCCGCCCCCCATCGTGAACAGAAGGAGGCCATACACCGGGTTCACCCCAAAGAGTACGGCCCCGGCCGCTCCGGAGAACCCTACGTGACCGAGCGCATGCGTGGCGAACGCCGAGCGGCGCAGGATTACGAAGTAGCCGATGACCCCCGCGACGACCGCGATGATCGAGCCAGCTTCGAAGGCCTGGCGCATGAAAGCCCACTGCCACATGTCGCGCAGGTCGGTGACGATGTTCCAGTTGAAGTTCATCGGCCTCGCTCCTCGTGAGGGTTCTCGCCGCCCACGATCACGATGTTCCCGCGGGAATCGTGGAGCACCTCCACGGGAACCCCGTACAGCTCCGAGAGAGAGCTCGACGTGAGCACGGTCTCGGGCGGACCGGTCGCTACGTTCCCGTTCGCGATGTAGATCACCTTGTCTAGGCACTCGATGAGCGGGTTGATGTCATGGGCCACGAGGAGAGTGGTCACGTGACGGGACTGGACGAGATGGTGCACCACCTCGACCAGCTCTCGGGACCTGCGGATATCGAGGTTGGAAAGGGGTTCGTCCAGCAGGAGCATCTCGGGGTTTCCCACGATGGCCTCCGCGAGGAACACCCGCTGCAGTTCTCCGCCCGAAAGCGAGCCGAGAGATTTCGAGGCCAGCTCCGAAGCCCCGACCGCGTCGAGCGCCTCGACCGCGGCCTCTCGTTGGGCTCGAAACGAGAACCCCGGCCCCCATTTCGACCCTGTGGCTCCGAGACGTATGAGAGCGTCCGCCGCCACATGGGTCTCGTTGTCGATCGTGTGCCGTTGGGGAACGTACCCGATTCTTCGGTTCCCCCGGCGAGGGGAGGCACCGAAGACCTCGAGGCTTCCGAACGAAGGTCGCTGCAGTCCGAGTAGAAGGCGAAACAGGGTCGTCTTCCCGGCACCGTTCGGACCGATGACCGCCGTGAACTCCCCTTGGCGGACCTCGAAGGTGGCATCGTGCCAGACCAGCTTGTTCCGGAATCCCACCTCCACATGGTTGGCCCGGATCGCGATGGCGTCCTCGTAGCGAGCCGGGGAGAGAACGGAGGATGCGCTCACGGAAAGTTACTTTCCGAGGGTGTTGGCGTTGAGGGCGTTTGCGAGGGCCAGGTAACCGGCGCCCATCCACTCCTGGAACGTGTAGTCCGACGGCTGGATGGTCTCGGTGATGCCGACGATGGTCACGTTGTTGGCGGCAGCGATCGCCTTCATGTTGTCCGTAATCGGCGTCACGGTCTGCAGGTTATAGACCATCACGCGCACGTGCCCGCTTTCAAGCTGGCACTGGAACTGTACAACGCTTTGGGTCGGGGGGTCGCTCCCCTCGGCAATCGCCTTCATGAACGCCGGTGGAGAGACCAGGTTCAGATGGGTGAAGTTGGCTAGGTAGACGAAGATGCTCTCCGTGGACGCCACGACGGTGCCTGCGAACTGGTTCCGGATCGCCGTCGCTTGGCCGTAAAGTTGTCCCAGTGAGACGTTGAGGGCCACGTAGTTCGTCTGGAAGTAGCTAGTGGCGGAGGGGCGGATTGACACTAGGTCCGAGTACATCGCCGCCAGCGTGTTGTTCACGTACACGGGATTGTACCACATGTGAGGATTTCCGGTGACGATTCCCCCGGTCTCGCTGACACTGTTCAGATCGCCAACATTCAGCACCACTTGGTTCGAGTTGCCGTCCGCGGCGATGAGATGGAGGGCCCAGTCGTCGTACCCCACTCCGTTCACGATGACGAACTGTGCGTTAGAGATCGCTCGGGCATCCGAGAGGTTCGCCTCATACTCGTGAGGGTCGGCGTTCGGGTCGGTCAAAATGCTCAGCACGGAGGTCTGGTTTCCGCCCAGCTGAGATACCAGACTTCCCCAGAAGTTCTCGGCGGCGACCACCGGGATGGGCCCGTCGGAGGGCACCACGTGCGAGGCGTCGCGAGGTATCGCGGGACTGGGGGGTCCCTCGCTCCGCGTTCCGATGGAAGAGCTCGCCGGAGCGACGGAGGTCGTCGAGTTCGAAGTCGGGGTCGTAATCCCCGCACACGGATTGGAAGGGGATGTGCTGGTCAAGACCTCGCCTACAGCCACACCGGCCAAGGCGACCACCGCGACGACGATTACCACGATCTTCGTCCACTGTCGCAGGTTTCTCACCGCCTTTTCGGGGGAACGGCTAGCTTCCTCTGCCCCCGACCGAAGAATGGCACGGGGCAATCGGCGCTCCGTGCGGGCACGCAGCCGGGTGGAGTTGGGCACGGCAGATCTCGTCGACCGTCCGGTGGGAGATCGCGAGGTCGATTTCGTGTGCCGCGGCGCACGTCTCCTTCGGACCCAGGCCGAGGCTCCCGAACAGGGTCTCGGCCACTCGGTGATGCCTCTGGTACTCCTGCAGGGTGCGATTTCCCTTGTCCGTGACTCGGCTCTTTCCGCGGAATCGCGAAATCAGGCCGAGCTGCTCGAGAGGTCCGAGGTGGGCGAGCGCGGACGGGGGGCGCACCCGGAGTCCCGAAGCGATGTCCTTGAGACTCGCGCCGCGTCCGTCGATCTGTCGGACCGCGACGACCCGGAGAGCCTCGACCTGCCGATGGGTCAGCTGCTGGAGGGTCTCCACGTCGTGAGACAGAAACCGTCCATATATATTGTTCACCCTAATTATTAGGTATTAGCAAAGTACCAGCCGGGGACCACCTTAGTCACGAGCCCGGAGGGAACCTCGACCGGTGGTACCCGAGGGCCGCTGACGATGTCCATTCCCGGGCACAGCCCTCCGCACCGAACGCTTGATTTGCCGCAACCCTTGACCCCGGTGAGGCCGGACCCCCACCGCGCATGCGGCGGGCACGGCGAGGAGAGAACCGATGGCGCTCAGGGTGAGTTCGTCGCAGTGGAAGCGCGGGGAGACCATTCCGAAGAAGTACACGGGAGACGGGGCCGACATATCTCCCCCGCTCGCCTTTGAGGGGGTCCCGCAAGGAACGAAGGCCTTCGCGCTGATCTGCGACGACCCGGACGCCCCGGTAGGGACGTGGGTCCATTGGGTCATCTACGACATCCCGGGAACGGCGAAGGGGCTCCCGGAGGGCGTGGCGAAGGACGCGTCTCTCCCCGATGGATCCCGTCAGGGGCGGAACAGTTGGAAGAAGTCCGGTTACGGGGGCCCCTCCCCGCCCCCGGGGAAGCCGCATCGGTACTTCTTCCGTCTCTACGCCCTACGCGAGCCTTTGGGGGCCGCTCCTGGCCTCAGTGCGAAAGAGGCTGAGACGGCGGCTCGGACCAAGTCGATCGAGTCGGCCGAGTACATGGGAACGTACGGGAGGACTTGAGCGGGGCTCGGGTGCTCTCTCAGTGGGCGAGACTGCTCGGCGAGAGCTTCCACCCCCTCCCAAAGAGATAAAAACGCGGCCCCACATTTCGTTGCGTCGATGCGGGCCCCTCCTGTCGCTGTGACATCCTACCCGGGAATGGCACAGATTCGGGACCAGCAAGACCCGAAGAACTACGACGAGCACGCGTTCACATGGATCGAGGACGCGCTCTCGGGTTGGAAGGCTCTCGCAGTGTTCGGGGGTCTGGTCCTTGCCCAAGGGGCGCTCCTATGGGTGTTTCTCACGAACCTTCCCACCGTGGAGGGTAGCAGTAGTCTGCCGAACCCGGGTCTTGCCCTTGCCGGGGCGATCGGGCTGCTGGCCATACTAGGTGGTCTTCCGGCGATCTTCCTATCGTATACCGAGGTGGGGTTGGCCTTCTTTGGCGCGGCGGCCGTTGGGTTTGCCGTGGGATTGATCTCCCCGTTGACCGAACTCCCGGCCGGCTCTTCGGTGTTCACCGTTTCGGGGCCCTTCGGCGCGGACCAAGCGGTCGTCGTGGGCCTTCTGGTTGCCGGCGCGCTTCTTCTCACGGTGGGCGTCATCGAATCGGCGCGGGCCTCTCGCACACTCTCCGAATAGGACCGCGGTCGCACGCCATCGGCCAGCGCACGTGACTCACCTTGGAGTTCCCCGCAACGAAGGCCGAACGAGTCACACGGGTGGAACAGGGCCTTGCCGTAGGTCCGACCTTGAGAAGACAGGGGGTTGTGTCGTCGGACCGGATGGGCGCGGCCAGATTCGAACTGGCGACCTTCACCGTGTCAGGGTGACGTCATAACCGCTAGACTACGCGCCCGCGCGGGCGGCCACCGACGTCCGGCACTTATCTCTGTCGGGAGACGGGTCAGCCGTAGCCACCGGGGAACTGGCCCGAGTCGGGGTGGTCGTTCCAATTGTAGTAGCCCATCGATTGCCGCTGCGCCTCGGTCGACTCCTGGCGCAATCCGCCCTGGAACGAACCGTAGACCTCCCGCACCTGCTCTTCAATGGAGCGGGCCCGCAGGAGGGCCTCCCGCACGTGGCTCGCGTCGAGAAACTCGCTTCCCGAGACCGCGGCGAGGTCGCCCGCGGTGCGAATGAGACCGCCCAGCTCGCGGAGGCGCAGGGTCAGCGCGTTCCGTCGACCGTCGAGGACCTCGGCGCGACGGCGGGCCTCCTGGATGAGCTCGAGGATTGCCGCGCGGGTCGCGGGGCGGATCCGACCGTCGACCGCGATCTCCTGGGCGCAGAACTGGGCGAGGCGCAGCCGGTTGGCCTCGTTGTCCGGCATAGCGGTCTCGAGAAGCACCTCGTAGCCCGAGCCGATGATCCGCGAGCGGAGCGGCGAGAGGATACGGTGGATGTCCTGGATGTTCGCGGCGGCGACGAGGATGAAGTCGCAGGGCACGCCGTCCACCCGGACCGCGGCTCCCCCGGACTGAGGGTTGCGACCGGAAATCGGGAAGCGTTTCTCCTGCATCGCGGTCAGGATGTGCCGCTGAAGGAAGCCGAGGTGGGGGAGCTCGTCGATGAAGAGGACTCCCTCGTGGGCCTCGTGGATCACGCCGGGAATGACCCGCTCGTAGGGAAGCGTCCCCAGCTGGGGATGGCCCCCGTACGGGTCGTGCCGGACGTCCCCGAGGAGCTCGGTCTCGGTCGCGCCGGTCGCCATGAGGAACGTGTTCCGGTCGAGCCGGATGAGGACCTTGCGCGGGCTCTGGTGCTGGAGGGTGCGTCGGCGCTCGAGCGCCCGCTGGTCGAGGACCTTGATCTGCTCGCCCGCCCGCTCGTACGCGACGACCTCCTCGACGCCGGAGCGAAGGCGCGTCGTGCGGACCGACTCCTGCGGATTCCCTCCGGGGCTCACGGTGAGCTCGAGGATTCCTCCCACGAGGTCGCGGAACGGGTTCCCGCTTCCCGAGACGCCCGGCGACATTTGCTTCACGTTCCCGCAGCTCGGGCAGAACCGCTCGGTCGGGGTGGAGTAGAAACTGCACCGCGGGCATCGGTAACCGAGCCGTTCGGCGACCGCGGACGGCGCCTCGGTCGGGACGATTAGCTCCCCCTCCACGGACCGGGCCGCCTCGCGCTCGCGGTAGACCTCTTCCCGGGACACGACCTCGATGCTCGGGCGCTCGGGGTTCTCTGGGTTGTGGACGACCCGGAGCTCGGTCCGGGGGCGCTCGAGGTGGAGCGCCAGGGCCTGCGCGGTCATCGACTTCCCGATCCCGGGGGGGCCGACCAAGAGCAGGTGGCGCCGCTGGTAGGCCGCGATGCGGGCGATCTCGACCGCCTTCTCCTGGCCGATGACCCGTTCCAGGGGGTCGGTCGGGATGTGGATGTCCTCGGTGGTCGCTACCTCGTCCAGGGCCGCCGGGGCGGGATGGGCCCCCTCGCTCGCCGGAGTCGTCACGGTCGTGGAGGAAAGCCCTCGGGAAGGTAATAGGTTCGTCGCGGAGCCTCGGGAAAAAGACTCCGCGACGTGCGGGAGCGGTTCCTAGCGGTTGGGGGCCGGCGGTCCGAGGTCGGACTTCGTGAAGACCCGGACGTTCTCGGGCATCTTCCCGACGGGCCCCATGCGGGTCGCCACGATCGTCAAGATCCCCTTCTCCTGAGCGACGTCGAGGAGCCGCTGGCTCACGATCCCATCAAAGACGACCGCCTTCGCGGGGGTCGCAAGGTTCGCGAGCGCCTCGATCATCTCCTTCACCGGGGCCTCCCCCACGATGGCGTCGCCTTCGCCCACGAACACGCTCTTCGACGTGTTCTCGACGCTGCTCAGAAGGTCGAAGTAGTGCTGGAGCTCCGGCGTCAGCGGGGCCGCGGGCGGCGGAGGAGGGGGTAGGGGCAGTGACGGAAGGCGCGCGGGCGGAGCTCGTTCGCGCTCCTCCCGGCGTCCTCCCCCGCCACCGCTCCGCTCGTCGCGTCGGTCCTCCCGACGTTCGTCACGCCGCTCCTCGCGTCGTTCGCCGCGGCCTCCCGTGTCCTCGCCGCGCTCCTCCCTCGGCTCCCGTGTCGAGCCCGTGGACTCGAACCCGCTCATCTCGAGGTACTGGTTGATGGGGATCTTGTTCCGGAGGCACTTCAGGAGCTGCTTCTGGGTCAGTTCCTCGACCTCGCTCCCCCGCGGGGCGCGGGCGACGAAATCGATGTCCATCGTCTGGAGCATCTCCCGAAGGATCAGTTCCCCGGCGCGGTCGCCGTCCGTGAAGACGGTCAGGGTCTTCCCGCGCGAGAGGTCCTTCACGGTCTGGGGGACGATCGTCCCTTCGACCGCGATGACGTTCTTGATCCCGCATCGCAGGAGGTTCAGCACGTCCGACCGGCCTTCGACGACGATGAGCGCGTCCGCTTGGTCGATGTTCGGCCCGGACGGTAGGTGTTCGGGGCCGTAGGTCGTGATCTCCTCGACCTGGACCGCCTTTCGGACGGCCTCGGTGAGGTCGAGCCCGACCCCTTTCGACTCCTCCTGGAGGTGGGCGAGGATCTCCTTGGCGCGCTCGACCACCTTCAGGCGCTTCGAGATGCGGATGTCCTCGACGCTGATGACCTCGATCTTCGCCCGGCAGGGGCCGATGCGGTCGACGGTCTCGAGCCCCGAGGCCAGGATCGCGGTCTCGACCTGGTCGAGGGACGACGGGATCAGGATCTCGCCTTCGCTCTTTCCTTTGCGGCTGTCGATCTCGACCTCGATCCGTCCGATC
>DASWZL010000090.1:0-7628 GCA_036404475.1 Thermoplasmata archaeon
CATCGGCCGCGCGCGTCCTTCATGAAGCGAGCGCGGCCGAGACTCTCCCCGCACGTTCCTCGCGGTCAGTTACGAGCGCGCCCATACAGTTCGGCTGCGAAGTGTTCCCGACTTTTCTCGTTCTCTTCGCGTGTCGGTGAACTATTGACAGAGCTGTTTTAACCTCGACCGGCGTCATCGGTTTCCCCACGGACCCATCGCATTTGGGGTACGAGCGGGTAGGCTCCCAACACCAAGCATCGGAACTCTGGGAGTGCGTGACGTAGCGTATGACGGACGAGAATTCGCGATACGTGCGGACCCCCATCGCCGAGGAGGCGAACAGCGATCGCCGGACGACCTTCGAGCAGGTCCTCTTGCCCTATTCTCTCGAAGACGCCGTCCTTGAGGCCCAGCGTTGCATCCAGTGCGGTATGCCATATTGTGTTCAAGCGTGCCCAATCGACCAGGACTGTCGAGGGTACATCGCACTCATTGCGCAGCGGAGATTTGACGACGCGGCGACGTTGACCCTCCAGGACAACCCGCTGTCCACGGTCCTATGCAAGTCGTGTTACCACTATTGCGAGGAGGACTGCATCATGGGGGAGCGGGGGGTTCCTATCGCCATCCGCCATCTGAAACGGGCGGCGGTCGAATTCGGCCGTTCGGACCAATTGTATGTTCCGAGCGCCCCTCGGCACCAACGCGTCGCGATAGTCGGATCGGGGCCCGCCGGTTTGATGGCCGCTTGGGAACTCGGACTGAGAGGGTACTCGGTCACCGTCTACGAGGCGGAGTCGTTCCTCGGGGGTCAGATCGCGACAATCCCGAAGTACCATCAAGGCGATGACGATCTGGCTCTGGACCTCGCTCGATTCGGGCGCCTCGACATAACATTCATCAACGGAAAACGTGCGGGCGTCGATTTCACCCCCGAAAGCCTGCTCAAAGGGGGATACCTCGCGGTCTTCGTAGCGATTGGGGCTTGGGACCCGAGGGCCCTCGGGATTCCAGGGGAAGAGCTACCGGGTGTTTTCTCCGCCCTTCCCTTCCTGCTTGCCGTCAATCAGGGCCCGGAGGGTTTCTTCGGCCGCAAGGGTCGGAAGGTCATTGTCATCGGAGGGGGAGACGTAGGGATGGATGCGGCTCGCTCGGGTCTTCGGCTATCCCGGAAGGGGGATGTCACCGTCGTGTACCGCCGCACTAAAGAGGATATGCCGGCGGGGGAGGAAGAGAAGACGGGGGGCGCTGAGGAAGGGATCAACTTTCTCTTTCAACGCGCGCCCGTGAAGATCGTCGGGCGTGGCCATGTCGAGGGCGTCGTGGTCCAGCGTACCGAGCCTGGTCCACCCGACCCGAAAGGCAAGGCGACCGTGGTCAATGTACCCGGTACGGAGGAGACCCTCCCCTGCGACACCGTGATCATTGCCGCCGGTGAAACGGCCGACGTCAGCCGACTCTCCCCCGAGCTTAACTTCAAATTCTCGTCCCAAGGTTGGCCCGAGGGAAGGCGAGAAGGCTGGATGACCGACATCGAAGGAGTGTTCGCCTGCGGCGGGAAGTCCGTGGTCTACGCGATGGCCGCTGGGACGGCCGGGGCGATCGCGATCGATGCGTACATCCAGAAGAAATCCGGCCGGCCGCCGACTCCGCGGGCCGACGCCTTCGGCCGGGCCAAAGTACAAAAGCTACCGGAGGGGTATGGCGGCCCCACCTGGCACCTGTAACGACAGGGAGCCCCGGAACCCCGAGCCCGCTCGAACTCCCAGCTTCGCTACTCGGGCGGCTCCCTGAGAGCATCTGGCACTTTCATTGGGAATCCCTCGGTCCCGTTATGCTTCTTCGACCTTGGGCGTTTCATTGAGCCCAGGTTCATCCCGCCGCTCAGGCTCAATCCGAACGCTGAAGTCGACACCCTCCCAGTTGCCCGTGACGGGCCAGTAGAACGTGAATCGGACCTCTTTCCCCTCCGGGAGCGCCCGGGTCGCCAGATCAGCGAAGTGAATTCCCAAACCCACATCGTGTGTCATTTCGTCCTGATAGGCATTCCAATCTCCCGCCGTCCAATGAACAGCGGCCGGAGCAAGGGTCTCGATGCGCAGTGTCTTTCCAGCGGGCAACGAACGGATCTTGTGGTTGAACCGCCAGACCATGCGGGGCGATACGATTCTCTCGCTCAGGTAGCGGCGGACAGGCTGGGGTGGCAGGTCGAAGATCCGGCCGTCGCGCAGGGAACGGCGCAGCTTCAGTTGCTCGGCGTGCGCCCAAACCAGGGGCATCGCCGAGCCGGAGGGCTGTCCGAAGCGCAAGGCATATCCCGGTATGTCCGACGTATCCCAAACCTGTTCGGGAAGCAGTCCGCCATCGTTGCTGTACGCTTCCAAAGTGCCCA
Source organism: Thermoplasmata archaeon (assembly GCA_036404475.1). GTDB lineage: Archaea > Thermoplasmatota > Thermoplasmata > Lutacidiplasmatales > UBA184 > Lutacidiplasma. The sequence goes on from DASWZL010000090.1 coordinate 2,375, forward strand.
ACAGTCTTTTTGAATCCTCGAGCCGCCCCGCCGCGAGTTCATAGTGCGCTCTTTCGCCCGTCAGCAGCGGCCACCCACGGCCTATCCCGACACCGTCAAACGGGGCACCGTCCTCGTGTTCGCCGTAAACATCGCCGTTGTAACGGTGCCACGTGGGACCGACGGGGGTCTCCACCTTGAGCAGTGCATCGATTACCTTCGCCGTGTCGCGAATCCGAGGATCGTCGGCAGCACGCAAGCCGAATCGAACCAGGGCAAAGGCGCCGGGGCTCACTCGATGGGTGAAGAGGCGCGAGTCCTCAGCGGCTCGAAGGTTCACCGGGTGCACATTCTCTTCCAGGCTTGAACGGTTCTCCCCTACTTCTGCTGGAGCGACTTGGACGTAGTATCCTTCGACGCCGAACTTCCGACACCAATTGGTGCCGGTCACATACATCCAGCGCTCGATCGAAGTGTTCCAAACATCCGAAGTTTCTCGGAGGTAGGTTGCGAGAGACTCTTCGCGATTCGCGTCTGCCAGATCCGCCGCCGCCAGGAGCGCTGCGACCTCTGCCGCGATCGTGAAGGGTGAGTATCCCGGATCTTCCTCCCAACGGTCCTGGGGGCTCACCGGGCCATTGCGGACCAGATATCCCGCAGCTTGACGCACCATCGGCCAGAGGGCGGCCGCTTCGGTCTTTCCGGATGACCCGACGCGGGCGGCCGCGGAACTAATCGCACATGTCGATGGGATGGCCGTCCCCGTTCTCGAACGAGGGGAACCGTCGCATGTGGTGGGGTTCGTCACGCGAGAGTCGCCGTTCGAAGCCCGTGTTCTCTGGTTAGAGGGGGAGGAGAGAAGGGAGCGGATCCTCGGAGGGTCCGGCGGCGGTCTCTGGTCCAGGATTGGAGCGTTGCTTCACTTATGACCCCGACGGCGATCTGCGTCCACATCGCGGGAACCTATGGGATCTCTTCCCAGGCTACTGAGGGGGGTTCTACCTTCCAAAAGGTTGGTTTTTGTTCGCGCCCAGCGACCGGGTCAACGGTGGGACCGTTCGGCGAGGAGCTCCTGAAGGACCGTCGCATTACAATGGTCCGGATCGCGAGCAGCGAAGAGAAGGGTGACGGTTCCCGACCGCGCCTCGCTCGCTATTCGGTCGAGGAGGTCTGAGTGCGATTCGAGCTCCGCGCGGTAGCGCTCTCGGAAGACCGCGTACTTCTCTGGTTCGTGTTGGAACCAGGTGCGGAGCCCCGCCGATGGTGCAATCTCCTTCATCCACTCGGTGGGATGGAGACTCTCCTTCCGCAGCCCCCGCGGCCAGAGCCGATCGATAAGGTATCGTTTCCCATCGGTCACGGCGAGCGGCTCGTAGACTCGCTTCGTTTGGACAGTCATCCGGCTGCCTTCAGGATTGTTGGCTTAATGAGTCGCTCGTTGTGAGACCGACTTTCGATAACTCGTGGTACGGAAACCTCCTTGGGGGCGAGCGACGTTCACTTCCGAACTGCCTAGAGGCCCACAAGAGAGTCGACCTCTCCACGGTCTGCTCCATGGCAAATCCCGATTTGCCGCGGGTTCGCGTAGCTCCCGGTCAACCGCCCGGGCAAGGTCGGCGGAAAGGTGCGTGTCGAACCATGGGTACACGGACTCCTCCTCGCGAGCATTATGGGCCCAGAGGACGTTGAGGAGCTCGAGTTCGAGGTCCTCAGTGGAAGTAGGGCCCGCGTCCAGCTGACGGTGAATCTTTTGCAGCGCCTCCTCGATTCGCCGGTGCTCGTCGAGCATCAGTTCGACCAGCAGGTGGCGGGATGAGTCACCCTGCCCGAATACCGGAAAGAGGAGGCGTTCTTCGACGTCGATGTGCCGACGAAGGTCGGTCGCGAATCCATCGAACAGCTCGCTGCGCCGACCGGCCTGGGAAGGCGGGGTCGCCCGGAACTCCTCGAACCTCTCGTCGAGATCTCGGTGATCGCCCGACAGAAGCCGGGATGGCGGCCTACTCGTACCGTTCATCGGTTCTTCCAGCGGTCTCGGATGACCCGGATCTCGCCACTGGTCAGTCCCGGCAAGGGATTGATTCCAGGATAAAGCACCGGTACCGTACCTGCCCCCCATGTGATCGCCACCCCAAGGAGCAGGGCCCCCGCCAACGGAGATAGCCAGCCGACATTCGGCAAGCCCCCGGCACCCACGGTCGCTGCCGCGGCCACCGCGACGATCCAAGCTGCCGAAAGAGTCCAGAGCAAGCGTCGAGTCCACGCGTGGGAGATACGTTGGAATGGGGCGATCATTGCGAACCACATGACGAGGATCGTGAGTCCCACGAACCCGAGCACGTTCACGAGCGCGTGGGTGACAACCAGGGTGTAATCCGACTCGGAGATCATCCACAGGCCGATCGCTCCCCCCACCAGGAACAGCGTGACGCCCGTCACGTGAAGACCCGCCTCCGCTCGGGGAGTCCGAGCGCGGCTTACGAGGATGATCAGCACGGAAACGATGAGGACCGCGAACGCCGCTTCCGGTGCCGCGAAGAAGGCAAGGTCCGCGGAGGAGGATAGAGGAAGCACAAGCATTCCCAGCGGTACGAGCCAAGCGCCCGCGATGGCGAGGCCAGCGAGGGAATAGACGACGGGGCGCGACACGTCGGCGTCGAGCGACCGAGGCACTATGCGGAGGGTGACTGCCGTGATGAGAAGGATGGCGTGTCCCAGGACGAAGAGGTGGACCGCGGCGAGCCACCATCCGAATCCGGGCCCGGCGATGAATCCAGAAAGAACGAACAGACCTCCCGAGCCCACGGCCGCCGCCCAAGAAGCGAGAAAGAGTGGGACTGTCACCGCATCGCCCGGCCGAGCCTCGGGACCCGGGGACAATAGCCGGGGTTCGACGAGTTCGCGCGCGAAAAGACCTACGACGGTTGCCTCTCCGGCCACGAACAGCAGTGCTCCGATGGAGAAAACCCACCCGGGGAAAGGAGGGGAGGTGGTTTCGGAAAGGCCAATCGCTCCGACCACAAGGCCTCCCTCAGCGATGAGGAACGCCAGGTGCCCGACCCAGAGGGGTGGTTGGGGGCGTCGGGAGATGGTCGGAAAGAGGTGGAGGGCGAACCCGGCGGTCGTAAACCCGACAAAGCCGACGAGCAGGAGCCAGACAAGGAAGTCCCAGCGTAGGGTGAGTGCCCCCACGTCCGAGCCCAGCAGCAACACGGCGCCCGCCGCCGCGAGGTGGACCAGGGCTGCGGTGAGAAATTGACGGGAAACGGCGGAGAACGGCACATCGCGCGAAAAGCTGGCGGACCTATATTCTCCGCGACCCGCCCTAGAGGTCTCGGTTCCTAACGCCTTGCGCGCATTTCACGCGTGCGAGGTCGGCACGCGCCATAAGGAATCGGGTCCCGATCGACTCTTCCGTTAGGTTCGGCGTCCCCCGAGCATGATGAGCATCATCTTCGAGCGTCCGGGAGATTCGACGGCGTGCGGCACGTTTGCAGGCATTCGAACAACCGAGCCCGAGTCCGCTCGGACCGGAGTGCCTCCGACGGTCAGCTTCAGCGTTCCTTCGAGGACGACGACGAGCGCGTCGAAAGGCGCGGTGTGCTCGTTGAGTTCCTCACCGACGTCGAACGCGAAGAGGGTAACATTTCCTCCGGGGGTCCGGGCAATCACACGACTTGCGATTCCCTTCTCGGTGTACGAAATCAGAGTAGTCAGTTCGAGTGCCTCTGCGGCGGGAATGTTGGGTTTGGCGGTCATGGCAGGGCTTCGCCTCAACTTCTCTTAAGGATTCGTTGAACCAATCCGATAGTCCTCCTGAGTCCGGCTCGAGCGGCCGTTCCTCGTCCCGTGCGCTGATTGCGGTCATGTCTCTGGACGAACCCCGCGAATTCGTCCGCTCGCGGAGGCTGGTCAGCCTCCCCGACTCGGCCGCGCGCGTCCTAGATCGAAGTCACGGTCTTCGATGGCAGGATTCACGGGGGTTCACGTCGCGACCAGTGTGCAGCACTCCAGCTCGGTCTCCACGACAGGCAGACGGTCGGGTCGGATTTCGTGCATGATTACGCCCGGCGGGGTGGGTCGGGCTCTCGCGAGAATAGAGTTGGAGACCCGCACCGAGAAACCCGCCTGTTCGAACTCTTGGACCGCAAAACGGCGGTACAGTAGCGGCTCGAGCTTCAACCGCCGAATCATATCGGCATTCGGCCCCTCGACCTTGGGATAGAAGATCGTGATGGCCAGGAACTCCCCGGATACCACTCTCCGGAGCTCGCGAAGAAGCGTTCCGGGATTCTCGATGTTTGCCAGTCCGACGTTGGTTACCAGGGTTGGCACCGATTGATGCGCGAACGGCGTGTGCCGGGCGTCGAAGGCCAGGAGGCTCAACTTGGACCCCAAGCCAAGGAAGTCGAAGTACTGATGGTCTCGCAGCAGGACCCTCGTGTTGACATCGGTTCCTACGAACTCCTGGGACGCCCCAGGGAGAAGGAATTCGAGAAGCGATCCTCTGCCGGAGGCCAAGTCGACAATGGGGCCGGGACGGTCCGCGAGCCGTTCCTTCAGAAACCGCATCTGGCTCTTGGACGCATCGCGAAACTCGGGGGTGTACAATCCTTCGATGGCGAGATCGACGGCGATCTTCGCTGCTCCGAAGTCCCGTCGCGATGCGTGCACGAAACTGCGAACCAGCAAGTCCGTTGGGCTCAAGGATTCGAGCGGCGCGTCCATGAGCCTACGGGCTCGGACCGGCTCACCATGGAGGAACTCGGCGGTTTCACGATCTACCTGTTCCCAGAGGTCATCGGCCTTCGGATGCGATGGTAGAAAGGCGCCGATTCCCTCGTGAAACGGGTAATCAGCCTGGCACTGGGAGCAGACTGCTTTGCCCTGCACAATGCGATGACCGACACGCATTGAGCCCCGCCAGTCAAGGGCACCGTGACAGACCGGGCAGACCAAGATATCCGTCAATCCGTCCATCATGGCAGGCTGATTCCGGTTCGACCACGAACCTCTGAATCCGAGGTCAGTGGCGCCCTCAGAAGCGGACGCGGTCTCGCGGTCGCATCGGTCGCTTTATCGCGACGCGGCCGCCCTCGCGGCTCGATTCGCCGCTCGGGCGGCCTCCGCGCTCACTCCGTGTCGATGACCGCGATGAGCGCGCAGGGCGCCTCCGATATCGACGCCGCGAACCCGTTCCCCGACCTGCCCGCGATCCTCGGGACCGAGGCGAGCGCGCAGCCGGCTCGCCCGCGTGGTCCCTCCCCGCGCTCGT
>DASWZL010000091.1:0-28260 GCA_036404475.1 Thermoplasmata archaeon
CCGTCCGCGGATTGAGGCGTTCGTCCCGACCGGGACCGGACCGCCAGCGTTTGCCGGGCCGGACGCGGCCGGCTCGGACTCGATGCTCCGCACGAGCGTGCAAGAGCTGATCGCCGCCGCGGACGCTCGGGCGGCCTGCCCTCTCTGCGGAGCTCCCCTACCTCCCGGACCGAAACAGATCCTGTGCGAGAACTGCGCGGCGAAGGTCGACGGCCCGCGCTGAACGGGCGGGCCTGTCGGGAGTTTCCGCCCCGAACGGCCGGCGTCCGGGACCTTTGAACCCGAGTTCACTGGCTTAGAAGGCCAGGACTTTGTCCATGCTAAGCTACAGGCCCGGGAGCCCGACGGCCTCCGCCCCCCTTAATCCTTGGGTGGACGCCCACCCTGTCGGCGTCCAGCGGACGCGACAAGATGGGCGAGCCTCAGCGGCTCCGGCCAATGCCCGCGGACCGTCGCGCGCTGGACGAGCCGGGCGGCGTCGGCTCGGGAGCATCCGACCGCGGCGGCCCGGATCGGTTGCCCGTCCGTGGGGACCTCGAACAACCGGTGCGCGCGGAGGAGGGACCATCGGGCATCGGCGGAACGGGGGAACCACCTCCGCAAGGCCGCCCGGATCCGCGAGAACTCCGGCGGGCGTCGCGTGACCGCGACGACCGGCACCCCGAGCTCCCGGTGGAGCGCGTCCAGGTCGAGGACGTTGAACCCCCCCACGACCGCCCCGTCGAGGAGAACGGCGCGGACGCCGTCGAGGGGCCCGAGACGTCGAACGAGCGCGATGACCCGGCGCGTCCCGTCGGTGCCGTCGACCCGGACCCGACCGGTACGGACCGCCTCCACGTGCTCGGGAAGCGTCATGGCCACCGCCGCGACCGGAGCATAGCGGTCCCCGCGCTCGAACGCGCCGTCGTCGACCCCGACCACCCGCGGGTGCGGTTTCCCGAGGGAACGCCGCAAGGCTAAGACCCCCGATGAGGTCCGGCCCCGACGCCGATGGGAGCCCCTGCGGTCTCGGTCCGTTGCCCGACGTGCGGGGCGGACCTTCGGGTGGTCCTCGCTCCGGCGCCTCCGACGCAATGGTTTCCGTGTCCCCAATGCCGTAACCCGGTGCCCGTGGTCGTGCCGCGGGACCCGCCCCCCCTCTACACCTGGGAAGCCCTTCCGGGGCTATATCCCGCGCTCCCGCCGCCTCGCCGACCCCGGGTGCCGTTACGACGGATGGCCCAGGTCGCGCTGGTCGGTGTCGCGGCGATCGCCGTCGTGCTCGGAGGCGTGCTCGCGGTCCTGGGAGCCGAGGCGCTCGGCCCGGGGAGCTTCGTGGTGTCGGGCACCGTCGTGGAAAGCGGACCCGACGGAGGCATCGTCCCCGCCCCCGGGGCGACCGTGGTCTTGACCACCGACGGGGGCCAGCAGGTGGTTCAACATACCGGCGCCGGGGGAGGTTTCTTGTTCGGAAGGGTGCCGGTCGGCGGGGTCTCGCTCAACATCACGTTGCCGGGCTACGTGCCGGTCACGGTGGCCACCTTCGCGTCGACCGTGTACAACGCGGGGACCACCGGTCTTTCCGTCACCCTCGTCCCGGGGAGCTCGACCAACGCGACGGCCGTGACGCTCTCCCCGTTCCCGGACCTCGAGAGCTTCGTGGCTTCGATCGAGAGCGGGGTCGTGCTCTTGGGGATCGTAGCACTGGTCGGAGGCGCCGCGGCGGTGGTGACCGGCCGCAGCGACCGTCCCGCGGTCGGCGTGGTGGGCGGCGCGGCCGGCCTCCTCGCCCCCGCCGCGCTTTACTTCCTCGCCCTCGGGGGGATCTTCCCCGCGCTCACCGCGGGTACGGCGGTCCTGGCGGCCTTCGGCGCATTCGCGACGACCACCCGGACGATCGAGATCTTCCAGGTGGGCCCGGAATCCCGGACGTCCTAGAGGGGACCCAGGGTCCGGGGCGAGGCTGCCCGATGCGGGCCCGAGACCGGCCGGCGGGTACGGTAGCTTCCGGTGAGGGAGTGGTAGAACCCGACCACCGGTTCGCCCCGCTGCCAGCAGAGGAAGACGAGCTCGCCTTCCTGCAGCGAGTAGAAGTCGACGAGCCCGGTGCCGAGGTCCTTGACCTCGATCCCCTCGGCGCGAAGGGCCCCGACGGCCTCCTCGAGGCGTCGGTTCAAGTGCTTCCACTCGGCGTCCAGCCGGGACTTGAGCTCGTGGTCGGGCTGGTCCTCGGCGTCGGCCTCGGACCCCCAGAAGGAGGAGAGGCGCTCCCGTTCCTCGTCGACCTGCGCGAGCCGACCGACCCAGCCGCGCAGCCGCGGAAGGAGCTCCTCGAGCTCGGGAAGACGGAAGTTCGCTTCGGCGACCGTCCAGAGCCGGGGGGGCTCGACCGGAGGGGGGTCACCGCGTGCGCGCGCCGACCCTTCCATCCGACCCTCTCCCGAAGCTAGCCGCGCGCCCTATAAACGAAGGTGATAGGGGCGAGGTAACTGCGCCCGGACCTGAGACGTTAAATCAAGGAGAGCTCGCGCCCTGCCTTCTGGAACGCGGAGATCGCGGTCGTCACGTCCTCGGGAGTGAGGGCGGCGTTCATGATCGTTCGGATGCGCGCCTTGTCCTTCGCGACCATCGGGTAGAGGATCGGCAGGGCGAAGACCCCGAGCTCGAACAGACGGAGGCTCAGCTGCTGGGCCCGGCCGCTCTCGCCCACGATCACCGGGGTGATTGGGGTCTCGCTCCTCCCGATGTCGAACCCGAGGTCCCGCATCTCCTTCTTAAACCGGCGGGTGTGGGTCCACAGGCGTTCGACGTGCTCGGGCTCCGACTCGAGGACATCGATCGCCGCAATGCACGCCGCCGCGACGGGGGGCGGATGGGAACCGCTGAGGAGCCAGGTCCGCGACTTGTTGTAAGCGAACCGGATGAGGTCGGTCGACCCCGAGATGTGGCCCCCGACGACCCCCCACGCCTTCGAGAACGTCCCCATCTCCACGTGGACGCGGTCGCGGCCGAGCCCGAAATGGGAGACGATCCCCCGGCCGCCCGGGCCGAGCACTCCTTCGCCGTGGGCGTCGTCCACGTAGACCATGGCGCCGTGCTTCGCCGCGGCGGCCGAGATCCGGTCGAGCGGGGCGATGTCGCCGTCCATCGAGAAGACGCCGTCCGTGATCACGAGGATCCGGCGGTAGGCGGGGGCGTGCTCCTCCGCCTTCGCAAGGACCCGCTCGAGGTCGTCCACGTCCGCGTGGCGGTAGACCGCGCGCTCGGCGCGCGAGAGGCGGACCCCGTCGATGATGCTTCCGTGGTTCAGCTCGTCGGAGATGATCAGGTCGCCCTCGCCGGCGAGCTGGGGGATGAGGCCCGCGTTCGTCGCGAAGCCGGTCTGGTAGACGAGGGACGCCTCGGCGTGCTTGAAGCGGGCCAGCCGACGCTCGAGCTCGACGTGGAGGTCCATCGTGCCGGCGATCGGCCGGACGGAGCCTGAGCCCACCCCATGGGTGTCGATCGCCCGGTGCGCGGCCTCCTTCATCTTCGGGTGGTTGCTGAGGCCGAGATAGTTGTTGGAGCAGAACATCAGGACCCGCTTCCCGTCGATCTCGCACCACGGGGCGCTCGGCCCCTCGAGCACCCGAAGGCGCCAGTCCAGCTGGTCGTGGACGAGCTGACGGTACTCCTCTCCCAGGAACGAGGTCGGGTCGCGCATGTTACCACCTCGCCTCGAGCGAGACCTTCGCGGCTCGCATCGACTCGATCAGCTCCATCGCCTGCGGGAGATCCCGGATCGGGACCCGGTGCGTGATGATCTGGCTCATCTTCTCCCGGAATGCCGCGTCGGCGAGGAGCCCCTTCACCTGGAACCACGTCTCGAACATCCGCCGCCCGTAGATCCCGTGGACCTTGGCCGCCTTGAAGATGATCGCGTCGTTGAAATTGAGGCTCACGTCGTGGTCGAAGAGACCCAGCAGCGAGATCCGGCCGCCGGGCGTGAGGGCATCGAAGGCCAGCTTGAGCGCCGCCGGGTGCCCGGCCATCTCGACCGCGACATCGACTCCGCGACCCTCGGTCTCCTCGCGGATCGTCTTCACCGCCGGGACGTTCGGGTCCGTCGGGTCGAGGACCCGGTCCGCCCCCATCTTCTTCGCGAGAGAAGCCCGCAACGGGTTCACCTCGGTCGCGAACACCCGCCGGGCTCCCAGGGTCCGCGCGACGGCGATCGCGAGGAGTCCGATCGGCCCGCACCCCGAGACGAGAACAGTCCCTCCGGCGATGTCCTCGAGGTTCTCCTCGGGCAGGAGGGAATGAACCGCGTTCCCGAGCGGCTCTTGGATGGACGCAAGCGCGGGGTCGAGGTGGGGGTCGTTCTTCCATGCGTTCAGTTCGGGCAGCACTGCGAACTCGGCGAACACGCCGTTGCGGTGGACGCCGAGCACCTGAACGTTCTCGCAGATGTGCATCTTCCCGGTGCGGCACTGATAGCACGTCCCGTCCACGATATGCGTCTCGGCGGACACTCGGTCGCCTACCCGAAGGCTCCGGACCCGCTTGCCCACCTCGACGACCTCCCCGCAGACCTCGTGGCCGGGGATCATTGGGACGTGCGAGACGTGGGCCTGTGCCCACTCGTTCCAGACCCAGATGTGAACGTCCGTTCCGCAGATTGAGGATGCCAGGACGCGCACCAAGACCTCGTCATCGCCCGGCGTCGGCTCGGGAACGGTACGGATTTCTGCGCCCGGACCCCGCTCGGTCTTTACGAATGCTTGCACGATCGTCAGCTCCGCCTCGTGGAGGGCACCGACCGCTTAACGGTTGGGGAGTTTGCCCCACCCAATCGAGCGCGCTCGGCCGTCCGTCGCTCTACGCGCGCGTCCGAGGCCGTACGTGGCATCGCGTCGGTTTTCGAGGAGAAACGCGGGTCTCTGACGGTCCCGGACCTTCGCGCGCGCGAGCGCTTATATAGGGCACCCTTCTCCCCCGCCCGCACCGGAGGCAGGACCTCCTATCGACCCATGGCGCGACGGCATCGCCCGAGGCGAGGATCCCTCGCATTCTCCCCCCGCTCCCGGGCCGTTAGGCCGGTTCCGAGGGTCCGTTCCTGGGCTCCCGGCGCCAAGCCGGTCGCGATCGAGGGGTTCGCCGGCTTCAAAGTCGGAATGACCCACGCGTTCATCGTCGACTACCGGAAGCGGTCGACCACCGCCGGCCAGGAGGTATCGATCCCGGTCACCGTGGTCGAGGTCCCCCCGCTGCGGGTGGTCGCCGCCCGGCTGTATGCTCGAAACCCGTACGGGTCGCGCGTCGTCTCGGAGGTCTGGGCGACCGGCCTATCGGAAGAGCTGTCCCGTAGGATCCCGAAGCACCCCCCGAGCCCGCCGGAGGCGATCGAGGCGTTCGGGAAGGCCGATGGGGACGAGGTGCGGCTGATCGTCCACACGCAACCGCAGCTCCTCACCGGGACCGGTTCGAAGACTCCCAACCTGTTCGAGGTGCGGGTCTCGGGGGACAAGTTCGACGAGCGCCGGGCCTACGCGTTGGAGCAGCTCGGCCAGGAGGTCCCCGCCGACCGGCTGACCAAGGAAGGAGAGTTCCTGGACGTCATCGGGGTCACCAAGGGGTTCGGGTTCCAAGGCCATATCCAGCGCTGGGGCGTGAAGCTCCAACCTCGTAAGAACTCGAAGCACCGGAGGATGATCGGGACCCTCGGACCCCATAATCCGAGCTTCGTCACCTACCGCATCCCCCAAGCTGGCCAGCAAGGCTACCACCGCCGCACCCAGTTCAACATGCGGGTCCTCAAGATCGTCCGCGACCCGCGCGCGGACCCCATCACCCCCGCCGGGGGGTTTCCGCACTACGGCGAGGTCCAGAGCGCGTGCATCGTCCTCCACGGCTCGCTCCCCGGACCCGCGAAGCGTCTTCTGAGGTTCCGCGCCCCGATGCGGAGCCACGTCACGTCGGTCGAGAAGGTCGACCTGCGCTACTTCAGCACCCGTTCGAAGCAGGGAGCATGACGGCGCCGGACGCTCCCCCGGACCATCGGCCCTCTCCCGCCGAACGTGCGACGCCCCACCATCGGGTCCACCTGGTCGGGCTCGACGGGAAGCCCGGGGCCGTCGTCGCACTTCCGCTCGCGTTCTCCACGCCCGTGCGCCCGGACCTTATCCAGCGAGCGGTCGTCGCGGCCCAGACGCACCGCCGGCAGCCGTACGGGACCAGTCCGACCGCGGGGCTCCGGCACTCGGTCGAGTGGTCCGGCAAGGGGAAGGGCGTCGCGCGCACGCCGAGGCTGATGGACTCTATGCGCGGCGCGCAGGCCCCGAACACCGTCGGCGGTCGGCCGGCCCACCCTCCGAAGGTCGAGCGGATATGGGCGAAGAAGATCAATCGCAAGGAGCGTCGGCTCGCGTTCGCCTCCGCCCTCGCCGCGACGCGGGAGCCGGGGCTCGCCACGGGCCGGGGGCATACGTTCCCCCACGCCCTCCACCTCCCGGTCGTCGTGGACGACCCGGTCGAAGAGATCGAGCGCACCCGGGACGCCCGCCTCCTCCTCGAGCGCCTCAAGCTCTGGGACGACGTCGAGCGGGCCCGGGCGGGCACGCACCTCCGCTCCTCGGGCCGGGCCCGACGCCGGGGCCGCGTTCGCCGCACGCCCCGAAGCCTCCTGGTGGTGACGAGCGGACCGGGGAAGGCGCTCGGCTTCCGGAACCTCGCTGGGGTCGAGGTCGTGCCCGCGCGCCGCCTCGCGACCGAGGACCTCGCCCCGGGGGGCTCGGCCGGTCGTCTTACGCTGTTCTCCCGCGCGGCGGTCGAGTCCCTGCGCGAGCGGCTCGGGGAGGTCGCGCCGTGACGAGCGCCCGCCACCGGATCATCCTGCACGCCTACGTCACGGAGAAGTCGATGGACGAGATGGAGCGTCAGAACAAGCTCGAGTTCGTCGTCGACCGGCGCGCGAACCGCGCCGAGATCCGCAAGGCGGTCGAAGCGACCTATCAGTGCAAGGTCGAGAAGATCACGGTCAAGATCGTTCGGACGGGGAAGATCGCGACGGTCCGGCTCACGAAGGACTTCTCCGCCGAGGATATCGGTGGACGGGCGGGAGTGTTCTAATGGGAAAGCGCATCATCTCCCGTCGGCGCGGGAGCGGCACGGGACGGTACCGGTCGCCGAGCCACCGTCACCACGGTGCGGTCTACCACCCCTCGCCCGACATCGTCGGGGAAGGAACGGTCATCTCGATCCTTCACGCGCCGGGACGGTCCGCGCCCGTCGCCGAGGTCATCGCCCCGCAGGGCTCGACCGTCCGGATCCTCGCTACCGCCGGTCTGGCGACCGGCGACACGGTGGCGTTCCAGGAGGGAAAGCTCGACCGTGGGTCGATCCTCCCGCTGGGGAAGATCCCCGACGGGACCCTCGTCTCGAATCTCGAGGTCAAGCCGTTCGACGGCGGTCGCCTCGTGCGGGTCGCGGGCGCGAGCGCGCTCGTGGTGGCACACGCGGGTTCCGACGTCACGGTCCAGCTACCGTCCGGCGCATTCAAGCAGCTCCTCGCGACGTGCCGCGCCGAGGTCGGCGCGGTCGGTGGCGGAGGCCGCAAGGAGCGACCCATCATCAAGGCCGGCAAGAAGTTCTGGGCGACCCGCTCGCTGGCCCGCGCTCCGTTCAAGGTCCGCGGGGTCGCCATGAACCCGGTCAACCACCCGTTCGGCGGCGGGGCCCACCAGCACGTCGGCCGCCCGAGTACGGTATCGAGCGGAACGTGGCCGGGGGCGAAGGTCGGGCGGTTCTCGCGTTCGGCCCGCAAGAAGCGCCAGCTCCGAGAGGGGCGAGGCAGGTAGGTAAGTAAGTCATGCCGAAGGCTCGTCGCGCGAAGAAGGTCGAGGCCCGCCGGAAGCGGGAGTTCACGCTTCGGGGGAGGACCCTTCCCGAGCTGCAGGCGATGAACCTTCAGGACCTCACGAAGGTGCTCACCGCACGGGCCCGCCGGTCGATCCGTCGCGGGTTCAACTCCGAAACGACTCTGTTCTTCGAGCGGATGCGCGCGACGGCCCCGGGGAAGACCGTCCGCACCCACTGTCGGGACGCCTTGGTGCTCCCGGAGCACGTCGGCCGCCGCGTGGCCATCCACAACGGCAAGGAGTTCAAGGAGATCGAGGTCCGACCCGAGATGATCGGACACTACTTCGGAGAGTTCGCCCTCACCCGCCGCTTCGAGAAGCACTCGGGCCCGGGCGTCGGGGCGACGCGCTCGTCGAAGTTCATGCCGCTGAAGTGAGGAGGGAGGTCGGGCGATGAAGGGCTACACCTACCGGGCCGAATCGGGAGTGAGCGTCGCCCGGGCCCGCGGGGTCGAGGTCCCCATCTCTCCGAAGAAGACGTACGAGGTCCTGAACGCGATCCGGGGCCTCCCGGTCGACCGCGCGACCACGATCCTCGAGGAGGCGATCGCCCTGCGCCACGCCATTCCGTTCCGCCGGTACAACCAGGAGACCGCGCATCACGTCGGGACCGGTCCGGGACGCTACGCGAAGAAGGTCGCGCAGAACGTTCTCAAGGTCCTCGAGAACGCGCGGGAGAACGCGGAGTACGAGGGGATGGACGCCGACCGCCTCTTCGTCAAGATCGCCGCGAGCAGCCGCGGCCGCATCCGTAAGGCGAGCATGCCGCGGGCCCACGGTCGGGCGACGCCGTGGAACGAGCAGTCGACCCACATCGAGATCGTGCTCGCCGAGCGCAAGGAGGCCCAATGACCGCCGAACGCAAGGTAATCCAGGAGCAGATGCGACGCGTCCTCCTCAAGGACTACCTCGTCCAGGAGAGCGCGCGGGCGGGCTTCGGCGGCCTCGACATCACTCGCACCCCGATGGGCACGCGCGTCACGCTGATCTGCGAGCGCCCGGGGATCCTCATCGGCCACCGCGGCGAGCTCATCAAGCGGCTCACCGAGGACATCCACGCTCGGTTCCAGCTCGACAACCCGCAGATCGAGGTCCAGGAGGAGCGCGCCCCGAGCCTGAACGCGCAACTGATGAGCGAGAAGCTCGCGTCGACCCTCGAGCGCGGCTGGCACTTCCGCCGGGCGGGTCACTCGACCGTGCGACGGATCATGGAGGCCGGCGCCCGCGGCTGCCAGGTGATCCTTTCGGGGAAGCTCACCGGCGAGCGCCACCGCACGGAGCGGTTCAAGGCCGGGACGATCAAGTACTGCGGGGAGGCGGTCCATCTCTGGATCGACAAGGGGTTCTACCAGGCCCGTCTCAAGCCCGGCGCCATCGGCGTCAACGTCTGGATCATGCGACCGACCGCGAAGCTCCCCGACGAGATCGTCGTGAAGGGGGTCGCCGACCGGCCGAAGCCGGTCCCCGTGGAGCTCCCGCCGGTCGAGGAGGTCCCCGCCGCCGTGCCGCTGGGACCGCAGGCGGAGGTGCCCGACCTGCCATGACGCTCCAGCGGATGAAAGAACTGAGAGGCCTCACGGACGAGGAGCTCCTGCGTCGGATCGCCGACGACGAGAACCTCCTGCTCCGGGAGCGCGGGGTCGCCGCCATGGGCGGCGCGCCGCCGAGCCCGGGCCGCATGCGGGCCCTGAGGACCAATGTCGCCCGCGCCCTCACCGTCCTGAGCGAGCGCGCCAACGCCCCCCGGGAGGGTCGCCGTCCGTAGGAGGCGCGTAGGTGAGCCGATGCCGAAGGAACCCCACGTCCGCATCCCCCTCTCCCGCGTCGAGCGCGAGGCCCTCGCCGGAGAGATTCTGGGCGCATCGGTCTCGTTCCCGGCGTCGCCCGCGCTTCGGGCCCCCGTCGCGGGAACGCTCATCGACGAGTCCCTTTCCACCTTCACCGTCCGCCTCACCGGCACATCGCGTTCGGTGCGCGTCCCGAAGACCGGCCTCGAGGGCACGATCGCTCTCGCGTCGGGAGAGTTACGGTTAAGAGGAGATACCCTACGCATGCGGCCCGAGGACCGCACGAAACGCCTCCTCACGGGCGGTTCTCGGAGGCTCTCATGACCCCTACCCGTGCTCCGTCCGCTCGTCGGGCCCGGGACATCGGACTCGACGTGCGGGCGCCGAAGACGCGCTGCGATGACCGACACTGCCCGTTCCACGGGCGGCTCCCGGTCCGGGGCCAGGTCCTCGAAGGGACGGTCGTCTCCACGGGGATGCAGCGCACCGCGGTCGTGGAACGCACCCTGCTCCACTACGTCGCGAAGTTCGAACGGTACGAGAAGCGCCGACGGCGCTATCTCGCGCACGCCCCGCCGTGCCTCAACGTCCTGGTCGGCCACCGCGTGCGGATCGCGGAGACCCGTCCGCTCTCCAAGCTCGTCTCGTTCTGCATCGTCGAGGACCTCGGCGAGGCCACGCACCGCGTTCGCGGCGAGGAGCCGGTCGAGACCCCGACCGCGCCCGAGGCCGGACCGGAGAGCCCATGAAGGGCCTCGCGGGCCGACGGAGCCGGTCCCTCCCGAAGGGCGCGCGGCTCGAGTGCGTCGACAACACCGGGGCGAAGGTCGTCGAGATCATCGCCGTCCGGAACTGGCACGGGACCCACCGTCGCTATCCGAGGGCCGGGATCGCTGACCTGGTCATCGTCTCCGTGAAGAAGGGCACTCCCGAGATGCGGCGGCAGGTCCTGCACGCTGTCATTGTTCGCGCCCGCGCACCGTTCCGACGGGCGGACGGGACCCGGGTCCAGTTCGAGGACAACGCCGCCGTCATCACGACCGAGACCGGGGAGATCAAGGGTTCCCAGATCAAGGGGCCCGTCGCGAAGGAGGCCGCCGAGCGCTGGCCTCGGATCGCGGCGGCCTCGTCGATCATCGTGTAGGAGGACTACTCCGATGACGCTCTCTCCTCACTCCCCGCGGCGCCAGAGAAAGGCGCTCTACACGGCCGATACGTTCGAGCGTCGGATCCGGATGGGCGTTCCGCTCTCTCGGGAGCTCCGCGCCCGGTTCCACCACCGCACCGTGCCGGTCCACAAGGGCGACACCGTCCGCGTCCTGTCGGGCAGCTTCGCCGGGCGAGAGGAGCGTGTCGCGCGGGTCAACCGCCGGAGCTATTCGGTCACGCTCGAGAACGTCACGCTCAAGACGGCCGACGAGAAGATGAAGCCGCTCTCGCTCGGCGTCGGTCACCTCGTCATCACGCGTCTCAACCTCTCCGACCCCTGGCGCCGCCGCTCGATGCGCGTGCGGGACGAAGACGCCACCCCCGAGGAGCTCGGCGAGAAGGTCGCCGAGGACGAAGAGGCGCCCGAGGGCGAGAAGGCCCCCGAAGCGGCCGCCGCGGCGCCCCCGAGCGCCGAGAGTCCGCCCGAGCCCGAGGAGACTCCCTCCGAGGACGAAACCGCGGGCGCCGAGGACGATGACGAAATCGATGCGGCTCCTGCGAAGGCCCCCCGGCGCGCCCGGGCGAAGCCCGCGAAGGAGGAAGACGCATGACCTTCCGTCTGAAGCGTCGGGCCGCCCCCCGGAGCTGGACCGTCCCCCGAAAGGGGACGAAGTGGCTGAAGCGTCCGGCCCCGGGACCGCACGCCCAGGACCAGTCGATCCCGCTCCTCCTCGTCCTCCGGGACCTGCGTCACGTGGTCGCGAGCACCCGCGAGGCGCGGATCCTCCTGCGCTCGGGCGCGGTCAGGGTCGATGGCAAGGTCGCGAACGACCTCTCCCGAGGGCTCGGCCTGATGGACACCCTTTCCCTCGCCGCCCCGCTCGACGCCCACTTTAGGGTCGTCAAGGACCGGCGGGGGAAGCTGACCCTTGTCACGATCCCGTCCACCGAGGCGGCCGTCAAGATCGGGCGGGTCCGCTTCAAACACGCCGTGGCTGGCGGCCGGGTCGAGGTAACGCTGCACGACGGGAGGAACTTCCTCGTGCCGGCATCGACCCCCTACCGGGTCGGCGACTCGGTCAAGATCGCGCTGCCCGAGCAGAAGGTGGTGGGGCATCTGCCCCTCGCTCCCGGGTCCCTCGCCTACGTCGCGGGCGGGTCTCATGTCGGTGAGCTCGCCCGGGTCGATCGTGTCGAGGTCCGGAACTCCTCCCAGCCGAACTTGGTCCACTTCAAGGAAGGGTTCTCGACAATCAAGGAGTACGTCTACGTGGTCGGCCAGAACGCTCCCGAGGTCACGCTCGCGGAGGGGGTCGCCCGATGAGCGCTCCGCCGGCCGCCGCCGCCGCGCCCCCCACGAGCCCGTCGGGGACGAACCCGTACCGCGCCGTTCGGGTCATCAAGGTCGTGGTGAACGCAGGGGTCGGCGAGTCGGGCGAGCCCCGCACGAAGGCCGAGAAGGTCCTCCAGATGGTCACCCACCAGAAGCCGATCGCGACCCGCTCGCACTCCACGAACCGCGACTTCGGTATCCGTCAGGGCCAGGAGATCGGAGCGAAGGTCACCCTTCGGGGGGACGGCGCGCTCGAGTTCCTCCGACGGGCGTTCGACGCCCGGGACAAGCAGTTCGATGTCGACTCGATCGACCGGAACGGGAACTTCTCCTTCGGGATCGCGGACTACACCGATTTTTCGGGGATGAAGTACGACCCGGCGATCGGCATCCACGGGATGGACATCGCGGTGGAGATGGGCCGCGCGGGCCACCGGATCCGCAATCGTCGGCTCCAAACGCGGCCGCTCCCGAAGGCCCTCCGTTCGACCCGGGACGAGACCCGCAGCTTCCTCGTCTCCACGCTGGGGGTGACGCTCCTTGAGTGAGCCCAAGAAGAACTTCGGGCGCAAGGAGGGGTGCCTGCGCTGCGACCGCAAGCGCGGGATCGTACGCCGGTACGGCCTCCACCTCTGCCGCCAGTGCTTCCGCGAGGTCGCGATGGACCTGGGATTCCGCAAGTACCAGTGAGGAGGGACGAACGATGCAGATGGACCTACTCAACGACGCGCTCGTCACTCTCCGCCACGCCGACCGGGACGGCAAGCCCCACGTCGAAATCGCACCCACCTCGAAGCTGATCGCCGAGGTGCTTCGGATCTTCCGGGAGCACCACTACATCGAGGAGTTCACGTTCGTGCCGACCGGCCGCGGAGGGAAGTACGATGTCGCGCTCTCCCGTCGGATCAACTACTGCGGCGTGATCAAGCCGCGCATCTCCGTCGCGTTCGATGGCCTCGAACGGTTCGAGTCCCGCTTCCTTCCCGCGCAGGACTTCGGGATCCTCGTCCTCTCGACGAACCGGGGCGTCCTCTCCCACCAGCAGGCCCGGGAGCTGAAGATCGGAGGTCGGCTGCTCGCCTATGTCTACTGAACAGGACCGCGGCCAGGAAACGGTCGACGTCCCGAAAGGCGTAACCTTCGCGCTGGTCGGTCGGCGCCTGCACGCGAAGGGGCCGCTCGGCTCGGTCGAACGGCCGTTCCCGTCGGACGCCCTCGAGCTCAAGGTGGGTTCGGGAAAGGTCACGATCACGCTCCGCCTTCCCGCGCACCGGAAGCGGTCCCAAGCCCTCCTGAAGACGTGGGCGGCGCACCTTCGGAACCTCGCGGGCTCGCTCATCCTCGGCGTCGAGGCGCGCCTGAAGGTCGTCGCTGCGCACTTCCCGATGAAGGTCCAGGTGAAGGAGAACCACATCCTCATCGAGAACTTCCTCGGCGAGAAGCACCCCCGGTCCTCCGACCTCCTTCCGGGAACGAGCGCCCGGGTCGAGGGCGACTACCTCATCCTCTCGGGCTACGACGTCGAACAGGTCGGCCAGAGCGCGGCGAACATCGAGCGCGCGAGCCGGATCCGGGATTACGACCCCCGGGTCTTCCAGGACGGCATCTACATCGTCGACCGGGCGCACCTCAAAGAGGCGACCTGATGGCCGAGGAGAACCCCTCCGAGCCGAAGAGCGAGCCGCCGGTCGACGAGGCGCCTCGCAAGGCGCCGCCGCGCCGCCGCTCGAAGGCAGCCCCGAAGAAGGAGGCCCCCCCGGCCGAAACGCCCGAGCCCGCGGCGAAGGATGAAGGGCCTCGCGCTCCCCGGCGCGCCGACCTTCCCCCGGGTCAACGCACGCTCCTAAGGACCCGGAGGGAGATCGACCGCCGACGCCCGCTCTTCGGGCGCCAGGCCCGCTATCGATACTATCGCATCGGACGGGACATGTCGTGGCGCGCGCCCCGCGGTCTTCAGTCCAAGCAGCGACGCCACTACGGCTATCGACCGAAGGTGGTCCGGGTCGGATATCGCTCTCCCGCTCGGGTCCGTGGGCTGGTTCCGAGCGGGTTCCGCCCGATCATCGTCCATACCACTCGTGACCTCGATGGGATGGACGCGCGCCTCGAGGCGGCGATCATCGCCCGTACGGTCGGCACGCGACGGCGCCTCGTCCTCGAGGAAGCGGCCCGAAAGCTCGGGATCCACGTGCTCAACCCCATCGTGAAGTCGGAGAGGGAGGCGTAGAGGATGCCCGACCTTTCGAATCAACGCCGCCTCGCCGCCGCGCTGCTCAAGTGCGGCGAGGGCCGGGTCTGGATCGACCCCGCGAGCCAGGAGGAGCTCGCCGATGCGGTCACGCGTTCGGATGTCCGCAGCGCGATCAAAGCCCGGGTGATCCGTCGGGCCCCCATCCAAGGGACCTCTCGGGCTCGTGCCCGGCTCCACGCGATCGAGGTCGCGAAGGGCCGGCACTCCGGACCCGGCTCGCGTCGCGGCACCCCGTCCGCCCGGGTGTCTCGCAAGGAGCGATGGATGCGTCGCATCCGTGCCCAGCGCAAGCTCCTCCAGGAGCTTCGCTCCACGAAGAAGATCCCTCCCGCCGTCTATCGGGAGTTCTACCGCCGCGCGAAGGGCGGGATGTTCCGCAGCCGCGCGCACCTTATCGTCAACCTGCGTCTCGCGGGCCACCTTCGGGAGGGGACGATATGAGCACCGGTCCTCGCTATCGGGTCCACTTCCGCCGCCGGCGGGAGGGAAAGACCGACTACCGGGTCCGCCTTCGCCTCCTCAAGTCCGGTACCGCCCGCGCGGTCGTCCGTTTCTCGGGCCGACGGGTCCGGGTCGCGATCGTCCAGTATGACCCCGTCGGCGACCGGGTCGTCGCGTCGGCGGAGAGCGCGGAGCTCGCTCGTGTCGGATTCCCCGCCTCCAGTTTCTCGTCCACGCCGGCCGCGTACCTGACGGCGTACCTCGCCGGCCTTCGCTCGAGGTCGGCGGGCGCTGAATCGGCCGTACTGGATACAGGGATCAGTCACCCGACCAGGGGCGGTCGGCTCTCGGCCGCGCTCAAGGGGCTGCTCGACTCGGGCGTAAAGGTTCCGCACGGAGAGGGCGGCTTCCCCAGCGCCGAGCGCCTGAACGGCGCGCACCTCCCGAAGCCCCTGCCTCAGCCCCTCGAAGCGTACAAGATGAAGCTCCCCGACCTCGTCCCGCGGACGGAGGCGAAACCGTGAGCGGTGGGATGTCGGGTCCATCGCGCGGAGGTTTTGGCCCCGGCGGCCCGGCCGCACCTCCCCCGTGGGTGCCGAAGACCGAGCTCGGCCGGCGCGTCGCCGCCGACGAGATCACCACGATGGCCGCCGCCCTCGAGAGCGGCCTTCCCCTGCGGGAACCCCAGATCGTCGACAAGCTCCTCCCGGGGCTCCACGACGAGGTCCTCGACGTGAACATGGTCCAGCGGATGACCGACTCCGGCCGCCGGTTCAAGTTCGCCGTCACGGTCGTCGTCGGTAACGGGGACGGGTTCGTCGGTCTCGGACGGGCGAAGGGTCGTGAGGTCGGCCCGACGATCCGCCGCGCGATCGACCGGGCGAAGCTCGAGGTCGTCGAGGTCCTCCGGGGCTGCGGCAGCTGGGAATGCGGCTGCGGCCGGGCCCACACCCTTCCGTTCCAGATCCGGGGACGCGTCGGCTCGGTGGTCGTCACGTTCAAGCCCGCGCCCCGAGGCGTCGGTCTCGCGGTCGGCGATGTGGCGAAGCCGATCCTCCGGTTCGCCGGGATCACGGACGCCTGGGGCTTCACGGACGGGCACACGAAGACGACCGTGAACTACGCGCAGTCCGCCTTCCAGGCGCTGGTCGCCCTCTCCGAGCTCAAGGTCCCCGCCGAGGACTCCTCCCGTCTCAAGATCGTCCGCGGGCCGGTCGGGACCTCCATCCTGCCGCCCAAGGACGAGAACGCTCCGCGACCGATCCGCGGAGGACGGGGCGGCCGCGGACGCCGCCCACCCCAACGCGGCGGAGGACCGGGACGGGGCGGACCCGGAGCGCCGCGGGGCGGTCCGCCGCGCCCCGCGCCGCCGAGGGGGAACTAGCCATGGCCTGGATGATCGTCCGGGTCCGCGGCTCCATCCACGCGCGGCACGACGTGGTCGAGACCCTTGGCTACCTTCACCTCACGCGACCGAACCATGCCACGGTCGTTCCCGAGCTGCCGTCCGTTCGCGGCATGCTCACGACCATCCAGGGCTACGTCACCTGGGGCGAGGCCGAGCCGGAGACGGTGTCGCTGCTCCTGAAGGAACGCGGCGAGACCGCCGCCGGCGAGCGGCTCACTCCCGAGGCCGTCACCGACATCGCTCCAGGAAAGGACCTTCCGGCCCTGACGCGCTCCGTCGCCGAAAAGGGTCTCACCCACGTGCCGGGCCTCAAGCCGCTCTTCCGTTTGCGGGCACCGAAGGGAGGCTGGCGGTCGACCAAGAAGCCGTTCACTCTCGGCGGCGCGCTCGGATACCGGGGCCGCGCGATCAACGAGCTCGTCCGCCGGATGTTGTAGGAGGAGTCGATGCCGAGTCGCACACGGAAGTTCCGCGGGCTGAGGACGCACGGCCGGGGCATCAAGGCCGGCCGGGGCGCGGGAAAGCAAGGAGGGCGGGGCAACGCGGGGCTTCACAAGTACAAGTTCAAGTCGATGCTCATCTACGCTCCCGACCACTTCGGCCGCCACGGGTTCAAGCGACCGCCCCAGATCGTCGCGCACCCGACCAGCCTCAACGTCGGTGAGCTCGAGGGGTTCGTGCCCCACCTCGAGGCGACCGAGGCGCTGTCCCGGGAGGGCGACACGTTCGTCGCGGACCTCACGAAGGCCGGCGTCGACCGGTTGCTGGGCGGAGGGAGCGCGACGCGGACCTGGAAGGTGGTCGTCCGTCACGCTTCGAAGCACGCCCGCGAGAAGGTGACGGTCCTCGAGGCCCGCCCGGGCGGCGAAAAAGAGGCGCCCCCGAAATCCCTCCCGTAGACTATATAACTCGCGTACCGGCTCCGAGTCGACTTCATGGCGGAAGAGGAGATCCCGCGGGACCGCCGGTGGGCGGTGCCGCTCATTCTCATCCCCGCCGGCATCCTCGCGCTGTTCTGGTTCTGGGGTCAGCCGACGCTCATCGCGTTCGGATTGCTCGCCGCGACGATGGCTGCCATCTTCGCGCTCTTCTACCTCGGCCTCTCCTACAGCGGCTCCCGCTCGAAGCTGTACGGCCTCAAGCCGGTCACCACGCGGATGCCCGCTGTCACGCAGCCGAAAGGCCACGTCCACTTCCGGACGAAGCTGTTCTGGACGCTCGGGGTCCTGCTGCTCTACTTCCTGCTGACCAACATCTACATCTTCGGCGTCAACCAGCTGACCGTCATCGACCTGTTCCACAGCTACCGCGCGATCCTCGCCGGGGCGCAGGGCACCCTCATGCACCTCGGGATCGGCCCGATCGTCACCGGGTCGATCATCATGCAACTGTTCACCGGCGCGAAGATCATCAACCTCGACCTCACCGACGACGAGGACAAGGGGGTCTACCAGGGGACCCAGAAGGTCATCGTGATCTCGATGATCTTCATCGAGGCGATTCCCCAGGTCTACGGGTACCTGTCTCCGTCCGGCTCCCTCGTCTCGAGCCTCGGCGCGATCTCCCCCGGGAACGGCCTGCTGCTCGCGAACGCGATCATCGTCGCCCAGCTCGTCTTCGGCAGCTACCTCGTCTTCCTGATGGACGAGGTCGTCTCGAAGTGGGGGATCGGGAGCGGGATCTCGCTCTTCATCGCCGCCGGCGTCTCCCAGCAGATCGTTCAGGGAACGCTCAACTGGGTGCCCCAGAACCCCTCGCTGCCGATCTCCGCGCAGAATCCTCCGAGCGGGACGATCCCGAAGTCCCTCTGGTTCTTCACGCACTACACGGCCAGCCAGATGGCCGGGGGAGGCTGGGAGCAGGTCCTGTTACGACAGCCGAATCCGATCGTCGCGCTCGTCGGCACCGCGGCGATCTTCTTCCTCGTAGCGTGGACCGAATCGACGCGCATCGAGCTCCCGCTCTCGCACGCCGAGGCGCGGGGCGCCCGGGGCCGGTACCCGCTCCGCCTGATCTACGCATCGAACATCCCGGTCATCCTGATGTCGGCGCTGCTCGCCAACGTCTCGATGATCTCGATCCTCCTCTGGACGAACCCGACGCTCATCCACTTCCCGGTCCTCGGCCATCAGTGGTGGGTCGGTTCGTACCCGACCGCGGTCCAAGCGACCTCGTTAGGCATCAGCCAGACGACCCCGCTTAGCGGCGGCGCGTACTACCTCTCGTCGGTCAACGGCCTCGAGGCCTGGCTGTTACCGATCCTGAACTACCAGGAGTACGGCGCCTTCCTGGTCGGCCACGCGTGGTGGCAGGGTCTCCTCCACGTAGCGGTCTACTTCGGCGCGATGGTCGGGGGGTCGATCCTGTTCGCCAAGTTCTGGATCCAGACGACCAACATGGGCCCGGAGGCGGTCGCGCGTCAGATCGAGGCCTCCGGCATGCAGATCCCCGGGTTCCGTCGGGAGCCTCGGGTACTGCGTCGGGTCCTCGAACGGTACATCCCCGTGATCACCGTCATATCGGGGGCGGCGGTCGGCGCGCTCGCCGCGGGAGCGGACCTCATCGGCACTCTGGGGAATGCCTCCGGCACCGGTGTCCTTCTGATGGTCGGGATCATCATCAACCTCTACCAGGCGATGGGCCGCGAGCAGCAGATGGAGATGAACCCACTGCTGCGTCGGTTCCTCGGAGGCGAGTCCTGATGAGCGACGACGGGAAGCCGTTGCCGTCGGCGGCGTCCGCCGCCGAGCCCCTCCCGGAAGAGGAGGCGACCGAACCCGCGGAGCCGGAGGGCGAGGTCGCGACCGAGGAGGCCGAGGCCCCGCCCGCCGCCCGTCCGGCGCGGCCCCCCCCGGCCCCCTTCAAGATCTCGACCTTCATCTACGTCTTCCTTGGCCTGCTCGGCCTCTGGATGCTCATCGAATCGAGCGCGCGGAACTCGATCGCCGGCCTCTTCGGAACGAGTCCCGGGAACCCGGGACCGCTCTACTGGCTGATCGGGTTCAACTCGAACTACCTCTTGCTCACGATGGCGCTCGCCGGGGCGGTCGAGATGCTGGTCACGTCGGTGGCGTACAACTACACGACGAACTGGGTGAAGGCCGCGAAGGTACAGAAGTGGAGCGCGGCGTTCCGTAAGGTGCAGATGGAAGCGATCCGCTCCGGGAAGAAGGACCGTATCGCGGCGCTCAAGCCCCAGCAGGAGAAGCTCACCCGGCTCTCGGGCGAGGTCTCCATCGCCCAGTTCAAGGGGATGGCGATCACCTACTTCCTCCTCATCCTGATCTACACCTGGATCTACCTCGTGATTGATGCCGCGAACCCGGTCCAGAGGACGGTGAGCTTCGGCTCGGGGGCCTCGATCCTTCTGACCAGCAACGTCGGGAGCCTGCCGATCCCCGTGTGGTTCATCATCTTCAGCCTCTACACGGTGCCGTTCTCCCTGGTCTTCCGCCGGGTTCTGAAGCACCTCTGGCTTCGGAGGTACGCGACCGAGCACCACCTGTCGTCCGTGCCCCCGGCCTCATGAGCGACCGGGGGCGCCGCGGGATCGGCGCCGTCGTCACCGTCGGCGGACCCCCCGGTAGCGGCAAGTCGACCTCGGGGCGGTTGGTCGCGGGCTCGCTCGGTCTCGAGTTCCGTTCGGCCGGGGAGCTCTTCCGCGCCGAGGCCCGACGCCGGGGGATGGACCTCGCGGAGTTCGGACGGTACGCCGCGACCCACCCGGAGGTCGACCGGGATCTCGACCGGAGCATGCAGGCACTCGCGCGGCCGGGGCGTCTCCTCGACGGACGGATCCAGGGCGCGCTCTGCCGTCGGGCCGGCGTCCGGGCCTACGACATCGCCGTGACTGCCCGAGAGGACGTGCGCGTCCGCCGCGTCGCGGACCGGGACCGTCAGTCGCTCGAGGAGGCCCGGGTCCAGGTGCGCGAGCGCGAGGCGAGCGAACGCGACCGCTACCGACGTTTCTACGGGATCGACCTCGACCAAGAACGCGCGGACCTCGTCGTCGATTCGAGCGACCGCCCCCCCCTCGAGGTGGCGGACGCGATCCTCGCCTTCGTGCGGGAACGCGAGGCGGCGGCGCCCCGATGAAAGGCTCGACCGAGGCGGATGCCGTGGACGCGCGCCTGCGAGAGGGCGCGTTCCTCCTCGTCGACAAGCCGAGGGGCCCTTCGTCCCACCAGGTCACGGCGTGGGCGCGCGACCTTCTCGGGGTCTCCGTCGCGGGGCACGCCGGTACCCTCGACCCCAACGTCTCGGGCCTCCTCTGGGTCGGGGTCGGGCCGGCGCTCAAGCTCCTGCCGCTCGTCCTCGAGTTCCCGAAGCGGTACATCGCCTCGGTCGTCCTCCACGGGCGCGTCCCGCTCCGGGAGGTCGAACGGGTCCTCGCGGAGTTCACCGGCCCGATCTACCAGACCCCGCCGGTCCGCTCGGCGGTGAAGCGCGAGCGGCGGGTCCGCACGATCCATCGGCTCGAGCTCGTCGAGGCCGACGGGCCGCGCCTCCTCCTCGACCTGACCGCCGACTCGGGCACGTACGTGCGCACTCTCGCCGTCGACGTCGGCGAGGCGCTCGGCCTGGGGGGACACATGGAAGAGCTCCGGCGGGTCGCGAACGGCCCGTTCCGCGAGCAGGACTCGGTCCCGCTCTCGGTGCTCGCGGACGCCGCGGCCGCGCGAGCGGTCGGCGACCCGGCGCCGCTGCTCGCGCTTCTGCATCCGATCGAGGAGGTCTGGCGAGAGTTCCCCACGATCGTCGTCAAGGACGGGGCGGCGAGCGCGCTCGCCCACGGGGCCGGGCTCGCGAGCGGCGGGATCCTCGCGCTCCCGAAGCCGTTCTCCCGGGGCGCCCGCGTGACGCTGGTCACGCGTTCCGGCGAGCTCGTCGCGACCGGGGTCGCCCTCCGAGGCTCGGACGAGGTCGGCCATGTGAAGCACGGCTGGGTGGTCGACGAGACCCGAGTGTTCGTGGACCCGACGCGGTTCCCGGCCCTTTGGCATCGGGCCGAGCGCCCCGAAGGGGCCCGGGCCCGGACCGCCGACGGATAGTGTTATTTCGGAAGCTCTTTCCGGCGACGCGATGGAGCCCCACCCCGAACGTCCGCTGAAGAATGGGGGCGGGTTCTTCGAAGGCCTAGCGCGGTGGGTCGTCCGCCACCCGTGGCACCCGGTCATCTTCTGGATCGTCCTGCTCCTCGTCACGGTCCCCTTCCTCCCCCTCCTCGGCTCGGTGACGACCAATTCGGCCACGAGCCTGCCCTCGAACTCCCCGAGCGGACAGGCCAGCGCCGAGCTCGCACGGCTCTTCCCGAGCGACCCCGGAGCCTCTTCGACCCAACTCCTGCTCTACGGACCGAACCTGACGGACGCGAACGCGCAGCGCGTCATCCTGAACGTCACCGCGGCAATCTCCTCGGACGGTTCGCTGGCGGACGTCACCGCGGTCACGAGCGTCTACAGCGAATACGCTTCGTTCCTCGCCGGCCAGGCCGAGCTCGCGGCGGGCGTCCTCCAGGAGGCCAACCAGTCCGCGCAACTCCTCTGGGGAACCCCGGCGTTATTCGTCTCGACGTGGACCAGCCTGGTCCAGAATGGCACCTGCCCTGGGAACTCAACCGATTGCAACCACCCGGCGTACCAGGCCACCGCCTCCGCGCTCGGGAAGTCGACGGCTTCGCTGGCGGTCCTGAGCGCGTTCTACAACGGTTACGACGATTCGGGCGCCGGGTTCAACAGCACCACTGCCGGTTGTGCGAGCGACCCCGCGACGGTCATCAATTGCACGGACGCAGCAGCCCGGGCGAACGAGGGTCCCCTCATCCCGAGCCTGGTTTCGGACCCATCCGAGCAGGCGGTCCCGCGCGCGGTGCTCGGCGTCCTGGCGATCAATAACTTCTCATTCTCGCCGCACGTCCCCGAGGTCCTTACGGTAGTCCTCGCGCCGGTGGGGGGACTGCCCTCCAGCTTTCTGGGACTCGTGTGGAACGCCTTCCCCGGCGGGTTCCCGGACAGCTCCGCTCCGCTTGCATGGGCCAACGCCGCGGTCGTCAATGCGACCCTGGCGACCGAGCCGTTGCCGGTCCCGTATGCGATCTACTCGCAGTTCGTCGCCGCCGCCGGCACGGCCACGATCGTTGAGGTGGACTTCTCCGTCACGGACGATTATACGGACGCCTCGGGAGGACAGCCGGTCTATTCCGACCTCGGGAAGCTCGACATCCTCGTGCCGTCGGTGGTCCATTCGTCCGACCCGACCAAGTCGATCTCCTACGTGCAGACGGGTTCCGCGCCGCTCGACCTTCTGACCCAGACGGCGGTGAACTCGTCGATCGCCCTCGTCCTCCCGCTCACGGTCGGGCTCCTGCTCGCGATCGCGATGCTCTACTTCCGCTCCCCCGTCACGCCGCTCGTCACGTTCGCGGGGCTGGGAATCGCGCTCGTCCTGGGCCTCGGGGCCACCGTCCTCGTCGGGACCGTGGTCGGCCACGTCGACACGACCTCGATCACCCTCGAGGAAGTGTTCGTCCTCGGGGTCGGGACCGACTATGCGATCTTCCTCGTCGCGCGGTACCGTGAGGAGCTGGTCCTCGGGAAGAGCTCCGACGAGGCTCTCGTTACCGCGGTCTCGTGGGCCGGCCGGTCCGTCGCCACCAGCGGGTCGGCGGCCATCATCGCGACGCTCGCGCTCACCTTCAGCGGGGTCGCCCTGCTCTCCCAGTGGGGCTCCGTCCTTTCCCTGGCGGTCTTCATCACGCTCGCGCTTTCCCTCACGCTCATCCCGGCGTTCCTAAAGCTCCTCGGCCCGCGCATATTCTGGCCGTACACCGGCCCGCGGTTCGACCGTCACGCGACCGTCCTCGCCGGACGGCTCCGGCGAGAAGACACGTACTTCTACCGCGCGGGGCGGGCCACCCAGCGACGCCCCTGGACGTTCGTGACCGCGCTCCTAGTCATCTCCATCCCCCTCGTCGCGGTCGCGCTGACGGCCCCGGTCGCCTACGACTTCTACCAGCAGCTGCCGAGCGGCCATCCGGCGACCGACGGTCTCACCGACCTCGGGAACTACTTCGGCCCCGGCTTCGCCGTCCCGTCGTTCGCGTTGGTGACGTTCTCCGCGTCCTTGGTCGGCGCGAACAACACGACGAACGCCGCCGAGTTCACCGACATCGCGGCCCTCACGGCGAGAGCCGAAGGAACATCGGGGGTCGCGGTGGTGCAATCCCCGGTCGGTGCGTTCGGGACGACCCTCGCGAACTGGCTCAACCTCTCGACCCTTCCGGTTGGAGCCCGGGCGAACCTCCTCGGTACGCTCTCCGGCTTCGTGGGGACCGACGGGCGCACGGTCCTCTTCGACCTCCAGCCGTCCGCCACCGGGCTTTCGCTCTCCGCGGTGACCGCGGTCCGAGCCGTCGAGTCGTCGTGGGGGACCTACGTCGGCTCCCATCCCGAGATCGTCCAGACGGCGTACGGGGGTGGGGCGCCGGTCATCTACGACCTCTCGGAGCAGACCGCGGCCGCGACCAACCTGATGATCATCGCCGTGACGATCGGCCTCGTCATCGTCCTGCTCGCGGTGCTGCGCTCGTGGATCATCGCCCTCATGGGGGTCGCGACGATCGGGCTCTCGATCAGCTGGGCGTGGGCGGTCTCCGACCTCGTCTTCCAGCAGCTCCTCGGGTTCCCGCTCTTCTTCTACGTGAGGACGATCCTGTTCATCTTCATCCTGGGGCTCGGCATCGACTACAACATCTTCCTCCTCACGCGGATCCGCGAGGAACGGGTGCGGGGCCGCTCCAACACGGAGGCAGCGGTCGAGGGCGTCGCGCGGACGGGGGGCATTATCACGGCGGCGGCGGTCATCCTCGCGAGCGCGTTCGGGGCGCTCCTCGTCGGCTCGTTCACGCTGATCCGGGCGATCGGCTTCTCGGTCGCGGTCGCGGTGATCCTGGACGCGATGGTCGTTCGGACGTACCTCGTTCCGGCGTCGCTCCAAGTGCTCGGGGAACGGGTCTGGACCTGGACCGGCCGACGGCCGAAAGCCCCCGCCGTGGACCCGGGAGCTGCTCCGAACGAGGGAAGGGCACCCTCGTCCGCCCCGGCGGACCCGGAGCCTACGGGGTAAGGAAGCGGGCGCGCGCCCGCTCGAGGTGGGGGTCCGGCGAAGAGGCCTCGATGACCTCGAGCACCTTCCCCTGGCCGTCGATGAGGAAGGTGACCCGGCGGGCCAACCCTCTCGGACCGAGGACCCCATACGCGGTGGCCACGCTCTTCGACGTATCCGCGATGAGCGGGAACGCGATGCTGTACTTCTGGGCGAACGCCTTCTGCGCGGGGCAGTCGTCCACACTGACGCCGACGACGTGCACCTGGCGAGCGAGGTACTCGCCCTGGACGTCCCGGAACCCCTTCGTCTCGATCGTGCAGCCGGGCGTGTCCGCCTTGGGATAGAAGTAGAGGACGACCGGGGACCCTCTCAGCGAGGAGAGCCGAAAGGGGGTTCCGTCCTGGTTCGGCGCAACGAAATCGGGGGCGGTGTCGCCGGCGGCGATCATGGCCGACCCAGGAACGGAGGGTATTTTACGCGGCTCCCGGGCTCGGAGGGGCGTCAGCCGGTCGCGACCGTGACGAGCGTCTCAGTCGACTTGATCCCGGGGACCTTGCGGATCCGGTGGATGACCGTGTCGAGAGCCGCGTTGATGTGCGGCGCCTGGACCTTCACGATCAGGTCGAACGGCCCCGTCACGGCCTCGACCTCGGTGACGCTCGGGACCGCCTTGAGCCGCTTCAGGACCTCGTCGAGTCGGCCGACTTCGGTCTCGATCAGCAGGTAGAGGGTCTCCATCCGCGGAACGCGCACCCGTTCTCAGGAGCGCGTTTCCTCCCCATCAAGCTTCCGAAGCGGCGTCCGGGTAACCTGCTCCCAAAGCGTTATCCACGACGGACCGCCGATTCCCGTGCCATGCCTCTCCGGCTGGAAGACACCCGCTCCGGGGAGCGCCGGACCGTCCGGCCTCGGCCCGGCCGTCCGGTGACGCTCTACGTCTGCGGGCCGACGGTCTACGACGCGGCTCACGTCGGTCACGCCCGGACCTACCTCTTCTTCGACATCGTCCGTCGGTTCCTCACCACCGAAGGTACGCCGGTCCACCACGTGATGAACGTGACGGACTTCGAGGACAAGATCGACCACCGGGCCGCGGAGCTCGGCCTCACCTGGCGCGCCCTCGCGCGCCGGGAGGAGGCGGGGTTCTTCCGGGACATGGGCGCGTTCGGGATCCTCCCGCCCGCCGAGCGCCCCCGGGCGAGCTCGTTCGTCCCCGAGATCGTCCGGGTGGTGGAAGCTCTGGCGAGGACCGGACGGGTCCGACGCGAGGGGGACGTGTGGATCTACTCGCCCCCGGACCGGCCGCTCGGAGAGAACTTCCCCACGGACTCGGAGCTCGCCCGCCATGCGGTCGTCGAGCCCGAGCACCCGTTCCCCCGCCGGGAGGGAGCGGTGGGCGAGTTCGTGGTCTGGAAACGGCAAGACCCCCCTCTCCCGTCCTGGAAGAGTCGGTGGGGCCCGGGGGCCCCCGGCTGGCACCTCGAATGCTACGCCATGGCCCGGCGGATCCTGGACCTCCCGGTGGACCTCCACGGCGGCGGGCTGGACCTGGTCTACCCGCACCATCACGCCGAGAACGAGATCGCCCTCGCCCTCGATGGGAAGCCGTTCTCGCGACTGTTCGTTCACACCGCCTTCGTCCTGCAGGACGGGGCGAAGATGTCGAAGTCAACCGGGAATCTCATCTCCCTGCGCACCGCGCTGCGACGGTCGAGCGCGGGCGGCCTCCGCTGGTATCTCCTTTCGACCCCGTACCGGGTCCGACTCGATTGGGACCCGCGGGCGCTCGACGCGGCGGACCAGGAGTACCGGGAGCTCCGCCGCCACCTCGCCCGCTGGCTCGCGCCGGGGGCGGGGGGCGCCCTCGGCGCTCCGCTCGTCCGTCGCCTATCGGAGGAGACGCGAAGCGACCTCGCCGAGGGGCTCGCCGCGCACCGTGTCATCCAGCGGCTGCGCGATTTCTCCGTCCAGCTTGCCCGGGACCCGAGCGAACGGGTCGCCCGGGGAGACCGGACGGCAGCCCGCAACGCGGTCCGAGCGGTCGAGGAACGGACCGGGATTCCGCTGCTCCCGGTCAGAGGCCCGAGCGGTCGACGACCACGCTGAGGCCGTTTCCCCCGCCCATGCACGCCGTGGCGAGGCCGAGGCGGGTCCTCGAACGGACGAGCTCCTGAACGAGCGTCACCACGATCCGGGCGCCGCTCGCGCCGACCGGGTGGCCGAGCGCCACCGCCCCTCCGTGGACGTTGAACTGTTCCTCGGTGAACGCGAACGTCCGCTGGACGGCGATGGACGCCGAGGAGAACGCTTCGTTGTGCTCGACCCGGTCGAAGTCCGAAGGCTTGAGACCGGTGCGCTCGAGATGCTTGCGGACGGTGGGGATCGGCGCTTCCATCACATCCCGCGGGTGAACTCCGCCTTCGGCGGTGGAGTGGATCCAGGCGATCGGCCTCAGCCCGCGCCGCTCGACCTCGCGGCGGCTCGCGAGGACGAGCGCCACCGCGCCGTCGGAGAGCTGGGAAGAGTTGCCCGCCGTCAGGATGCCGTTCGGAGCGAACGACGGCTTCAGCTTCCCGAGCGCCTGCAGGGTGGTGTCCGCCCGGGGACACTCGTCGCGGGCCAGACCGGCACCTCCCGGCGTCAAACCGGGCGGGACCGGGACGACCTCGCTCGCGAAGGTTCCGTCCTCCATCGCCTTCACGGCTCGCTGGTTGCTGCGAAGAGCGAAGGCGTCCACGTCCGCGCGGGTCAGTCCAAAGTGCTGGGCGACCCGTTCGCCCGTCAGGCCCATGATCTCGTGCTCGTCGTAGGCGTCCATGAGCCCGTCCCGCTGCATCGCGTCGTCGAGGGTCTGGGGTCCCGGACGGCTGCCCCAGCGAAGGCTTCCCGGCAGGAGGTGGGGGGCGTTCGACATGCTCTCCATGCCTCCGACGAGGACGCGGTCGAACTCTTGGGCTCGGATTGCCGTGAACCCCAGCAGAATGGCCTTCAGGCCCGATCCGCAGACCATGTTCACGGTCGCGGCGCCGACGCTGTCGGGTATCCCCACGCCGCGGAGCACCTGACGCGCGGGGTTCTGGCCCACCCCGGCCTGGATGCCCTGGCCGAACAGGACCTCCTCGATCTCCTCCGGAGGGATCCCGGACCGGTCGATCGCGGTCCGTCCGGCGAGGCTTCCGAGCGCCGGCGCGGAGAGGCCCCGTAAGGCGCCTCCGAACCGACCGATGGGAGTGCGCACCGCCGAAAGGATGGCAACAGAAGGCTCGGGACGATCGACCATGGGTCCATGAGCGGGCGGGCGATTATGAGGATGGCGTGCCCCGACCCGCTGGGTCCGTCCCCGGCCTCTCTCCCCGGCGGGCGTCGTCAGTCTTCTTCGACCCGAGGGGCGAGTAGGTAGCGACCTTCGCCGCGACCGGCGCTCATCGAGAACTCGATCTTGAGGGGGTACTCGTTCCCCACATGGAGCGTCGTCTCGTCCGCCGCGATCGACTTCACCATCGCGGAGAAGAAATCGAGCGGGTACATGCTCTTCACCGGCTCCTTCACGTCGAGACGGGTGAGCGAGTCCTTCGGGATCCGCAGGTCGAGCCGGTCCGTGTCGCCCTCGGAGTGCATCGTGAAGGCGTCGGGTTCGAGCGAGAGCGTCACGTGGTCGGTGAAGCTCTCGCTTCCCCGTATCCCCTGGCGCATGTCCTCGGTCTTCACGGTGACGCTGGCGGGCGGGCTCACGTTCGGGACCTTGGGGTCGGTGATCCCCGCCGGGTCGACGATCGCCATCTGACGGGTAAGGCGGCCGACCGCCGCAACGAGGCGGTTCTTCCCGTCGAACGAGAGGTCGATGATGTCCCCGGGCTTCGAGAGCCGAAGGACCTCTTTGAGCTTCTCGACGTCCACGCCGATATCGGTGC
>DASWZL010000092.1:0-5596 GCA_036404475.1 Thermoplasmata archaeon
ACGACGGACCCCGGGCGGGCGGCCACTCAACGCTCGGTCCAACGCGGCGTCGAATCCAATCCGCGCGCCCGGCACCAGACGGGTAATCCGGTCCTCGCGACAGACCACCGGGTTCCGCATCCCCTCCACGAGCGGACGGGCGACGTCGGGGTCGACCTCGGTGATGAATCCCACCCAGTGGGCCGAGAGCGAAGGGGTCAGGACCGGGATGGTGATCAGGCGGGGTCGCCGTCCGATGCGGTCCCCTACTCGCTCCATCATGGAACGGTACGTGAGCACATCGGGTCCTCCCACGTCAAACGTCTCCCCGAGGACTTCGGGCACCTCCGCACATCCCAAGAGGTACCGGAGCAGTTCCTCCAACGCGATCGGTTGGCAGGGCGTCTCCACCCACTGAGGGCATATCATGACGGGGAGCTTCTCGACGAGCTGGACGAGCATCTCGAACGAAGCATCCCCCGCTCCCAGGATGATCGCCGCCCGCAGGGTGGTCACCGGGACGGGCCCCTGTCGAAGGATGCGCTCCACCTCTCGACGGCTCGCGAGGTGCGGGGAGAGCGAGGGGTCGTCCTCCCCCAGCCCCCCGAGGTAGATGATGCGCTCCACCCCGGCGCGCCCCACCTCGTCCGCGAAGCGGGTCGCGGCGGCCCGGTCGGCCTCGGCGAAATCCGGTCGGCTGCCCAACGAATGGACCAGGTAGTACGCGACGCGGACCCCCGGGGCGACGCCTTCCGTGCCCTGACCCGTGACCCAGTCCGCCGGGACGACCTCGACCGGGTCGCCCAGCAGCCGACGTGCCGATTCGAGGTTCCGGGTGGTGGCCCGAATTCGGTACCCTTTGCGACTCAGTCGCTGGACCAGCTCCCGACCCACGAAACCCGTGGCCCCCGCGACCAGGACCCGGGCAGCCTCCGTCGGACCGGCGCTCATCTCCGGTGGTGTCCGATCCTCGGCCCTCTCGCCCGCGACCCGGGTCACGGCCCCACCGGTCTCGATATCGACCGGTTAGTACATCAGTCCGAGCCACGATTCTCCCCGACCCCGTGCCACGCGCTCCGATACCGGCACGGGTCTCGTCTCCGTCGCTTTCCCAACGCAATCAGCCCAGGGAGGGAAGGGGGGCACGTCCTCTCGCATCGATGAGGAACGCCCTCACGAAGCAACTAGTGCCCAAGATGCGGACATAGTGCCTAATACTTTATGTAACGTAGGCACGATGCTTCGCCCGTGTCGGGCAGACCTGTGACGCTGGGGCGGGCCCCCAGAGCGGTCCTCGCGCACCCTTGGCTGACGGTGCTCGGGTGGGCCGTGTTCTTCCTGGTCCTCACTCCGACGGCGTTGACCTACACGCACGTGGTCAACTACTCGGGCTCGTCGTCGACCCTGGCCGGAACCGAATCGGACCGGGCCCAAGCTCTTCTCGCCACGGTCGTCCCGTCCCACTCGACGCTGATCGTGGCGGTCAACGTGTCCGCCTTTACGTCCTCTCGGGCCCAGAACGACACGCTGGCGTTCCAACAGGCCATCCCATCGTACCATATCGCCTACCTCAACAGTACCGACTCGGTCTACCGTGCCTTTGCGGGCTACCTCGACGGCGCGTTCGGGTCCGAAGTTCCAACCGCCCGTTCGATGACCGCAGCCGTTGGCAACCTGACGGTCTCGGTCTATGCGTTCCCGTCCCGGTTCCTCTCGGCCTGGGTCTCCGCGGGCGCGGCACGAGGGACGATTAACTCGACGTTCGCGACGGTCGGAGGGTCCGCGACCGGCTATGAGGCGGCCTTCCGCGACGCGCTCTGGACCAACTTTACCTCCGCGTCGACCCCCGCCTTCCAGGCGCAGACCGCGATCGTGGCGACGGCGCCTGGGAACTTCCCGGCCGGGCCGGCGCTCAACGTCACGCTTCGCTCGACGAACGTGACCGCCTACTCCTCCGCGGTACCGGCGCTCGTCGCCCAGCTCCTCACTCCCCGCGGCGGATCTACCGTGCCGGAATCCTGGGTGGTGGCCGCCCTCCTCCCTGGCGACTTCGGCGCGAACTACGTGGCTTCGAACGGGCTCGTCGGGCTCCCCTCGTTCCTTCGGGCGCAGTTCGTGAGCCCCGATGGGTCGCTCGAGCTCATCCTAGTCCTCTTCAATGTGACGGACTCCTTCCGTACGAGCGACGGGACCTACCCCGCCCAGGCCGCCACGCCGACGGTCCGTTCCGTCGCCCAAGCGGAGTTCGGCGGCGCGGCGCTGGTCACGGGTTCCGGTGCCGCCGCGTACGACTCGCAGCAGCTCGAGAACGGGGCCGGGTTCCTCTTCGCGCTCACCTTCCTGTTCCTCGCCGTCGCGGTCGCCTTGACGCTCCGCTCGTGGATCGCCCCCCTCCTCGCCCTCGTGCTCGTCTCGCTCTCCACGGTCGTCGGGTACCTCGCGATCCTCGCGACCGGCCTGATCGTCGCGAAGGTCGACTTCACCGTGACGTACACGGTGACCGCGGTGACCCTGGGGGTCGCGACCGACTACGCGCTGTTCTTCCTTTACCGCTACCGGGAGGAGTTGACCCGGGGACGGGACCCCGAGACGGCGCTCCGCACGGCGACCCGCACTTCCGGGTGGGCGATCATCGTCAGCGCCGTGACCGTCGCCGTGGGCCTCGGCACGCTGTCGTTCCTCAGCGGGCTCGAGACCTGGGGCCCGGTCCTCTTCGGCACGGTCATCGGGGTCGGTCTGCTCGAGGTGACGCTACTGCCGGCATTGATCCGCCTGATCGGCCCCCGGCTGTTCGTCCGCCGCTGGCTTCGCCCCGCCGGACCGGTCTCGCAATCGGTATTCTACCGCGCCGCCCGGGGCTCGTCGTCCCGACCGCTCCTCGTCCTCACG
Source organism: Thermoplasmata archaeon (assembly GCA_036404475.1). Lineage (GTDB taxonomy): Archaea > Thermoplasmatota > Thermoplasmata > Lutacidiplasmatales > UBA184 > Lutacidiplasma. The sequence goes on from DASWZL010000092.1 coordinate 2,869, forward strand.
CTCGCGGCGGTCATCGCGGTTCCCGCGGTCATGGGATTCCTCCTGGTCCCGACGTCCTACGACTTTTCGGGTGGCCTCCCGTCCAGCACTCCGAGCGCCCAGGGCCAGCAGCTGATCGAGCAGAAGTTCGGGGCCAACCTGCTGTATCCGACCTACGTCATCGTCACGGCGCAGACGACGTTCGTGGAGCCGAACGGGACCGTCTCCCCGGAGGGCTTGCGGGTCCTCCCCGCCGTCGCGGGAGACCTCCTGCACCACGCCGGGGTCCAGTCCGTCGACGGCCCGTTCGTCGCCGGGACGAACGTCACGACCCTCGCGAACGGAAGCTCGGGGGTCGCCGCCTACTCTCTGGAAGGAGGAACGGCCGTCTACTACACCGTCTACTCGTCCTACGGTCCGTACTCCACCTCCGCCCTCTCCCTCGTCGAGTCGCTGCGGGGCAACTCCTCCTACCTCGTCGGGGGCCTCACCTCGTCGGTCGTCGACCAGCAGGCGCTCGACAACGTCCAATACCCGGCCTTGGAGCTCGTCATCACCCTCTTCATCGGCATCATCCTCGCCGTCGCGTTCCGCAGCCTGTGGGTCCCCCTCATCTCGCTGTCGGGGGTCTTCCTGAGCATCTCGGTGACGACCGGGGTGCTCTACCTGATCAGCACGTACCTGCTGCACACCGCGTTCCTCTGGCTGATCCCGCTCATCCTGTTCGTGATCCTGATGTCCCTCGGGAACGACTACACCGTGTTCCTCCTCACCCGTATACGGGAGGAGCAGAGCAATCACGGTCCGTTCGAAGGGATCCGCCGCGGCATCGCCGGGAGCGGTGTCGTCGTCAGCGCCCTGGGACTCATCCTCGCGGCGTCGCTGGGATCCCTCGCCCTGCAGCCGCTCTCGTTCCTGCAGGAGATCGGCATCGCCTTCGTGATCTCGCTCCTGCTCGACACGTTCGTCGTCCGGCCGTTCTACTTCCCGGCGGTCCTCACGCTGGTCGAGAAGCGACGGCGGGCGCGGCTCCCCGATGGGGTGCTTCCCACTGAGCCCGCCACGACGGAGACGGAGAGCTAGGCCGTGGCGTTCCTGCGGGTCAAGCGGGCCGCGAGCCGCGACTACGCCTACCTCGTCGAGAGCCGGTGGGACCCCGTCGCGGGCCATCCCCGGCAGCGGGTGCTCGCCTACCTCGGCCGACTCGACCGGGCGCAAGCGGAGTCCATTCCGGTTCGGTACCGGACACCGTCCGTCCTTCGTGCGCTGGAAGGTCGCGTCTCGGCGGAGCACGCCCGCCTCCGGAGAGGGGCGGCCGACCAATGCGCCCGGTTCGTCGACCTCCTGCTGGCCGGCGACCGCACGGCGGCCCGGAGCCTCTCCCGACGGACGATCCGGGAGATGGGGCCCGAGACGTTCTACTCAGAGGTCCTCGTTCCCGGCCTCCACGAGATCGGCCGGCGGTTCGCCGACCGCCAGATCTCGATCAGCGCCGAACATCTCGCCACGGGGGTCGCGGCCGCCGTGCTGACCGAGGCCAACGCGGCCCTGCCGGAGGCTCCCCGGGGATCGCCCGAGGTCGTGCTGTGCCTTCCGGAGGGAGAGGACCACGCGCTCGCCCTGCAGGTCGCGGAGGGGCTCCTGCGGCGCAAGGGGTATCGAACGCTCAACGTCGCGGGGTCGGCACCGGCGACCTCCGTGCTCGAGTTCGTCCGCGCGCGCCGGCCCGCAGCGGTGCTGATCTCCGTCACTCTGTCCGAACGACTCGAAGCCGGGCGAAGGCTCGCGAGTCGACTCCGTCGCGACGCGCCCGGTACGCGGGTCGCGGTCGGCGGGCAGGGCACGGCCTCGCTGTCCTCCGGGGCGCATCTGGAGGGAGTGGACCTCGTCCGGGGGGCGGTTGAGGAGTACCTGAACGATTGGCCCGACGCGGACGATGGGACGGACCTCGGTCCAGCTGAAAGGTCCACCGGTCGGCGATAGGCCGACCGTCCCGGCAAGCGGATTCCCGCGGCCTGCTGGGTGTGCCCCCGTTCCGCACGCCGGGTCTGCGGGTCGTGCGTTGGTTCTATACACTGGAAAGAGCCGTTATTCCGTACAGACACCTCGCCGGCCGGGCGCCTCCGGCGAAGCGACTGGAAACCCCTCGGAGGTAGGAAGAAGATGATCGGCCGCCGCTTCGGACGACGGGCAATGGTTTGGGTAGGAGTATGCGTCGTGGTCGGGGTACTGCTCCTCGGCGGACTCGCATCCACCACAGGGCGACCCGCGCCACTCGTGACGGCATCCTTGTCACCCCTGTCGGTCTCGGTATCGGTCAGCCCACAGACCGTGGCCGAAGGCTCCTACTTCACGGTCACTGCGATGGTCCAGGGTGGAAACGGCCCGTTCACCTACAATTGGAACGGCATCCCCGGAAACTGCCCTATGCCGGGAAACGTGTCGAGCTGGTCGTGTAGCCTCGATTCGTCCGGGAACTACATGGTCGGAGTTACCGTGACGAACACCACGGGAGCCTCCGGCATCGGCTCCCAGTCCTTCACCGTTACGAGCAATGGTGGGGACGGGAATGGCAACGGTAACGGCAATGGAGGGAGTTCCTCCAACGGCAATGGGTCCAATGGACTCAATCTCTCCTCCTTCGGACCCATCCTGGTCTATGGGCTCATCGCGGGGATCATCGCGTTCGCGCTACTGGTCGCGTTGACCGTGGGCGTCATCATGATCGCCGTCACCCTCTCCCGCCGCT
>DASWZL010000093.1:0-39232 GCA_036404475.1 Thermoplasmata archaeon
GAGGACGGGGACCCTCACGAATCCTCCTCGTCCGCGTCCGAATCCGACGTGGGCGGGGGTTCGGTCCGACCGCGCAGCTCGGCGACGTCGCGCTTGACCTCCCGGAGGTCGGCGCGCATCCGGAGCATCTCCTCCTCGAACGGCGTGAACCCGGTCGTGCTCAGGAGCCGGTGCGAGAGGAAGACCCCGATGAAGATGGCCCCCACGAGGGCGAGGAGGGTCGTGAAGATGAGCGCGACCACGAACGCGAGAGGGTCGGCGATGGCGTTCTGAACGGGGAGGGTGAAGAAGTGGGTGATCTCCGTCAGCTCCACCCCGAGCAGCACGACGATGAGGGCAACCCAGAGCAGGATCGCGACCCGGCTCGCCTTCACGGGACCCCTCCCGGGCCGACGTCCGCGAGCAGGATCGGAACCGGCAGTGTGCTGTTGGAGACCGCGATGGGCGACGCCACCACCACCCCCGAGGTCGCGGTGGCGGAATAAAGGCTCTCACTGCCCGAGGAGGGGGCCTGCAGGACGTAGAACGACAGCAGCCCGACATACCAGGTGCTTCCGGAGGGGCTGACGTAGTAGGCGGAGATATTCAACGCGACCGGGTTGGCGGCCGAGGAGACGATGACCGAGAGCACTTCGCTACCGTTGTACCACCGGGTCCAGTTGAGGGTGGCCCACGGCATCGGCGACGTTCCGGTCCAATTGAACGAGGTCGCCACACCGACGCGGATCTCGTCGTAGCGGATGGTCTCCCCGAGCGCCCAGGTGTAGAAGTGGAGGGTGGCGTTCGAAGGGACCTTGTCGACGACGAGCTCGGCCTGCGTGAGGAGGCCCGGGCCGGGCTGGTGGCTGTTCGATACGAGGACCGGAGTGAGGACGATGAGGGCCACCAGGAGGAGGGCGACCCCGACGAGAGGCCACGGAGCGAGGATTCCGAGCCGGCCCGGGGGACGCCGCCGGGTCGCGACACGGGCGACGCCTTCCCCGCTCATGCGGTCCCCGCCTTCCAGCCCCGATACAGCTGGTGCGCCACGCCCAGGTAGTCGAGAATCTTCCCGGCAAGGTAATCGGTCGTCTCCTCGACCGATTTCGGTCGGAGGTAGTACGCGGGGGAGGCGACGAGGACCACCGCCCCGAGCTCGCTCAGCGTCGTCAGGTTCCGTAGGAATGTCGTCGAGAGCGGCGTCTCCCGCGGCACCACGATGAGGCGTCGGCGCTCCTTGAGGTGAACGGCGGCCGCCCGGGTGAGGAGCGTGTCTGCCAGGCCGAGGGCGATCTTGGCCGCCGTATTGCCCGAGCACGGAACGACCACCATCCCTCTCGTCGAGGTCGACCCGCTCGCGATCGGGGCAGCTAGGTCGTCGTCGGAGTACAGTTGGGTCGCCCACGGGCGGAGCGCGTCGGCGTCGAGGTCGCACTCCTCGCGAAGGACCGTGCGCGCCCCTTCCGAGACGACCAACGATACCGTCATGTGCGCTTCGCGGAGGGCCTTGAGGACTCGGATCGCGATCGGCGCCCCGCTGGCGCCCGACACCCCCACGACAATCGGTGGCTCCTCCGTCATGGTGGTTCCCTCGGGTCAGAGGCTTCAACGAACCGGTTCATAAGACGGTTCGCGGGGTGGAAGCATTGGCCCATCGGGCCGTCCGGGTCCTCGCCGGACCCGCCGGATCCGGGGAATCAACGCCGACCCCCGGGCGGCGTTGCGGACGAAGGTCGAGGGGACATTCGGAAGCGTTGACCGGGGCGTCGACGGCCGGGCCGTCCGCAAGGCGTTCCTCGTGACGCTCGGTTTCGGCCGTAGCACGGTTAGGAACTCGGTCGCGGCGCCCACTTCGTGCCGATCCAGCTCTCGTAGACCCTCTGGGCGACCTCCGAGGGCGAATCCATCGGGGTGAAGGCGTACTTCCGGGGGGGTGGGGTTCCGGTGGTGAGCGGAACCCGATGGAGGAACCCCCGACGAAAGATCGTGATGTCGGCCGGAGTCCCGGGAGGGTACGTCTCCAGCGTCTTCTCGAGGTCCGCGTACGTGACCCTGGCCCCGTTGATGGCGATGATCTCGTCGCCCGGCGTGAGACCGGCGGCGCGTCCCGGCCTCCCCGCGAAGGAGTAGCGGACCCGAGCGAGACCTCCCGCGTCCTCGACGGTGACGCCGAGGTCGCCCGGCTCGGGCTCGTCGGCTTCGTCCGGTCGCTTCGCCTTGGGAGCGAGCACGAGACCGGCGTAGCGGGCGAAGGGGGCCAGGTCCACCTCCTCCGTGCCCCGAACGAAACGATCGAAGAACGACGCCAGGTCGAGTCCCGTCGCCCGGTTGACCACGGGGAGCAGCTCGTCCTCCTCGAGACCACGTCCCACCCGGCCGTACTCCTTCCACAGCAGGCGGAGGACGGTCTCGAGCGACGCGCGGGTCTCGCTTTGGTGCCGGATCTCGAGGTCGAGACACATCGAGACCAGGTCACCCTTGAGATAGTAGGAGACCGACTGGTTGGGGGTCTCTTCGAACGGCTGGTAGTGGTCGATCCAGGCCAGGACCGACGACTCCTCGAGGGAGATCCGGTTGCGCCCGGGAATCTCGAGGTAGGTCTTGACGAGCTTGGCCCGTTGCTCGAGGAACTGGTCCGGGGTGAGCAGCCCGGCCCGCCGGAGGACGAGGTAGGTGAAGTAGTCGGTCGTCCCCTCCATCCACCAGAGCTGCCGCGTGTAGTTCTCTCGGGTGTAGTCGAACGGCCCGAGGACCTTCGGACGGATCCGCTTCACATTGTAGAGGTGGAGGTACTCGTGGGCCGTGAGGCTGAGGAAGTGGCGGTACGACTCCGCCGGGCGGAAGGCGGTTCTCGGCACCACGCACGATGTCGAGGAGGCGTGCTCGAGGCCCCCGTCCGAGACGCTCGTGAGGTGGTAGAAGAAGGTGTACCGGGAGAGCGGGGACTCGCCGACGAGGGCGACGGCGGCCTCGACGACCTTGGAAATGTCCTGCTCGAGGGTGTGCGCGTCGTAGTTCCCCCCTTCTCCGCAGAGGCAGATCCGGTGCGGGATGCCCGAGGGACGGACCGTGAGCACGACCGGCCGGCCGACATCGATGGGAGAGTCGACGAGCTCGTCGTAGTTCCGGGCGCGGTAGCGAGGAGGGGTTCGGTTCACCTCTTCGAGCTCGGTGATGACCGTCCAATCGGTCGGAACGTCGAGCGCTACGGTCACCGGTTCGGAGAGGTGGCCGTCCACGTATGGCAGGCAAAGCGCCGCATTGAGGAACAGGTGCTCGGGGGTGAGGTCGAACCCTTCGGTTACCAGTTGATGACCGTAGACCGTGTACTCGACTTGGACCCGGGAGGCGCCTTCGGTCTGGACACGCCAACGGGCCTTGTCGACGCGCACCGTCGGGAGCGGCGCTCCGTCCGGCGCTCGCCGTGCGGCCAGGTCGCGGAACCCGCGACTATGGTTATGAATCACATAGGAGCCAGGCACCCAGGACGGCAGGACAAGGTCGAGCGTGGGCGAGGAGACCGGGTCGAGGTCGATCGAGCATCGGGCCCGATGCTCCAAAGGGGAGTCGGCCCGGACGGTGTAGAGGATCTCCATGGGCCACGCCCTACGCGAAGCCCGGGAGGTCGCGGTCGGACGATGGGTCGCTGCCCTTGCGAACGTACGGTTCCACCGCGATCCCGAGATGGGTGGCCAGTGCGCGGAACGTCTGCACCAGCTGATGGATCGATTGGGCCATCTCCTTCTGCTCGGCCCTCAGCTGCTGGAGCTCCTCCCGCAGGTTCCGCAGTTCCACCTCCCAGCGTGCCTCGTCGGAACCGATCGTCATCTTCCTTCCCTCGAGCGGTCGACGGCCGCTCGGTAATTACATTGTCTCGAAGGGGCAACCCCCCGAAAGACGCCGTTCCGCCACTAAGTACTCCCGGCGGGAAGGTGGTGTTCCCCCGCGGACGAAATCACCGGGCCGGAGGGACCTTAACGCGCGGGAATCGCAATCTCGCCCTGAGAATTACGATGGTGGCGTGGGCTCGACCACGGCCGGTTCCCTACGGGTCGCACAGTTGATGGCCTCCCCCAAACCCCACCAGCAACGCCCATGTACCCCCGGATTTGAGGGAGGGGGAGAAGGAAGCATGCCGGACGCCATCATCGCGGAAGGGCTCTCGAAGACGTTCAACGGCTCGGTGAAGGCCGTGGACGGGGTTTCCTTCTCGGTGAAGGAGGGCGAGGTCTACGGGTTCCTGGGCCCGAACGGCGCCGGGAAAACGACAACCTTGTCCATGCTGACCGCGGTGCTCGGACCGACGGCCGGTCGGGCGACGGTGGACGGGCTGGACGTCTTCCACAACCCTCACGAGCTCAAGCAGCGCATCGGGCTGGTCTTCCAGGAGTCCACGGCGGACCCGGACCTCACGGGACGCGAGAACCTCGAATTGGCCGCCGCCCTGTTCGGGGTCCATCTCCACGATACGTCGAAGCGGGTCAGCGACCTACTGGAACGCCTCGCTCTCGCCGACTCGGCCGACCGCCTGGTGAAGACGTTCTCGGGCGGCATGCGCCGGCGACTCGAGCTCGCGGTCGGGATCATCCATTCCCCCCGGGTCCTGTTCCTGGACGAGCCGACGCTCGGTTTGGACCCCCAGGGGAGGGCGGGTTTTTGGAAGATCGTTAGCGACCTTCGGAAGGAGACCGGGATGACCGTCTTCCTCACGACGCACTACCTCGACGAGGCCGACAGCGTGTGCAACCGGATCGCGATCATCGACCACGGAAGGATCGTCGCTTCGGGGACCCCCTCGGAGCTCAAGGACCGGCTGGGAGGCGACATCGTCACGGTCCGGCCGCTCGGTGACGCTACGGCCCTCGGACCGGCCATGAAGGGTCTTCCGGGGGTCACGTCCGTGACCACCCAGGACGGGACGTTCCGGGTGAAGTGCCCGAACGGAGACACCCTGATTCCGAAGGTCGTAGGAGCCGCGACCAGCTTGGGCATTGGTCTGGCCGGTGTCTCCCTCCGGCGGCCCAGCCTGGACGAGGTGTTCCTCGAGTTCACGGGGCGAGAGTTCCGGGAGGACGAAGGGCCGACGGCGACCGACCGCGCGGTGTTCCTGAGCCGCGTCCAGGACGCGCGAAGGGGACGGCGATGAATGTTCGGCGCTGGAGCGCCCTCACGAAGAGGGAGCTCCTCAAGATCGCGCGGAACCCCGCGGCAATCGCCACCGGGCTGATGCTCCCGATCCTCTACCTTCTCTTGTTCGGGCAGGGGTTCAACTTCACGAGCTTCCTCAACTCGCCGGACCTGACCCCGACGCAGAGGACCCAGCTCCTCCAGCAGTACCTGCTGGGGGCCCCCGACTACTTCTCCTACTTCGCGGCCGGAATGGTCGGTTTTGTCGGAGTGACGGCGACCCTGTTCGTCGGGGCGAACGTCATCTTCGACAAGCTGTTCGGCACGTTGAAGCGAACCGCGGCGTCCCCGGCCACCGCGACGGACATCTTCGGCGCTCGTCTCGTCGCCGGGTCGATTCAACCGGTCGGTCTCGCGTTCCTCGTCCTGGGCCTTGCGATCCTGCTGGGGGACGTGGGACTCTCCGGCCTCCACGTCACGGCCGCGATGACGGTCGAGGGAGCGGCGGAGATCGTCGCCGCCATCCTCCTCCTTTCGCTGATGTTCGCTTCTCTCTTCCTCTCGCTCGGTTTTACGATCGAGCAGCCGCAGACCTACTTCGCGCTCGTGAACGCAATCAACCTGCCGGTCCTGCTCACCTCGGCCGCGCTCTACCCCTGGGGCGCCATGCCGGCCTGGCTCCAGGGGATCGCCTCGTACAACCCCATCACACTGGCGGTCGAGGTGATTCGGATTGACCTCTTCGGGGGCGCCTTCTATCCCTACGCGGCCTGGGTCTACCTGCTCGGGCTGGTCGGTTGGGCCGCGGCGATGTTCGCCATCGCGACGCTCCTCACCCAGCGGGCCCTCGCCCCGAAGGTCTGACGGTTCAGGCTCGGCCGCCCGAAGGGCCGAACGGGGAATCGGTGGTCCCCTTCTCCACGAACGGCACCCAGGCACCCTTCTCGGCCGAGTAGTCGACCCTCTGGAGCTCCACGACGAAGCCCTTCAGGAGCTCGGTGGGGGCCGGGCGAACGGAGATCGAGTAGACGTAGATCCCGAATCCCATGAACTCCAGGACCCGCCGCAGGACCTCCAGGAGCGCGTCCCGCGGGACCGTGACGCGGACCGAGGTCCCCCCGAGAAGGGTCGAGAACTCATCGACATCGAAGGGGCGTTCGAGGGTGATCAGCGGCTGGGCGGGCGTCGCCGAGGGGGAAGCGATAGCGGGAGGGCGGGGGGTCGACGCGACCTCCGGTGCTGACGGGAGCGAGATCGGAGTCGGGCTCTTGGGTGCGGAGCCGGCCTCCCGGGGGGGGTAGCGGTCGAGGACGGGGCTAGATTCCCGGCCGATGAACCGGGGTCGGGCCTTGGGCACCGGGCGACGAGGCATGCGGTGTGCGGCCTTCCTTTTCCGGGCTCCCTTCCGCGTCGCCATGGGGTTCGGTGGGCCGGAAACGTGGGAGACCATAAGAGGTCGCACCCGGGGGCCCGGCCGACCCCCGCGAACGCCGTATATCGCGGGTTTGTAGCGAGACGCGCCGTGCGACTCCCCGTCACGGGAACGGACTTCTGTCGCTCCCATCACGACACATGGATTATGTAGCCAGGGGTGGGTGAGGCACCCAGGTCCGAGCCGTCCAGGCGGGCCCATGGAGAGGAAACACGAATGCCGGCACGCGTGATGATGGAGTTCCAGGCGCCTCGTGGCCTACCGCGCAAGACCGCATCGGTCTGCCCGGAGTGCATCAAGGTCATCCCGGCGATCGTCCGGGAGAAGGAGGGCCGGGTCATCATGGAGAAGACCTGCCGTGCCCACGGCTACTTCTGGGATATCATCTCCAACGACGTCGACCTCTACCTCCGGATGGAGGTCTACGCGCACGATGGGGTCGGCTACGAGAACCCTTACTACGACAAGTTCCGCGGCTGCCCGACCACGTGCGGTATGTGCAGTCACCACAAGTCGCACACGGGACTCGCGCTCGTCGACCTGACGAACCGCTGCAATCTGAAGTGCCCGGTCTGCTTCGCGAACGCGAACGCCGCGGGGTACGTCTACGAGCCGACGCGCGAGCAGATCCATTTCATGCTGAAGACCCTCCGGGAACAGAAGCCCGTCGGCACGGTCGCGGTCCAGTTCTCGGGTGGTGAACCGACCCTCTCCCCGCTCTTCCTGGACGCGGTCTCGATCGCCCGCGACCTCTCCTTCAAGCAGATCCAGGTCGCGACGAACGGGATCCGCTTCGCGAACGAGCCCGGCTTTGCTCAGGCGTGCCGGGACGCGGGTCTCCACACCCTGTACCTGCAGTTCGATGGACTCGACGACGAGATCTACCGAAAGGTGCGCGGGGTCCCCCTGCTCAAGGTGAAGTACAAGGCGATCCAGGCCGCCCGGGAAACCCATACCCCCGCGAGCGAACTCGCGGCGGGCAAACCGGACAAGCCAATCTCCGTCGTCCTCGTCCCGACCCTCGTCGGCGGGTTCAACGAGAAGGAGATCTGGCCGACCGTGAAGTACGCGATCGACAACATCGACGTCGTCCGCGGGGTCAACTTCCAGCCGGTCGCGCTCACCGCGCGGATCCCCGACAAGGACCGGTTCCAGATGCGGTTCACCCAGTCGGACCTCGTTCGGATCCTCTGCACGGAGGGACCGTTCGAGAAGTCGGACTTCTTCCCGGTCCCGTCGGTGGCCCCGATCTCGGAGCTCACCTCGATCATCCACGGCGAGGAGAAGATGACCCTGACGACCCACCCCGGCTGCGGGTGCGCCACCTTCGCGTTCGTCTCGAAGGACGGCCAGAAGATCACCCCGCTCCCCCGGTTCATGGACGTCGACGGGTTCTTCGAGAACGTCGAGTCGATGATCGAGAAGTACCGGGACGCCCGCTTCTCGCGGGTCCGGACGGCGGTCGCCGGAGCCCGGCTGCTCCACGACGTAGCGAAGTTCTTCGACTTCTCGAAGGCCCCGGAGGGCCTCAGCGAGAAGAACTGCGTGAGGGTCATCGCCGGGATCTTCACCGAGGGAAGCAAGGAGGCCGTCGCGAAGTTCACGTGGCGGACGCTCTACATCGGGAACATGCACTTCCAGGACGCCTACGACTACGATATCCAGCGCCTGATGCGCTGCGACATCCACTACGCGGTTCCCGACGGACGGGTCATCCCGTTCTGCTCGTACAACTCCGGCCCGATCTACCGGACGGAGGTCGAGAAGAAGTTCTCGATCCCGATCCCCGAATGGCAGGCGGCGAAGAAGCAGGGCGGCTTCGCGCTCAAGACCCTCGACACGATGGGCGTCAACGGCGAGGTCATCGTCGACCCCGAGTACTACAAGATTCGGGCGCTCAAGGGCGCGCCGGGCATGTCCTCTGCATAGGTCGACCCCGGACCCCCGGGCGAACCCTTTCCTTCCCGACGTATCGGTCCGCGGTTCAGGGGACCGCCTCGAACAGCGCGGCGCCCGCCTCGCGCCATCGGAGGCTCGCGGGCACCGAACCTCGTCCTGCGCGCTCGAGGCGTCGGTCGATCTCCTTCCAGACAGCGCCCGGGCGGACCGCAGGCTTCGACGGGAGAGAAGGAGACGCGTCGGGGTGGTTCGCGAGCCACCGGTCGGCGGCCTCGATGTGCTTGCAGGTCCCGAGACCGCGGCGCGCAAAGTCGGTGCACGTGCACAGGTCCGCCGAACGATCCGGGTATGCGGGCCGCATGACGAGGTAGGTGGTCCGGTGAAGGGGGTTGCGGACCTCGATGAGGGGATAGGGGTCCCGCTGACGCAACCGAAGGTCGAGCGGTTCCTCGAGCGCCCGGGACCTTCGCTCGCTCACCTCGTCGGCGAGTTCGCGGGCGTCCAGAGCTCTGGGGGGAGGGGCTCGACGGCGGTCCACGGGAAAGCTACGGAGGGACGCTACATACGGCTTCGGGGCGAGGACCGAGGAAGCCCCCTCGGACCAAAGGTTGTTAACGTCCCCCGAGGTGGCGCTGTTCAAGCCCGCCGGGTCCGCCGCCCGACCGCCCACGTCCTCGCCGGGGAGGTCCCAGGTGCCGGAGGACCGCGGCGACCTTCGGAGAGCGCGGGGGCCACATGGACACGACCACCGAGTTCCTCGTGGCCATGTTCCTGCTGGTCGCCGCCGCCATCCTCGTCGGGGAGCTCGTAAGTCGCTTCGGCATCCCGGCGCTCGTCGGGCAGATCCTGGTCGGGGTGGTGCTGGGTCCGAGCCTCCTCGGGAACGCCCTCGGTCTCACGAACATATCGACCGAACTCATGGGGATCCAGTTCCTCGCCACGTTCTTCATCCTGATGATGGCGGGCCTCGCGGTGACGCCCGCCCAGATACGAGCGACCGGCCCCGCGGCCGCCGCATTGGGTATCGCCATTTTCGTGGTGCCATTCGTGGGAGGTGCCGGCATCGTCCGCCTGCTTTACCCCTCGTACCCGGTGGACACCACCCTATTCATCTCCCTGACGATCTCGATCACCGCGCTGCCGGTGCTCGGCATCATGCTCCGGGAGTTCGGCCTTGCCGACACCCGCTTCGGAGCGTTCCTCATGAACGCCTCGGTCGTCAACGAGCTCGCCGCGGTGACGACCTTTGCGGTCCTTCTCCGGCTCGAGAGCGGCACGGGAAACCTGGGGTACGACATCGCCACCGCGCTCGCGACGGTCGGCCTGTTCCTCACGACCATCCTGGCCATCCACATGGGGCTCCAGAGCCTGCGCCAGCTCCACGTCTGGGACCGCTGGGTCGACCGCTTTCGCCTCACGTGGCGGTCTCGCGAGGCTGGCTTCGGTCTCCTCATGATGGCGGGGCTGGGCGCCGCGCTCTACTCCCAGTTCCTCGGCCTCACGTTCATCGTCGGGGCCTTCTACGCCGGCCTCCTCGTCACGCCGGAGAGCGCCGGCCGGGCGGGGCATCGAACGATCAGTCTCGTCTTCAACGCCATTACGTGGGGTTTCTTCATCCCCCTGTTCTTCGCGCTCGTCGGTTTCGGGATGGATTTCACCACCCTCAGCCTCGCCGACTACTCGATCCTCGCGTTCGCCTCCCTCGCCCTCTTCGCGTTCTTCTCGAAAGTCTTCGTCGGGACCGCCTTCGCGCGGCTGCTGGGCTGGTCGCCGGACGAATCGCTCTGCGCGGGAATGCTCGTCTCGAGCCGTGGTGCGGTCGAGCTGGCGATGGCGGTGATTCTGTACCAGCAGGGATTCTTCACGAAAGAGATCTACACGGTGGTCGCGGGAGTAGGGCTGCTCACGACCCTGTTCGCTCCGATCGGCGCCAAACCGTTCGTTCGCTCAATCACGGCGGCGCGTCGGGCGTCGGCCGAGCGCGCCACCGCGATCTCCCAGAGCTTGCCGCCTCGCCACATTCTCTCCGACGGCGAGATCAACGTTCAACGGTAACGGGCTCGAACGGGACGGGGCCCCCGCCACCACGGTTATCTTCCGGCCGCTGACTGACGGGTCTTGGACGGTCCTACCGGTGACGACCGCGAACTTCGGCCGCCGTTCCTGAGAGGTCGCGGGTGGAGCGAGGGTTTCCCTGGCGTCTCGTCACCATCGACATCGACGGGACCCTGACGCGGACCCACGGATGGAGGGAGATCGCCGTCGCGTTCGGCCAGCTCGGAGGGTTTGAGGAGACCAACCGCCGTTTCTTCGCCCACCAGATCGGCGAGGACGTCCACCTCGCGGACCTCCTGGCCCTCGCGACCGGCCACACCGTCGCCGAGGTGGAGACCGTCCTCGAACGAACTCCGAAGCTCGCCGGGATCCCCGAGGGGGTCGCGCAGCTGCGCGACCGGGGCGCCCGGGTCGCCTTGCTCACCCACAATCCCACCTACGTGGCGGACTGGTACCGGCGCACGTTCGGGTTCGACGACGCCGAAGGAGTGGCGGCTCAGACGGTCGACGGGGGACGGATCGGACCTCCGGTCGGCGTTCGGGCCGACAAGCCCGGAGGCCTCCGTGCGCTCCTCTCCCGCCACCCGGTCCCGCCCGCGTTGGTGGCCCACGTGGGCGATGGCTGGTCGGACGCCGAGGTGTTTCGGCTCGTGGGGGGCGGGGTCGCCCTCAACTCCCGCTACCCCGAGGTGGACCGAGCGGCCGACCTGGTCCTGGTCACCCAGGACTTCCGGGATGTGGTCGAGGGGCTCTCCCGACTGGCTCCCCGCAGGTGAACGGCGACCGACCGCAGTGCACAGGATTCTTATAGCGCCCCTCCGTCGAACGGTCATCGATGGAGTACGTGATCGTCCGGGCGACCCACCCGACCTGGCTCACGTTGCAGCTCCCAGCGGAGGTGGCGGAGCTCCTCTGCTTCCGACCCGAAACGGGAGCGCACCGGGATTCGAGCCGGACGATCTCGTTCCTGGCCCGGGGCGCGGGGGTCGCGCGGGTGATCGCCTCGCACCCCGCCCGGGAGGCCCTTGCGATCGAGACGGTCCGCAACCGTTTCATCGCCTCGGCGCGCCCGGGAGAGCGCCATCTGTTCACCCTTCCCACCCCGGTCGTCCAGCATCTCGGCCTCCAGGTCTACTCGCGGGGCCCGAAGCTCCGGGGGACGGACGACCGGATCATCTGGTTCCTCCCCGCACCCGAGTACTACGAGTACCGTTCGGTCGTGGAGGCCGGGAAGACCTGGAACGGTCCGTCGGGAGGTCCGTTCGCCCGCGTCTACGTCACGAAATCGCTCTTTCCCTTCCCGGAGGAGTTCCAGCCGCTCGCGGAGCTCGAGTATCGGATCGAGGAGGAGGAGTGGCGGCCGGCCGTCGAGGCCCTTCAGCGCGTCGGGCGGGGCCGCCGGGTGGTCCTATAGGGAGGTCGGGCTGCCTCCGGTCCCCCCTACGGACCGGAATCTCGGGGTCCCGGAGGGAGTCCGTTCAGGGAAGGCGCGGACCGCGGAAACCCGCGGTTTTCCATAGTTACTTATACCGGCCCGAAAGATAGATTCCTCCCATGCGGGGACCGGCCAGCGGGAACTCCAAGGAGCCGGGTTCGAGGCATTACACCCTTCGTAACCCGGTGCCCCTCCGCACGGAGCAGGACGTAAGGACGACTCGGGCCGGGATTCCTACCGATGCCACACTGTCGTACACCGCCGGCCCCGTGGATTTCGACTCCCTGGCCAAGGCGATCCGAAGGTCGGTAGGCCACGAGGGGATGCGCCCCGAGGACGCCCGGTCGATCGCGGCCCATGTGCTGAACTTCTTTGGCTTCAACGAGAGGATCATCGACAACGTCCTCGAACCGGACGACCGGGACACGTTCTACATGCTCGAGGACACGGGGATCCTCGAGACCGAGCGGGACGAGACGACCCTCTACGACGGCCGGGAGTGGAGGATCCACTACTGGATGTTCCGCAAGGAGCGCATCTTCGAGCTGGCCCGCGAGGAGTCGGCCGCCATGGCCGCCGCGGGCGAGGCGGAAGTCGTCTACTCCTCGAACGCCAACCGCTCGGGGGCGTTCCTGCTGCCGCACGGGGAGACAGGCACGGGGTTGGCCGCCCATGCTGTATATCATGAGCTCGGGGACGAGATCTGGCTCGAACGCCGGCAGAATCCGATGCCCGCGCCGCCCCCTCCTCCGAGCCCCCATCGACGGGGTCCCGCCCCCGAAGCGTGAGCTCCCTCGCCGTGGCTCCGAACCGTCGTTGACCTTTCCGACACGTCGTTCTCGCCCATGCGCCGGTTCCTGATCCTTGCGCATCGGGTCCCGACCGACGGCCAGTTCACCCTCAACGACCTCGCCGGCGGGGCCGGACGGATGGACGAGGTCGCCCGCGCGGTCTCCACGGCCTTCACCCTGTCGAACGACCTGCGTCGGGACACCGAACTGACCGTGCTCTTCGTGGCGGACCCCCCCCCGAAGGCGCGCCGCATCGTCCTCTCCGGCGCGAGGCTTCGGTTCCTCAATCCCGACGAACGGTCCACCGCCGCCCTCCTCAAGAACGCCCTGGTCCGCTCGGTCGACTTCCCGCGTCCGTTCGAGTCGTCGCCCGGCCTCACCGTGGCCCCGACGGACCCGGCGGCCGAGCTCCGGACGTTCCTCGCTCAACCGAACCCCGTGTGGCTCTGCGAGGACGGCCTTCGGATCGAGGAGTGGTCCTCGCCCGGGGGTGACGTCGCCGCGGTCGTCTCCGACCCCTACGACCCGACGCCCGAGGAGCGCGACCTGCTCGCGTCGACCGGCGTCCCCCGCATCTCCGTAGGTCCCCGGTCCTTGAGGACGAGCCAGGTCCTCGACCTCGTCCACCACGAGCTCGACCTTCGGGACGCGGGGCGGGCGGCGAGCGGCCCCACGACCCCGTAGTCAGTGGACGAAGATCGGCCGGGTGATCTCGGCCGTGCTCTCGAGCGCCTCGCGGACGGACCTCGTCTTGAGGCCGCCGATCACGGCGGTCAGGTGCATGACCTCCCTCGGCTCGGGACGTACCCGGGTCCCGAAGACCAGCCGGTCGGGCTGGTTGAGCCGCTGGCTGATCGTGCGGAGCACGCGGTCGAGCGTCCGGAGGGTGAGGTTCGAGCCTCCGTCCAGGTGGACGAGTGCGGACGGTCGGTCCGAGAGGTGGAAGTCCAGCAGCGAGTCTGTAAGCGCCTGCTGTACGAGCCGCTCGGGCTCCGAGATGTGGTACTCCCCGACTAGCAGGGTCGAGAGCCCCGCGTCGCGCAGGTGGTTCTTAAGGCTCGCGAGGTCGACGTTGAGCTGGGACGGGTTCTCGACCATGTCGACGAGGCTCGAGACCAGCGAGTGGAGGTAGGCGTTCCGGACCTGGAACACCCGGTGGATCGGCAGCGACTCGAACCGTCGGAGCTTTTCGTTCGCGAGCGCGACCAAAAGTCCGCCCATCTCCTCGAGCTCCGACACCGTCGCCTCGACGTTGTCCCGCCGCGTCCGGTTGTTGTCGATCTCGACCTGGAACGGAAGGAAGACGACCGGGACGGCGAGGGTATCTGTCGAGCGGAGGGCGCGCGAGAGGAACGGTAGGAGGGCGCTGCCGGTCCCGCCCCCGAGGCCGGCGAGCAGGAAGACGATCTCGAGCGGCCGCAAGCGGCGCATCAGTTCCTCCTTCCCCTCCTCCGCCGCCCGGAGCACGAGGGCCCGGTCCCCGCCACTGCCCCGACCCCGCAGCTCCCGGTGGCCGAGCAGGATCCGCTCCTCGACCCCAGTGGAAAGAAGGTGGGCCGCGTCCGTGTTCACCGCGATCGCGCGTACCCCGGGGATCCCGAGGGCGATCAGGTCCTGGACCGCTTCGCTGCCCGCGCCGCCGAGCCCGACGACCCCGATCGACGGCGTGAGCGCCAGAGGGCCCCAAGCGTTGGCCACCGGCGATTCGTCGTTCATCGCCCCCCTCGCCGCCTAGGGCGGAGGGGACCCCTCCGCCGCGACCGGTTCCCCCTCCCGACGGTGGATCCGGGCGGACGGGCCAGCCTGCTCGATCCGGCTGCGGATGTATTCCCGTACGGCCGAACGAACCGCGTCGTCGACACTCACGGAGTTCCCCTCGCGGACGAACTCTTCGAGCCGGCTGTTATCCTGCCGGGAGAGCTCGACCACCACCTTGCGGATGTTCTGGGGAGGAAGGTTCAGCTCGATGTACTGGTCGAGCCCCTCCCGGATCGTGTCGGAGATCG
Source organism: Thermoplasmata archaeon (assembly GCA_036404475.1). GTDB lineage: Archaea > Thermoplasmatota > Thermoplasmata > Lutacidiplasmatales > UBA184 > Lutacidiplasma. Next base: position 14,725 of record DASWZL010000093.1, read on the forward strand.
TCGGGGTCTCCTTGAGCTGCTGAATCTGCTTCAGCTTCTCGAGGAGCTCCTGCGGGATTCGTACCGTCACCCGCTCCGACGTGTCGACCATGCCCGTCAGACAAGACCCCTATCTTTGTCTGACGAATGACATATCGAAGAACTGGTATATGAAACGCACTGGGCGCGAGAACCCCCCTTTGAGTACCGGGAGAGAGGGCCGAGCTCGTTCCCCGCCGCGGGACCTGCGGGGCTAGTGGACGCCGATGACCTCGCCGTCGGGCGAGAGGTCGATCTCCTCGGCCGCGGGGCGCGTGGGGAGCCCGGGCATCGTTTCGATCGTTCCGAGGTAGACGACGGTGAACCCCGCCCCCGCCGACCGGGTCAGTCGGTCCACCGTGACGTTGAAATCGCGCGGCCGACCGAGGACATGCGGGTTGTCGGAGAGGGAAAGGGGCGTCTTCGCGATGCACACCGGTCCCTCGAGTTCTCCGATCCGCTTCAAGAGTTCGAGGTCGGCGAGCGCTTCGGGAGTGCGGTTCACGTGCGTGGCGCCGTAGAGCCGGGTCGCGATCGCCTCGACCTGGTCGAAGACCGACGTCCCGGGAGCGTTGACGGGATGACTCTGATGGCCGAGCGCCGCGGCGACTTCGACCGCGCGCGCGAGCGCGACGGTCCCCTTGCCGCCTTCCGAGAACCCCTTGGCCTCGACGACCTCGACGTGGCGCGCTTTGCAGAAGCGTTTGACGGTTTGCGTCTCCTCGGCGGTGTCCCCGGGGAACTTGTTGAGGGCCACGACCGCCGGAACCCCGAACGTCTCGATGTTGTCGAGGTGCTGCGCTAGGTTCTCGAGGCCGCGCTCGAGCGCGGCCCGGTTCGGATGCTCCGACTCCTCGTCCGAAGCTCCTCCCTGGTAGCGGAGTCCGCGCTGGGTCGCGACCAGCACCGCCGCGTCCACGTTCCGCCCGAGCGTTGGCGTCACGATGTCGATGAACTTCTCTCCGCCGAGCTCGGTCGCGAACCCGGCCTCCACCACGCAGTACTCGGAGGTGGCCAGACCGAGCTCGATCGAAAGGCGGCTGCACGTGCCGTGGGCGAGGTTGCCGAACGGTCCGGCGTGCACCAGCGCCGGGTTGCCTTCGGCCGTCTGAACGAGGTTCGGCTCGAGCGCGTCACGCAGGAGCGCGGCCATCGCTCCCGCGCCGTTCAGGTCCGACGGGCGAACGGCGGCCCCGTCGGCCGTCAACGCCGCGACGATACGGCCGAGCCGGGTCTTCAGGTCCGGGTAATCGCGGGCCAGCGCGAGGATGACCATCACCTCGGAGGCGGCGGCGATGACGAACGAGCTCTCGTGCTCCACGAACCGGGGGTCGTGGCCCTTCCCGACGATGATGTGGCGGAGGGCGCGGTCCTCCATGTCGACCGTTCTCGGCCAGAGGATCCGGTTCGGGTCGATCCGGAGCGAGTTCCCGTGGAAGATGTGGTTCTCGACGAGGGCCGAGAGGAGGTTGTGCGAGGCGGCGACCGCATGAATGTCGCCGGTGAAGCCGAGGTTGATTTCCGCGGACGGCTCGACGGTCGAGCGACCGCCGCCCGTGGCGCCACCCTTCACGCCGAAGATCGGTCCGAGCGACGGCTGACGCAGACACGGGACGGCCGTGTGGTGCAGTCGTGCGAACCCGTCGGCGAGGCCGATCGCCGTGACGGTCTTCCCTTCCCCGTGTTTGGTAGGGGTCATCCCCGTGATGAGGATCAGTTTCCCGGACGACTTCTTCGCCGCGCGCTGGCGCACGGCCGATACGGGGACCTTGCCGACCCACCGTCCGGCGGGATGAATCTCGTCGGCCCGAAGGCCGAGTGCCTTGGCCAGGTCGTTAAGATTCCGCATTGACGCTCCCGAATCCCTCGTCCCTCTGCCGGGTCCGAGGTGAGGATGTACCTTCTAGGGGCGCCCTTTATAGAAGGGCTCTCGTGAACCCGGCGTGACTCTGGCCCTGGTGCCGTTCCCGCTCGACCAATCGACCACGCTCGCGCTCGCCGCGGAGGCGCTCCGGACCCGCCTCGCGCCCGGAGAGGACCTCCGCGACCTGCTTCCGCCCATCGACTCCGCGATCCGTTCGACCCGCGCGACCGGAGGACTGCTCTGGTCCGAAGGAGCCGCGCGGGGGGTCGTGCTCTGGGAACCGGCCGGTCCGCTCGGCGTATCGGTCCGCCTCCTGTATCTTTCCCCTCCGAACGCCGACCGGGAACGGTATCGCGCCGCCCTCGACCTGACCGAGCGCGCGGCGGGGCCCATCGCCTTCGCTCCCGGACCTCTCGCCGGTCTGTCGGAGGAAGAAGAGTCGACGGTCATGCGGGAGCGAGGGTTCGCGCCGTACGGTCGGTCCGAGATGGCGTTCCCGCCGACCACACCCGTTCCGGTCGTGCCGGCGTCGCCGGGGGGAGACGTGCGGCCGATCCGTCCGGCCGACGAGCCCCTCCTCGCCCGTCTGCACGAGCAGGCCTACCGAAACCACCTCGACCGGTACCTCTCGCTCGAGGCCCTCGACCCCGGGCGCGATGCCGACCGCCAGCTGCGGGAGTATTTCGCCGGCCGCTTCGGTGAGCTCCTGTCGCCCGGTTCGGTGGCCGTCACGCTCGACGGGCGCATCGTGGCCGCGGTGGTCGCCGTCCGGCGCCCGGCCCACGTCCTCCTCATCGACGTGATGTCCGAGCCGTCCCTTCAGGGGAAGGGGCTCGGTCGGACGGCGCTCGCGAGCGCGCTGCGGGCGCTGCGCGAGCGAGGCGAGTCCGCAATCGTCCTCAACGTCACCGAGGGAAACGGGCGGGCGGTCCGTCTCTACTCTCGCCTCGGGTTCGTTCGAACGATCGGCCCTTCGAAGGAGTGGTACGACGCGCGACGCATGCCGGTCGAACTCCCTCCGCCCGCCTCCCGTTAGCCGGTCGGGGAGGAGGCTTCGGCGGGGCGGTAGCCCAGACGCCGCAACGACCCGAACGATGCGACCATGATGAGGCCGAAGACGATGATGGCCCCTCCCGCACCGAGGTAGGTTCCCTGGACGCCCACCGACAGGGTGAGGAGCCCTCCGGTGTACTGGCCGACGGGGATAAGCGACATGCTCCCGACCTCGTCCGCCGAGAAGACCCGACCCATCATCTCGTCCGGTACCGTCGCCTGGATGGTGGACAGGAAGACGGTCGTGATCATCCCGGGCATGAGCCCATAGACGAAGACGATCGGGAGCGCGAGCCAGATCGAATGGACGAGCCCAAGGGCGAGGATCGCCAGGCCCATCGCGAGGGTGAACACGATGATCACGCGACCCGCCCGAGCCTCGAACCGGAGTCGAGGGGCGATCATGAAGCCCGCCGCGACCCCGACGGTCGAGGTCGCGACGATGGCCCCATACCAGATCCCCTCGCTCAGGTTGAGCCAGCTCGCGACGTACAGGGCGAGCTCGACGAGAGCGACCGCCGAGAGGAAGTTCGTGACGAGAGCGGCGACCGTGATCTGGAGCAGACCTCGACGCCGGGCTAGGTAGGAGTACCCTTCCGTCGCCTCCTTCAGTACCGACCGGACCGGACCACGGCGGGAGACCGAGAGGTCGGTGCGGACGAAGAGCAGCGCCACCTGGGTCGCGAAGAACAGGAGGAACGCCACGCTGAGAGCGTAGGCCGGGGCCGCGAAGGTGAGGACCACTCCGACCACGATGCTCCCGAGGGCGCTCACGACCCCCGCGATGGCGTAGATGGTTCCGTTCGCGGTCGGCAGGTCCTTCGCGCTCACGAGACGCGGCACGGACGCGTTGAACGCGGGTCGGAAGAGCGTGGTCGTCGCGGCGACCGCGGCCCACCCCGGATACAGCAGGAGGACCCAGACCGGGAGGTAGAAGCCCGCCGGCCCGGGGATCGGCACCCGACCCGACGGAAGGAAGACCAGGTCGCTCGCCAGGCCGGCGGTCGCAAGAAGGGAAACGAGGTTCACGACCTTCATGAGAGCCGCCCGGTCGAACCGGTCCGCGAGGGCCCCGGAGAAGAACGCGGCGGCGAGCGTGGGGAGGGTCGAGGAGAGGCCTAGGAGCGCGAGGGCCAACGCGCCGTAGGTCGTGCGCTCGCCGGCGGGGTAGGCGAAGGCGATGCAGTAGAGCAGAACGACCAGGACCGCGGAGGGCGCGGCGAACTGGAGGGCGCCGGCGGTCAGGAACGCCGTGAACGAGCGCTGCCGGAAGAGCGCCCCGTACCGGCTCAGGGGATTCCGCCTCCCGACAGCTCCGACCCTCTCCCTCGACAATAAGCCTGTCGGCGGGCGGGTCGCCGTCTGCGAAACCCGCTTGTACTTCCCGCACGTCCTCCCGCTCTCGGAGCGTACCGTGCGCCTCATCCACCGCGACCCTTCGACCGGAATCCACCGTCTGCGCCTCGAGACGCCGAGCGACCTCTGGCGCATCGCGCGTCTCGTTCGGCCCGGCGACATCGTGGGCGCCTCCACGACGCGCCGGGACCCCGAGGCACCACCCGACGTCGCGGGAGCGGAGCGGACCCGCCGCCGGGTCTTTCTCGTCGTGCGCGCCGAGCAGGTCGAGTTCCACGGGTTCTCGAAGCACGTCCGCATCACCGGCCCGATCGTCGAGGGCCCGTTCGACCTCGGTCGTCACCACACTCTCGACCTCACCGAGGGCGACGAGGTCGCGGTGTCGAAATCGAGCTGGACCACCGGCGACCGGACGATCCTCGAAGAGGGTCTCGAGCGGAAGGGCGACCCCACGATCCTCGTCGCCGCCGTGGATTGGGGGGATTCTTCGCTCGTGCGGCTGCGGGGACGGTCGGCCGAACCGGTGGTCGACCTGCGGCGGACCATCGCCGGGAAGCGGTACGAAGGAGGGCAGGCCGAGAAGGACCGCAGCGCCTACGTCGCGGAGCTCGTGACGCTCCTTCGTCGCGAGGGGGCGGAAGCGAACGCGGTCGTGATCGCGGGCCCCGGATTCCTCAAGGAGGAGCTCGCGCACCGCCTGACCGAGGAGGACCCCGCCCTTGCGCGCAAGATGCGGGTGTACCCGACGGCTGAGTCGGGTCGGGTCGGGGTCGACGAGCTCCTCAAGAGCGGACGGGCGACCGAGGTGCTACGCGGAAGCGTCGCGGCGGAGGAGGCCGAGGTCGTCGAACGGCTCGTCCGGGCCCTCGCCGGAGGGACCCGCGCCGCCATCGGGCCGGTCGAGGTCGCGGAGGCGGTCGAGGCCGGCGCCGCGGAGACAATCCTGGTCTCGGAGTCCCTGCTTCCCGACCCCGCGATCGCGTCAACGCTCGACCGGGCCCGGGACGCACGGGTCCGACTGTTCGTGGTCCGCGACGAGGGGGAGGCCGGTCGAAAACTCACGGCGCTCGGAAGGATCGGAGCGTTGCTGCGCTACGACTGGACGAGCCCGTCGCGGCTCACGGGATCGCCTGGATCGACTCGCGGAGCTCCTCGAAGCGGCGCTTGAGGTCCTTGAGCGCGAAGCGCAAGGCCTCGCGCGCGGTCAGCGACCCGTCGGTCTCGAACCGGAGGAAGAAATCCTCCTCGTCGGCGGTGACCTTGATCGACCCGTGCTCGCAGGCCTCCTCGCAGGCTTTGCAGAAGATGCATTTCGGCTCGTCCGAGACCGAGAGCTTCCCGCCGGCGAACTCGAGGATCTTGACGGGACACGACGCGGCCGTGCGTTTCAGGCAGGCGTCCGTGCACCCTTCCTTCCTCGCGATCTTGACGTGGGGACGCGGGAACATCCCGATCCCGTGAGCGACCTGCCACTTCGCGTGCTCGCGCCCCGTCCCGACCACCGCCGTCATGTAGGCGAGCAGCGCCTGCCGCGCGCCGAGACGGACGATCGGTACGTCCGGCTCGAGGATGGCGAGGGTGCTGTCCCCGAGGGGGACGACGTCCTTCGCGTAGACGGTGCACGGTCCCTTCTTGTCGACGGAGAACATCACCTGGCAGTGGACGCACCCGGCCCCGCCGCACTCGCATTCGGACTTGCGCCGGAACTGGGAGAGGTCGGTCGGTATCGGGAGCAGTCCGAGCCGTAGAGCGACCGCCTCGTCGAACATGCTGGTCGAGGAGTCGTAGTCCTTGTTCGTCGCCTCGTCACGGATCGGGCCGAGGTGGAACTCGACGTCCTCGATGGCAAGCTTCGGCACGTCCGAGAGCAGCGTGCGCCGGATCGCGTTCACCTGGGACGCGGTCATCCCCTCGATCTCGAGCGCGGTCGAGCGGGGTTTCAGCTCCTGGACCGTGATTGTCATCGACTACACCCGCCGACCGCGGCGGCCTCCCTTCGGCTTTGTGCCGTCGTGGGGTACCGGGGTGACGTCCTCGATCCGCTGGATCCGGACCCCGGCCCGGGCGAGGGCTCGGATCGCGGCCTGAGCGCCGGGTCCGGGGGACCGAGAACGGTTCCCGCCGGGCGCTCGGACTCGGACATGGAGCGTGTCGTACCCTTTCTCCTTGATGGCGGCGGCGATCTGGTCGGCGGCCTTCATCGCCGCGTACGGGCTCGACTCGTCCCGCGCGGCCTTGACGACCATCCCGCCGGTCGCCTTCGCGAGGGTCTCGGCGCCGGTGATGTCGGTGACGGTGATGTGGATGTTGTTGTAGCTCGCGAAGATGTGAGCGATGCCGACCTTCGCCATGGCCTACGCACTCTCTGTCGGCTCGGGCGTGGGCGGGGGGGCCGGGGCCGCTCGAGCCTGCAGCCGTTCCCGCAGGGCGACCCGGACCATGTGGTCGTCGTTCGCGAGGGGGCTGGTCGGACAGTAGGAGATCAGCGGTTCCTCGGCCGACGGGACGAGGTAGCCGGGGCGCGTGACGCGGTGGTCGCCGATCGACATGTGGCCGTGCGAAATCCACTGCCGGGCTCCGTTGGCCGTCGGGGCGAGCCCGCGGTGGAAGACGATCCATTCGAACCGGCGCTGCAGGAGGTCCTCGGTGGTGAGCGCGAGGACATCGTCGATCGTGGGGGTCCCCACGGGCAGGAGCCCGAGGCGGGTCAGCCGACCGATGAGCTGGTCGGTCTCTCGACGGGCCTGCGGTTCCCCGGCCCTCAAGCGGGCCTGAAGGTCCCGGGCCTGGCCGCGGAACCCCCGGAGGATCGATTGGGCCTTCCAGAGCTCCCGTTTGTTCTTGAGGCCGTACTTCTGGAGAAGCTTGCGCTCCTCCTCCATCCGCGCCGCTTCCCACGGATGCTTCGGAGTGTCGTAGGTGCGCCTCAGGAACTTCGGGTCGCCCATCGTCGATTCCTCACACCTTCTTCGCGGCAGGCGCCGCCGGGGTCGGGGCCGCGGCCGGGGTGGCCGCCGGAGCCTCTTCCCTTCCCGCGGCGGCCGCCGCTTCCTTCGCGGCCTTTTTGAGAACGCCCGCGGCCATGCCCGTCCGACCGTTGGACCGGGTCCGCTGTCCGCGAACCTTCTGGCCCCTCTCGTGGCGGACGCCGCGGTAGCTTCGGATCATCTTCATCACGTTGATGTCGTCCCGACGCCGGGTTTCGAGGTCGGGGCCAAAGAAGTGGGGGGACTCTCCCGCGAACGGCTCGTTCGGGTGGTTGACCATCCACGGAGGCAGCTTCGCGGCGAGCGACCCAAGGGTCGTCTCGAGCCCCTCCACTGTCGCCTCGGGAAGGTTCCCGATCATCTCGCTCGCGTCGACGTCCCCGAGGCGGCAGGCGACCTCGGCGATCCGAAGACCCACTCCTCGGACGCCGGTGAGGGCCAGGGCCGTCGGGCGGGTGCCGTCCAGGTCGGTGTTCGCGACGCGGACGATGTACCGGAAGTTCGGATTGTCGGGGATGACCTTGGTGGTCTTGCCCGGGGCGCCGGGTTTGGACTTGCCCTTCGATTCCTTGGCTTCCTTCGGCTCCTTCCCCTTGCCGGGCTTCTCCTTTCGACCCGCCTTCTCCGGGCCGGGCACAGGCCCGGCGTCCGCGGCGGTCGCGGCTGGTTCGGCCGGGGCTTCCTTCGGTTCCTTGGGCGCGACGGTCACTCCCCTGGGGGTGGAGCCTCACCGGAAGGAGGCGAACAGTCGGACGGACGCCGGGTTCGACCCCCTCCATCGAGGGCGCGGCCGCCGAGAAACCCGCGCCTCTTAACGGCTTCGGCTGACGAAACGGCGGCGACCTACGCCGGGCCGCCTCGACGTTCAGTGGGCAGGGTCGGTCGGCGAGCGTCGGGCTTCCAGCACGCGATAACCGGACCCTCGGCCGAGGACGACGACCGGCCCGGGCCAATGCGCCTCGAGGCACTCCTGGTAGAACCGGATCCCCTGGCTGCCCTTCCCCACCAGGACGAGACGCCCGTCGGGAGCGAGGTGGTTCGGGGCCTCCGAGAGGATTCGGAGGACGAGCGGGCGACCGGCGTGGAAGGGAGGGTTGGTCGCGATCACGTCGAACGTCTCGCCGACGACCGGCTCGAAGAGGGACCCGACGCGAACCTCGGCATTCGTGACGCGGTTCCTCTCGAGGTTCCCTCGGGCGAGCCGCGTGGCCCTTCGATTCACGTCGGTGAGCACGACCCGCCCGTCCGGCGCGGACTTCGCGGCCGCGACCCCGACCGCTCCCCATCCGCAGCCGAGGTCCAGGACCCGGTCCGTTCGGCGGAGGGTGAGGTTCTCGATGAGCAGCGCGGTTCCGGGGTCGAGCCCGTGGGAGGCGAAGATGCCGGCATCGACGACGAACGTGAGCAGCTCCCCCCGGTAGAGGAACCGGCGCTCCGTCCGGTCCGAGCGGGCGTGCGGCTGCTCGGCGAAGTACTGTTCCGGGACCGGCACATCCTCGTCCGGCATCGTCAGGACGACCGCCGCCGGAAGGACCATTCCCGCTTCGAGGTCGTCGCGGTCCCGCTCCCCAGCGCCTCGCGCAGGAGCTCCTTCTCTCGCCCGGAGAGCGACCGCGGTACCTCCACGTGGACCGTTACGATCTGGTCGCCGCGGGAGGAGCCCCGGAACCGGGGGAACCCGTGGCCGCGCAGGCGGAACTGGGTCTCGGGCTGGGTCCCGGCCGGGATCTTGAGGGCCGCCCGGCCCTCGATCGTCGCGACCTCGACCTCTCCGCCCAGGAGCGCGACCGATAGGGGGACGGTCGTCTCCGAGAGCAGGTCGGTGCCTTCGCGGTGGAATTGAGGAGACGGCTCCAGGACGACCTGCACGAACAGGTCGCCGGCCCTCCCGCCTCTCGCACCGGCGGTCCCGTGTCCCGCGACCCGGAGGACGGAACCGTCGTCGACCCCGGGCGGGACCGTGAGCTCGATCCGCTCGACCGTCGTCGTTCTTCCGTTCCCTCCGCACGTGGGGCACTTCTCGAGGACCCGCTGGCCGAGGCCGTGACATCGCGGGCACTCGGCAATCGTGATGAGCTGCGTGTAGCCGCGGTTCTGCACCCGCCGGACCTGCCCCTCTCCGCGGCACTCCGAACACGTCTCGAGGGCGGTCCCGTTCCGGGCTCCCGTTCCGCGGCAGTCGGCGCACGGACCGGTGTGCGGCACCTCGACCGTTGGGTGGGCGCCCTGCACGGCGGCGAGGAGGGGGAGACGAATGCTGAGCTCCACGTCGCTCCCTCGATACGTGCCTCCCGCTCGACCTCCTCCTCCGAACGGCATCCCGAACCCGGCGAAGACCTGCTGGAAGAGCGGGGAGGCTCCGAGAAGGTCCTCGAGGTCGCCCATGTGGGTGAAGTTCTGCCAGTTGAACCCGCCCGGCCCGAAGTCGGTCTCGACTCCCGCGAAGCCGAGCTGGTCGTACTTCTGCCGCTTCTCCGCGTCCGCGAGGACCTCGTAGGCCTCCGAGAATTCCTTGAACTTCTCTTCGGCGGCCTTCGGGTTCTCCTTGGCGACGTCGGGATGGTACTGGCGGGCGAGGCGCCGGTACGCCTGACGGATCTCGTCCTCCGTGGCGGTCTTGGGAACGCCGAGGACTTCGTAGTAATCGCGTTTGGCCATGAGGTGCACGTCCGGTACGAAGGTCCGTTACCGCCGTTTCCTAGGTCGCACGCTATTAGCGTTTTCAGTCCGAGCCTCGGACCGCCGACGCCAGGCGAGCCCGACGGTCGAACCGACCCCCGCCCGTAGGGTATCCGCGGCCCGACCCTCCCCGACCGTGACCTCGACGAGGCCGAAGCTTGAGCCGAGGGTCCCGAGAACACCGCGACCGAGCGATTCGTAGCTGGTCACCCACGGAACGGTCCGCTCCCGACGCTGCCCTGTCGTGAGCGTGAGTTGGGCGACCTCTGGTCCGACCCATCGGGACGGCACGTTGGTGATGAGGTTCCCGAACCGGTCCACGTGGAGCACCTCACCACGAGCTCCGGCCCGGCGGCGGATGGCCTCGGGGACCGAGTACGGCCTCGGTACCGTGGCCGGGCCCAGTGCGGACGGGCGCACGCCGCCCGCGAGGAGCGCGGCGGCGGGAGCGAATACGTCCCGGCCCTCGAACGTGGTTCCCACAGGGGGTCTCCGCCGGAGCTTCGTGGGGTCGATCCGGTACGCCGTCCGCATCCCGAGCTCTTCGGCGAGCGGGACGAGGACCCCGTTGTCGGGGCCGACGAGGAATGGCCCCGACCTCGTGTCGATCGCGATCGGCGCGCGACGACCCCCGACGCCCGGGTCGACGACCGCGAGATGGACCGTGAACGGAGGGAATCCTCTCGCCATCTCCCGGAGGAGGAACGCGGCCTCCCGGAGGCCGTGCGCCGGCAGGTCGTGGGCGAGATCGACGACCTGGGCCGGGGCGACCCCTCCGAAGATCAGCGCCGCCTTCATCTGGGCGGCGTAGGCCGACCCGACGTCGCTCGTGACGGTAACGAGCCGGCCGCCGCGCGACCTCGGCCGACGCGCCAAGGTGTCCCGAGGGAGCGGGGGATGCCGTCTACGACTTCATGATCGCGACCAGGAAGATCCCGATGGCGACCAGCGCGCCGATGATGGCGGCGACGATCACGAGGAGCGCCTGCTCGACGAGCGGGCCGAGGCCTCCCTGGTTCGATCCGACGTCTCCCATGTGGTACAGATACGCGATCAGGACACCGACTACCAGCCCGACCACGAGGAGCGCGACACCGATCGTCCGGCTCTTCCCGCTCCCGAAGTAGGCCGTGAAAATCCCGGCCAGGATCAGGAAGAGTGCGAACACCAGCAGCAGCACGACCACGAATGCGTTCCACTTAGTGAAATCCACCGCCGAAGCTAACAGGTCGAACATTTCCCACCTTTCAGAATTTGATGCCCGTAAGAGTCTTCGTATCGATCACGCCGGGGACCGACCGGATCTTATCGACCACGAGCTGGCCGAGCGCGTTGAAGTCCTCGGCCTCGACCTTGGCGATCAGGTCGTACTCCCCGAAGAGCGGATGCAACTCGACGATCCCCTTGACCCGAAGGAGCTCGGTGTAGACTTCATGCTCCTTCGCCGGCGCGGTGCTGATCAGGACGAATCCAATCGCCACGCGGAAACTCCTCCGAGAGGCGGCGAGATGGTACCCAGCTAATAAGCGTGTCGAAGAAGGAGAGGGCGCGTCTCCTCAGGGAATCCCCCCCTGCCGACCCCCACCGCCACTCGAATGAGGGCCGCTTAAGTAAGCGCCGTTTAGCCCCGGGTTTGGAGATGGCCCTTTCGCTGCGGACCTGGCCGAGCCGGTTCCTTGCCCGGCCCTGGCTCCTGGCGTTCGTTCCGATCAATGCCGCTACCGCCGGCTTCGGCGTCGTCCTTCCCCTCCTCATCCTCATCACGCTGCACGGCTCCTGGGCCGACGTCGCGGTGGCGGCGACCCTGTTCAACAGCGCGGTCATCCTGATGTCGGTGGCCTGGGGCCACCTCTCGGACCGGTACCCCGTTCGACGCACGTTCCTGGTCATCAATTTCGCCGGGTACGGCGTCCTCTACGCCCTCCTCTCCGGGGTCCATTCGATCACCGACCTCTACATTCTCTACGCCATCATCGGCGCGATCGCTCCGGCGGGGGCGAGCGCGTCCAACCTCCTCATCCTCGAGAAGTTCAGCGAGCGCGAGCGCCCGAACGCGTTCGCCTCGTTCCAGGAGATGAGCATGATCGGCTCGATCCTCGGGGTCCTGATCGGGTACTTCTGGACCCTGGCCTCCGAGGCTCTCCTCAACCTGCTCTTGCTGCTCGCCGCCCTCGCGTTCGTCAGCGCCGTGGCGATCTGGTTCGGGATCCGGGAGAGTCCCGTCAAGGCCAAGCCCGTCCAGGTCGCCCGCCACCCCGAAAGCCTCCTTTCGCGGATCCGGACGATCCCCGCGTTTCGGATCCCGATCCCGTTCTTCCCGACGCGCCCGTCCCTCGGCCCCGGTGCCTGGACCCGGTTCCGGCGGTGGGCCCGCGCCGAGCTCCATCACGAGTTCCCCCTCATCATGATCGCGTCGTTCCTGTTCAACCTCTCCGGGAACCTGTTCAACATCTCGTACACGCCGTATCTCTACTCGGCCGGCCTCGCAGCCTCGTCGATCTTCCTCGTGAACGTCTCCAACAACTTCGCGCAGACGCTCATCTTCCCGTTCACGGGCGGGCTCTCGATGCGCTCCGGCCCCGACCGTCTCGTTCACCGGGCCGCGTACCTTCGGAGCCTGGGATACCTCGCCACCGCCGGGTTCACGTTCGCCGCGTTCTCCGAACCGGCGGCGTTCGAGGCGAACCTCGCGATCTACGGGATCCTCGGGGGGGCCATCGCGGTCTACACGACCGCGAGCTCGCTCATCCTCTTCCGGAGCCTCGTGGGACGGGACGCAGGAAGCCTCATCGGAGTGAACACGGCGCTCGGGGGCGTGGCGGCGGTCGGGGGCGCCGCCCTGTCGGGGGTCCTCTCCCTCGTCGGGAGCTTCCGTCTGGTCTTCTTCGTCTCGGGCGGCCTACTCCTCGTGTCGCTCCCGCTCTGGACCGTCGCGTCGGTCGCGTACACCCGGCGCAAGTACGGGCCCACGCGCGGCGGCAACGCTCCGCGCGAGACGGCCGTCACGCCCGCGGTCGATGTCGGGGCCGTCGCGAGGCCTCCCTGACCCGGCGGGTCGACCGCGTCTCGCCGGCGGAGGAGCGGTCGGGGTCGTTCATCCGGACGACCTTCATCAGCGGATACCGCAGGTCGGGTCGGTGCTGGAGGCGCGCCTCCACCGCCGTCGGGCCGTCGACGAGTTGGACGCTCACGTCCAACATCTCGGGGGTCAGGTATCGGTACGCGAACCTCCCTCGACCGAGCCGTCCGCCTCGCTTCGGATGGATGCCCACCGTGACCCGGCGCACGAACGGCTGGAGCCCGACCGCCGCCTCGATCGCCCGCGCGAGGGAGGCCGCGGTCCGCTCCGAGACCGGGATGCCGAGGTACTGGTGGAAGGCCCCTCCGAGCTTGATGCCGGCTTCGAAGAGGAGCGTCTCCCGTCTCGAAAGCCGGGGGGCGGGCTCCGGGCGTGAGGGGGTCATGGACTCGAGAGATCCTCCCTTCGTTCCCGGGGCACCGTGAACGGTCCGAGGAGATAGTAGCTTGCCACCCCGATGAGGAACGCCACGGAGGCCCCGTCGGCGAATTCGTAGAGGACGGAGCCGGTCGCGAGATGGAACTGGAGCGGCACGAGAGCGAGAGCGGCGAACGCGGCGGTCGCGGCCGTCGGGCCGCGGAGCGGGCTCCCGCGATGGATCTTCGGGTACCGGACCGGCACGACCATCATGACGGAGAGGACGCCGACCGCGGCGAGCAGGCCGACCGGCAGCACGCTCCCAAACGCCGGCGTGTCGAGGAAGAGGAGCACCACCACGAGCCCGAGAGCGCTCTGGGGGGTCGGGACCCCGAGGAAGTCGGTCCGGTCGTACGCTCGCGCCGTGAAGTACGTCAATCGCGCGACGGCCGCCGCAAGGTAGGCGACAGCGAGCGCCAACGCGAGGGGCTCCCACGGCTGCCAGGTCGGCCCGTCCACGGTGTGGACGGCGATGAGGAACGCCGGGGCGACCCCGAAGGAGACCGCGTCGGCGACCGAATCGGCCACGCGGCCGAACCGGCTCGCCGGGGCGCCGCTGCGCCGGGAGAGGATCCCGTCCAATCCGTCGAACCCGATCGCGCAGACGATGAGGAACATCGCCCAGAGCTTGTTGCCGGCGAGGACGTAGAGGACCGCGCCGACCCCGAGGACCGCGTTCGAGAGCGTCGCGAGGTTCGCGTAGACCCGCCAGCGGTCGGTCACCGGGGTACCTCCCGAGCGAGCGAGCTGGTCCCGGCACGAACGCGGTCTCCGACGCTCACGACGGGGCCCGCGCGGTCCGCGGGAACGAGCACGTCGACCCGCGATCCCAGCACGATCATCCCGAGGCGATCCCCCTTCTTCCCGAGGGAGCCGACCCGAACGAAGGAGACCAGGCGACGGGCCACGACCCCGGTGATCTGGATGACCTCGACGGTCCCGAGGGGAGTCGAGAGACGGTAGCGTCGCTGGACGTTGCGGTCGGCGTCCGGCCGGTACGCGGCCCGGAAGCCGCTCCCGCGGCCCTCGATCTCGGTGACGCGGCCATCAACCGGGAACCGGTTCACGTGGACGTTGGTGACGTTCATGAAGACCGAGATGCGCCAGACGTTCCCCACCCGCTCGACCGCGCGGACACGCCCGTCCGCCGCGGAGACGACCCCATCGCCGACCGTCCGTTCGGGGTCCCGGAAGAAGACGGCGAAGAACATCCACACGACGACGCCCGCGAGGATCCCCGCGACCCACGGGACCGAAAGAGGGACGGCCCCGACGACCGGGAGGACCGCGAGAAAGAGGAGGACCGCGGCGGCCGCTCCCAAGTAGCGGCCCGCGCCCGGCGCGAACACGCGGTCAACCGGTGAGGACGATCTCGATGTTGACGCCGTCGGGCACCTGGATCCGCATCACCTGGCGGAGCGCTCGCTCGTCGGCGTCGATGTCGATCAATCGCTTGTGGATGCGCATCTCCCAGTGGTCGATGGTGCTCGTGCCGCCGCCATCGGGACCCTTGCGTACGGGTACCTTGAGCTTCTTCGTCGGGAGCGGGATGGGCCCGGCGATCGCGACCCCGGTCTTCTGGGAGATCTCGCGGATCTGCTTGCAGATCGAGTCGACCTTACGGGAGTCGGTGCCGCTGAGCGAGATGCGAGCCTTCTGCGGCATCGATAGTCCCTCCCCCTAGGTCGCCCGTCCGCCCACGAGAGGCTTACTCGCGCTTCTTGAGGTCGACGACGACCCCGGCGGCGACGGTCTGCCCCATGTCCCGGACCGCGAACCGCCCAAGCTGGGGGAACTCCTTGTACCTCTCGATGACGAGTGGGCGCTTCGGCGTGATCTTCACGACCGCCGCGTCCCCGGTCTTGAGCGTTTGCGGATTCTCCTCGGCGACCTGACCGGTCTTGGGGTCGAGGCGTTTCAGGAGCTCGGTGAACTCGCAGGCGACCTGGGCCGTGTGGCAATGGAAGACCGGCGCGTACCCGACCGTGATGACGCTCGGGTGGTTGAGCACCTGGATGTTCGCCGTGAAGCTCTCGACCACGGTGGGCGGGTTCGAGACCGGGCCGGCGACCTCGCCGCGGTGGATGTCGTTCTTGTCGATGCCGCGGACGTTGAAGCCGATGTTGTCGCCCGGGACGGCCTCCGTGATCGCCTCGTGGTGCATCTCGATCGACTTCACTTCCCCGGACTTCCCGCCGGGGAGGAAGATGATCTTGTCGCCGACCTTGAGCGTACCCGTCTCGACGCGCCCGACCGGGACGGTCCCGATGCCGGTGATCGTGTAGACGTCCTGGACTGGGAGCCGGAGCGGCTTATTGGTGGGTTTCTCGGGAACCTTGAGCGAGTCGAGCGCCTGGAGCAGCGTGAGCCCCTTGAACCAGGGCATGTTCGGGCTCGCCTTGTTGATGTTGTCGTCCTTGAACGCGGAGATGGGAAGGAAGACGACCTGCTCGGCGATCTTGAAGCCGATGTTCTTGAGGAGCTTTGTCAGCTCCTCCTTGACCTCGTTGTACTTCGCCTCGGAGTAGGCGACCTCCTGCCGGTCCATCTTGTTGACCGCGCAGATGATCTGGCTGACGCCGAGCGTACGGGCGAGGAAGATGTGCTCGCGGGTCTGTTCCTGGACCCCTTCGGCCGCGGAACAAACGAGCACCGCGGCGTCGGCCTGGCTCGTTCCCGTGATCATGTTCTTGACGAAATCCCGGTGGCCGGGCGCATCGATAATGGTGAAGTAGAACTTCTGAGTGTCAAAGCGGCGGTGCGCAATGTCGATCGTGACCCCGCGCTCCCGCTCTTCCTTGAGGTCGTCCATGACCCAGGCGAACTCGAACGTCGCCTTCCCCTTCGCCTCGGCCTCCTGACGGTACTTGTCGATCTCTTCCTGGCGGATGTAACCGGTATCGAGGAGGAGACGGCCGACGGTTGTGGACTTCCCGTGGTCAACGTGTCCGATGAAGACGATGTTAAGGTGGGGTTTCTGCGCCATTTTCTCGGGCTCCGGGCGCGCCCAGTTGGTCCTGCTATATAGGCATTGTCTCCGCGCGCCTCCGAGAGAGACGGTGCTTCCGGTTTCCGCGGACGTGTCGGGTCTCCGTCGCGCACAACCCAAGGGAATACCCGGGCGCCGGGGCCGGCCGGAGCCCGGGGGAGGACGTTAGAGGTCCGGCATCAGGAAGAGCTCGTTCCCATCCGGGTCACGGACCGTCGCGTACCAGCCCCAGGGCTCCTTCTTCGGTCCTTCGAGGAACTCGACCCCGTTCGACTTGAGCTCCCCGCACGCGGCAACGAAATCGGTCCCCGGGACCCGGAGCGTGACGCCCGAATTCCCCGGCTCGAGGGGAGCGTTCGGTTCGAACTCCGACATCTGACAGAGGTGGAGCATCCCTCCCTTGCCCTTGCGACCTACCGCCACCCAGTGGTCCATGCTCTCGACGAGCTCGAGACCGAGGCTCCGAGTGTACCAGTCGGTCGCCTTCTTCCGGTCGGAGACCACGATCGCGACGGTCGCCACGTGCGCCTTCGGCAGCGATGCCTTTCCTCGGCTCGGTCCCTTTCTCTGACCCGCGCTCTTGCTCTTGGTCGGCATGAATGACCTTCCCGTGGGGGGGAGACAACTCCGCGCTATTCAAGACTCGGTGGGGTGCTGAAACGGTGGCACCCGGTCCCCGTCCCGTGAGAAAAGATTATATCGAATAAACGATATCGGAATTTCGAGTATGTGGGCTTACGCCTGGGGTTCGAAGCGTCATCGTGGTCTTCGCGTTTGGGTGCTTCAGCTGCTCGAGCGAGGCCCGATGAACGGAGCCGAGATCATGGAAGAGATGGACCGAATGTCGATGGGCTGGTGGCGACCTTCACCGGGCTCGATCTACCCGCTGCTCGAGCAGCTCGCGGAAGAGAAGCTGGTCCGCAAGCGCGACGACGGCCGGTACGAGGTCACGGAGGCCGCCCGAGGAGGGCCGGAGTGGATGCGCGGATGGATGGGACGCGGACCGCGCACCCCTCAGGACGCCCTCGCGGAGATGGAAGCGTACATCGCCTTCCTCGAGGACCTGGGTCACGGCGAGAAAGGCGACCTCAGCGCCATGGTCCCTCGTCTCAAGGCTGCGGCGAAGCGGCTCGACGACCTGGTCGACCGCTCGGGCCGGGGGAGGTCGACATGACGGCACGGACGGACCGACCGTCGACGCCCGTCGGGGTGGGTCGATGAAGGACCGGACCTTTCCCCCGGGGCCCGAGGAGGCCGGCCCCTTCTTCCGAGGGCTCAAGGCCCGCATCGTCGCCACGATCGCCCTTCTCGTGGGAGGGCTCTGCTGGGTGATCCTCTACCTCGCGTTCCTCGCCGGCCGGTTCGCATGGTACCAGAACCTCGCCATCGTTCTGGTCTCGTTCATCGTTGTCCCGGCGGTCGTCGTCGTGATGTGGATCTTCTGGGGGATGTCCGTCGGTCGTCGGTTCCGCCGCGCGTTCTGGGACGACGAGTTTCCCTGAGGGTCCGGTCCGAGCCTCCCGGCGTTCGTTCCCCCCGAGGTCGGCCGTGGAGGAAGGATACCGCCCTTCCCGGCGGGACCGATTTCGGCTCCGGGCGCGGCGGGTGCTCCTCGACCGCCTGCGCTCGTTGATCGAGCCGGAGGGGACCCGCCTCCTCGACCTCGGCGGAGGCAGCGGGGCCACCACGGTGGCGTTCGGAACGGGAGCGCGGGAGCTGGTCGTCCTCGAGCCGGACGATCGGAAGATCTCCCGCGGACGCTCGGCGGGCGCCCCCGTGACGTTCGTCCCGGGGGTCGCCGAGGCGCTTCCGTACGGGGAGGGTCGGTTCGAACGGGTCGTTTCTCTCATGTCGTTCCATCACTTTCCCCGGGGGGACGACGCGCTCCGGGAGGCCGCGAGAGTGCTCGTTCCGGGGGGCCGGTTCGTCGTGTACGACTTCGACCGATCGACCCTTTCGGGTCGGTGGGTCGCCTTCTTCGAGGAGCGGTTGGCGCGCCACTCCGTGCTATTCGTCACGGCCGTCGACCTCGAGCGGCGGGTCCTGGCCGCCGGGTTCCGCCGAGCGCGTCGGGAGTCGTTCGGGTCGGGGGCGTTCGTGGTCGCGGAACGTTGAGGACGTTCCGGGCGGCGAAACCGCTTTAGAGGACCGTCCCGTCGGTCGCGCGGTCTTTCTCGGGGCGGAGTAGGTGCCGGACCCAGGGTCTTCCAAGGTGGGCTCGTCGCGGGCCTCGACAGTTCGGCTCATGATGCCGACCGATGCCAACTTCGTGGGCAATGTCTTCGGCGGCCACATCCTGGACGAGATCGACCGGGTCGCCTACATCGCGGCGACCCGCCATGCGAGGACCAACTGCGTCACCGCCTCGTTCGACCGCGTCGACTTCCTCGCCCCGGTCCACGTGGGGGACGTAGTAGACTTCGACGCCCTGCTCACCTACGTCGGGACATCATCGATGGAGGTCTGGGTTCGGGTCCGTGCGGAGTCGGCCCACGGCGAAGAGCTTCGCACGGTCGGAGAAGCATTCGTCACGATGGTCGCGGTCGACGCGTCGGGCCGGCCCGCGCTGGTGCCGCGGCTCGTCCTCGAGAGCGCGGAGGAGCGGGACCGATTCGAGGAAGGACGGCAGAGAATGGAAGAACGTCGGCGGACTCGGCCTCCGCGCCCGAAGTAGGAGACGACGATGCTCTGTGAGATGTGCGGCAAAGAAGTTCCGTTGGCGAGCCGGGTACGCCTAGAGGGTTCGGTCCTCTCCCTCTGCCCGGAGTGCGCCCGGTTCGGCACGCTCGTCGACCCGGTGCCTGCCCCCGTGACAACGGCCTCGAGCGACGGAGCCCGGTTCCGGCCGGGAATGGGCGTCACCCGCCCCTCCGGTCCCCGGCGACGCCTCGAGGAACGG
Source organism: Thermoplasmata archaeon (assembly GCA_036404475.1). Taxonomy (GTDB): domain Archaea; phylum Thermoplasmatota; class Thermoplasmata; order Lutacidiplasmatales; family UBA184; genus Lutacidiplasma. The sequence continues at coordinate 34,066 of DASWZL010000093.1, forward strand.
GACCTTTACCAGGAGATCGGGGAGATGGAGCTCGCCCCGGACTGGAACAAGCGGATCCGGCTCGCGCGGGAGGCCCGCCTGTGGACCCCCGAGGTCCTCGGGAAGAAACTGAACGAGAAGAAGTCGGTCGTCCTCAAGATCGAATCCGGGAACTTTCGCCCCCCCGACGCGCTCGTGCGCAAGATCGAGCACCTGCTCCAGGTCCGTCTGCGCGCGGAGCCCGAGACCCCGGGTCAGGCCTGATCCCGATCCGACCCGGTGGCGAGCGGCGCGTCGTCATCGTCGCCCCACGTCCCGGGGTACCGTCGCCGGGAGTGGGGAGAGAACGCGGTGGGCCCACCGACGTCCCGGTCGAGGCCGACCGGCGAGGCCACCTCGGCGCGCACGAAGCCGTCCGTTTCTCGTCCTTCACGAGCAAGCCGAAGGTCGTTCGAGTAGCTCGAGAGCATCCCGTCGGACCAGCCGAGGTACACCGCCCCGAGGATGCCCAGAGCCACGACGGCCGCGGGTCCGGCGAACGGAAGGGGCACCCCCAGACCGAACCCGGTGAGGGCGAGGGCCGCGGCGACCATCGTCCAGAGCGCCCGACGCACGTCCCGGTGGGCGCGTCGGTCCCGGTGAGAGTAGCTGAGCACGACCGCACCCGGCCTTCGAGGAACGCTCACTTCGAGCGCCGGGGTCTGCCCCGGGGAAGCAGGAGATGCTCGAGGATCGCCTTCTGGGCGTGCAACCGGTTCTCGGCCTGGTCCCAGACGGCGGAATGGGGACCATCCAGGACCGAGTCGGTGATCTCTTGGCCGCGGTGCGCGGGCAGGTCGTGGAGGACGAACGCCGACGGCTTGGCGAGCGCGACGAGCGCGTCGTTCACCTGAAACCCCTTGAACGCCGCCTCCCGCGCCGCGGTCTCGGCCTCGTCGCCCATCGAGACCCAAACGTCAGTGTAGAGAGCGTCAGCGCCCCGTACCGCCTCCTTCGGGTCGCTCGTGAACGAGAGCGTCGCCTTCGACCGCCCGGCGAGCACTTCCGCGGCCCGGACGTACTCGGGCTGCGGCCGATATCCGGGAGGGGTCGCGACCGATAGGTCGAGTCCCACCGCCGCGGCCCCGAGTAGGAGCGAGTGGAGGACGTTGTTGCCGTCCCCCACCCACGCCAAGCGGCGGCGGGAGAACCGACCGCCCCAGCGCTCGCGCATCGTCAACAGGTCCGCCGCGATCTGGCAGGGATGCTCCAAGTCGTCGAGCGCGTTGATGACCGGGACCGTGGCCCAGCGCGCGAGCTCGACCATGTCGACGTGCCGGAACGCGCGGTAGCAGACCGCATCCACAAACCGAGATAGGACGCGAGCCGTGTCGGCGATCGTCTCGCCCCGTCCGAGCTGGAGGTCCTTCGAGGAGAGGTACAGGGCGTGGCCTCCGAGGTCGTTCATCGCCACCTCGAACGAGGTGCGGGTGCGCGTGGACGGCTTTTCGAAAATCATCGCCAGGTTCTTCCCCGCGAGGGTCGGCTTCCGTACCCCCCGGGCGCGCTCGGCCTTCAGGACCGTGGCGCGGGCCAGGACCCGGTCGAGGTCCCCCGCGAGGTCGGAGATCGAGAGCAGGTCCTTCGGGGAGGGATAAGGCGTCATCGAAAGGAGCACCGTCCGCCTGCGTTAAACGGTTCTGGGGCCGCCCGCTCGCGAGCCGCCGTGAGAAGGTTATGAGGGCGACCCGATTGGCGCGAGGCGAGGGAGTTCCTGTGCCTGCCCGTTCGAAGAAGAGTTCGAAGAGTCCGCCGGCCCGACCGACCCGAGCCCGGACGTCCCCCGCCCGAGGGCGACGCGTCTACATGGTCACGGGGGGCGTCACGAAGTTCGCGAAGGCTCACCCCGCGATGGACTTCCGCTTGATGGTCCGGAGGGCGTACGACTACGCGCTCAAGGGGATCCCGAACCTCACGCCGGACCGGATCGACGGGACCCGGATCGCCTACTTCTCCGACCACTTCGCCCGGCAGCTCAAGGCCGCGAGCATGGTTCAGGACTACCTCGGGATGAACCCGAAAGGGTCGGTCCGGCTGGAGTGGGGCGGAGCGACCGGCGGGGAATGCTTCCAGGCGGCGTACGAGGCGATCGCGAGCGGCCGGATGGACGTCTGCCTCGCCGCCGGCTTCGAGACGATGAGCCGGGTCCCGACCTGGAAGGGGAACGAGTTCATCGCCCTCGCTTCGGACACGAACTTCGACTTCCCGCTCGGCGGGTTCTACACCGGCTACTACGCGCTCATGGTCATGCGCCACATCTACGAGTACCTGCGCCTCGGCAAGTTCGCGGGCATCACCGACGAGCGCGAGGCCCAGCGACGGGCGATCGCCGAGGGAAGCCGTATCATGAGCCTCGTTTCGGTGAAGAACCACCGGAACGCCCTCTACAACCCGTACGCGCAGTACCCGAAGCGCCTGACGGTCGAGGAGGTGCTCAACTCGGAGATGATCAGCTACCCGCTCACGCGCGAACAGATCTGCACGATGAGCGACGGAGCGGCGTGCGCCATCCTGTGCGACGAGGAGCGCGCGAAGGAGTTCACGGACAAGCCGGTCCAAGTGACGGGCGTCGGCTGCGGCACCGACACGATGCGCCTTTCCGACCGGCCCTTCGGTCGCGTCCCGCTCCTCCCGCACGAGAAGGCGAAGGGGTACGAGGATCTCCCCTATCCCGGTGTCCACTCGTTCCGCGCCGGCCGCACCGCGGGGATCGAGGCGTACCGGATGGCGGGGATCACGAAGCCGAACACGGAGCTCTCCTTCGTCGAGCTCCACGACGCCTACGCCTCGAGCGAGATCCAGACCTACGAGGACCTCGGGCTGTGCCGGTACGGCGAGGGGTACGGGTTCGTGGAGCGGGGAGACCCATTCCTGAAGGGAATCGACTACGGCTTTCCGGTCCCCCGGGCGGGCGCCACCCCCGTCAATCCCTCCGGCGGCCTCATCGCATGCGGCCACCCGGTCGGGGCGACCGGCCTCATGCAGGCGGTCTTCGCGTTCTGGCAACTCCAGGGGACGATCCCGAAGCACTTCGGGGACCCGACGCTCCAGCTCGCCCACCCCCGACGGGGCGCCATCCACAGCCACGCGGGGACGGGCTCGGCCGTGACCGTCTCGATCCTCGAGCGGGGGTTCCGATGAGCGCGCGCCCCCGTGTCTTTTCGAAGTTCCGCGAGGTTCAGTCCGAGCTCGAGCAGCGCGGCGCCGCCCTCTATCGGGACGGCGACGGGGTGGAGAGCCTCATCATCCGGAACCCGTACTCCATTAACTACATCCACAGCTACGCCGAGGACTCTCCGTTCTTCCTCGGACTCGCCGAGGGGCGACTGCGCGGGTCGAAGTGCCGTCGGCCGAAGTGCGGCTTCGTCTATGGAACGCCGCGGAGCCACTGCATGGTCTGCGGCGCTCCGACGGAATGGGTCGACCTCCCCACGAAGGGCCGGGTGCACTCCTGGACGACGTGCCACTTCGGGGGCGAAGCGTTCCTGAAGGAGACGCCCTACAACCTCGCGCTCGTCGAGTTCGACGGGGTCGGGAGCCTGCTGCTCGTCCGTCTTCGGGACTGCGTGGAGTCCGACCTCTACATCGGGATGCCGATCGAGGCCCGGTTCGACCCGAACCCGAAGTACTCGATCACGGACGTCTGGTTCGTTCCGTCGCGCTAGCGCCGACCCCCGAAGGCCGGACGACGCAGACGGTTCAGAAGAAGACCTGGCTCCCAGCGTTGCCCAGCGGTACAGCGGGGCCCGCTCTGAACGGCGTAGTACCGCTCAGACCGGGGGAGGTGCCGCGGGCCGGGCTTGAACCGGCGGCTTCAAGATCTTCAGTCTTGCACTCTCCCAAACTGAGTTACCGCGGCGCCGGTCGCCCCGACCGGCCGGGCCGTATAAAGAGCCGGAGGGCGGGTCCACCACACCGCTGACCCGTCGGGGGTGCTCGCCGGGCTTTTCGCCCCGGTCGAACGCGCGCGCTCACGTTCGGAGCGGCCGATCGCCGTGGGTCGCCCCCTGATTTTATCTACGGCGCCCGGCCTGATTATCGGGCCGTGGTCCGTACTCTCGTCGTCGCGGAGAAGTTCAACACCGCCCTCCGGATCGCCATCGTGCTCTCCGACGGGCGCATGAAGCGCGCTCGCCTCGAAGGGACGAACGTCTTCCGGTTCGACCGCCCGGACGGGCACTACGCCGTCGTTGGATTGCGGGGCCACATCGTCGAGCTCGATTACCCGAAGGAGTTCTCCGAGTGGACGCTCACCGGTCTTCCGAAGCTCCTCGAGACCCGACCACTGAAGCGAGTGACCGAGACGGGGATCGTCGCGGCTCTCCAGTCGATCGTCCGCGAGTTCGACCGCGTCATCATCGCGACCGACTTCGACCGCGAGGGCGAGCTCATCGGGCTCGAATGCCTCGAGCTCCTCCAGCGGGTCCACCCCGGGATCGAGGTGAAACGGGCGCGGTACAGCGCGCTCACGCGCGACGCGATCGAGACGAGCTTCTCGCATCTCGAAGAGCTCGACCGGGCGCTCGCCGAGGCGGCCGAATCGCGCCAGGAGATCGACCTCGTTTGGGGCGCCCTCCTGACGCGCTACCTCTCCCTCACGGCGCAGCAGCGGGGCAAGAGCTTCCTCTCGGTCGGACGGGTCCAGACGCCCACGCTCGCGCTCCTAGTCGAACGGGACCAGGCAATCAAGGAGTTCGTGGCCTCCCCGTTCTGGGAGATCGTCGCGACCGGGGAGAAGGGCGGAGAGGAGTTCCGGCTGCATCACCATCACGGGATCTTCGAGAAGAAGGTCGACGCGGACCGGATCTTCCGCCTCGTCGCCCACGCCAAGAGCGGGGTCGTCCGGGAGTTCGCGGAGGAGGAGACCCGGCGCCGACCCCCCGTCCCCTTCTCCACCACGCTCTTCGTCGCCGAGGCGACGCGCCTGGGCCTCGGTGCGGCGCGGGTGATGCGGATCGCCGAGGACCTGTACACCCAGGGTCTCATCAGCTACCCGCGGACGGACAACACGGTCTATCCGCGAGGGCTCGGCCTAAGAACCCTCGCGGAGAAGTTCCGCGAAGGCCCGTTCGCCGAGGCGGCCGAGTTCGTGCTCCGCCAGCCAACGTTTCGACCGACCCGGGGCCGCACCGAGACGACCGACCACCCG
>DASWZL010000094.1:0-16523 GCA_036404475.1 Thermoplasmata archaeon
CCGCCGCCGGAAAGTCACGGGCGAGCTCGACGTCGATCCAGCGAAACGGATGGCGCGCAAGACCCCCCAAGACCCGCACGCGGGTCTCCGGGTCGTCGGGACCCTCGCCCCCTTCCGCGCGCGAACGCAGCGTTGCGACCATAGGGAGAGGGTTCGGGAACAGTTGGTCGACGCGTCCGAGCTCTTCGGCGTCGAACCGGTCGAACCGGATCTCGAGGAGGTCCGCTCCCGACGTGCGCGCCTCCTCCATCTGTCTCCGCGCGTCCGCGACCGTGCGAGCGGGGAGGGTGACGACGATCGCGGGAGGGGAGGGATTCATCGTTCGATGATCGTCTCCTCGACCGACCGCCCCAGATGACGGGCCGACGGCATCCGCACCCCGTGGACCCGGGTCCCCACCGAAAGCTCGGTCGTGGGGACCCGGGCCGTCTCCGCGGAGAGCCGAACGGTCTCGGCCTCCTGCAAGAACACCGTTCGAGGCGAATCGTCGACCGTGGCCGTGACGATGACGAGGGGACGCCGCTCGATCTTGACCCGTCCTACCCGCACGGAGCGAGCCGACCCGCCCGGCCGGCTCACCAAGACCGAGTCCCCGGGTTCGAGCTCCGAGAGGTAGCGTGTCGTCCCGTCGCCCATGAGGATGTAGGAGTGGGCAGCTCCGGCGTTGACCCGGAATGCCCGAGGCCGGCTGAACTGCGAGCCGACGGCCTCGCTCGCAACGTGGAAGAGGAACCCGGCCGCGCTCCCGACCAGGAGGCCTTCCGCGGCGTCGAGGAGCGAGGTCGTGTCGACGAGCACACGGTCCCCGACCCCCACGGCGCGCACGGACGCGACCGGGACCAGGGTCCACTGGAGGTCCGTCGGCAATGGGCCCTCCAGTACGGATTCGAGGTCGTCGACCTCTTCGGGGGAGCGCACGGTGACGATCACCCGATGCGCCCCGTGCTCCAGAGCCCCGAGCGCCCCCGAGACCTCCCGAGGTCCCCGGGCGTAGACCCACAGCTCGAAGCGCCGCCCTCCGGCGGCGATCGCGTTCTCCAGCGGGATGATCCGGTCCCCCGTCCATTCCACGGCCAGGGTCCCTCCGACCGGAGTCCTCCGGACGGCCGCGTCGAGAGCGGCGGGGTCACCCACAGAGACCAACGGAATGACCGGGGACGCGCGACCACGGACCGTGAGGTGGCCATCTCCACGGACGACTACCTCCTCTCCGGGAGCCGCCTCGATCGGGTCGCCCTCTTCGACCGCGAAATGGGTGAATCCTCGTCGGCGCGCGCGCTCCACGATTGCCGTCCGAGCTTCGCGGGAAGGGGCGATGGGGGCGACCGTCACCCGCTCGCGCGTCACGGCCGTTTCCCTACTCCGAGCCGTGGAGGATCGTCGCGATGCGGCGAGCGAGCGGACCGACCGGGCGCCGTTGGAACAGGTTCCGGCCGATGCAGATGCCCCCCCCACCGGCGCGCACGCTCTCCTTCACGATGGAGAGGAACGTCTCCTCGTCCTCGAGCCGCACGCCCCCGCCGATGAGGACCGGGACGGGGGTCGTTCGACAGAGCTTCGCGAACTCGGTGGCCGACCCGGGGTAGCTCGTCTTCACGATGTCCGCGCCGGTGTCCGCCGCCGCCCGGGCCGCGTGGCGGAGCTCGTCCGGAGTCCCTCCGCTCGGTTTCTTGACGTAGGCCATGCAGAGCAATGGCAGGCCGAGCTTCCGGCACTGGTCCGCGGCGACCCCGAGATCCCGGAGCATGTCCGGTTCCTCCGGGATCCCGAAGTTCACCTGGACGCTCAGGAGGTCGGCCCCGAGGCTGATAGCCTCCTCGGCCGTGCCGACGAGGACCTTCTGGTTCGAGGTCGTTCCGAGACTCGTGGAGGCCGACACGTGGATACCGAGCTGGGTCGTCGGCGCGAGCACAGGCGCGAGCCCCCGTACCGCGCCCTTCGTGACGATCAGCAGGTCCGCGCCGCCGTCCTGCAGCTCCTCTGCTAGCGGAGCCAGCTCCTCGAGACCGTCGATCGGTCCCATCGACACCGGGTGGTCCAGCGGGACCGAGAAGAGCCTGCGCTGGGGGTTTGGGAACAGCCGCCTCAGTCGTATCGTTCTGCCTTCCATCGGTCCTTCCTTCCGTTTCCTTCCTTTAGGATGGGGCCCTGAGAGGACGCGGTCCAGGAATTTGCCGGGCACGTTGGGTCGGCACGTTCTCGGCGCCTTCCCATCACCCGAGCCCGGGGCTAGCGAGCCTTCGTCGGGGTCGCGCCCTCGTGCGTCCCGGCGAGGACCCCGTCCACAAGGAACGCGTGGAGGGAGAAGCCGCGCAGCATCTGCTCCCACATCTGCTTGCGGATCTCGGGGGTCGACGCGAACGCCGCGACGATCTGGCCGACCCACTCGCTGTGCTCGACGTCGGCCGTCACGTGGAGCGAGTAGTACTCGAGGTGCGACTCGTCGACTCCGTAGTGCTTGCGGAACGCGGGGAGGAGCCGAGCGCAGAGCTCGACGTTGGGGGGCTCCGACGACCCCGCCGCGGAGACGTAGAACGTGTTCACCCGGTTGGTATAGAGGAAGTCGTCGATCGCGACCATCGTGCTCGGGAGGAGCGGCGTCTCCAAGACCTCCTTCCGCGGGACGCCGATCCCCTCACAGAACCGGAGCCAGAGCTCCGGATGGCCGGGAGCCTTCCCTTTGGGGTCTCCCGCTTCCTCGACCAGCTGGTCGAGGATCATCCGACGATAGGGGTCGTTGGCGGGGTCCCACGAGCAGTTGGCGAACCGCTCCGCCATCGCGATCGGGACGGAGGCGAGCCACGGGTAGAACTGCTTGACCCACGCGTGGACGAGCGGACGCGACACTTCGCCCCGCTCGAGTCGGGAGAAGAACGGATGGGTCTTGAACGGGTGGTTCGCCATCTTGTACTTCGTGAGCTCGTCGCGGAACGTCGCGCCCTCGAAGCGGACCCACGGAGCCTCGGCCATCGTCGCGCCGAGCGGGCGGCCGTATTTGGTCGCCGAGGTTCCGCCCTGAACCTCCCGGGTTATCGAGCCGCGTCCCGGTTCGGGGCCGTGTCTTCGTCCCTGGGCGACGTTCCGCTCGTCCCACCGTTCGGCCCGCTCGAGGGGGTCCGGGTCCTGGAGTCCGCGCGGTTCGTCGCGGGACCCTGGGCGGCCACGTACCTCGGGGAGTTCGGGGCGCGGGTGATCCACGTGGAAAGCCCTCCGTTCGAACCCCCGTACGCGGACCCGACCCGGACGCTCCGACCCGTGCTCGAGGGGAGCATGCCCGGAGAGGCCGTCTCCGAGTCGTGGGTCCAGTACTCTCGCAACAAGCTGTCGGTCGGGCTCGACGTTCGCCGGCCCGCGGGCCGCACGATTTTCCTGAAGCTGGTCGAGCAATCGGACATCTGGATCGAGTCGTCCCGACCTGGGACGTACGACAAGCTGGGCCTTTCCGACGAGGAGGTGTGGCGCTCGAATCCCCAGCTCACCATCGTCCACGTATCGGGGTACGGCCGTACCGGCCAACCCGACCGGATGAGGACCCCTTCCTACGACCTGACCGCCCAGGCCTACAGCGGCTACCTTTCGCTACAGGGAAAGCCGGATCCCGATCCCCCGATGCGTAGCGGGACCGCGCTCAACGACACGGTGACCGGTCTCGCCGCCGCCACGGCGGGTCTGATGGGGTACGTCCACGCGAGCCGGACCGGCCGCGGACAATCGGTCGACGTGGCCCAGTACGAGATGTTCTTCATCCTCCTCGAGAACCTCGCTCTCGACTACTTCGTCCGAGGGGTCGTTCGGGGGCGTCACGGGTCGGGCCACGCGCGGCTGCACCCGTACGACGTTCACCGGGCGCAGGACGGTTGGGTCGTCGTGGCGGCGCCCACCCCCGACGCGTGGCGCCGACTGAAGACCGTGATCGGCTTCACGGACCCCGCGTACGATGACCGGGACTACCGGCTCGCCCACCGGGAGGCGGTCGACCGCGCGATCGCGGAGTTCTGCGGGTCGCGGACCCGGCAGGAGCTCGAAGAGACCGGTCGGACGCACGACGTCGCGATCACCCGGGTGTTCGATATCGCCGACGCCGCTCGAGACCCCCATTTTCGAGACCGGGAGATGTTCGTAGAGTGGGAGGACCCCATCGCCGGACGGGTGAAAGGCGCCGGGGTCGCCCCCAAGTTCTCTGAAACACCCGGCGGTGTTTGGCGGGGCGCCCCCTGGTTGGGTCAGGACAATGCTCGGGTCTTCGGGGAGCTCCTTGGCCTCTCCCAGAGCCAACTGGACGAGCTGCGTGCCTCGGGGATCATCGGTGAGCGGCCCCCCTCCGGCCCCCCGAGCTCGAAGGCGCCGTTCTTCGTCGCGGAGGGACTGTAGATGGCGATCCTCCCCCCGCTTCCGGGCGACCCCCTGGTCGTAGAGGTGACCGAGTTCGCCGCTCAGCACAACCTCGCTGTCCGGTATCGGGAGCTCGATCGGGACCCCGCGTTTCCCCGCGCAGAGTACCGCGAGTTGGGGAAGGCAGGGTTACTCGGCATGGGGACCTCGGCCGCTCTTGGAGGCAGGGGACTTTCTCTCCCCCAGGTGGGTCTCGCCCTCTTCCACCTCGTGTACCGGTCCGGTACGGTGTTCGGAAAGTTGAGCATTCAGCCCGAGTTCTCCTCCGTTCTGGCGGACCACGGCTCCCCCGGGCTGGTCGAGGAGTGGTTCCGGCCCATGGTCCGAGGCGAGAAGGTCGTGGGGAACCAGATTACGGAACCCGGGGCCGGCTCCGACGCCCAAGGGATGTCGCTCTCCGCCACCCGCGAGGGGGAGGAGTACGTTCTTACCGGGGAGAAGAGCGAGGTGGCGCTCTGCATCGACGCGGACGCCGCGATCGTCTACGGACGTGTCCCGAGCGGGGACCCGCGGGGAGGGGTCACGGCGTTCCTGGTCCCTCAGGACCTGCCGGGCATAACCCGGATTCCGTCCTCGGGAGACCTAGGGGAACGCTGGCAGCGCCGGGGCTCGGTCATCTACGACCACGTGCGCCTCCCCTCGCGATACCGTCTCGGAGAAGAGGGAAAGGGGTTCGACTACCTCCGCACGGAGCTCACCCAGGACCGCGCGCTCCTCGCGGTGATCTACCTCGGCGCCGCGTTCGCCTCCTGGGAGGCGACGGTCGAGTACGTCCAGCAGCGCACGGTGTTCGGAAAGCCGCTCGCCCGCCAGGAGGCCGTCTCGTTCCCGTTGGCCCAGGACCTCGGCCGGCTCTCGGCCGATTGGTTGTACGTCGAAGGCGCCCTCTCCCGGCTCGAGCAAGGCCAGGAGGCCGCCGCGGAGGCCGCCCTGGCCAAGTGGATGGCCGTTGAGGACGGACTTCGAGCGATCGACCACGCCATCCAATTCCACGGCGGGCGCGGCTACTCGCAAGACCTTCCGCACGAGCAGCGCTGGCGCGACGTACGGGCCGGCGGCATCGCTCACGGAACGTCCGAGATCATGCTCGTCGTCGCGGCCCACGAGTTGCGAGCCCGCGGCCCGCACTAGCCTCGGTGGCCCAGCGAGACCAGGGTTCACGTCCAATCGAGCCGGTTCCGCCTGACCGAGGTCCTGCGACCGTACGGGCGGGGTTCTCCCGGCCCGCCGGTCAACCGGCCTTCGAGGCGGCGGGGGAGCGTTCGTGGGATCGGGCCGGCTTGCTAGGGGCCTTCTTCGCCGCGGCGAACTGCTCCGCTTCTGTCGACCCTTCCATCGCGAGGGTGGACGTGAGTCCCCCCGAGAGGATCTGGGCGACCTCGTCAAAGTAGCCCGTTCCGACGAACGATTGGTGTTTCACGGCGGCGTACCCTTCCTCCTCGGCGCGGAACTCCTCCTCCTGGAGGTCGGTGTAAGCGGCCATGCCGGTCTGGGCGTATCCTTTCGCGAGCTTGAACATCGACAGGTTCAAGGCGTGGAACCCAGCGAGGGTCACGAATTGGAACTTGTAGCCCATCTCGCCGATCGTCGACTGGAACTCGGCGATGACGTCGGGTTTGAGCTTCTTGCGCCAGTTGAACGATGGGGAGCAGTTGTACGCCAGGAGTTTTCCCGGATAGTCGCGGTGGACCTCGCGCGCGAACCGTTCGGCCTCTTCGAGGTCGGGTCCCGCCGTCTCGAACCACAGCAGGTCCGCGAAGGGGGCATACGCGAGACCCCGTGCGATCGCCATATCGAGCCCTCCCGTGATGTCGAAGAACCCCTCGGGGGTCTGCTTCCCCGTGAGGAACGGCGCATCCCGGGGGTCAACGTCGCTCGTCAGGAGCTTCGCGGAAAGGGCGTCGGTCCGGGCGATCACAACGGTCGGGACGCCCGATATGTCGGCCGCGAGCCGAGCGGCCCAGAGCTTTTGGTTGAACTCCCTCGCGGGCACGAGGACCTTGCCGCCCATGTGCCCGCACTTCTTGACGGAGGCGAGCTGGTCCTCGAGGTGAAGGCCCGCGGCCCCGGCGTCGATCAGCGACTTCGTCAGCTCGAAAACGTTCAGGTTGCCTCCGAACCCCGCCTCGCCATCGGCAACGATGGGCGCGTACCAGCACACCTCGTCCTTCCCTAGGCCATGCTGCTTCTCGTCCTCCCGGCGGAGCGCGTTATTGATTCGCCGGACGAGGTTGGGCATCGAGTCCGCCGGATAGAGGCTCTGGTCCGGGTACGTCTGGCCCGCGTCGTTGGCATCGGCGGCGACCTGCCAGCCGCTCGCGTAGATCGCCGGCAGGCCCGCGGCCACCATCTGGACCGCCTGGGTCCCGGTCATGGCGCCGAGCGTAGGGAGATACGACTCGGAGTGGAGGAGGCGCCAAAGCCGCTGGGCACCAAGCGAGGCAAGCGTGTGGGCGATCGTGACCGAACCTCGGAGTCGTTCCACGTCCGCGGCGCGGTACGGCCGTACGATCCCTTTCCACCGGTCGTCTTCCTTCCAATCCAGGCCGACGGGTTCCGTCATTCTCCCACGCCCCCTTGTGGGTCCCCCAATTCGGGGTACGCACGCTCTGTGATAAACCCCACGAGAACCGGAGATAAGACCACCTCGTCCAAGATGGCGGCGGCGCGCTCCAGGGACCGGGTCGTGGCTGGCCGGCTCGGGTCGAAAAGGAATTTCCCTCGTTCCTCGGCGAAGGCCTCCCGGACCCGTGCAAGGTTGACCGGCTGCCCATCCTCCAGGCGAGCGTGGTGGTGCACCCACTGCCAGAGTTGAGTGCGCGCGATCTCCGCGGTAGCTGCATCCTCCATCAGGTTGTCGATCGGGACGCACCCGATCCCCCGAAGCCATGACTCGAGGTACAGGAGAGCGGCCCGTGCGTTCCGCCGGACCCCTTCCGGGGTGATAGGACCCGTGGGAACCGCCAGGAGCTCGTCCGCACCGACCGTCAGGCCGATCCATGGTCGCGAGATCTGGTTCGGGGTCGGCATCCCCCGGTCGAAGACGTCCATGGCGACCTTGACGAGCCCGGGATGGGCGACCCAGGTCCCATCGTGTCCCGCGGCCACCTCGCGCTCCTTGTCCGCGACGACGAGGGCGATCGCTTTCGCATTCGCCTCGGGGTCCTCCTTGATCGGGATCTGAGCCGCCATGCCCCCGATGGCATGGGCACCGCGCCGATGGCACGTCTGGATGAGAAGGTGCGAGTAGGCGGTCAAAAAGGGGGTAATCATCGTAAGGCTCGAGCGGTCGGGGAAACGTGCGGTGGGAACGTCCTCGAACTGCTTGATGAAGCTGAACAAGTAGTCCCATCGGCCGCAGTTGAGCCCGACCGAGTGTTCTCGAAGTTCCCAGAGGATCTCGTCCATCTGGAACGCGGCCGGGAGGGTCTCGATGAGGGCGGTCGCTCGAATGGTGCCGACGGAAAGACCGAGAGCGTCCTCGGCGGCCGAGAAGACATCGTTCCAAAGGCGCGCCTCGAGGTGATGCTCCATCTTGGGAAGGTACAGGTACGGCCCGGTACCGCGCCGTCGCAGTTCGAGTGCGTTGTGGAAGAGGAAGAGGCCGAAGTCGAAGAGGCTCGCGGATATCGGTCGGCCGTCGACCTCGAAATGACGTTCGTCGAGATGCCAGCCCCGGGGTCGGACCATTAACGTGGCGACCCGTTCGTTCAGCCGGTACTCCTTGCCCTCCGGGGAGGTGAATGTGATGCGCCGACGTACGGCGTCGCGCACATTCGCTTGACCGAGGACGGTTGCCGTCCACGTGGGGGAATGTGCGTCCTCGAAATCGGCCATGAACACGCGAGCGCCCGAGTTAAGGGCATTGATGATCATCTTCCGGTCGACCGGACCGGTGATCTCGACCCGGCGGTCGACCAGGTCCGACGGAGGGGGAGGGACGGTCCAAGGGTCGACTCTGACTCGTTCGGTTTCTGGGAGAAATCCGGGGCGGTCGCCGGCCGCGAGGGTTCGCCGGAACCCACCTCGTTGTGCGAGAAGCTCTCGCCGGCGCGCTTCGAAGCGCCGGTGAAGCATCGCAAGGAAAGCGACCGCGGGGGGTTCGAGGATCTCCTTGGCTCGGTCTGGAAGCGTGCCCAGTACCCGAATCGGACCTTCCTTCGTCGCAAGGGGACCGAAGCCCGACGCGGATTCATGCGCATGCGGAGCCATCAACCCAATGGCCCCTGAGGCCGACGGCGATAGACCAGCGATCTCAACGCCACCTCAAACGAGGCAACCTCTCCCCTGACAAATAGGTTGGCGCCGCGCGCGGAGACCGGTCGCGGACGTGGCGGTGATGAGGGGTGGCTTGCTCGGTCCCCTATTGGGGACGGGTGAGATAGATCAGACCGCTTCGGCGTGGGCCTCCCAGGAGCGGAACCTTGGGGCCGCCGAGGTGGAGACGTTCCTCCACGAGGGACTCGCGGTTGGTGCCCTCCTCACCTAGGTCAGGACAAGTCCGTGCGACCGACGGTCGAACGAAGACATTCGGAAAGGTCCCGACCCCGCAGCCTTTGGGAAAGTCCGAAACTTCTCCGGTGCCAACTTACAAATCATAAGCCCGGACTCTACCCACTTATCCCGTGTCGGAGTCTCCCGCGCACCTTTCCACCATCGACCTGCTGACCCTACGCGAAGTGCGGGGGTACCTGCCGCGGTGGCACGGAATCGGGTTGGCCGTCTTCATCGCAGTGGGCTACGCGCTGGGTTTGATGGTTCTCGGGGACATGCTGGCGGTAGCCCACTTCTCGGGAGGATACAGCGTCCTCCTCCTGTGGGCAGTCGCGCTCGTCTTGCGATGGACGTTCCAGTACCTCCTACTCGCCGGCTTCGCTGGGGCGATTGTCGTAGCCCCCGTACCTGTCCTGGACTGGCTTGCGGGTATCCAACCCTTGGCCGCGTGCCGGCCATCCGCGGAATCGGTATCCCAGTCGGCGAACGGCGGTAGGTTCCCGGGATGATAGACCCCCTGGTGATACTCGCTCCCCTCGCCGCGGGAATGTCGGTTTCGATCGCCTACCTCGTGAAGTGGGCCAGCGAGGCACGCACCCCGCTTCGGGTCGGCGTCGTGGTTTTCCTGCTACTGATGATGGTAGCCATGCTCCTCGGGGCGGCGCTGTACTTCGTCAACCGGTCCGTCAACTCGTTCCTCGAGGCGGCGTGGGTGATGACCGCCCTGATGTCCCTCGGCGCCGCGGTCGTCTTTCTCTCCTTCCTCCGCGGGGTGCCGCTGGAAGCCGGTGAGACGACCCCGGCCCAGCCATTCTTCGCCGCCGGGCGCTCGTTCGTGGGTTCGGTAATCGTTCTCATTCTCGCGAACGAGCTCCTGATGGGTTGGACCTTCCAGGCGGTCTCGGGGCAGGCACCGACCCTATCGGCGACCGGTCTGGCGGCGGTCGGCCAGCTGTTCGTCGCGTCGGTCAACTCGCCCTGGTTCCTCTTCACGATGTCCGCCGAGATGGTTCTGACGGCGGTCCTCCTGCGGGGTCGTCTCTCTCGGACGATCTTCGCCGTGCTCGTCTCCCAGTCGTTCCTCATGCTGTTCTCGCCCCCCGCGCTCGACTGGGCGACTTGGACGGCCGTCTCGATCTACGTCTCGAGCGCCGCGATGATCGGTCTGTTCGTCTACCTGATGGAGCACATCTACCGACATCACCAGCTTGGAGCCGGGTTCTCGACGTATCTGGTCGAGCTTCTCGCCATCTACGCCCTCATGATGGCGGGGCTGTTCCTGTGGGTCTTCTACGGGAACGGGACGGCGTTCGCGGTCTCCATCGTCCTAGAGATGGTCGTCTTCTTCGGCGCCGTGGTCCGGCCGGAGAAACTGTCCGCGGAGCTGGCCCAGCCCTGGCCGTTGCGGCCGAACTGGGCGTTCGCGTTCCTGGCGTGCATCTTCGTTGCCGAGATCTTCATGGGAGGGCTCCTTGACGTCCAGGTGAACGGTGCGGCGTTCACCAGCAGTCTCCCGTTCCTCCCCATGACCGGGCCGCCCTCGGCGGTCCTCCTGAACGCCGTCTCGAACGGCTTCTGGTTCCTCGCCACCGTAGCCGCATCCACGTGGTTCCTCCTCATGATGGGCGCAGAGATGGGCGCTCTCGTCGTCTTCAAGTTCCGCGAAACACGAAACCTCGAGAACCGGATACGCCTCGTGCTGATGATGGGATGCTATGCCGCGTTCGCGGTGTTCTACCCGAGCCTCTACTTCGGCCGGGTCCTCCCGAACGCGCCCGCCTCGAGCCAGGTCCCGGTGCTGGGATGGCCCATGGGCCTCGGGTCGTTCCCGCTCGCGACCAGCGTCTTCGTCGCAGTCCTGCTGACCTACACCATCACCGGGGCGCTCGTCATCCTCTTCGGTCGACGCGTGATCTGCTCGACGTTCTGCACCGCGCCGCTGATGTTCCAGGGCACGACGGTCGACGCGATGAAGACGTTCAACCGGACCGGTCCAATCGGTCGAAAGTACCTCTCAAGTCGCCTCTCAACGACGTACGCCGTCACGACCGGCCTCGTGATGGGCTCCCTCGTTGTGACCTCTTTCCTCTCGTACCTCGACACGACGGGAACCCTGAACGTCCTTATTCTTGGAACGGACCCGGCGGTGTTCTTCTTCGCGTTCTACTTCTCCGTCCTCTGGTTCCTGATGTTCGTGACGATCCCGTACACTGGAAACTACAACTGCGTCACCATGGGCTGGTGTTACACGGGGACCATCGCCCAGGCGTTCCAGAAGGTTGGATTCTTCAAGCTCAAGGTCCACGACAAACAGGTCTGCCGGGAGTGCACCACACTCGACTGCGCCAAGGGCTGTCCGGTCGCCCTCGTCGACATGCCGGGCCATCTTCGGACGAAGGGAGAATTCCGAAGCTCGAAATGCTGCGGGGTCGGGGATTGCGTTGAGGCGTGCCCGTACGGCAATCTCTACATTTCGGACGTCCGGCATTGGCTCCGAGCCCGCCTCGGCCTGCCGCAGGCCCCGGTCCAAGCGAGCCGTCTTCCCATGGTCCGCTCGACCGTTGCTGTTCCCCCCGCCCAGGCGAGCCCGTCCTTCCCCGGCGGGACCGCGGCCGTCGGCCGCCCCTAGTTCATGAGGCGCTGGCTTTGGTGGGCCGCCCTCAGCCCCCTCTGTCCAAGGGGAGAAGAACAGTCCCTCGACCACCCGACCCGAGGCCGGTCGCCGTGGATTCAGCGCCGGGTCCCGGGGGTAGGAGCGCGCATAAGGACCGGTATCGGCGATACCGGGATCGATACCAGCCCCGACAGGGATTGGGGGGTCGCGCCCATGAAGGTCCCGCCGATACCGGACTACCCCACCGGTCTGTTCCAATTCCTAGTCCCTCTCGCGCGCCTCTCGCGGTCGGTCATCGGCCGCACGATGGCCAGGTTCCCGCGGGATCGGTCAACCGCCTCCTCATTGGACGCGGGCGTCTATTCTTAACCACCTCGATTCTCGCGATGGCGCTGTCATGGTCGGGCCAGAGAACGCGGACACGCGCCCGCCGCCGGCGCTGATCTCCTGGAGCAGCGGAAAGGATGCGGCCTATGCGCTCTGCGAGGTCGCGCGCACCCGCGTCGTGAAACCTGTGGGGCTCTTGACGACGGTGACCGAGGCGTTCGGGCGGGTCTCGATGCACGGGGTCCGCGAAGAGCTCCTGCGGATGCAGGCGGATGCCCTCGACCTTCCCCTCACGACAGTGCGCATCCCCTATCCCTGCCCGAACGACGTTTACGAACGCGAAATGCGGCGGGCCCTGGAAGCGGCGCGGTCCGGCGGCATCCGTCATGTCGTATTCGGCGACCTGTTTCTCGAGGACATCCGACGTTACCGTGAGGCGCGTGTGAGGGAAGTCGAGATGGAGGGCGTCTTCCCACTGTGGCAGCGCCCCACCAACGAGCTGGCGAGAGAGATGCTACGGACCGGCCTTCGAGCCCGACTGGTTTGTGTGGACCCTCGGCTCCTTGCCCGCTCCTTCGCGGGGCGTGCGTTTGACGAACGTCTTCTGGCCGACCTGCCGCCCGGGGTCGACCCTTGTGGAGAGCGCGGAGAGTTTCACACGTTCGTGACGGACTCTCCGCTATTTCGCTCGCCCATATCGGTCCGCCGGGGAGAGATCGTCGATCGTGACGGGTTCGTCTTTGCCGACCTGAAGCCGAAATGAATCGCGGCCTCGCGCGCTCCTCTCGGTCGGTCATCGACCGCGCGTGCCAATCATCAAGATCGCGATCGCGCGGAACGCGACCCACTCTCTCGCGGGAGGAGCTGTCCGTGGTGAGCATCGGCTGACGGTCCTGCACTTACCTCCACGAGATTGACCGTGGTCGACCCTATGGCGAGAATCGTTCTCCCCTGACGTGAAACCAGCCCGCCAAGGGCGCGTTGGGGGTTTTGATCTAACGGAGAGCCCACCACTCCAAACGCGCAAGGGTGGTTGGAACCATGCACCTAGTTGGAGCCCCGAGGGCACGCCTTCGAAACCTATCGAGGGCATCGCAGCCCACCTCAGTCAGGAAGATCAGCGGCTCGCCGGGATGAGCTCGTAGACTCCTACCTTTTGGGTGATGTTCTTCAACGACGGAGTACCGCGGTAGCGCATTGAGGACGAAATCTTGCCCGAGATCTGTTCGTGGACCTGTTGGGAGATGCAGATTCCCCCGGGTCTCGCCAATGCCTGAAGCCTCGAGGCGATGTTGACCGCGTCGCCGAAGATATCCCCACCCCTGTGGATTACATCCCCGACGTGGATGCCTATCCGGACCCCGTTGCCTCCCTTTACCCGTCGCATCTGCCGCTGGACCGCAACAGCACACTCCGCGGCCGAGAGCGCACTGCCGAACTCAACCAAGAACCCATCGCCCGTTCCTTTGATCACACTCCCCTCGAATCTTGGGATCGTGGACCGGATGGCCCTCTCCTGTGCGTCAAGGAGCTTCAGCGCCTCCCGTTCACCCTTCCTCATCAGCTTGCTGTACCCCACCATGTCGGTGAACATCACGGCCGTAAGGTGTCGGGTTCCTCGCGAGGGCAACGGTTCGCCTATCACCACCTCTCCCCGCGGCCGTAATCGGACCGGTTTCCACCCGGAATCAATCGACTCTCCACGGACCATCCTTGCTCGGATGTGGTGTTCCAGCCTACCTTCCTTCTCGGTGGTCACCATGTCGAACACGCCGTCATAGAGCGACTCGTTCTTCCGGTAGAACGCTTCTGAGGCGACCCGTTTCACGAAGCCGTTGATCGTGATCAGCTCCCGAGCCCTTCCCCACGGTATGAAGACTGTTCGCCACCCGTTCAGCATCGATTCCTCATCGGTGAACTGGAGCAAGAGGGACGTGTTGTCGTCGATATGCAGCCACTTCTTGTCCGGTTCTTCGATCCCGTCGGCGATCTGTTTCCGGATGGCCTTTTGCCATCGGCCGACGTGGGGGGCCCTGTCGCTCAGGAAACCGACCTTGCCCCGGGGTCCGGTCCTAACCTTCCCGGCCTCCGGGGTGTAACTGTCAATGAGCCGGAGCCTTCCCCGCTTCGTTTCCACGTCGACCGATAGACCCAGCTCCTCGAGAGCCTCCTTTACATCGACGATTTTCTGATGGAAGGAGTGGTACTCGGTCTTCAAGCCGCTCTGCACGGCGCGAGCGGCGATGGTGATCGAAGCTTCGTACCAAGGGGAGCCGGGTTCAAACTCGACGAGGTAGTTCCCTCCCACGCGGAGGCCCTGGGGAACCATCGCCTCGAGGAGTGGGACAACGACCTTTGCGGACATTGTGGATGCACGAAAGGAATCGGGCCGAAGTATAAGCACTCAACGATAGCGCCTCATGGTCATTGGGCGGCCAGGTCACGTCGCCGAGGATAATCTGTCTTGGACGATGGAACCTCATCTCATCAGCGGTCCCATGATTGGGCCGGCCGCACTTTGGGGTCTCCTAGCGTGACCCAAGATTGAGTCCCGCGCTGTGTCCGGATCCCGACGCGGAGAAGTTCGAGGAGAACTGTCAGACGCGGGTTTCCGAGCAGAGACCCTCTCGAGAAGGAACCGAATCCGGATATCAAACTCCCTCCGAAGATCTGGGCTCCGGCCTTGCCGCGCCGGCGTCCGAACACTCCTCGCGGTCAGGTCATCGAGCGGGTGCGCCTAAGGTTGGGAATCCTTCTCAAGGAGCGCCGAGGGAAACGCGGTAACGGACAACCCTGTCGAAGGACGCGAACCCGGCACTCTCGTACAGTCGTTGTGCCCGCGCGTTGTTTTCGTCGGTCTCCAGGTAGATCATACGGATTTCCTTTTCGCGGATTCGTCTCAGTGCTTCGCTCAGAAGTCTGCGTCCCATGCCCTGACCCTGGTGAGCAGGGACGATGTGCAGGTCCGAGATTCGGGCGCATCTCTCGACCGCGGGATCGTACCAGGGTTTGCGTGCCTCGTACCAGTAGAGGAAGCCCGCATAGGTCCCGCCATCCAAGGCGACCAAAAGGCCCTCTCGGGGAATCCTCCGGATTCGGTCTAAGTCCGCGAACGGGTCCCAAGGACTGTCGCCGCCCCCAGGACCATAATGGGAGACGATGGCGCGTAGGTCCTCATCCTCGGCTGTCCTTACGTCGAGGCTCGATTCTGGCATTCTGTTCGTGGGTATGCCATCCACTGATGAGAATCTTCTCTGGCCCGTGGTCGCCGACCTTCGTCCGGCCCGCGCGCTCCTCGCGGCCGGTCATCGAGTGCGGGAGCCCCATGATGGATTCTATGTGACCGGCGCGACGACCGTGCCTAACTATAGCACTAAGGCGCTGTCTATTTATGCAATTGCTGAACTACATATATTGCCATGACCGAATACGAGTGGGAGGTCGGGCGCATTCCGAGGGCGCCCGATGCGAGGGATCTCGGGGGATTTCGGTCCCGGAGGGGTCCGATCGCCGAATACGTTGCCTTGGAGTTCCCTCTGGAGAGCGTGACCTGGGTGGTGAACAGCGAGCCGGACGCGAACCAAAGCGGCCGGCCTTCGCGCGATTCAAGGGCACGAGGTCCGTGAAGACGACGTCAGCCCAGACCTAGAAGTGCCCGTCACGGCGGCTGCGGTCTCCAAGTGGCTTACCGCGCTCCTCGCAATCGGTCGTCGAACGCGCGCGCCGTTCAGGAAGCTCGCAGTCGAATCGATTCGATGAGTCGATCACGCACTGTGCACGCTTATCACCTCTCTCGCCTTTTCCAAGCTGTCAAACCGTCCACTGGCACGAGGTTCGTTCACCACCCTCAACGGGGGTTCGAGTTCCGTGAGAATCCACGCTTCGACCTTTTCCGTCACCGATTGGAACAAAGTGCCGTCGGTCGAGCATCCGGGCGAGCGCGGATCCGCTTTTTGGCGGACACTAAATCTAGGCCGCATCCGTATACGCATGGTGGAGTACACGCCCGGTTATCTGGCCGACCATTGGTGCGACCGGGGTCACCTTCTCTACGTGGCCGAGGGGGAACTGGAAACGGAGCTGAAGGACGGTCGAAGATTCGTCTTACATGCGGGCATGAGCTACCAAGTCTCTGACTTCGGGGATCAGCCGCACCGCTCGTCAACGCGAACCGGTGCCAGGCTGTTTATCGTCGATTGATCCCTCTACCGGTTTCCGTCCTGCCAAAACCGGCCTCCACCGCGCTCCTCGCGGTCGGTCATCGAACGCGCGCGCCGTTCATGTCCCTCGCCTCCCGGTCGCGCCGTCGTACCCCGTGCCCGAATCGAAGGCGTGTCGCACCACGGCCCGGATGCGCTCGCGCTCGGCGCACGTCCCGGCCTCGGTCGTCTCCGGGCCGGCCGAGTATCCGCAGAGACGACATATCCGCCGACCTGCGGGGTCGGGAGGCCCGAAGGGATGCCCGGCGTCCGACTGGGCGTTCACGACTTCGTCTCCTTCGGCTTTAGGTGGCGCCTCCGCTCCCGGCTCAAGAGACCCGCATCCTGTAACTCCCTCGTGATCTTCATGACGGCGACCTCGAGGTCGGACGGCTTGCGGGCCCCGGTGATGACGAGCTTGCCGCTGCCGAACAGGAGCACCACGACCCTCGGCTCGTCGATCCGGCAGACGAGGCCGGGGAACTGTTCGGGTTCGT
>DASWZL010000095.1:0-13989 GCA_036404475.1 Thermoplasmata archaeon
CACAAGGGCGGGCTCCCATACACCCTACGGGGCTCTATGTCAAACGACCAGGCAGGCGTGGGTGAGCTCGAGGCCGGCGGTCAAAAAACTTCCCGTACCTGGGCCGGAGCGGCAGGTTGCCTGGGTTTCGGCGGCAGGCGACACGGCTCCCGGTGGGTCTGTGCCGATGTTCCAGTAATAATGCGGGGTCTACGGAGTGTGCAGTCAGTGAACATCTGGCACGATGCGTTACTAATTTTAGTAATCGTCGCAGGTTCCAATGAAAATAAGGGTTTTCCGGGGGTACTTGCCGGGGTCCCCGGCGGCGGCTAGGGTCTGTCTCTGGTCCAGGTGGACTGCGTCGCCGGGCCGGGGGTCGGTCCCCCTTTGGCTGACCGATTCGCCGGTCCGGCGCGTCCACCGGATGACTCGACTCCCCGGGGGGGACAGGTACACTCTGGACGTGGCACGATCCCCCCGACGTTGTCTGAAATGCGGAGCCTGGGGCTCCCCCTCCCGCCGGATCTCCCGGGACGGGCTCTGTCGTGTCTGCGGGCCGGCCAACGAGGCGGCGGCGATCGAGGCAATGATCAACCGCTCCGGTCCGCTTTACCGCAAGTGGTTGGAGGCGACGATCGCCGGCCATCGCCGGACCGCTCGCCGGCTGGCGGCGGAGCTCCGCGCCCTCGACGCTACGGAGGAGTCCGCCGCGGTGTAGTGTCGCTCCCGCGGGGAGTGAGGGGTGGGTCATGGCAAACCTTGACCCGACCAGTGGGACCGCCAAGTGGGTCCGCAATATCGGCAACGCCACCCAGTCGATCACTGACGGTGTCAACGCCGTGACCCAGGCGCCGGGTCCGAAGGCGGCGGCCCAGATCAACGTTTGGCTCGCCCGGATTCAGCAGTCGGCCCAGAAATGGGCGGCGAACGTCGGCGGCGTGTCGCTCGCGTCGTGGCAGGCGGCGATGATCGCCGGCATCCCGAAGATCGCGGCGGGTGCCAACGCCAAGCAGGGCAAGTATCTGGCGTTTGCGACAAAGTTCTATCCGCATCTCGCCCAGGGGATCAATCAGGTGAAATCGATGCCGAAGGGCACGCTCGCCGACGCGGTCTCCCGCGCCACATTCATGATCAACTGGAACGCCAGCTACGCTGGCCGGACCAGCTAGTCGCCACCGCCCTATTCAGCTAGTTCGACCACGAAAGGACGGGTGGCGATATGCCTCCGGCGCTAGAAACGATCAACACCTACGGGACCGGGACGGGCGCGGCGACCACGCTCGCTCACGTCGCCGACCCCCTACAGTCCCTCTACCTCCGGTCGGCCAACGGCTCGCCGGCGGCGTACATCGGGCCGATCTGGGCGTACCTCTCGGCTGCGGCGGACGTCATCCTGGAGTCTCCCCGGATGCACGACGTCCTCCACGCCGTCCAGACGCGCGCCCAGGCGTCACTCGTCACGCCGCTCTGGGAGGAGGGGCTGGAGCAGGCGGACTTTTCGGTCGACCTGCTCAACATCTCGACCACCTACGGCGCCGCGCCCGGTAACGGGGTCGCCGAGGACGTCGGGTTCAACGTCTACTACCCCGACCTCGGGGGTTCGGCGGCGGCGTTCGCGACCTGGTCGCAGATTCAGCCGTCGATCAAGCAATACCTGGGGGTCAAGGTCTCGGCGACGAGCTCGGCGACGGCGGGAGCCTACGGGGCGGGAGTGGCGATCAACTCGACGTATGACGAGTTCAAGTCGGACACGACATACGCGCTCTTGGGATACAACGTCTCGGCGGCGTGCGGCAACGTGGCGATCCAGGGAGCGGACACCGGGAACTATCTCGTCGGCGGACCGGGGGCAGTCGACCCGCTCGTCACGCGGCAGTGGTTCGTCAAGTTGACGAACGACTCCGGCTATCCGCTCATCCCGCTCATCAAGGCGAACAACAAGGGCTCGACGAACGTCTTTGTGTCGCACACCACGGCATCGACGACGATCATCGTCACTTTGCTGTTCGCTTGGCTCGGCTAGAGATCCGGGTCACGGTGGCCGGTAAGAAGCAACACCCGCTCCAGATCCCGGCGACGGCAACGTTCGCCGGGGTCCTGGGCGCCGGCGGCGGTCGGATCGTGTGGCTCACGCTGCGCGAGACGACCGGCGCCGCGGCGGCGACCGTCGAGCTCTACGACGGGCAGAACACGACGGGGGTCCTCATTGCTTCGATCGAGCTCCCCCAGGGGACGTCGAAGGAGCCGACGATCCAGCCGAAGGGCTTGCAATTCCAGAACGGGCTCTATTGCAACGTCGTGGCGGGGACGGTCAAAGGCGCCGCGGTGGTCGTGTTCGACGACGACTGGGAGGATTACGAACGTCTGCCGATCGTCGTCAATGTGCCGTTAGACGAGATCGCCCAGATGGTCGCGGCGAGAATGGGAGCGTGAGTCATGGCATCCGACCAGACGAATGGCGGGCTATCCCGCCAGTTCGGGGTGAACAACGGCGCGGTGCGGACGGCGGTCACGCCGGCGTCAGGCGCGGCGTTTCAGCCCAATCCGATCGCCGACACGACGGTCTACGTCCAGGTCGCGGGGGGAGCCGGCGGCGGGAACTTGTCCATTACGATCGGCCCGACAACCGGGACAGAGAATGCGATCGTTACGACGATGGCGGTCGCCGCATCGACCGGGGAGGTCGTCACGGTCAAGGTCCCGGCGTCGTGGCGGGTCGTCTGGACCGGGACCGGCAACGTCACGCTGTCACTGCTCGCGGTCGTGACAGACTAGGGGACGTGGCAGAGTCCGACGCAGTCCCCCGACACAACGGCGACCGACCCCCCAGGGCGCCCCAGGGTTTCACCTGGCGGGTCGAGCTCGTCACCGGACCGGCTGGGGCCAGGGTCCGGCTGACGTTCGTGACGATGTTCGGCACGCAGCAGTTCGCCCTCGACTGGCAGGCGGCGACGGAGCTCGCCACGGCGATCTCGGCGGCGGCTCGAGACGCGTCGTCGGGGCTCCAGGTCGTGAGGGGACCGGGGAAGATCGACCTTACGGGACGGTGAGGACCGATGCCGTTCGTCTGGTACTACGCCGAGCAGGTCGTCACGACGCCGGCGGGGACGGCGATCGCCACCCCGCAACAGACGACGGTCCCGCTCCAGGACTCGTGGGTGAACCGGATCAAGATTCGCTGGCCGGAGGGACACAACGGGCTCACCGGGATCTACGTCACGAAATCCGGGCTCCCGATCATCCCATTTGGCAGTCCGCCGACGTTCATCACGGCCAACGACGATGAGGAGTGGTTCGACGTCGGCGACGAGGTCCAGGACGGGCTGGTCGTCGTGACGTACAACATCGGCATTTATCCGCACGGTCACTATCTGCGGATCGAGTCCGTCCCGATCGGCCAATGGCTCGCTTCCGGCCCGGAGACGCCCAACTTTACCGCGATGGAGGGATTGAGCTCGTCATGAGACCGACCGCCACCGTTGGCAAGTCACCCGGGAGGTCGTCGTGATCAATCCGATCGACACCCCCGACTTTCAACGGGGGTCGTTCGCCCCATCCAAGCTTATTGGGGCGTTCGGCGCCGGGACCAACGTCGAAACGGTCAACCTTCCAGCCAATGCCGAGACGGTCCTGATCATCAAGGGATCGCAGTCGTTGACCTCCGTGGTCGGGGTGACGACCGGGAGCTCCTATCCGGTCGTCCAGCCCCTCCCCGGCGATAACGGGTTTTATCTGGTGTTCGTGGCACCCGGGGCGGACCCGCAAGTCACGATCACCTGGGGCGCCAACGCTCAGTGGACCTGGTACGTCGTCGCCGACGCCGGGGTCCGGTTGATCGCCGACCTGATCCTGGAGCAGATGGCCGGTCCCGGGACGGGCGGGTCGTTGGCTCCCTCCTCGGGCCTGTTCGTCGGCGGCTATGTGCAAGTCGGGATCAACCGGCTTTTCGAGCCGTTTCGTACCGATGCGATCGGGCGCTCTTACACCATCCCCGGCGTTCCGGCGACCGATACCGGGGACGGACCGCCCTATGAGCTCAAATACTACGCCGGGGTGCTCAACGCCGGAGCCGGCGTGACGATCATCGCCGCGCCGGGAGCGGGTAAGCGAATCCGCATCTTCTATGCCAAATGCCGGACCTTCTCGGGGTCGGCGTCGACGGTCGCGGCGACGTTCGGCGGGGTCGTCATGATCTTGGTCGCATCGGGGACGACGGCGTCATCGTCGGACCTCGACACGCTGATCGTCCCGCTGACCGGGATCGCCACCGACGCCAATACGCCGGTCGTCTACACGTCGAGCGCCGGGAACCCCGGCTTGATCGCGGTCGTCATCTATACCGTCGAGACCATCTAGCGGCGCGGTATCCTTCCCCCATGACCTCGCTACAGACCTTCCTAACTCACATCGTCGTCGACGTCGTCGTCGTCGCCGCGGCCGTGACGCTCTGCGTCACCGGGCACATCCCCGGCGACTCGGCGGTCGGCATGATCGCCGGTATCCTCGGGATCTCTCTAGGAGCGGGGACGGCGTCCATCGGGGCGCTTTCGACCTCCCCCGCGGCGAAGGTGACGGGACCTGACAGTGGAACCGGCGCCGCTCCCGCTCCCGGAGGTTGAGACGGTCACGGTCGACGAGCTCCGCCGGCTCCCCGGTGGGCTTTGGTCGGTCCGTCTCACCTTCCCCGATCTGACACAACGGCGGATCGTCGTCCCCCCGGAGGTCGCCGACCTCCACGGCATCCGACTGTCCGCCGGCGTCGTCGCCGAGCTCTACGCCCAGGGCAAGCTATGAACGAATACCGGCTCTGTCGGACGGCGGTCTATCTGCTCTGCCGGTGGTGGGGGTTCGACCCGGACGAGGCGGTTACCGCCGTCGTGGTGGCGGAGGCGGCGAGCGGTCGCGACGCCCATTTTCAGCTTGTCACGGCATCCGACGAACACACGACCTACCGCGGACTTTTCGGGATCGAGGTCCGCGACACCGAGACGGTCGACCGGATGATGCTCTTTGGGCCGACCCGCAACGTAATCGCCGCGGCGACCCGGTTCGCCTCCTCCGGGCGGTCGTGGTCGTGGCATTGGACCTCGCCGATCGAGAATCTGGCGGAGCTCCGGGAGAGTGTCGTCGCCGAGCTCGGCGAGACCTACGATCTGGACGTGCAAGCGGAGGCCGTGAGAGTGGAGGCGTGAGATGACGGCGTGGAAGGTCATCGACCAGACAGAGACGACGTTGCGGACGGGAGCCCGTTCGGTCGACGCGGTCCGGGTCACCTACCAGACCGAGGAGGGGACGGTCGGGTCGGTCGCCGTGCCGACGTCGGTCTATAACGGGAGCGGTGGACCGGCGGCGGTCTCCGATGCGATCAACAAAGCGATCGCCGGCCATGCCAAAATCCGGGCTCTGACCTCCGAGACGCCGACGACGACCAAGTAGGTCGCGCGGTGTCGTGGTGGAATCCGGTCTCATGGGCCGAAGATGCCTGGAACGGGATCGCCGGGGTCTCTCAGGACGTCGGCAAGTGGGTCATCAAATACGTCAAAGAAGCGATCAACGACGTCGAATCCGACCTCAACGACTGGGTCGCGGATCTCGGCGGGATTCTCACTGACGCCGAGATCCTGCTGGACGAGGCGTTCGCCGACGCCGTGACGGCGGTCGACTGGATTAGCGCCGAAGGCTCCCATCTCCTCGACGATGCAACGTCCGCGGCGGAGGGTCTGGTCAGTTCGGCGGTCGCCGATCTGGAGTCCGCCGGGGGAGCGATCAAGTCGGGGGCGGAGGCGGTCGTCGCCGGTTTCGAGCGCGACGTCCTCGACCCGGCGATCTCCGGCGTAGAGACGGCGATCGACTCCGTCGAGTCCGGTCTGTCGAGGACGATCGACTCTGTCGCCGACAACCTCTACGGGCTCGCCTCTTCGGTCGCCGACCGATTCGCCAATGCCTACACCGACATCGAGCACTACGCCGACGAGGGGGTGGCGACACTGGAGCGCGACGTCGTCGACCCGATCGCCAGCGACCTCTCCGCCCTGGAGGCGCTCGCCGTCACGACGGCGAGCGATGCCTGGCATGACACCGTCGCCGCGGTCCGTCTCGTTGAGGAGTGTGCCGACTGGCTGGAGATGTTCGCCCTCCACGCCCTGTCGGATATCGAAAATCTGCCGGCGGAGATCGCGGCGCGCTTGTCCCCGGAGGCGGTGGCAGACTACGTCCAGAACGAGCTCGCCGGCGACGTCGCCACCGCGAAGGCGTTCGTCGAGGAGTGGGCCGGGTCATGAGTCGAGGCGAGCGGGGACCGGGGGCGCTTTTCGAGGGAATAGTCCGCGCCATGATCGCCGGAAAACTGGCGACCGCATCCCATGAACACAAGGCCCGGGTCGCCGCCACGACCGCATGGATCGAGCAGATGGAGACGGAGCTGGCGCCGGTGGTGGCGCCTCTCGTCCAGAAGCTCGTCGAGACCCTGCCGGACGACCATCCCCTCCAGTCGTTACTCCGGCGGGCCGGGGACCCGGAGCATCAGGTCGACTTTATCCTCCAGGTCATCTTTACGGCGTTGTCCGTCGTGCCGATGATCACCGGCGGCGCCAAGATCTTCGCCCAGCCATTACTTAATGAGATCTGGACGATGGACCCCGGGATGCCGTTGTCGCCGGCGGATCTCGCCGACATGGTCGAGCGCAATATCCTCGATCAACCGACCGCTGAGGGGATCGCGGCTCAGTCCGGGCTGAATAGTTACCAGTTCGATCTGCTCGTCAAAGACACCGGCGAGCCCTACGGGGTCATCGACGCGCTTCGGCTCTGGCGGGAGGGACGGATCAGCGACGACGAGCTCCAGGTCGTCGTCTATTACTCCCGGGTCCGCGACCAATTCCTCGACGACCTCCATCTCCTCGCCTATTCGTCGATGTCTCCCGCCGACGCCCTGGAGCTGGCGCTAAAAGAGATCGTCGACCACGACACCGCGCAGGGTTTCTTTGTCCGCGGCGGCGGCATGGCCGACCAATTCGACAACCTGCTCGCCGGCGCCGGCAATCCGCCCGGGGTCGAGGCGTCGCTGAATCTCTGGAATCACGGACTACTCACCGAGGACGAGGTCGACACGATCATCGCCCACTCCCGGATCAATCCGATGTTCACCGACGAGGTCAAACTGCTCCGTCACCATTTTCTCGGGGCGTTCCAGATCCACCAGGCGCTCCAGGCCGGGGCGATCACTGCCGACACGGCGACCGAATGGATGATCGCCAACGGCTACGACGCGGCCCAGGCGGCGGCGTTCGCGACCGCCGGCGCGGCGGCGAGACCGACCGCTCCCGGACACCTGTCGGCGACGATGATCTCCGAGCTCTATCAGGCCCGCTATCTCACGCTCGCCCAGGCGACGACGGCACTCGAAAACCTCCAGTGGCCGGACGCCGACATTCCGGTCTTCCTCGAGCTCGCCGACGCGAGGCGTGCGCTGACCCTCACGAACACCGGCGTTCGGCGGGTGGCGACCGCCTACCTCGCCAAGCGGCTGACCGACGACGAGGCCCGGGCGGACCTGGTCGACCTCCAGATCCCGACCGAGGCGATCGACGACTACCTCGCCACCTGGAAGATCGAGCGCGCCACGGAGATCAAGATGTTGTCCGCGGCCCAGGTGGGCGCGCTCGCCAAGAAGGGGTTTATCGAGCCAACCGACGCCGTCACCCGTTGGGTGGCGATGGGGTACTCCGCCGAAGATGCCGGACTCCTCCTCGCCGACTACACCGGGAATCCCCCCGCCGGCTCGCCGGCCGCGACCGCGAGCGCGACCGGATGACGGACACCACGACCCCCGACGTCTCGGCGACCCTCCCCGCGGGGACGACGCACTACCACGCCGTCAAAGCGACGGAGCTATTCGCCAAGTTCGCCGCGGCGATGCGCGACGCCGCGACCCAGACCGCCGCTGAGCGGGCGCACAAGGAACGCGACCGGGTCGAGGCGACGACCTATCATCGGGAGACCGAACAACCGAGCGGGGAGGTCTGAGTCATGGGTCTGAAAGGTATCGACGTATCGAGCTGGTCGCACCCGGACGACAAGGCGATCGACTGGAAGGCGGTCCGGGAGGCCGGCGCCCGGTTCGTCATGATCAAGGTCTCCCAGGGGACCGACTACAAGAATCCATTTGTCGCCGAGGACGCCACCGAGGCCCACGCCGCCGGTCTCCTCGTCGGTCTCTATCACTACGCCGTCCCGACCGCCGGCGATGCGGAGACCCAGGCCCGCTTTGCCGTGGCGGCGGCGGTCGGTCTGCCCTTGTCGTTGGGGATCGCCCTCGACCTCGAGACGACCGGGACCCTCCAGGTCTTCGAGCTCGCCCAGTGGGCGCCGGAGTTCATGAAAACGATCGTCGACCACGGCCACCACGCGCCGCTCTATCTCGACGGCTACTACCTCGCCCAGCTCGTCGGGGCGCCCTGGGGACACGATCTCTGGTACGCGTCGACCGACCTCCCGGAGCTCTACCGCGGGCCTGCTCCCTGGATGCGGCAGACGGCGGAGAACGTCGATTACGCCGGCGTCCCCGGCGTCGTCGACCTCGACGAGCTCGTCAGTGTCCGCGGCCAGAATGCGCCGGGACCCGTCGCCCCGCCGGCTCCCCAGGCCCAGCCGGAGTCGGTCGCCGCGGCCCAGTCGCCAGCCGGACCGGACGATCCCGCCACGGCGCCGGGGAACGACCTCCCGACCGCCCCGGAGATCTCCGCCGCCGAGACTACGATCGACCCCGCGGGGACGGGAGAGTCTGAGTCATGAGCCCAACACTGGGAGACATCGTCGTCGTCGAGCACTACCACGGCAACGACAACGCACCGACCGCCGCGCTCGTCACCGGCGTTGGCGAGACCGGGTCGATCGACTGCACGGTGTTCCCCCGCGGGGTGACGGTGGCGCCAGCCAACCTGGTCAACGTCCCGCCGTCGTCCGCGGTGGACGAGACCTACCTCCGCTACCACGGCAAGGGGACTCCGGACGACTACCGGGGGTCGACCCCGCCGGCGCCGGCGGAGACGGTGGCACCAGCGACGAGCTGAGAGACTTGCCACCCCCCCCGGGGGGGTGTAGCTTCGGTCTGGGAGATCCGTCCGGGGTCCCCCAGATCGGAGCGAAAATCATGTCCACCGAGACCGTTTGTATCACAAAGGTTCACATCTTTGACCGGGGAGATCCCGGAGATCCCTCCCCCGTTGCGATCAAAGACGTGACCGGCCAGATCATTAGTCGGGCGGGACACTTGCGGGTCACGCTCGGCGACGAAACCGCATGGGTCTACACCGACACCCGCGAGCGGTTCGTCGAGATCGTGCGGTCGCTCTACGCCGATCTCGGGGCGATCCTCCAGTCCGAGGACGACGACACGCCGGCGCCGGGATTCATCGCCGGCGGGCACCCTGTCGAGGCGGGCCATGTCGAACACTGAGCCGATCGACACGCGGCGGATCGCCGCCCAGGAGCTCGCCGACTCCACGGTCCCGACGCCGGAGGACGCTTTCGAGGATCTGGGTCCTCTGGCGCAGTTGCTATGGCTCCACGACGGGATCTACGTCGCTCTGAAACTCTGGGCGGCGATGCTCTCCGACGAGTCTACGGCGCCGACCGGAGACGTCGCCGATGTGACCGAGGCGATGACCGCGATCTCGTTGGCCGCGGGGAACCTCGACGCGGCGTGCATCGCGGTCGGAATCCTGGAGCCCGACGCCCAGGCGCCGGAGGCGACGTCATGAGCGCCCCGATGATCTGTCGATTCTGCGGTCGGGAGATCAGACAAGTCACCCGGGACTTTTCCCAGGGACGTCGCAAGCGGCGTATCAGCGTCTACGAGGACGCCGAGACCCACCGGGGCGAGTGTCAGACCGCGAGCGGGACCCGGACCCTCCACGAACCGATCCGGGAGGCGGCGTCATGACCGCCGAGACCGAATGGATGATCGACGACGCTCACCGGCGGATCGACACGATCTCGCGCACCGTCGACGTCATGCTCGAAACGAGCCGCGTCCTCCTCGACCGGATCAAAGAGGTCGAGGAGGACGTCGCCGTGCTCGACCATCGGCTCGACCTACTCCACGGAGACGTGAAATGACCCGCTTTGTCGAACGTCGGGCGATTTATCCCCCCGCCGAAGTCGGGCGGGTCGAGCTGCGGATCGAGAACGGCCAGGCGGAGGTCATTCTCTGGTCTCCCCCCGGCGAGCACGTCGTCACGGCCAAGTTCGTCACCGGACTGGAAGGTTCCCCGCCGATCGACCCGCCGGAGTCGGTCTCGTTCCCGTCGTGGAGTGAGGTCGTCGAGGCGGGGAGCAGGTTCCACGCCCTACTGCGGAGGTTCGTCGGTGCCGGCGAGTGAGATCGTCTACCGACTGGTCGACCAGACCCGGACCTTTCCGGGGATGCGTCCCTGCTCACGTTGCCACGAAATGATCGAGACGGCGACCTTCTACTGTCTCGTCAGACAGGACGGGCGCCGGCACGGTCCGGTCTGCCGGCCTTGCGTTTACAAGATCGCCGCTAACCGGCGAATGGTCGTCCGGGAGGAGGCGACCCGTCTCGTCCTCCTCCCGGCGACCCCGTCACAACCGGAGCTCTAGGGCTCCAGAGAGGATACATGAAATGGCTAAGAACGTCGTACCAGCCGGGACCGCTGTCGTCCCGTCGAACGTGGAAAAGGCCCTCGACCTGATCCCCTGGGCGTCAGAGGACGAGGCGGTCGAACGAATCGCCCTCCGGGTCCTCGACGCCAAATCGGTCCGCGAGGCGCTGTCGCTCCCGGAGGAGTCGATCGGGCTCCGGCGGACGATGGTCGACAAGCAATTCCGGATCGACTCCGTCTCATGGCTCCCCTCGACGATCGAGAATCAGCCATTTGGTCGATATGCGCTCATCGAGGGAGTCACGAAAGACGGTGAGGTTGTCGTCGGCACGATCGGCGGTCTCAACGTCATGTTGCAACTGGCGAAGGTCGTCCAGTACGGGGGTCTCCCCGTCTGGGTCACACTCCGCCAAGTCCAGTCGAAATCGAATCCCGACCGCAAACCGCTTTGGCTCCAGTTCGCCGGCGACGGCACGGACGAGCCTTTCTAGGTCGGGTCAGTCCCCCCCGCCCGGTGGGTGCGTCGGGATGACGCTCCGATCGGCCACTCCCCTACGGTGTAGCTCACCGGGCGGGGGACCATTCAGAGACGAGGCGAGCGATGTCGTTTAGCGAATTGCTGGCAGGTCTCACCGAGACGGACGTCGCCGAGGTCGGCAACTGGATGCTCCCGGCGCTCATGCGGGCCGGGATCGCCGAAGGTCTGTCGGGCGCCGACATGCTCTCCCAATTCCGGGACGCCGGTCTCGGAATGAGGACCCAGAACTTTTACGGGTTGTTGGGCGAGATCAACGACACAACGGCGATGCGGGAGGGGCTGGCGGGTCTCGACCCGTCGCTTGCTCCCGACGCCGACGCTTTCGCCACCTGGACGACCAACCGGGCGGAGGGGTATCTGTACCAGATCCGGGGCTATTTCATGGAGACCGACCCCGTCACCGGAGCCCTTATCAAGTCGTTCAAACCGTTCGACGTGGTCTCCCGGGGAATCATCTCCGGTTACCAGGCGCTCGGACAAGCCTATGACTACATCGCCGGCGGCGGCGGTCCCGGATCGGACTCGACCCTCGTCGGCCTGGAGATCGTCGGCCTTTTCCAGATGGTCCCGGGGGAGCGATGATCCCCGCTCACAAGATCCGGCCCAACGAGACCTCCCGGCTCCCCCGGAGGTTCGTCATCCTCGACACCGAGGCGGTCGAGGAGGGAGAGACCCAACGGACGCAGACCTGGCGCCTCGCCGTGACCGCCTACACACACGCCGACAACCGCCGGCGGGACTGGAGTCCCTTTGTCTACCGCTACCATCGCACCCCCGACGAGCTCTGGGACTACGTCGAGTCCGTCACCCGACGTCGTCGCCGTTGTGTCGTCGTGGCTCATAACCTCGCCTACGACTTGCGAATCGCTCGCGCGTTTCATGACCTCCCTCGCCGCGGCTGGTCGCTTGCGTCAATGGGGTTGCACGATCGGTCCCTCACCGTCACCTTCCGCCGGGAGGACCGTTCCCTTGTGTTTGTGGATTCACGTTCCTGGTGGCCGACGTCCGTGGAAGGTCTGGGTCTACTCCAGGGGCTCCCGAAGCTGGACCTACCAGGGTTCGATGAACCTGACGAGGTTTGGCGGAGACGGTGTCAAAGAGATGTTGAGATTTTGGCTTCGGCAGTCCTGACCCTGCTCCGTTGGCTGGAGGACCGGGATCTAGGCAACTGGCAACGCACCGGCGCCGGTCTCGCCTGGTCGAACTGGCGCCACGCCCACTACACCCATGAGGTCATCTGCCACGGTGACGCCGAGCTCCAGGGTTTCGAGGAGTCCTCGACCTACACCGGACGTTGCGAGGCGTGGCGGTGGGGGGAGATCAAGGGCGGACCGTTCATCGAATGGGACCTCCCCCTCGCCTACGCCCGGGTTTGTCTCGACACGGAGCTCCCGGTGCGACTCGGGCGTCACGTCACCAGTCCGCCGATCGGCTACGTCCTCCCGCCGAGACCCGGTAGGCGGTGTCTCGTCCGGGCCCGCGTCCACCAGACGGAGCCGGTCCTACCGACGCACTACCGCGACCGCACGATCTGGCCGGTCGGCACGATCGAGGGGTGGTGGTGGGATCTGGAGCTCGCCGAGGCGCTGGCCGAAGGCGCCCAGGTGACACCCATCGAGGCGTGGACCTATCCGGCGGAGCCGGCGCTGGCGGACTGGGCGCGTTGGGTCGTCGACACGGTCGACGGGAGAGACCCCGACGTCTCGCCGGTCTGCCGGCTGGCCGTCAAACACTGGAGCCGGGCGCTCATTGGCCGGTTCTCTAGCCGTTACCGGGACTGGCAACCGTTCGCTCCCTCGATCCGGGACACCGTCGAGACCGCGGCGTGGATCGACCTCGACGAGCAAACGAAAGGCTGGCGGCTCACGTTGGGCCGCGAGACGTTTCTGGCGATGGGAGAGACCTATGGGATGGACGCCTTTCCGGCGGTGCAGGCGGTCGTCATGGCGGAGGCTCGCCGGCGGCTCTGGCGGATCATGCGGGCGGCCGGGCTCGAGCACGTCGTCTATGTCGACACCGACTCGGCGATCACCGACCGGATCGGCTCGGCTCGTCTCCGGTATCTGGTGGACCACGGCGAGCTCTGGGGACTACGGGCCAAGCGACACTGGACGGACCTCACGGTCGTCGGGCCGCGTCAACTTGTCCTCGACGACCTCCCCCGATTCGCCGGCATCCCCTACGGAGCCCGACGCCGAGCTAATGGCGATCTGGTCGGCGACCGTTGGGAGGGTTTCGAGGAGTCGTTACGCCGCGGTCGTGCCGATCGGGTCACGATCTCGGCGACCAAGTTCCACCCGAAGGGCACCGACCGCCGGCGGACTCATCGCCCCGGTGGTCGAACTGAGGCGCGCGCCGTATGACCAGGACGCCGGGGTCTGACATGGAGGTCGAGCCGGTCGAGTGGCCACCGCGCTTTCAGTTTGCCAGCGAGGTCTGGCCCGGGCTCGCCAAGCTCCTCGAGGAGTGCGGCGAGATCGTCCAGGTCGCCGGCAAGATCATCGGGACGGCGGGCACGATGCGGTTTCAGGACGGCCAGACCGTCGACCGCTCACGGTTCGTCGAGGAGCTCGCCGATCTCGAAGCCATCCTCACGTTTGTCGTCTGGCACGATCTCACCGACGCCGAGATCATCGCCCTCACCGTTCGGAGTGACGACAAACGCCGGTTATTCGAGCGGTGGAGAGAGTCCGAGACCAGGGCAAACGCAACCTAGACGATTCTAGGAGGCTCTCCGGGGACTCCGACGCGTTCTCCCTGGTCGATCTCCGGTCCCGCCGGATGGTGCGCTGGGGACGTCCTCGACGGTAAGGCGGACCCAATCCGGCTGGCTGAGGAGACGCACGA
>DASWZL010000096.1:0-5527 GCA_036404475.1 Thermoplasmata archaeon
CTGGGCCATCGCCTTCATCTCGCGCAGGGAGACCAAGAGGTCCGCACCCCCGAAGCGCACGAGGGATGACGACCGGGAGGCAGTAGTGAGGGCTCCCGCCCTGGAAATCGGTGTTCCGCGGGCCATCCCGGTCGCCACCGACACGGCGGAGCGTGTCAGGGTCTAAGAAAGGACATTCTCCGGCGAAGTGTGAAAGCTGCCGTCGGTCGCGAACCCTCGGGCGGCAGCCTGCCCTCCCTTCAATCCACCACCACAGATAGTCTCCGCAACGTTTTCCGTTGCGAACCGCTCTAGATGACCGTGGCCAGTGGCGTGACTAGACCCGGCGCGAACGCAGACTCCACCTCCAGCGCATGAACGCTACCCAGTTCGAGTATGGGAACGTCGAGGCAGAAGCCATCGTGCGCCGGTTTGCCTGTGCTTCCGTCCTTTTCGCGTGTGTGGTGGGCGCGGTCATTGGCACTCTGATTGAGGAGAGACTCCATGGCGGTTCTGCTCCCCTGGCGGTCGTTCTTCTCGTTCTGGTCGCAGTGGTGATCCTGGGCGGGCTGCTTGGCTACTACGGTGCCGGGAGGGCAGCGATCTTTCTCATGGTGCCTGCGGCAATCTCCATGGGGGACGAAAGCATCGTGGGCGACTTCCGCCGCCCCGGATGGACGGGTCCCCAAGTTCGAGAGATTCGATACGCGGACGTGCGAGAAGTAGGGCGGACTCGCGTGTTCAGGATTCCCGTTGTGCAGGGGCACCCCGACTACAAGCGGAGAAAGGCGATCTTGGACTCGTCGCTTTTCTACCTGTCTGAGACCAACTTGGAGAAAGTCAGGGCAGCTGTTCAGAGCCATTCCGCTCCGAAGATCGGTTCTTTGGGATCTACCACCGCCTAGCGCGATATCGCAGCTGGCCATCGTTCATACTTCATCGGCAAGCGACAGTTGATGGCCTCCCTGTCCGACTCTCGCTCGTGCCGAGCGATTTCGTCCATCGCGAGCTACTCCTGCCGACGCCCACCAAGGAACCGCCCGACATCCCGCCGCTCGTTTGGGCCTCTCCGACCTCGTTCTGGCTGGAGATCCACCGAGAAGTATCCGGCAGGGTGCGCTACTCGCTCGGTTCCAACTCCGCATCGGACCTCGAGGCGATGCTCGCCTGCCTCGAGAGTACGCGTCCCCGCTTGACGGGAGGCGCGCCGATCGAATGCTCCGCCGCGACACTCGTTCCGGAAGGGGTCTTTGCCCGAGCCGTCCCCGTCCAGAAGCACCACCACCTGCCCATCCAGATCCAACCCAAGGTGGACAGCGCGAGCTTCCTTCTACGGACCCTCGGTTCGCGGACGCTGCGCGACCACGACGTGCTCCTGCAGCTCCTCTTTCGAAGGCTCCGAGGCTGGGAATCGACCTTCTTCTCGCCTCTCTATGATAACGTCGCCCAGCGCCAGCACCACCCGCTCCGGTTCGCGATGCACGCCCGGCGCGCCGAGGCGGCCTATCACGTCGAGCTCCGGGCCCACGTCACCGGGCCTGAGCCAGAAGAGGCACTGACCGCGCTCGGTGCTTGGCTGGGACAGTGGACGACCACCGGGGGAGTTCCCTGGAGGCGGTGGAAGGTCATCCGCTCCAGGGCGGAGTGGGGGTTCCACGCGGCTCTGGCCAACCACGACCTCCGTCGGTTCTCGAGCAGGAAGGCCCGCCGGAACGTTTCCGGCACGGAGCTCGCGCACCTGCTTAGCATCCCGTGGGCTGCTCACCACCCTGAGTGCTCCTACGCGGGAGCGCCCCGGGGGCAGCCGGCGCCAGAACTCGTCCTGCGCCCGTCCGCTTCCCCCGACTCCCGCGCCGCTGAGCGGCTCGTGGTAGGGGTCAGCGGCTCTCGCCGGGTCGCTCTGCCCCGAGAGTGGAACCACCTCGCCATCCTGGGCAGGACCCAGTCGGGAAAGTCGACGCTCGCCCTCAATCTCGTCCTCCAGACGCTGAGAAAGCAGCCCGACGCGACCGTGGTCGTGATCGAGCCCACCGGGACGCTCGTCGAGGGGCTCGTGTCGCGACTTCCCCGGGAGATCGCCCCGGAGACCGTAGAGATCGACCCCGCCCACGCCACCTTCAAGCAGGGTGACGCGGCCATGGTCTCGGTCCCGCTCTCGCTGCTTCGACCGCCGGAGGACGTAGGTAGGGACGCATCCTCCCGCGACCGCTGGTCGGAGGCTCTCGCCGGCGACCTCCTGGCCGCGATCCGGAGCGCGTGGGGCGAGGATAGCATCGGGGGCCGGGCCGAGCTCGTCCTGCGCGCGTTGGTGCAGGGCCTCGCGCTGACGCCCGGCTCGAACCTGGTCGATGCCTACCAGATCCTCTCGTCGAAGCAGGTCCTCCAGCGGTTCGTCAAGTCCGCCCCTCCCGGGCCGCTCCGCGACTTCCTCGAGCACCACCTGCCGCGGCTCGACTACAACTTCACCATGTCGTCGCTCGACAAGGTCGGCAAGATCGCCACCAACTCGCTCCTGAGGATCGCGCTCTGCCAGCGGGACCACGCGGTCTCGTTCGACCGGCTACTCGGGCACCGCCTGCTCCTAATGAACCTCTCCAAGGCCGCCCTGGGAGCGGACGGCGCGAACTTCCTGGGCGCGATCTACCTCACCCAGCTCTGGGCCGCCGTTCAGCGGAGCGGAAACCCGGACCGGCCGGTTTACCTGGTCCTCGACGAGGTCCACAACTACGCAGTCCCGGCGCTCGCCGACATGCTGAGCGAAGGGGCGAAATTCGGACTCCACGTCGTGGCCATCACCCAGTACCTCCACCGGGTGCCGCCGCGGGTGCGGGCCGCCCTCCTCGGCACGTCGACGCCTGGCTCCTCTTCTCCCTCGGGACGGAGGACATGGACGACGCGTGGAAGATCGTGAACGGGGAGAGCCACGGCTGGCTTCCCCAGGACCTCGTGGATGGCCTCCGGCCCTTCGAGGTCGCGATGGCGGTGTCAGGAGACCTTCTGAAGCTGGGGACGCGCCCCAGCCCGCCTCAGGACCCCCAGGCAAGCGATCTGAAGGAGGTCGTGGCCGCGAGCTCGCGACGATACGCCCAGCCGGAGGATTCGGAGGCTTCGCCCTGGCTGGTAGACCAGGATGACTTGGAGGCGGTCCTCAACGGGCTCGCCCACCAGTCCCGGACGCTGGATGAGCTGGGCGGGATTACCAGCCTCCGACCCGACAAGCTCGCAGCTGCCTTGCGGCGCTCGGAGGGCGCGGGGGACACCGAACGAGACCCCGAGGAGCCGGGCCGGCTCCGCCTCACCCCGCGGGGTAACGTCCACCTGAACGCGCTACAGGCGCGTCGGAACGAAGGCGAGAACCACGTCGAGACGCTCGTCGACCTCTGCATGTTCCTCGACGCTCGGGGCATCACGGTCGGGATTCCCGAGCAGGTCGCGGGTGTCCTGATGCCCGACGGGCAGTTCCGATACGGGGATGCGGTCTACAACGTGGAGGTCGAGTGCTCCACCGTCGCGAAAGCAGCGGAGCAGGTCGTCCGGAACGTCCGGAAGGCGCGGGAGGCGGGGAGTCGCGTTTTGATCGCGCTACCGGACGCTTCCGCCATCCTCAAGTTCCTAGCAGTGCTCGACAGCGCGTTCCCGGGCATTCGGCTGTGGCCCGATGGGGTGGGAGTGGTCTGGAAGGCCGAGAACGGGGCGTTCCAGCCGCACCGTGTCCCCGGGACCGAGGTTTGGCCGTTCTTGGAGTCGGGAGAGGCGAGCGTGGTCTCCGATTTGGGGTCCATACCGGATGAGCAGACCCCCCAGTTGGTCGATACCGATCCGCTCCCTGCGCTACTTAGGGGGGTAATCCAAGACCTTCTACGGGCCGGAAAGACCCAGGCCACCTGTCGCGAGTTTCTCGAGGCACTGCCTATGTCCGAGCGAAACCGACGGACCGATGCGCAGGTTGGGGCCGCCCTGAACGCCCTCGGGATGAAGCACCGACGGGTCCGAGCGAACGGAAGTCGGCCCACGGTCTACGACCTTCTGTCCCTGAACGAGGCTGAGGGGGATGAGTCCGGCGGGACAAGCGGTGGACAGGCAACGTGGACAGGCGCCGGAAACCCTCCGGGAGTGGACAAGGGGGCCAATTCTCGCTGGTCCACCGATTCTTCGTCAGAGGACGACGAGGGTGGACAAGCGGGGCCAGGCGGACAAGCCGATTAGGTAGAGTGGGGTTTGAGGCACGCCGGTCCGAGCGAATCTCGGACATAGGCGAGAGCTGCTCCGCGGTAAGGGACTCCCGGAATCAGCAAGACGATCGTTCGAAGGCCAGCAAAGCGGTCGTAGACGGGTTGGTAACGGTCGGAAGGGTCCCCGGCTCCTCCGTGCTGATGTTCCAGACCCAGCCGCCAGGTAGCGAGTACTCCGCGGTCGGGATGATGCCAAAGGGAGTGGCGACTGAACCATTCCAGCTCAAGTCACCGGAGGCGTGAACCACCCCACCGCTCACTGGAACGCTTACCACGACGGCGTACTCGGCGGCGGTGCCAAGCGAGACGTTGAGTGGCGTCGCGGAGGATGTCCCGCAGAGCTGTATGGTTTCTGACGCGTAGGGACCGGTGGCCGCGCCCGCGTGGTATGCGGTATCAAACCACAATTCGGCTCCGGGGGTCGCAGCCTGGGGGCATGATTGCGGGGAAACCGGGGGTACGGAGTGAAGCTCGCCCAGGTCGCTGGCGTTATCGGGAAGGGGAAGGACCGTCGAAAGGCTTCCCCCCGCGCCGCAGGTCAAACCACCGTTAACCTCAGCAACATACGGCTGACCGCAAGGGCTCCCCGTGCCGAATGCGGACGAGACGTTTTGCGTGCGATAGACGGACCAATTGCCCAAGCCCACAACACCGTTGATGCCGACCTCGTTCGAGCCAGGAGACAGCGCAGCACCACCCAGGTATCCAGGGTTCGGAGTTCTCGCGACAAGCGACCCTGACACGAAGGTCCAACCCAACTGGATGCTTCCCCACGCTGCGGACCCGCCCAACGGGACGTTGACGAGAACGGATGGCGTCCAAATCCACGCGGTTGCGACCTCGGGACCGAGCGTGCAACTCGTGACTGGTTGCGCGATTTCGGGAACGCCCACCACCAACGCGATCGCGATTGCAACGCCGACTACGACCGCGACCGAGGTCAGCCGACCCGCAGTCATCCTAGGCGCTCAATCCGGAAGGCACGAATAGCAATTGCGTAAGCGAGCGCTACGGGGAGCTGCATCCCCGAGGTCACAGCCAGAAGACCATCGCACGCCTTGGAGGGCCCGTTCCCCTGGCCAAAGCAATCGTGACCCCGAGCACCGCGAGCGCAATCCCGGCGACCATGAGCGCTAGGTAGGTTTCCAGCGTCGAGGGTGGCACCCCAGCGTTGCAGGTCGGGTTCGCGACGCACGCATCGAACGCCGCGAACCACTCGCCCGCGAGCAACAGGACCGAAAGGCCGATCATCACAAGGATCGCGCCGCTCCAGACGATCCGCGAACTCGTCCCCGATGGACTCGGGATGCCTTCTC
>DASWZL010000097.1:0-6161 GCA_036404475.1 Thermoplasmata archaeon
AGTTGGAGTCAAGCGTGGAGGCGTTGACGGCGACCCACGAAGCGTTCGTCGAGCTGATCGGAATCGTGACGTCCGCATCGACTCGGTTCGCCACGATCACCGAGATGTTTGGTCCCGAAGCCGCGGCAAAGGCCCGGACCACGCCGGCGTTGCTGTCCGTGATTGGTAGCTCTCTCGACCCGAGGGGGATCGCGCTTGCCCATAGCTCGAGAGCCCAGTAGGAGGCGAACTTGATGTCCTGGTCGGACATATTGTGGGCGATCAACCCGAATCCCCATCCCCCGTACTGCTCCGTTGGGGACGGACAGGGGGGCCATCCCTCTCCGAGGGTGAGGTAGAGGATACTCGAAACGTTCTGCGCAGCCCCATCGACTAGCTGAGAGATGAACCACGCCGCGTCGAAGAGCGTCGGGATCCGCGGGTCGGTCCCCTGGGTCTGAGCGCTGTTCAGGTTGGTCTCCGCGTCGATCATCGGGAGCCACTGGCCCGTGAGATTGTGCCACACCTCCTGGGACGTGAGCGGGGAGGTGGTCCAGGGATAGTCGCTGAAATTGTCCGAACTCGCAAGTATCGTCGGGTCCGTGAGGTAACCGTTGACGTTGTCCGGGACGCAGAACTGAGACGGAGTTGGGCAGAGGTTGGTCGCCGGATAGGCGTGGAAGGCCAAGAACCCGGCGCCCTGGATCGCCGTCGCGAAGAACTTCTCACGGCCGGGCCATGTGAACACATCAGACCCCACGAGAGCGTTCGGCAAGACCGAATGCACCGCCCGGGCGGCCGCGTTGAACAGGGTCACGAAGGCCGCGGCGACGGTCACGTTCACGCCGACGGGTACCTCGTTCCCGATGTTCCAGTACTCAATTGACCAGCCGTGGCTCTTCACCAGGCTCGCGAACGCAGTTAGGTAGGCCGTGTA
Source organism: Thermoplasmata archaeon (assembly GCA_036404475.1). Lineage (GTDB taxonomy): Archaea > Thermoplasmatota > Thermoplasmata > Lutacidiplasmatales > UBA184 > Lutacidiplasma. Next base: position 917 of record DASWZL010000097.1, read on the forward strand.
GGCCGTGATGGTGGGGAAGTATCCCGACCCATGACCCCACCAGTTGACCCAGAGGCTGTAGTTCAGGGGCATTCCAGCCGGAAGGAGGTTGCCGTCGCCCCAGGATCCCGCTGGGAAGCTGAGGTAGACCTGAGCTCCGAGCGCCTCAGTGAAATTCATGTCGGTCGAAAAGACCGTGAGGTTGAACGAGGGGGTTCCGGTCTCCGTGTTCCAGGAGGCCGACGCCGCGTACGTCTGCGAGAATCGCACGACACCCGGATCCAGGGCCGAGGCCTCGGCCGTATACTGAGGGTCGTTACGCGGGACCTGGGTCAGTGGGAAGTAGCCCGGCCCAGGGGCCACGGGGCCAGTAGCCGCGCCCGGCGTCACCTGGATAGCCACGCTGACTGAGGGAACCCCGGTGACCTTGAAAGTCGAGTTGCCCCAAGCCACCGACCGATAGAGGGTGCCATTGGCCGAGTCCACCGACCAGTTCTTGTTGTCACTCGCCGACCCCCTGTAAACGGTCCACTCCCAGCTCGAAAGGGGCGGTAGGCTGTCCTCTCCTCCAGGGATCTGGTTCGGCCCTCCCCACTGGACCACCGGAGCGGTGGAAAGGCTAACGAGGTATCCCGGGAGGGGGTGATTCACGTGAAGGACGACCTCGTAGCTCCGCGACGTGGACGTCAAAGTCTCGGTGACGATCGTGTCGTTAAGGATGTAAGTGACCCCACCGACGAACGTCGAGACCTGCTCGTTGTCCCCCAGGGATGCGATCGTGGAGGCTGCCGCGACCGTTGCCCTGGCCGCTCCCGCGCTGTTCAACAGGACAGACGATGCGATGAGGAGCAGAACGACGAACCCTATCGGGAGGGAACTGTCTTTGCGACCGTCGCGGCGGGTCCCGGCACACCGCCCCGAAGTCCGTCCCTTGCGGGCGCACATGGGGGCGTTGTAGTTTTAGGCGGCTCATGTTATATAATACGTATCTACCCGTATCCATGCGTGCTGTATAACAGCGACCTTTGCAGAGCCCCCGCAAATCCACTTTGGGAGCCTCCTACAGCGATTTCACTACGGACGGTGAAAGCTTCATCCAAGGGGCAAAGCTTGTGTATCTCTCGTGGACCGGGAGTGACCGCTCCCTAAGGTGGCCGATGGACGCATCATCCGGGTCCGAGAAGGCGCCACCGTCCGGATCACCCAATCCGGAACCAACGAAACCCACGGAGGAATCGACCCCAGAAGCCTCCCCCCCGCCGGTGAGCACGCGCCTCCTCTGGATCGAGGGGCATCCTGAGCTGCTCGGTTGGGTCCTCATGACCCTCATCACCGTCGGGGTTGCCGCTTGGATATACTGGATCCAGTTGGCCTATCCGATCGCCCCCGGGTCCGACCCCGGCAGCTGGATATCGATGAGCTACGGCTACATCGGTGGACATTACCCGGGGCAAGTAAACCCATACGGTTACCCCCCGCTTTTGTTCCCGATCCTGGGCGCATTGGTCCTGCTGACCCAGAACCCCGTCCTTACGGGTCACCTGATCGTGCCCATTCTGGTCGTGGCCCTTGGGCTCAGCACCTATGCCCTGAGCCGAGCGTTCCTGCGGAGCGTGATCCTCTCGCTGGCCTTGGTTACGATCCTCTTGCTGGACCCGTACTTCATGACGATGTTCTTCTGGGGAGCGCTCCCGAATCTCCTCGCTTTCAGCTTCATGAACCTCTCTCTACTCGGCCTCGTCTGGACCGGCTTCGGTCGGTCGACCCGGGGTCCCGTCTTCTTTTGGGTCTTCGGAGCGGCAACCATCCTCACCCACTCGCTCGCAGGACTCGCGCTGGGCGCGACCATGGTCATCGCCCTGTTCCTCTCGATGTTCGTCCCGCTGTATGTGCCGAAGACCGCTTCGGCGAAGTCGGCGCCAGATGCCCCCCCATTGCTAATCCGTCGCCTCTTGTTCAGTTGGCCCGGTTTCGTAGGCCTGCTATGTTTCATTATCGCCGTCGGCGGGTGGAACATCGCCACGTACGCTGCGGGGATTCCCCATCCGGGCTACCTCGTCACGGCCAGCGCCCCTCATCCGGCTACCTACGGCCAGTTCCTCCGCAACCTACTGCCGGGGTTGGTGCTCACCAGGGTCACTGTGTTCTATGTGCTCGTCTGCCTGGTGACGCTGGCCTTTGCCGTCTTCGGCGCAATCCTCACGTTCCGATACCGGTGGGTGACCACACCACTGCTCCTCCTGTTCAGCTCATGGATCGGGGTCTCTGGAATAGCCATCATTGGATGGCTTCTCAACATATCCACCGACTATCACCGGTTTGGCTTCTTCCTGGTGATTCCGGCCGGGCTCACGATCGCCTATCTCGTGGACCGCCTCTGGCTCCTACGCGGTCCGACGGGTGGAGCGACCGCCGAGCCCACGGACCTCCCGCCGGAGTTACGCCCCATTCCTCCCACCATTCGAACCACCCATCGGGTCCGAACGGGGTTCGTCGCGGTGTTCGCGCTGGTGATCATCCTCCTGGTGGCCGGGGTGGCGAGTACCGCCTACAAGCAATACGAAATCCAGAACACGGGTCCGACCCATGACCAGAACTTCGTAAACGCCCTGAACTCGATTGACCACTCCGGGCTTCCGGGCAGCGTGCTCACGATACGGGGGGCGTTCAAGTGGACGTGGGCGATCACGAATCGTGAGGCGTATGCGCCCCGGCCCGGAAACGCGTTCCTGTTCTACCCCGTCCAGATCACGGATTCCATTCTGGCCTACTACGCGCTCACGTCACGGGACGCGATGACCAACAATCTCGTCTCCGCGTCCCTCGCGGGGACCAACCCCGCGTATGTGGACGGAATCCCGGATTACTCGGTCTTTCAGAACGGGGGACTCACCGGCACGCTTCAGATTCCTCCCCAACTCGTTCAGGTCACGCTGGTCGGCGCGACGAACCACACGGCCTACCTGGTCGGCCTTTCCGGGTCGCCGACGTTCCAAGCGCCCTCCGCGCCGGGTCAGCCTGGCGTGATCACCTATACCGAGGCGTCGTTCGTGTTCCGTCAATTGATCTTCATAACTCCCGGTATCCCGACGGCCACGATCACCTCCCAGGTTCAGGCGACCGGCTCCGACCTCATCGCGTCCGTGCACGAGATCATCACCGCACCCGCCCCGCTCGAGGCGATCACCGCGCAGACCGGGGATGGTGCCTTCTTGTGGAAGACTTACACCCTGCACCCGTTATATCAGGGTCTGCTGACGTACGGAAACGTAACACCCGCGAGCGCCCTGCAGGGCGTGACCGACTATTACAACGGCTCGAGCTGCGTTACTACCTGTGGCGCCGCGGCGGTCCTTGACTACACGCCCCCCGGAAGCGTGCCGGTAACCTCGCTCACGGGCTCCATCAACGTGACGAGCCCGCTCGCCTTGGGAGGCATTCCGAACCTTCCCGCGACGGTCAACACCGTGGACGTTTGGAACGAGCTGGGGATTCGGTTCATCCTCATCCCGAACGACGACTCCTTCACGCTGTACGCGGGAAGCTACCTTCTCTACGAGGCCGGGTACCTCATCGGTGAGTTCGGCTGCCAACCGTATTATTCGAACAGCGAATGGGTCGTCCTTACCGTCCCGACCTAGGGCCATCTAACCGGTACGGATTAGACCAGGAGAACCCATTTGACGGGCGACATCGGATCTGGCGAAGCGCCATCGGGTCTCGAGGGAGACGCGGGAACTCCGCAAGGATCCTCGGGAGCCGCGAAGAGCGGATGGCCATGGGCACGCCTCATCGCAATGCTTGCCCTCGTCTCCATTGCCGTTGTGTTGCTCGAGGCCGTTTACGCCCAGTACCCCATTCCTCCGGGAGTCGACCCGGGGGATTGGATCACCCGGGGTGGGGCGTATGTGGGGCTAAGTGTGCCTCCACCGGCCTCGTTCGGGTCGTCGTTCATCTACCCACCTCTTGTCTTCCCCATGCTCGGCGGGCTACTGTGGCTCTTCGGCTCCCCGGTATCCGCCGGATTCGTCGCAGGGGGACTGTTTCTGTTCCTGTTCGGACTTTCGCTCATCTACCTCGCCTTCCGATTCCTTCGGTTCGGCCCGCTCCAGGTTGGGTTCGTAGGGGCGTGCATCTTTTCGGGGACCCTCCTCTACATGTTGTTCTGGGGAGCGTACCCGAACTTCTTCGCGTTCGTGTTCCTCAACCTGCTCTTCGTGTTCCTGTTCCTCTATGTTCGCTCCGGCCACCCCTCCGACGGCCTTCTCCTGGGGGTCGCCCTCTCTCTCCTCTATCTGGTCCACTCACTGACGTTCGCGATCGGGATCGCGACGGTCCTCACGGCCGCGGTCCTCGTGACCATAATGGACGGACCTCGATTCCTTTGGACCCGTATCAAGAACCGAGGCCTCCTCGCGGGGGCCATCATCCTCGTGGCCACTGTAGGCAGTTACGCCTTCACGCTCAGAGCCGAAGGCATCACGGCCCCAAACTACCTCGGGGCCAACCCGGCTGCGCTTTCGTTGGACAATGTAGGTCAGCTCTTCGCGCCGCTGGCGAACGGCCCAGCGTTCCTTCCCGCGGGACCTGCGCTCTACATGAGCCCTACCGTGGCCATGGTTCTTCTCGCCGGTGTGTCCGGTGTCCTGATCCTCGCCCTCGTATTCGTCCGACGCCTTCGTCCTGACTGGGTAGACTGCCGGTTCACGGTCGCCGTGGGCGGGGTAGTCGCTGCTCTGCTTACCCCCGTTGGGGGCACTCTCGCCCAAGTGGGGACCGACTATCCGCGGTTCGTCTACTTTCTTCCGGTCCCGGCTACGCTCCTAGTCACGCTCACGTTGGACAAAGCCGTAGAACGCTGGTCCCACGCTCCCAAACAGGAAACGGTCGACCCCGCGGGACGCGACCCCGCCTGGGAGGTCTCCCCGGGGCGGGCGGCCACGGCCTCGGGCTACGTCGCAATGGCAGTTGTGTTGACCCTTCTCTTCGCGAACGTCAGTGTCCCCAGCGCTCTTCAGGGGGAGAAGCTCGACACGGGCACGACCCACTCCGCTCAATTCCTGAGCGCGGCAGAATGGCTGGCCCAAAATCCCGTGCCGGGCTCAGTCCTCACTTTGCAGGGAACTGCGCGGTGGATCCAGGCGTTGACGGACCGGGGGACGTACGACATCGGGCCCACGTGGCTCGACTTCGAGCCGTGGCAGATCATCAACTCCCAGACCGCCTTCTGGGCTCTCAACAGTAGGTTCGCGGTGACGGACGGCTC